>NZ_BAGA01000131.1 GCF_000308595.1 Nocardia higoensis NBRC 100133 | reverse complement strand
CCGCCTCGGCGAACGGCTCGGCTCCACCGCGCCTGCCATCACCCGGCCCGCCCTCGTCGCGGGGCAGCGCCCGGACCGGATTCCGCTGTCCCCGGCGCAGCGGCGCTACTGGTTCCTCAACCAGTACGACACCGCCGCCTCCGCCGTCGACAACATCCCGATGGCCGTGCGCCTGTCCGGTGAACTCGACGTGGCCGCGCTCGGCCGCGCCATCACCGACGTGCTCGCGCGCCACGAGGTGCTGCGCACCGTCTACCCCGGCGGCGACGAACGCCCGTACCAGCTGATCCATCCGGTGCCCACCGAGCCGGTCGCGCTGGTGCCGGTCGACGTGCCCGAGGACCGGCTGCTCGCCACGGTGACCGACCTGGCCGGGCGCACCTTCGACGTGACCCGCGAGATCCCGTTCCACGTCGCGCTGTTGCGCGTGGCGCCCGCCGAGCACGTGCTGACCTTCGTGGTGCACCACGTCTCCGCCGACGGCGCCTCGATGGCCCCGCTGGCCCGCGACATCATGGTGGCCTACACCGCCCGGCTGCACGGCAGCACACCGCGCTGGACCCCGCTGCCGGTGCAGTACGCCGACTACGCGCTGTGGCACCGCGCGGTGCTCGGCGACGAGAACGACCCGGACTCGGTGGCCGCCCGGCAGATCGCCTACTGGCGCGGGCGTCTGGCCGGGCTGTCCGACCAACTCGACCTGCCCGCCGACCACCCGCGTCCGCCCGCCCAGTCCTTCCAGGGCGCCTCCGTGCGGCTGGTCGTCTCCGCGGACCGGCACGCCGCCCTGCAGGAGCTGGCCAGGGCCAACCGCGCCTCGCTGTTCATGGTCGTGCACGCCGCGTTCGCGGTGCTGCTGGCCAAGCTGTCCGGCTCCGGCGACATCGCCGTGGGCACCCCGCTGGCCGGTCGCGGCGAACGCGAACTCGACGACCTGATCGGCATGTTCGTCAACACCGTCGTGTTCCGCACGAGCGTGCGTCCCGGCGAGAGCTTCACCGAACTGCTGGCGCAGGTGCGCGAGGGCGACCTGACCGCCTTCGACAATGCCGACGTGCCGTTCGAGCGCCTGGTCGAGGTGCTGAACCCGGCGCGCTCGACCGCGCGCAATCCGCTGTTCCAGGTGGGCCTTTCGTTCCAGAACCTGCGCGAGACCACCTTCGAGCTGCCCGGCCTGCGGGTTGCGCCGCTGGAGTTCGAGACCCATCTGGCCAAGACCGACCTGCAGCTCACCGTCACCGACCGGTACGAGGCCGACGGCACGCCCGCCGAGCTGCTGGCCGACTTCAGCTACGCCACCGACCTGTTCGACGAGTCCACCGTGCAGGCCGTCGCCGAGCGGTTCGGGCGTGTGCTCGACACCGTGCTGGCCGATCCGATGGTGAGCGTCGCGGGCATCGACCTGCTCTCGGCCGCCGAGCGCGAGCGGATTCTGCGCACCGCCAACGAGACCGAACACTGGATCGACCCGCGCGCGAACCTGTCCTCGCTGCTCGACGACACCGTCATGCGCAGCCCCGAGGCGCTGGCGCTGGTGGCGGGCGAAGGCCAGCGCGCCGTGTGGATCACCTACGGCGAGCTCGACCAGCGGGTCAACCGGCTGGCCCGCCACCTCATCCGGCGCGGGGTGCGCCCGGAGGACCGGGTGGTGCTGGCCATGCGCCGCAGCGTCGACCTGGTGGTGGCCATGTTCGCGGTCGCCAAGTCCGGCGCCGCCTATGTGCCCATCGATCCCGATCAGCCGATCGAGCGCATCGAGCAGATCCTCACCACCGCCGCGCCGATCTGCGTGCTGACCACGACCCGCGACGCCTTCGACAGCACCGCCGCGCTCACCGTGGTGGTGGACGCGCTCGACCTCTCGACGCTCTCCCCGGCGGCCATCGCGCCCTCGGAGCGCAACGGCAAGCTGCACGCCGACCATCCGGCCTACATCATCTTCACCTCCGGCTCGACCGGCACCCCGAAGGGCGTGACGATCTCGCACGGCGCGATCGTCAACCAATTGCTCTGGAAGACCGCCGAATTCGGCCTGGACCGCGACACCATCGTGCTGCTGAAGACCGCGGCCACCTTCGACCTGTCGGTCTGGGAGTTCTGGTCGGCGGCGGTCGCGGGCGGACGCCTGGTGATCGCCGACGCCGACGGTCACCGTGACCCGGCCTACCTCAACACCCTCATCCGCGAGACCGGGGTCAACACCCTGCACACGGTGCCCTCGATGCTCGACGCGCTGGTCACCGAAGGCGGCGGCAGCCTGCCGGATTCGGTGCGCCTGGTGCTGGCCATCGGTGAGGAACTGCCCGCCGCGCTGGCCGCGCGGGTGCGCGCGGGCGGGGTGTCGCTGCACAATCTCTACGGCCCCACCGAGGCCGCCGTGTCGATCACCGATCACGCGGTGACCGAAGCCGATTCGGCCTCGGTGCCGATCGGCGCACCGGAATGGAACAGCCGCGTCTACGTGCTCGACAACGCGCTGTCCCCGGTCCCCGACGGCGTGCCGGGTGAGCTCTACCTGGCCGGCGCGCAGCTGGCCCGCGGTTACCACCGCAAGCCCGCGCTGACCGCCGAGCGGTTCCTCGCCGATCCGTTCGCCCAGGAAGCGGGCGGCGCGGCGGGCGCCAGGATGTACCGCACCGGCGACCTGGTCGTGCGCACCGGAGCCGGCGCCCTGGAATACCTGGGGCGCACCGACTTCCAGGTCAAGATCCGCGGCTTCCGCATCGAACTCGGCGAGATCGACGCCGCGCTGCTCGCCCAGCCCGGCGTCGCGCAGGCGGTCACCGTCGGCCGCGAGCAGCCGGGGCGCGCGCCGATGCTGGTGTCCTATGTGGTCGCCGCGGAAGTTCGCGCCGCCGAGCGCGTGCCGCTGGACGAGGCGACCCTGCTGGCCGGGCTGCGCGCCCGGCTGCCCGAATACATGGTGCCCGCCGCGGTGCTCGTGCTGCCGGAGATGCCGCTGACCTCGGTCGGCAAGGTGGACCGGTCCGCGCTGCCCGCCCCGCGCCCCGCCGCCACCACGCATCGCGCCCCGGCCACCGCCGCCGAGCAGGCGCTCGCCGAGGTGGTCGCCGAGGTGATCGGCCGTGCGCAGGTCGGCGCCGACGACGATTTCTTCGCCATCGGCGGCGACAGCATCGCCGCCATCCAGGTGGTCGCGCGGGCACGGGCCAAGGACATCCGGTTCACCCCGCGCCAGGTGTTCGAATTGCGCACGGTCGCCGCGCTGGCCGCGGCGGGCACCG
>NZ_BAGA01000132.1 GCF_000308595.1 Nocardia higoensis NBRC 100133 | reverse complement strand
TTCAATGTGGCCGGTGACGGCGCGCTGACCCTCTCGCAAGCCGTGCGGCGAACTGGCAGACTGGAGTTGCCGTTGCCGTTCGCACTGTTCCGTACCGCGGGGCGGGCGCTGATGGAGAACGTCATGCGTGACTTCAGCGCCGAACAGCTCGACTATTTCCATTTCGGGTGTGGTCTGGACACGACCCGCATGCGCGCCGAACTCCGGTTCGAGCCGCGGTGGACAACGGTGCAGGCGTTCGACGACTTCATCGGGGGCGCAGCGTTGCGACCCGTCATCGATCCCCGCTGGATCGATGCCGCAGAAAAGAAACTGCTCGGCCTCGTCGGGGCCGGTACGGGAGCACATATATGAACGACGTCGCGAAGATCATCCACTTGCGCGAAGCGACCAACGAGGCCAGGTCGCGTCCACTCGCCCGGCGCTGGCCGGAGGCGCCCGCCGGAACCTCCACCGGCGGGGTCACCTCGCTGACCGACCGGCTGCCCGCGGGCGAACCGCCGCAGCCGCAGTCGGTTGGGCAACTGCTGCGCGACGGTCTCGCCAAGCGGATCACCGGCGCCGCCGAATTCGCCCGGCGCCGGGTGGCAGGCGACTACCCGGTCGACGAATTCGGTTTCGACGCCCACCTGCTCGAAAACGTCATCCTGCCCACCCTGCGCCCGCTGGCGGACCACTGGTTCCGGGTGCAGGTCGAGGGCATCGGCAACATCCCGGCCACCGGCGGGGCGCTCATCGTCGCCAACCACGCGGGCACCGTCCCGGTCGACGGGCTGATGCTGCAGCTGGCCGTGCACGACAATCACCCCGCCCATCGCGCGCTGCGGCTGCTGGCCGCCGACCTGATCTTCGAGATGCCGGTGCTCGGCGTGCTGGCGCGCAAGGCGGGCCACACCCTGGCCTGCCGGGAGGACGCCGAACGGCTGCTGCGCTCCGGTGAGCTCACCGGGGTGTTCCCCGAGGGCTTCAAGGGCGTGGGCAAGAGCTACGCCGACCGGTACAAGCTGCAGCGCTTCGGGCGCGGCGGTTTCGTGGCCGCCGCGGTGCGCACCGGGGTGCCGATCATCCCGTGCTCGATCGTCGGCTCGGAGGAGATCTATCCGAAGCTGGCCGATCTCAAGCCGCTCGCGCGCCTGCTCGGGCTGCCGTACTTCCCGGTGACCCCGACCTTCCCGCACCTGGGCCCGCTGGGCGCGGTGCCGCTGCCGTCGAAGTGGTACATCGAGTTCGGCGAGCCGATCCCGACCACCGGCTACGACCCCTCCGATGCCGAAGATCCGATGACCATGTTCGAGGTCACCGACCAGGTCCGCGAGACCATCCAGCACACCCTCTACAAGCTGCTGACCAAGCGGCGCAACCCGTTCACCGGGTAGCTCCGCCCGAGCCAGGGCGGGCCGGACACGAGGTGCGCCGGTCAGATGTGCTCGCGGCGGCGGGTGATGGCCGCGGCCACCGCACCGCCGGCGGCGCCCAGCGCCAGCGCGGTCGGCACGCCGATCTTCGCGGCCTTGCGCCCGGTCCGGAAATCGCGGATCTCCCAGCCCCGGTTCTTGGCGACCTCGCGCAGGTCGGCATCGGGATTGATGGCCACCGCGGTACCCACCAGCGAAAGCATCGGCACGTCGTTGTGACTGTCGGAGTAGGCCGCGCAGCGCTTCAGATTCAAGCCCTCCCGGATGGCCAGCGCGCGCACCGCGTGCGCCTTGCCCAGGCCGTGCAGGATGTCGCCGACCAGGCGTCCGGTGAACTTGCCGTCCACGCTCTCGGCGACCGTGCCCAGCGCGCCGGTCAGCCCGAGGCGCTTGGCGATCACCTGCGCCAGTTCGACCGGCGTCGCGGTCACCAGCCAGACCTGCTGACCGGCGTCGAGGTGCATCTGCGCCAGGGCCCGCGTGCCCGGCCAGATCTTGTCGGCGATGATCTCGTCGTAGATCTCCTCGCCCAGGGCGGCCAGCTCGGCGGTGGAACGCCCGGCGATGAACGCCAGGGCCTTCTCCTTGCCCGAGGCCATGTCGGTGCTGTTCTCCTTGCCGGTGACCCGGAACTTCACCTGCTTCCAGGCGACGCCGACCAGGTCGGAGGTCTTGAAGTACTTGCGCGCGGCCAGGCCGCGGGCGAAATGCACGATGGAGGCGCCCTGCACCATCGTGTTGTCCACGTCGAAGAACGCGGCGGCGGTCAGATCGCGGGGGACCTCGGGGCGGTGGCCGCCCTCGGCGAGCTCGGACTCGTGCAGCGACAGCGCCGCGTCCGCACTGGCCTCGCCGGCGACATTGGCCCGCAGCTCCTCCTCGCTGGGCCCGAACGGGCTGCGTGAGATGCGGGCGAGCTGCTCCTGCAGGTTCTGACCGAGCGGCCCCAGGCTCCATCGCACCGGCAGTTCACCGAACCGGCCCGCGACGAAACCCGTCCTGCCCACCTTCGATCGTTCCGGCACCACAACCTCCGCCCGTTCGCGCGAACCCTGTCCACACTAGTGTCGAACACTCGCCGCCCACGATTTAATAGCCGCCATGACAGATTCCATGGAAAACGGCGCGCGGCGAGACGGAACCAGTTCGGCTCACACTGTGACATTGCTGACTCGGGCAGGCTGTCATATGTGTGTCACCGCACTTGCGCAACTGCGGGAGATCTGCGCCGAATTCGATATCGAACCGGCCACCGTGGACGTCGACGAAGCCGCGGCGAGCGACCCGGCACTGCGCGCCGAGTACGGCGATCGGCTGCCCGTCGTGCTGCTCGACGGGCGTGAGCACAGTTATTTCGATGTCGACGAGCCGAGGCTGCGCGCCGATCTGGCCCGCTGACGAGCGGCGATCGTAGCCCTATTTCGCCGCCGTGCTGGTCGCGCCGGAAAATGAGGCCAATTTCACCGACTTTGTGCATGGCTTCACAAGCGGTTACGGTGGTGGCACGCGACCCGCATGCCGAGGCTGCGGAGCCGCTGCGAAATCCGACAAAAATCGACCGGGGTACCGAGGCGTTCGCCCGGACCGGAGGTCGAGTGACGTACCGGGCCTGTGCGCAGGCTCGGCAGGGCAGGAGCCGACGACGTGACAGACCAGCATGAGACGCCCGGTGGCGTCTCCGGCGGGGCTCTGCGCGCCGTGCAGAAGGACATTCCGCAGGCCACCGTCGCCCGTCTGGCCGCATATCTGCGGGTGCTGGCGATGCTCGCCGATGATGGTGTGCCCATCGTATCGAGTGAGGAACTGGCTGTCGCGGCGGGTGTCAATTCGGCCAAGCTGCGCAAGGATCTGTCGTTCCTCGGTCCCAACGGTGTCCGCGGTGTCGGCTACGACGTCGCCAAGCTGCGGGCCAGGATCGAGGACGTGCTCGGGCTCTCCGAAGGACATCGGGTGGTGCTCGTCGGTGCGGGCAACCTGGGCCGCGCCCTGGTCGGCTACGGCGGCTTCCGCAGGCGCGGGTTCACCGTGGTCGGCATCTTCGACAACGATCCCGAGGTGATCGGCCTGCCGGTGGCCGGGTTCACGGTCCGCGACGTGGCGGATCTGGCCGAGGCCGTGACCGAACTGCGCCCGACCATCGCGGTGCTGGCCGTCCCCGAGGACGCGGCCCAGGAAGTGTGCGACCAGCTGGTCGCCGCCGGGCTGCAGTCGATCCTGAGCTTCGCCGCGCTCGGGCTGGAAGCCCCCGCCTCGGTCGAGGTGCGCCGGGTGGATCTGGCCGTCGAGATGCAGCTGCTGTCGTTCGAGCGGGCGCGCAACGCCGAGAACGACAACGACGCGCTGGCCGCGCTTCCCGAGGCCGCCGCCTCCGGTCGCGCCGCGCGCCGCGCCCCTTCCGGCAGCCGCTCGGCGGCGGCCGCCGTTCCCGCCGCGATCAAGCGCTCGGCGGGCCCTCGGACAACCTCGCATCAGGCAATGGAGCCAACCAGCAAGGGATCGGTGGTCACACCATGAGCGTTCTTCTCGTCGGGGTCTCGCATCGGAGCGCCCCCGTGTCGGTACTCGAGAAGGTGGCGATCACCGACGCCGATCGGCCCAAGCTGATCGACACCATGCTGGCCTCCAGCCACATCTCCGAGGCGATGATCGTCTCGACCTGCAATCGCGTCGAGGTCTATGCCGTGGTCGACGCCTTCCACGGCGGCCTGGCCGAGGTCGGCGAACTGCTCGCGGACCATTCCGGCCTGCCCATGACGGAACTGACCAAGCACGCCTACGTGCGCTACAGCGAGGCCGCCGCCGAGCACCTGTTCGCCGTCGCCAGCGGCCTGGACTCGATGGTGGTCGGCGAGCAGCAGGTGCTCAGCCAGATCCGCGGCGCCTACGCCACCGCCGACGACCGGCAGGCCGTCGGGCGCACCCTGCACGAGCTGGCCCAGCACTCGCTGCGGGTCGGCAAGCGCGTGCACGCCGAGACCGGCATCGACCGCGCGGGCGCGTCGGTGGTCTCGGTCGCGCTCGACCGCTCCCGGCAGGTGCTCGGCGATCTGGCGGGCAAGACCGCCGTGGTGGTCGGCGCGGGCGCGATGGGCGGGCTGTCGGTCGCGCACCTGGCCCGCGGCGGCATCGGCCGCATCATCGTGGTCAACCGCACCATCGACCGGGCGCACCGGCTGGCCGAGACCGCCGCCTCGCACGGGGTGGAATCCGCGGCGCTGGAACTGTCCCGGCTGCCCGAGGCGATGTCCGGCGCCGACGTGGTGCTCTCCTGTACCGGCGCGGTCGGCGCGGTGATCACCCTGGCCGACACCCACCGCGCGCTCGCCGACCGCGACCGCGCCGAATTCCCGGTCGGTGAACGTCCGCTGGTGTTCTGCGATCTCGGTCTGCCGCGCGATGTGGAGCCCGCGGTGGCCGGACTGCCCGGCGTCGCGGTCATCGACATCGAGTCGCTGCAGCGCGATCCGGCCGCGGGCGCCGCGGCCGACGACACCGCCGCCGCCCGCTCGATCGTCGCCGAGGAACTCGCCAAGTACCTGGCCGGTCAGCGGATGGCCGAGGTGACCCCCACCGTCGCGGCCCTGCGCCAGCGCGCCGCCGAGGTGGTCGAGGCCGAACTGCTGCGCCTGGATTCGCGGCTGCCCGCCCTGGCCGAACCCGAACGCGACGAGGTCGCGCGCACGGTGCGCCGGGTGGTGGACAAACTGCTGCACACGCCGACGGTGCGGGTCAAGCAGCTGGCCTCGACCCCGGGCGGCGACAGCTACGCCGAAGCGCTGCGCGAGCTGTTCGAACTCAAGCCGGGCGCGGCTCAAGCGGTGGCCGCGCCGATGGAGATCAGCACGATCGGCAAGGACCCCAACGCCGGCCTGGCCGACGACTTCACGCCCGGGCACACCCTGGGCCTCGAGCAGTACCTCGGTGAGGAGGAGACCCCGGCATGACCGTCGCGCAGGAAGAGGGCAACGTGACCGCGGTGGGAACGGGCACCCCGTTACGCATCGGCACCCGCGGCAGCCTGCTGGCGATGACTCAGGCGGGCACCGTGCGTGACGCGCTGATCGCCGCGGGCCATCCGGCCGAGCTGGTGGCGATCAAGACACCGGGCGATCTGTCCTCCGACCCGGTGGCCAAGATCGGCGTCGGAGTGTTCACCTCGGCCCTGCGCGACGAACTCCTCGCGGGCACCATCGACGTGGCGGTGCACTCCTACAAGGACCTGCCGACCGCCCCCGACGACCGCTTCACGATCGCCGCGATCCCGCCCAGAGAGGACCCGCGCGACGCCTTGGTGGCGCGCGACGGCCTGGTGCTGGGCGAGCTACCCGCGGGCTCCACGGTCGGCACCTCCGCGCCGCGCCGCATCGCGCAGTTGCGCGCGCTCGGCCTCGGCCTGGAGATCCTGCCGTTGCGCGGCAACCTCGACACCCGGCTGGGCAGGGTGAGTTCCGGTGAGCTCGACGCCGTCGTGGTCGCCCGCGCCGGGCTGTCCCGCATCGGCCGCACCGAGTCGGTGACCGAGGCGCTGGAACCCGTGCAGATGCTCCCCGCCCCGGCGCAGGGCGCGCTGGCCGTCGAATGTCGCAGTGGGGACAGCGCGCTGGTGGAGGCGCTGTCGGTGCTCGACGACGCGGCGACCAGAGCCTCGGTGGTGGCCGAACGCGCGCTGCTGGCCGAATTGGAAGCCGGATGCACCGCGCCGGTCGGGGCGCTGGCCGAGGTCGTCGAATCACTCGACGACGACGGCAGGATCGTCGAGGAGCTGTCGCTACGCGGTTGCGCTGCCGCGATCGACGGCTCGGAGGTGCTGCGCGCCTCGGTGGTCGGCGACCCGACCCGGGCGGCCGAACTCGGCCGCGCGCTGGCTCGCGAACTGCTGGAACTCGGCGCGCGCGACCTGCTCGCCGACGTGAGCCGGCCAGACACAGACTTCAGCAATCCCAGTCCGATGGAGAACCCTCAATGAGCCGAGCCACCAAGAAGCACCCCGGTCGGATTCTGTTCGTCGGGTCGGGTCCCGGCGACCCGGCGCTGCTCACCGTGCGTGCGCGCGAGGTGCTCGGCAGGGCGACGCTGGCCTTCACCGACCCCGATGTCGACAAGGGCGTCCTCGCGCTGATCGGCAGCCGGGTCGAGGAGAACGAGGACGGCACGCGTCCGGTGGACGTGCGTCCCGCCCTCGGCGAGCCCGCCGAAGTCGCCAAGACCCTGATCGCCGAGGCCCGCAACGGTCACGATGTGGTGCGCGTCGTCGCGGGCGACCCGCTGACCACCGACTCGGTGATCACCGAGGTCACCACGGTCACCCGCTCGCATATGGTCTTCGAGGTGCTGCCCGGCCTGCCCAACGGCTCGGCGGTGCCCAGCTACGCGGGCATCGCGCTCGGCTCCGGCCACACCGAGGCCGACGTCCGCGGCGAGGTCGACTGGGCGGCGCTGGCCGCGGCGCCCGGCCCGCTGGTGCTGCACGCCACCTCCGGGCACCTGGCCGAGACCGCCAGCGCCTTGGTGGAGCACGGCATGGCCTCGCAGACCCCGGTCGCGGTGACCGTGCGCGGCACCACCCGTCAGCAGCGCACCATCGAGGCGACCCTGGCCACCCTCAACAGCGCCGCCTCCGAGCTGGTCGGCCCGCTGGTGGTGACCATCGGCAAGGCGGTCTCCAGCCGGTCGAAGATGTCGTGGTGGGAGTCTCGCGCGCTCTACGGCTGGACCGTACTGGTGCCGCGCACCAAGGATCAGGCCGCCGAGATGAGCGAGCGGCTGGTCACCCACGGCGCCATCCCGATGGAGGTGCCGACCATCGCCGTCGAGCCGCCGCGCAGCCCCGCGCAGATGGAGCGCGCGGTCAAGGGCCTGGTCGACGGCCGCTACCAGTGGGTGGTCTTCACCTCAACCAACGCGGTGCGCGCGGTGTGGGAGAAGTTCGCCGAGTTCGGTCTGGACGCCCGCGCGTTCTCCGGCGTGAAGATCGCCTGCGTGGGCGAGGCGACCGCCGAGAAGGTGCGCTCCTTCGGCATCAACCCCGAGCTGGTGCCCTCGGGCGAGCAGTCCTCGGAGGGTTTGCTGGCCGACTTCCCGCCCTATGACGACGTCTTCGATCCGGTCAACCGTGTGCTGCTGCCGCGCGCCGACATCGCCACCGAGACCCTGGCCGAAGGCCTGCGCGACCGCGGCTGGGAGATCGACGACGTGACCGCCTACCGCACGGTGCGCGCTTCGCCGCCGCCCGCGGAGACCCGCGAGATGATCAAGACCGGCGGTTTCGACGCGGTCCTGTTCACCTCGTCCTCCACGGTCCGCAACCTGGTCGGCATCGCGGGCAAGCCGCACGCGCGCACCATCGTCGCGTGCATCGGCCCGAAGACCGCCGAGACCGCCGTGGAGTTCGGTCTGCGCGTGGACGTGCAGCCCGAGGTCGCGCAGGTGGGTCCGCTGGTGGAGGCACTCGCCGAGCACGCCGCTCGCCTGCGCGCCGAGGGTTTGCTGCCCCCGCCGCGCAAGAAGAGCCGCCGCAGCCGGTAGGTCTCCTCAGCCGGGGTACCGGCTCCGGGTACTGCTTCAGCTGCCGGCCTGCGTGGTCGATCCCCCGCGCTCGAGCATGGAGAGCGCGGGGCCGAATTGCTTCGTCAGCCATCCCATCGGCTGACGCGGGTGGGGCATTGTGGCGGGCGCGTGTGCGCCCGCCACACCGCGTTTCAGCGGCTGTAGCGCAGCAGTGTGCGCACCAGCCGGCAGGTGCGATCCGAGGGCGGCCGGATGCCGACGGCCTCGGCGGTACGCCGGATCTTCTCGTTGCTGGCCTGGGCGGGGTAGTGGATGCCCGAGTCGAGCAGGGCGATGGACAGGCGCATGGCCTTGAGCCTGCGGTTGTGGGTGATGTACCAGGAACGGGGCCTGCCCGCGGGCAGCGGTTGCTTCTCCAGCGGCTGGTACGGCGTGATGGTCCGGGTGCTGCGCCCCTGCGGCCGTGCGGTTGCGGTGGTGGCCACCGGCATCCTCCCCTCGCGATCGGGAACCCGGTGCGGATTCCCTCGAACACATCTTCGATTGTACCCGTGGCCTCCGACAGAAAACGGCTGGCCGCAAGGGTTTTCGCCATTCGCCGGGGTGCGCGGAAACGGCCGCCCGAGCCGGGCCCGCCGCGCAGGCGTATCGTGCGGTTCATGACCGGAACGGACCGCCCCCGACGGTTGCGCCGCACTCCCGCGTTGCGTCGTCTCGTGGCCGAGACCAGCCTGGAGCCACGGCATTTGGTGCTGCCGATGTTCGTGGCCGACGGGCTCGACGAACCGCGCGAGATCGGCTCCATGCCGGGCGTGCAACAACATTCGATGGATTCGCTGCGCAAGGCCGCCGTCGAGGCGGTCGCCGCGGGCGTCGGCGGCCTGATGCTCTTCGGCGTGCCGCTGCCCGAGGACAAGGACGCCGCGGGCAGTCAGGCCAGCGACCCCGACGGCATCCTCAATCGCGGCCTGCGCGCGCTGGCCGAGGAGGTCGGCGATTCCACCGTCGTGATGGCCGACACCTGCCTCGACGAGTTCACCGATCACGGGCACTGCGGCGTGCTCGCTCCCGACGGTCAGGTGGACAACGACGCCACCCTGCACCGCTACGTGGACATGGCCATCGCCCAGGCCGAAGCCGGCGCGGACCTGCTCGGCACCAGCGGCATGATGGACGGCCAGGTCGGCGCCATCCGGCGCGGGCTGGACGCGGTGGGCCGCACCGACACCGGTGTCCTGGCCTATGCCGCCAAGTACGCCTCCGCCTTCTACGGCCCGTTCCGCGAGGCCGTCTCGTCCTCGCTGGAGGGCGATCGCCGCACCTACCAGCAGGATCCGGCCAATCGTAGGGAGTCGCTGCGCGAACTCGATCTGGATCTGGCCGAGGGCGCCGACATCGTCATGGTGAAACCGGCGATGGCCTACCTGGACATCCTGCGCGAGGTCGCCGATCGCGCCACCGTCCCGGTGGCTGCCTACCAGATCTCGGGCGAGTACTCGATGATCACCGCCGCCGCCGAGCGCGGCTGGATCGATCGCGATGCCGCCATCCTCGAGTCGCTCACCGCCATCCGGCGGGCCGGGGCCGATATCGTCCTCACCTACTGGGCGACCGAGGCCGCGCTCCGGCTGTCGTGACGCAGCCACCGAGCCCTACTCCGCCCGGCGGCTACCCGCGCGGTTTCGTGCCCCCCGGTGGGCTTCCGTCCGGATCGCTGCCGCCGGGTGCGTACCCGGCGAAACCCGAGCCCGCCCCGGAAAGCGTGCGCACGGCCGCCCACTTGTGGTGGGCCGTGATCGCCCTCGGCGTCGTGCGGGTGATCGCGGGCGCGATCGACACCCTGAGCAATCGCGCCGAGGTGGAGCGCCTGCTCGTCGAAGACGCGCAGCAGCCGCTGCCGGAGGCCGGGGCGCAGTTATACGTCTCCATGTACGCGGTGTTCCTCGTCATGGCCGGACTGGTGCTGGCGGCGGCCGGGGCGGGGGCGGTGTACCTGTTCACCAAGGGGCGTCCGTGGAGCCGCACGGTGCTGACGGTGGGTGGCGTCTGGCTCGTGATCGGAGCGTTGTTCGCCCTGTTCGGGCTGGGTGGATCCGGGGGTGCGGCGGCTTTCGTGGCGGGCGCGGTGGCCGTCGTGCAGGGTGTGCTCGCCGGCGGCGCGCTCTACGGAAGTTACCGGCCGGAGTCGAACGGGTACTTCTCCATAACGAAGAAGTGAACCGGGGTTGGCATTCCATCGAATTGGCCGCAATGCGCTCGGCCTGTATCGTGAGGGTTGTCACAGGAGACATGGGAACCGGTGGTCGACGGTCATTCGTTACGCGCTCGGCGCGGGCGATGTCCGGGGACATCCGGGAGATCGGAGGCATCGATGCGCGTGGTGATCCAACAGCCGCACAGCATTCGGAAAGACATGATCGTCCTCGGCCTGCTGGTTCTGTTCGGACTGGTCACTGTGGCCCTGCTCCTGCTGCCCGGGCTGGTCGGCTGACGGCAGCGCGGGCGGGGGCTTGCGCGTGACCGACAGGGATGTCGGCGAAGTCCACGAGAATCGGTCCGGTCCCGCCGACGAGACCGTCCTGTTCTACGAACCGGGAGCACGCTGGCGGGCCGTGACCTACGGGCCCATCGGCTGCGCGCTGATCCTGGTGATCGAAATGGCGACCGGCACGACGCCGCACTGGTTCGCCCTGATCTTCTGCGGCGCTCTGATCGCCGCTTTCTCATCCGTCCAGGTGCTGGCCGCGCGCACGCACGTCAGCGTACGGCTCACGAACTCGGCGCTGCAGCAGGGCGCCGAAACCGTCCCGCTCTCGGACATTCTCGAAGTCCTGCCCGAACACGGGGTCGGTCCGCTGGACGCGGCATCGCTGGCCGGCGTTTCGTGGGACGACGCGAACTCCTGGACCGAAGACGAATGGAAATCCGCCAGGGCGCTGGGTGAATTGAGCGGAGTGCCGCGCAGGCGCACCGGCATCGGGCTGCGCTTCCGTGCGGGCGGACAGGCCCAGGCCTGGGCCAAGGACCATCGCGCGCTGCGGGCGGCGTTGACCGAAGCCCTGGCCGCGCGCACCGACGACCCGACAGCGGGGAGCGGAGCGTGAGGCCACGCGCGCAGGCTCATGAGAGGATCGCGGCGGGCTGAACCGGGCGCGTGGGCCCGGCCGAGCGGAACGGAGCGTGCGGCATGCGACGAGATCGGGTGATCGGGGCCGTCGAGGTCGTGGTGGCGGTGCTGCTCGTGGTCGCCGCGGTGGCGAGCTGGCGCAGCGGAGTGGTGCACACCTCGTTCGCGGCGCAGGGCGACGTGCCCGGCTACGACTCGGCTCGCTATGTCGGGCCGTGGCTGGTGGTGTCCGCCGCGCTGGTGGCGCTGGCCGGACTCGCCGTCGTCGACGCGGCCGCGCGGGCGCTGCGGGCTCAGTCGCTCCAGTCCTGATAGACATCGAGCACGCGTCCGTGGCGGGTGCCGGGCGCGTTGAGGAAGATCGAGACGGTGCCGTCGGGGTGGCGGGCGCTCTCGGAGATCACCTGACGCAGCGACGCGTGGATATTGCCGTTCTCGTCGCGCCACAGCTTGGTGTCCGGCTGCAGGCCCGCGCCGATCACGCCGGGCGGGATCACCATCGTCACCAGCGCCGGAATCGGGCCACCGGCCAGCCAGACGGTCTCGTCGTGGTTGAGATGGGCGCCCGCGCGGCCCTGCTCGACATCGAGCACCGGCTCGGCGGCCGCGGCCGGACCGGCGCAGAGAACCAGCGCGGCCAGAGCCGCCGTGGTGACCGCCACGAAACCTGCCGCAGAGCTGACCGACGCTGAGCTGACCGAAGCTGGACGCATGTGAACCTTCCCGACGCAGGGTGCCCGACGCACAGAGATTACGCATCGCTCGTCCCCGTCGCGGGTAATCCGGCCGAAACAATTTCCGGCGCGTCGTTGCGGTGCGTGTCACGTGTCCTACACCCTGTCGTCGACGCCCTCGGACGGGGCTGCGACACTGGAGGCCGTGAGTTCTTCTCCGCGCGCGACCAGTGCCTCCTCGATCGGTGACGCGTCGGCGGCGGCGTCCGCCCGCCTGTTCGCCCGGGCGAGTTCGGTGATCCCCGGTGGGGTCAATTCGCCGGTTCGCGCCTTCACCGGCGTCGGCGGGACGCCCCGCTTCATCGCCTCGGCAGACGGCTACACGCTGACCGACGCCGACGGCAACGAGTACGTCGATCTCGTCTGCTCCTGGGGTCCGATGATCCTCGGCCACGCGCATCCGGCGGTGGTCGAGGCCGTGCGCGAAGCCGCGACCGGCGGACTGTCGTTCGGCGCCCCGACCGAGGGCGAGGTCGAACTGGCCGAGCTCATCGTCGAGCGCGTCGAGCCCGTCGAGCGGGTCCGGCTGGTGAACTCCGGCACCGAGGCCACCATGAGCGCGGTGCGCCTGGCGCGCGGCTGCACCGGACGCACCAAGATCATCAAGTTCGCCGGGTGCTATCACGGTCACGTGGACGCGCTGCTGGCCGACGCCGGTTCGGGCGTGGCCACCCTCGGTCTGCCCACCTCACCCGGCGTGACCGGCGCGCAGGCCGCCGACACCATCGTGCTGCCCTACAACGACCTCGCCGCCGTGGCCGCCGCCTTCGAGGCCGACCCGGGCGAGATCGCCTGTGTGATCACCGAGGCCGCCGCGGGCAATATGGGCGCGGTCGCCCCGCTGCCCGGTTTCAACGCGGGCCTGCGTGAATTGACCTCGAAGCACGGCGCGCTGCTCATCGTGGACGAGGTCATGACCGGCTTCCGGGTGAGCCGCTCGGGCTGGTACGGCCTCGAAGGCGTGGCGGGCGATCTCTACACCTTCGGCAAGGTGATGAGCGGCGGCCTGCCCGCCGCCGCGTTCGGCGGTCGCGCGGAGTTCATGAACCAGCTCGCCCCGCTCGGGCCGGTCTACCAGGCGGGCACGCTCTCGGGGAACCCGGTGGCCGTCGCGGCCGGCCTGGCCACGCTGCGCGCCGCCGACGAGGCGGTGTACGCCGCGCTCGACCGCAATGCCCAGCGCCTGGGCGGACTGCTCGGCGAAGCGCTGAGCGCGGCCGGGGTCGAGCATCAGGTCCAGTTCGCGGGCAATATGGTGAGCGTGTTCTTCGCCGATCGTCCGGTCACCGACTACGCCACCGCCAAGGCGAGTCAGACCTGGCGTTTTCCCGCTTTCTTCCACGCGCTGCTCGACGGTGGTGTCTACGCGCCGCCGAGCGCGTTCGAGGCGTGGTTCGTCTCCGCGGCGCTCGACGAGGACGCATTCGACCGTATCGCCGCCGCCCTGCCCGCCGCCGCTCGCGCGGCCGCGGCCGCCACCCCCGAAGGAATCCGCGCGTGAGTTCCGACCACGACACACCAGGCGCCGACAGCCACGAACCCGTCCACGCCGTCCCCGCCGACCGAGCCGCCGACGAGGCGGCCACCGTTGCCGTCGAGACCGAGGCCGCCGAGGTCGACGCCCTCGGGTCGGCGCAGGCTGCCCCCGAGTCCGCCGCCGGCGAATCTGCTGCTTCGGAAGCTGCCCCCGGGGAGCCTGCTACGTCCGAGGCTGCTGCCCCCGAAGCTGCCACCGGCGAGGCCGGCGCCACGGAGGCTGTGGCGTCCGACGCCTCGGTCACCGACGAGGCGCGCTCCCCGGTAGACGCCGCCGCTCCCACGAAAACCCTTGCGGCGCAAGATGAGCCAGATCTCGTCGACGAGGAGATCGAGACGATCGTGCACGTGCTGCGGCACGGTGAGGTGCACAATCCCAACGGCATCCTCTACGGCCGCCTGCCCGGCTTCTCGCTGTCGGTGGCCGGTCGTGCCCAGGCGGGCGCGGTCGCACGCGCACTCGCCGATCACGACATCGCCCTGGTCATCGCCTCGCCGTTGCAGCGGGCACAGGAGACCGCGACGCCGATCGCCGAGCAGCACGGGCTGAGCGTGCGCACCGACGAGAACCTGATCGAGGCGGGCAACACCTTCGAGGGCCTGCGCGTCTCGGTCGGTGACGGCGCGCTGCGCAAGCCCAGGCACTGGTGGAAGCTGCGCGACCCGTTCACTCCGTCGTGGGGCGAGCCGTACCTGCAGATCGCGCACCGGATGCTGGCCGCGGTCAACAAGGCGCGCGTCGAGGCGGCGGGCCGCGAGGTGGTGCTGGTCTCGCATCAGCTGCCGGTGTGGACGCTGCGCCGGTTCCTGCAGGGGCAGCGGCTGTGGCACGACCCGCGCCACCGCCAGTGCTCGCTGGCTTCGCTGACCTCGCTGGTCTATCGCGGCGACACCCTCGTCGACATCGTGTACTCCGAGCCCGCGGGCGAGTCGGATCCCTCGGTGCACGGCGCATGACGCGCCCCGTGCCGGTTCCCTCGGACCGGCCCGCGCCCCGCCGGGCGCCGGGCCGGCTCGTCGCGGCGGTGCTGGCCTGCGTGGCGCTGGTCGCCGCGCTCGCGGGCTGCTCCACCGGAACCGACGCGGTGGCCCAGGGCGGCACCTTCCAATTCGTCTCGCCGGGCGGCAGGACCGACATCTTCTACGACCCGCCGCAGTCGCGCGGCACCATCGGCGAGCTGTCCGGTCCCGATCTGATGAACGACGGCGAGACGATCTCGGTGGCGGACTTCCAGGGGCAGGTCGTCGTGCTGAATCTGTGGGGCCAATGGTGCGGTCCGTGCCGGGCCGAGGTGCCCGCGCTCGAAGACGTCTACGAGGCGACCAAGGATTCCGGTGTGGCCTTCCTCGGCATCAACGTGCGCGATCCCCAGCGCGACAAGGCGCAGGATTTCGTCACCGCGAACAAGGTCGGCTACCCCTCGATCTACGACCCGCCGATGCGCACCCTGCTCGCGCTCGGCGGCAACTTCCCGACCAGTGTCATTCCCACCACCCTCGTGCTCGATCGCGAGCACCGGGTGGCGGCGGTCTTCCTGCGCACCCTCCTGGCGGAGGATCTGCAGCCGGTCGTCGAGCGGATCGCCGGGGAGGCCGCGGCATGACCGTCGTGCTCGCCGGGGTGGGGGATTCGTTCCAGCAGACCGCGGCCACCGGCCCGCTGCTGCTCGCGCTCGGCGCCTGCCTGCTGGCCGGACTGGTGTCGTTCGCCTCCCCCTGCGTGGTGCCGCTGGTGCCGGGCTATCTGTCGTATCTGGCCGGGCTGGTCGGCGCGGAAGCCCCGCCGGTCACCCCGGCCGAGGCCACCCGGGCCCGCACGACCACCGCGACCGAACTGCGCGGCGGTTCGGCGAAGCTTCGTGTGGCCGGGGCCGCGGGACTGTTCGTGGCCGGCTTCACCGTGGTGTTCGTGCTGGCGACGGCGACGGTGTTCGGCGTCATCCAGACCCTCAATGTGAACCGGGAGCTGCTGCAACGGGTGGGCGGCGTGGTCACCGTCGTGATGGGCCTGGCCTTCATCGGCCTCATCCCGGCACTGCAGCGCGATACCAGGATGGAGCCGCGCAGGCTCACCAGCCTGATCGGCGCGCCCCTGCTGGGCGGCGTCTTCGCGCTGGGCTGGACGCCCTGCCTCGGCCCGACGCTGTCCGGCGTGATGGCGGTCGCGGCGGGCACCGAGGGCGCGACGGCCGCGCGCGGCGTCGCGCTCATCGTCGCCTACTGTCTCGGCCTCGGCCTGCCCTTCGTCGTGCTGGCCTTCGGTTCGGCGGGCGCGCTGCGCGGGGTCGGCTGGTTGCGCCGCAATTCCCGGACCATCCAGATCGTCGGTGGCATTCTGCTCGTCGCGGTCGGTATCGCGCTGGTGACCGGCGCGTGGGATCTGTTCGTCGCCTGGGTGCGCGACGCGTTCGTCTCCGAGGTGACCCTGCCGATATGACCGTGACCGACCAGCGACCCGCTTCCGTACCGAACACCCCGCCGCGACAGTCCCCGCTCGGCCGCGCCTGGGCGCTGGTGCGCAACACCTGGCGCGGACTGACCAGCATGCGCACCGCGCTGGTGCTGCTGTTCCTGCTCGCGCTGGCCGCCATCCCCGGCGCGCTGCTGCCGCAGCGCAGCCTCAACGAGCAGAAGGTCGAGCAGTACATCGCCGACCGCCCGACGCTCGGGCCATGGATGGATCGCGCCGAACTGTTCGACGTGTTCGGCAGTTTCTGGTTCACCGCCATCTATGTGCTGCTGTTCATCTCGCTGGTCGGCTGCATCCTGCCCCGCACGGTGGATCACTACCGCGCCCTGCGCACCCCGCCGGTGCGGGCGCCGCGCAATCTGGCCCGGCTGCCACACCACTACGCGGGCGAATCCGCGCGCACGCCGGAAGAAATCGCCGAGCACGCGCGCATCGGACTGCGCGGCTGGCGCACCGAGGTCCGCACCGATCTCGGCCGCGAGGGCGAGATCACCGTCTCCGCGGAGAAGGGCTACCTGCGCGAGTTCGGCAACCTGGTTTTCCATCTGGCGCTGGTCGGGCTGCTGGCCTCGATCGCGGTGGGCAAGCTGTTCGGCTACGAGGGCAGCGTCATCGTCATCGCCGACGACGGGCCGGGTTTCTGCACCACCTCGCCCGCGGTCTACGACTCCTTCCGCGCCGGCAATGTGAACGACGGCACCGGCATGACCCCGATCTGCGTGCGGGTGAAGAACTTCCGCGCCGACTACCTCGAGACCGGCCAAGCCGAGATGTTCACCTCCGACATCGCCTACCAAGCGGGCGCGGACCTGAGCACCGGGACCTGGCGCGACACCACGTTGCGGGTCAACCACCCGCTGCGCGTCGCGGGCGACCGGGTCTACCTGCAGGGCCACGGGTACGCCCCGACCTTCACCGTCACCTTCCCCGACGGGCGGACCAGGACCGAGACCATCCAGTGGGCGCCCACCGACGCCCGCACCTTCCTGTCCGGCGGCGTGCTGCGCATCGACCCGCCCGGCGACATGTACGCCTCCGATGAGGAGCGCCGCAAGAACCAGATCGCCATCGAGGGCCTCTTCGCCCCGACCGCCATGCTGCACGGCAGCCTGCTGACCTCGGTCTTCCCCCGCATGGACGATCCGGCCGTCGCCGTGGACATCTATCGCGGCGACACCGGCCTCGACACCGGCCGGCCGCAGTCGCTGTTCTCGCTCGACCAGGAACTGGTGCGCCAGGAGCGGCTGACCAAGGAGGCCAGGGTGAACCTGCGCCCAGGCGAGTCGGCCACGCTGTCCAACGGCACCGTGGTCACCTTCGACGGCGCGAAGGAGTTCGTGAACCTGCAGGTCTCGCACGATCCCGCCCAGCAGTGGGTGCTGGTGAGCGCGCTGACCATGATGGCGGGGCTGCTGGTGTCGCTGCTGGTCAAGCGGCGCCGGATCTGGATCCGGGTGTACCCGGCGGCGGGCGCGCCCGGTACCGTGGATCAACGACGTACCGTAGTAGAGATGGGCGGTCTGGCCAGGACCGACCAGGCGGGCTGGGGCGACGAGTTCGACCGGCTGCGTGCCCGCCTGCTCGACACCGACGACGCACCCCAGCGCAGAGCAGCCCCTCTCGATTCGGACAAGAACACGGCTCCCACCGGAGCCGACAGCACGGGAGATTGACGATGCCGATCGACGACACCCTCGCCCAGTACAGCGATCTCGCCTTCAAGTCGGCGCTGGTCGTCTACGCGCTGGTGCTCGGGCTGCTGATCTGGCAGTTCGCCTCCGCGCAGGTGCGCAGGACCGAAGCGCGCGAGCTCGTCACCGCGGGCGGTGGCGCCGAACGTCCCATCGGTCCCGGCAAGGTGGTCGAGGCGCCGTCGACGCCGCTGCCGGTGCGCCTGGGCAATATGGCGTTCGCTGCGCTCACCGTCGCCTTCGCCCTGCACGTGGCCTCGATCGTGTTGCGCGGCTTCGCCACCGGCCGGTTCCCGCTGGGCAATATGTACGAGTTCGTCACCATGGCCTGCGCGGCCACCGTGCTCGTCGGCTTCTGGCTGCTGCGCGAACAGCGCCACCGCGCCACCTGGGTCTTCCTGCTCGTGCCGGTGCTGATCCTGATGTTCCTCGCGGGCACCGTCCTCTACGCCGACGCCGCCCCCGTCGTGCCCGCGCTGCGCTCGTTCTGGCTGCCGCTGCACGTCACCATCGTCAGCGTCGGCAGCGGCATCTTCCTGGTCTCCGGCGTCGCCAGCCTGCTGTTCCTCTACCGCCTGCGTCAGCCCGAAGGCGCGGAGTCGGCGAATCTCTTCGGCGCCATCGCGCGCCGGCTGCCCGACGCCCGCACCCTCGATCGCCTGGCCTACCGCACCACCATCGTCGGCTTCCCCATCTTCGGCGCCGGCGTCATCCTCGGAGCCATCTGGGCCGAAGCCGCCTGGGGCCGCTTCTGGGGCTGGGACCCGAAGGAGACCTGCTCCTTCATCGCCTGGGTCCTCTACGCCGCCTATCTGCACGCCCGCGCCACCTCCGGCTGGCGCGACACCAAGGCGGCCTGGATCAACGTCGCCGCCTTCGTCGCGATGCTGTTCAACCTCTTCATCATCAACATCGTGATCAGCGGCCTGCACAGCTACGCCGGATTGACCTAAACGCCGTCTACCTGCGTGTTCGGGTCGGTGTCGTCGCCGGTGACAGGCTGCTGATCAGCCCCGGTACGCAGTGAGTACGCAGCGGAACCGGGCCAATCCTTGATTGCAGCCCCGACAGCCGAGCGGGTTGTCTCGTCGGCATCGGGCCACAGGTGCGCGTAGTAGCGCAGCGTGGTGATGGCGCTGCCGTGCCGCAGTCGTGCCTGAACCGCCTTGATGTCGGCACCGCGCCGAATGAGCAGGGACGCGTAGTAGTGCCGGAAGTCCTGAAAGCTGAACTCCTCCGGCAGGCCAGGAACCTTCGCCTTCGCCGCCCGCAGGTTCCACCCGATCACCCACGGCGAAACCGGCTTGCCGAACTCATCGCACACCAGACGCTCACCCGGGAAGACCTTCACCGACTCGTTCAGCATCGCCACGAGTTCGGGCGGCACTGGTACCGGCTTGGCACTCGAATCGGTCTTCAACGGTCGTTCGGGCCACTGTTGGCGAGGGGTCACGATGCCGTTCACGAAGTCCACATCGGTCACCCGCAGACCCGCAGCTTCCGAGACCCGGAGCCCGACAAAGGCCCCGAGGAGCACGGCAACCCGAAGGTGAGCGGGCATCGCGTCATGCAGCGCCCACACCTGCTCCGGCGTTGCCACGTAGACCTTCTGCTGACCAGTCTTCGGCGACGTGCGAC
The DNA here is from genome assembly GCF_000308595.1 of Nocardia higoensis NBRC 100133. GTDB lineage: Bacteria > Actinomycetota > Actinomycetes > Mycobacteriales > Mycobacteriaceae > Nocardia > Nocardia higoensis. The sequence goes on along the minus strand of NZ_BAGA01000132.1, from coordinate 154,419 downwards.
GCGAGCACGGATTGCGGGGCAACAAGCCGTCGTGCACAGCATCTCCGAAGATCTGTGCCAACCGGGAGTGCAGGCTGTAGACGTAGCTATCGGCCAAGCCCTCATCCTTGAGCGTCACCATCCATTTCTTCACCGTGGACGGTCGCACCGCTGAGAGTTGCAGCGAGCCCAACCCCTCGTTGATCTTCTTGACATGCCATGTCGCCAGGTCAACAGTCGTTGAGCGGTGGTTCGCATAGCCCTTCAACCACTCCGTTGCCCACTGCTCTACGGTCTGCTGCGAATCGCGCGGAGCAACATGAATGCCCTGAACCAAGGTCGCAACTTGAGCGTCAAGCCACGCTTGCGCATCCGTTTTCCGGGCGAACCGCTTCGTGTGTTCGTTGCCCGCGTCATCGACGTATCGGGCACGCCACCGCTTGCCCTTGCCGTGAAGCTTCGACGGAACCCGACGCAATGTTCCGGTCTCATCCCTCTCGTCCTTGGTCCAGAGGTCTTCGACGCCTGAGCGGCGGTTGCGACGGGTAGCCACTACGCGGCCGTGTTCGTGCCGGTGGCCTGTTCCTGTTCGGCGATCCAGGCCAGTACCACCGACTTGCGCCACACACGCCGACGCGGACCGAGCTTGAAGCTCGCCGGACCCTTCCCGACATGCGCCCACCACCGCCAGGTGGCCTCCGGAATCCCCGTCAGCGCTTCGCAATCCTTGGCCCGCAAATACTCCTCATGCCCCATCTGTCCGCCCCTCTCTCACGCTGCTGACTGAACTGCTGAACGATTCGGTGATTCCGGTGGCCCGCCACTACCAGCGGCCAGGCGGGCATTGGTGTACTCGGCGCGTTGTCGCAGCCGTTCGGACACCGCCGCGATGATCAAGTGCTCACGCGGCGGAGCTTCCTTGTCCCCGGGACGGACGAGACTGATGCGCAGGTTCGCGCGGGTGTCGGGGCGGACGATGCCGACCGCAGCGAGGGTTTGCCGAACGAACTCGGCCCGCTCCGCCTTGTGGTCGGCGACGGTCTTGCCGGTCCACAGGTTCGAGTTCAACACCCTTTGACCGGGCAGGCCGAGGGTGTCGCGGCGGTGGGCTTTGCCCTTGCAGCGGCCGGGGATCATCTTGTCCTTGGCGCCCTTGGGGACGATCCCGTAGCGCAACCAGACCCCGCAGGTCGGGGAGCAGGGGGTGCGCTGAAGTTCCTCATAGAGCCGGTCGTAGTGGGCGGCGACGCGGGGGCTGTCGGGCTCGAGGAGTTCGGCGATCGACTTGGTGAGGTACTTGGTCAGGTACTTGACCTTGCGGTCCTCCTCACCCGAGCCGCCGAGGATCTGAATCGGCTTGGACTGGGCACCGAAGCGGATCGTGTGCGACGGCTCCAGGTCGTCCACGGTGTCCATCGCGGCCAGCATGTCGTCCCACGCCGCCAGCGGAGTCCGGGTGTCGGGGTCCACGAAGGTGTTCGCCTGGTAGTCCCACACCGGCATGTGGTCGCCGCTGTAGTGCTCCTGGTCGTGGTTGGGCCACCAGATGTTGCGGTAGGTCGCGTTCGTCACGGCCGTGAAGATCGCGTTCGGGATCGTCCCGCGGATCGCGATATGCAGATGCGGGGCGCCACGCTTCTGGGGTTCGACGGTGGCGAAATATTGCACATTCCAGCCGACCGCGCGGCGCAGGTTCTGCACCCACCGGTCGAAGAGTTTGGCGAAGTGCACGATGTCGCGGGCGGCCTGGGTGTAGTCGTAGGAGCCGGGGTCACGCGGGGAACCGTCGGTGACCAGCTTGCCGTCCGGGCCGGTCACCTGGTTGATCTGCCCATACGAGGGCAGGGTGAGCGTGACGAACGTGGAAGGCCGGTACTTGCCCGCGTACTCGCGGCCGACCGTGGTTTTCGCGACCTTCCGGCGCGGCAGATCCGGGACATCGTCACGGCGTCGGGTCGACTTCGCCTTCCGGGCCGGTTTGCGGTCCAACGGCGGGAACGGGCCACGGACACCGAGGTCCTTCAACTCCTGGTCGAGTTCGGCGACGAGACCACGGATGGCGTCGGCGGCTTCGTCATCACCGAGGCGCCGTGCTTCGTGGTACTCGGTGAACATCCGCGCCCGGGCATCGAGCACATCCTGTTGGGCGTCGGTGACCTCGGGCTTGTCCCGGGTCGGTTCTTCGGCCAGGCACCAGCCTTCGCGGCATTGGGTCATACGCAGCCAGCGGGCGGCTTTCGCGCAGGGCGGGCAGATCGCTTCGACGGTGGATTTGCAGGGGACGCCGATGTAGGAGACCTTGCCGGTGGCCGGGTCGACGGCGCGCATGGGCAGGACGCGGGAGCAGACGCCTTCCTTTTCGGCGGCGGATTCGGCGATCTCGCGCAGGTTGGGGAGTGCGCGGTGAGCCGCCGCAGTCACCCGAGCGTTCGGGGTCTGCGACGGATCACCGTTCACTGCCAGGACGGCCCTGCTGTCGCTCATGCGGCGTCCTTCCTCCAGTCGCTGCCGTCGATGATCTGGGGCAGGTCGACGGGTTCGGCGAGGGCATCGTGGTAGTGGAAGTTCAGTTCGATCAGCCCAGGACCGAGCACCTTGACCCGGCACTCGCGGGCGCCGAAGGCGTGGGCGAGCTGCTCGGCGCGGTCGCTGTAGTCGTCGGGCCGGTGACCGGCCACCATCCGCACGTGGATCAGGTCGTCACTGTCGCCGATCCACACATCCATCAGCTTGGGCACCCGCACCCGGTCGCCGTCGAGGATGACCAGTTGGCAGGCGGTGAGCAGGCGGACCCAGCGGCGGCGGTAGCGGAACAAGGCCAGGAACCGGGCGCGAGCACGGGCGGTGATCCAGCGCTGGAAGGTCTGCGGGCTCTGTACGCGCCACAGCACCATCCCCACGCCCCAGCCACCGACCACGCCGACCCCGGCCAGCGGATGCACCAGCAGCCCGGCGGCCACGGCCAGCACGAGCGGGATCGAGACCATCGGGAACAGCACCGCCCACCAGGCGGCCGCAGCGAGCGCGACGAGGATGCCGCCGCCGATGTTCAGGATGGCCAGGCCGATGACGTCGAGCGGGTCACGCCCGGTCATGGTGGTCGTTGTCGTGGTGATCATTGTTCGGTGTCTTCCTCGGCGAACAGGTCGAGTTGGTTCGGGGACAGGGCGTGCAGGTCGACCCGCTTCCGGCGGCGGTCTGTCTTCTCCGGCGTCTGCTCGGCCGGATCAGGCTGTGCCGGAACGGGTTTCCGGGTGGTCATGCGGCCCACCCGCCGTCGCCGTCGTCGTAGCCGTCACCGGCAGGCCAGACCATCGGCGTACCGGTCTCGGCCAGGACGTGGACCGCGACCGCGATCGGGTCCAGGCCACGGGCCTCGAGCTGGCAGCGACGCCGGGCCGCCAGGTCGATCACGTTCGAGTCGTCGTAGTGGTTGCTCATCACAGAACCTCGATTTCAGGGAGAAGGTTGGATGTCGTCCGAGCGGTCAGGCAGCAGCCGAACCGGTTCCGGGGTCCTCGTCGCCGAGGTCGTCGGGATCGAAATCCGAGTAGTCCTCGGCCGGGCCGGTGATCTCGGGCGCCGGGGAGTAGGCGTCCACGATCTGATCAGCGGCGGTATCGGAGACCCAGAAGGCACGCACCCGCACGAAGTCGGTAGTGCCGTCCTGACCGACAAAGCCGACACCAGGGGTGTGTTCGTCGATGCGGTCGCAGCGGGCACCCCGGTCCCGGGCACCCTGGCCGTGAACCATCGCCACCTGGGTCGGTTCGTCCAGGCGCAGCCCGATCCGGATGGGGAACAGTTGCCGGTTCGGCATTGTCTCCTTCGACGGGTCCTGCAACGCCGCGATCATCGACACCCCCGCCGCCCGGCCCTGCGACAGCAGCAGACCGGTCAGACGCCGGAACTCCTGCTGGGTCTCTCGCTCGGCATACGAGGACAGCGACGCGGCTTCGTCGATGATGATCACGACCAGCGGCTCATCCGGTGTCGGCACATGCTTGCGAATCCCGTTGGCGCGCATGAATGCCAGCCGCTCCCGCAGCACATCGACGGCTTCTTTGAGCATGGCCACGATGGTTTCGGTATCGGTGGCGAACCGGACGAACAACCGGCCCTCCCCGCGCCCGAACTCGACCCCGCCTTTCGGATCGGCCATCCACACATCCACCAGCCCATCCCGGATAGCCGGACCGAGCCCACCAAGGATCGACCAGACGACCGAGCCCTTCCCGGAACCGGTCGCCCCGGCCAACAGGATGTGCCCGTAGAGCACGCGCAGCCGCCACAGATCGTGAGCTTCGGTGACACCGACCGGCACCGCCTCGAGGTCGACCCGATGCCGGTCACCGAACGGGGCCGGAGCCGGGGCAGCCAAGGTGTCGACGGTGCGCACATGCAGGCGGACCCAGCTCGGTTCCGGAGACGAGACGGTGACCTCCGGAACCGCGAAGTAGGTCGCGAACTGGGCGAGTACTTCGTCGTTGGACCAGTCCTTGAACGACTGGCCGCCCAGCATCATCAGCTCGACGTCCAGGCCGTGATCGGTGAAGTCGTAACGCTCGACGTAGGGGAACCCTCCCTCGGCCGAGCCGAGACCCAGCGCGGCGAACATCAGGTTCGTCTGTGCCGGGTCGGCCAGAATGTAGACCGCGGTCCGCAGCCCGAGCGGGGCGGCATCGGCGAGGGATTCGGCGGTGACCTGGCGGGGTCGGTCGTCTCCGGCCCACCGCATCCAGGCCATGCCACCGACAGCGAGGAATCCGCTGCCTGTGGTGAGAAGTGTTGTCAGAGTCGACATTTCATCCCCCAATGGGAAGTGCGATCGGAAGCATGTCCTGCACCGGACGCGACTGCCGAACCGGCATCACCCGTGCGGGCGGGGAAACCTCGGCCACCGGGGCGGCCACCGGGAACGGCTCGGTCACCGGCTCCGGCACCGACTCCGGCACCGGCTCGGGTTCGGGTTCTGGTTCGGGCTCTCGCGTCAGCACCGGCGCGGACGAATCGGCCGGCACTTCGGGCACCGACTCCACCGGCACAACGGCCGCGACGGGTTCGGGCACCGGTTCGGCGACTGGTTTGTGGTTGGCGACCCGGAACAACACCGCCAACCCGTGGGTATCGGCGAGCAGCGATATCGGGGCGATCGCCGCCACGATGGCCGACGCCCACGCCGGAAGCGGTTGACCGTTGGCCACCGCGTGCAGGCTGTTCCCGGCGACCGAGACCGCCGACCCGATCACCAGCACCGAGAGGAAGAAGCGGCGTTCCTTCCCCGGGCAGACCAGCACCCCGAAGGTGGCGAGCAGGATCGTTCCGTCCACGATCAGCGGGAACAACCACGCATCCCGGGCCGGGATGTGCGCCAGGACGGCGAGGTCTTTGAGGGTGGAGTACGACAGCCGGAACGCTGCCGCCCCCACGCCGACGATGATGGCTGCGGCGGACCAACGCGCGTAACGCATCGCCGCCGCCTGGCCCGCCGCACCCATGATCAGGCCGCCTTATCCGAGGCCACGGCCGCGTCGTGCTTGGCCAGCAGACCCGGCAACGCAGCCAACAGCGAACGGGCATCCTCGATGCTCAGGCTCACGGAGGTGGTGCGCGCCGTCCCGACCAGCGATATGCGCACCGTGCCGGGAATCATGTAGTTGTCGTGTTCGAAGCCGGGCGAATACTCGACCGCGATCCCGTCATGCCCGGTGATCATGGTGTTGATGAACGACATGATCAGGCCGCCTTGTTCGAGGCCGGGTGGGTCTTGGCGCCGGAGTTGTCGCCCTTGATGCCGGTTGCGCGGATGTAGAAGCCGATCGACTTGAACTGACCGTTACCGACCACGCGGGGCTTGAGCATCAGCCCTTCCAGCTCGATCGGACGCAGGCCCTCCACGACCTCCGGCTCCGAAGGAACCGGGATCTGATCAGCGACGAACGTGATGTCGAAACCGGCCTGGTTCGCCTTGCCGCCAGCCCGGTCCATGATCGTGGCCTTCCACAGCCGCTTGCCCGAGCCGTTGCCGTCACGGTCGTAGTCGACCGCCTGACGCTTCGGCGCGTTGCGGTCCTCACTGAACTCGGTCTGAGCCTCGATGTCGCCGAGCAGCAACACGCCCTTCGGGAACACCGCGCGGAAGTCGGTCGGAATCCACATGTCCTTGAGTGCCATCTCAGTACTCCTTGTTGCGGGAAGTGCTGCACGATCTGTGCATACACAACAGCGTATACACAGCCTGCGTATACACACAAGGGGTTTGCGTATACGCAGGCGCGAAAGGCGGCTTGACTCATCGCTCAACTTGAGTGGAGTACCGTGATTTGCGTATACGCAACTGCGTATGGCCAGCGCCGACCACGTAACAGGAGGATCAGCCGTGAGTGAGCCCGCGTACGTCGTGATTGCCGGTGAGATCGCCCGCGACATCCGCAGCGGCGCCCTACCGGCGAGGACTCAGCTACCCAGCTACGCCGAACTGGCCAAGCGGCACAACGTCTCCGAGATAGTGATCCGCAAGGTCATCGACCTGCTGTTACGGCAAGGGCTCGTCTATACGATCGAGCGCCGAGGCACGTTCGTCGCTGCGCGTCCGACCCTGGTTCGCGTGTCGCCCGAACGGCAGATGGAAGACCCCGAAGTTACCTTCGGAAACGAGTCGGCGACCGGGGATGAAGACGTGACGATCGAACGCGAAGTGAAGCGCATCCCGGCCGATGGGCACCTGGCCGCGGAATTCGGGATCGCCCACGGGGACGAGGTCGAGTACACGATCACGATGGCGTCGGAGAAGGGACGTCCCGTCTCGATCTCGGACACCTACAACTTGCCGGGCGTCGACATCAAGACCGCGACGTCTCTGGAAGAGACCCTGGCGGACCGGCCGCCCGTCCCGGCCCACGCGGTGTGGCTCGAAGTGGCCTCGGGCGAACTGGTCAAAACGGTGCATCAGCGGTTCTTGCTCAATGACCGCCTGCTGATGGTCTCGGATGTCTCCTACCCGCGAGACCGCTACGACTCGTTCGTCTTCACGATGGCGCTCACACCTTCGTCCTGAGGCGCAGTTGCGCGAGGCCGGCCCCGTCTACTCCGGTGGGGCCGGCTTTCTTTGTGTCCTACGAATGTCGTTGCCAGACCTGGGCGGCGTCGTTCAGATTCCACCACGACACGAACTCCGGGTCCGTCGCAGTCAGCGACCAGCTCGAATCCAGGGAATCGAAGAACGAATCATCGCCCGTCTTGCCGCCCCGAGGTTCGCCGACGTAGACCAGATGCCGGCCACCTCCGTTGCCGAACTTTTCCAACGCCGTCGACGACATGGGGTTCTCCCAGCCGGGGGGCCAGCACAGGAATAGCACGGAGTCGGCGGTCACGGCGGCATCGAACGCATCCAGGTCTTCGACCTCGTGCCATACGTCGGCCTGTCCAGCCGTGGCGGGAAACGACGGGTTCGAGGCTCGGTGTGGAGGTTCGACGTCGAAAGCGCGCACCACCCCTCCAGCCTTGGCCAGCTGCTGTGCCCAATAGCCCCGGCCGGCGCCGAGTTCGAGGATGGTCCGGCCCGCGGTGAAGTCTGTGATCCACCGCAGGGTTTCCGGAGACGGGATCGCGTAGGCGTAGGTGCTCTGCAGGATCGTCTGCACGAACGCCAGTCGGGCGCTCCCGCGCGATGCACCTCCGTTGACTACTCGGCGAGTGCCATCGCTGCCGACCGAGGGGCCGACGATGTCCCAGTACGGATTGCCGGAGTCCGAGTCACCGCCGGCCATGTAGTGCACGAACCGCAGATCGAACGCAGCATCCGCCTCTGGGTCACCAGTGCCGGCGAGCATCGGAGCGGTGTCCAAGTACTCGGCCATGCGCGGATACTGAGCTCGCAACAGCTCTGCGTCCTCGAGCAGGGCGGCGAGTTCCGAACGTCGCTGCGGTGTCAGCGCGAAGGTCATGCCCCGATTCTTCCTGCGCCACAGGCACCTACGCGAGTAGTTGCCGAAACCCGCCATATGAAGTCAAGGGGCGGCGCTGGCGCGCCGCCCAGCGGTGCCGCCACGCGGCACCGCACAGCCCGGCCGGCCTCCGCAGGCTCCGGCAGGCCGGGGTCCGTTGGGCGCGTCGGCACCGCATTGGCGACGGGGTAGAACGCCGACCATTCCTATCTGGCCGCCTTCTCCATCAACTGAGCAGGGCGGGGCACGACGCCAGCCCTACCGGACTTGCCTCCCGCAGCCGAGCACGAATCGGCCGGCACTCTGCCCGGTCCACTGGCTGTGGTCCCGCTCGATCCGGTCCGACCAACCACGAACCTCACCCCGAGCACCCAGTGAACTACTGCGCGACCTCTGGCCGCGTGGCCCTACGCTGGGGTGGCCTGCATTGTGATCCCGCGCCCCTCACACCTCAAGAGCGCCTATCGGCGTCACTGCGTGATCAGCTGCGCTGACTCTTGACCTGTGAGCCTCTGCGCGTGACAGGCAGGCCCTATGGGGCAGGCGGGAAGCCCGCCCCGTCATGTGCAGGCCACCCCAGCGCAGGGCCATCCAGGGTCCAGACACGACGAAACGGCGGGGTGTAAGTCCCGCCGCTTCGGTACGCAGTGAGTACGCAGTGCGCCCCACCGATGCCCTACTCAGCCAACGATGCCATCGGGGAATCCCAGGTCAGGCCGCACGAGCCTGCAACGACCAACGACGGCAAACGCCGAGTACGGTGTTCATCATCAACATCGTGATCAGCGGCCTGCACAGCTACGCCGGCCTCACCTAGCCGACACCGGCTGGAGAAGCGCGCGGGCGATCGCGAAGGTCGGGGGAGTCTCCGCATCGATGATCGATGGCGGATCCGCGGACGCGCTACGACCCGGTGCCTGAGAAGGAGAACCCGCGCGACGAACTCGCGGCGATCACGCCCCGGGAATCCGTCGCTTGCTGCGCGCGGCCGACTCGGGGGCTGTGTTCGCTGACCGACAGCCTGTCGAGCGGGCGGGCGCCGAGGCGGTGACCGCCGACGGTCAGTGTTCCTTGGGGCCGTCGCCGTCGCGGCGGTGCTGCTCGCGGGAGATGCGCCAGAGGAAGTCGGGGTCGTCGTCGGGGCCGAGGATCGGGCGACGGCGCGGAGGCGCGACCGGCTGATCGATTCTTCCCGGGCCGAACGCCTTCCACATCAGCACTGCCACCGCGATGATTGCGATGAGGGCCAACAGATATGCCACGTGGCTCACCTCCTGGTATCGAGGGTAGCCCCGCGAGTGGTCCGCGCACAGCGCGGACCACTCGCGAAGTGACACACGACGCCCGGTCAGTTCTCCGATTTGGCCTCGGTGGTCAGCGACTTCAGCAGTTGCATGACCTCGGACTCGCGGAAGCGACGATGTCCGCCGGGAGTGCGCAACGATCCGAGACGGCCCGCGTGTGCCCAGCGGGTCACCGTCTTGGGATCGACGTGGAACAGTGCGGCGACTTGCCCGGGGGTCAGCAAGGTGTCCTGGCCGCCGACGGTGATCGCACTCATAGCAAACCTCTCCGTTCTTCGACAGTCCCTCATCAAGTGGCGCCATCGTCGCACTCGAACCCCTAGGTACTCGAATCACCTACAGTGGGTAAAGGCGAAGTAATGGACAAAACGGATGTTCGTCCGGCGAGGGCGCGTCCGGCCCGCAAACCGGGTCGCCTACCCTGGGAGGGGTGAGCGAATCGACCGGATCGAACCCGCGGGTCGGCCGCAGCCTGGCCGTGAACCTGGGCCTGTACACCCTGGCGCGGCTGGCCTTGGTCGCCGTGATCACCGCGATCATCCTGGGCGTCGCCGCCCTCGTCGATGTGCAGGTGCCGCTCGTGGTGGCCGTGCTGTTCGCCCTGCTGATCGCCATGCCGCTGTCGCTGACGGTGTTCAAGGGCCTGCGCGCGCGGGTCAACGCCGACATCGCGGCGGTCGACGCCAAGCGCAGGGAGGACAAGGCGCAGCTGCGGGCGCGGTTGCGCGGCGAGTCCGAAGGCGACGGCCCGGCGTAGGCGACGGCGAAGCGGATGCGGCGGTGAGGCGAATGCGAGGGCTCCGGTGAAGTACTGCGATCGCAGCGGCCCGCGCGAATGGGTGGACAACGCGGTCCGGCTGATCGACGCGGACTCCCAGCGCAGCGCCGACACCCATCTGCTGCGCTATCCGCTGCCCGCCGAGTGGAACATCCAGCTCTATCTCAAGGACGAGTCGACCCACGTCACCGGCAGCCTCAAGCACCGGCTGGCCCGGTCGCTGTTCCTGTACGCGATCTGCAACGGCTGGGTCACCGAGGGGACCACCGTGGTGGAGGCCTCGTCGGGCTCGACAGCGGTGAGCGAGGCGTATTTCGCGAAGCTGCTCGGCTTGGACTTCGTGGCGGTGATGCCGGCGAGCACCTCGCCGCGCAAGATCGCGCTGATCGAGGCGCAGGGTGGTCGCTGTCATTTCGTGACCCGCCCGCCCGAGATGTACACCGAGGCGGCGCGCCTGGCTGCCGAGTGCGGCGGTCACTACATGGACCAGTTCACCCACGCCGAGCGGGCGACCGACTGGCGCGGCAACAACAACATCGCCGAGAGCATCTTCACCCAGCTGCGGCTGGAGACCCATCCGGTGCCCGAATGGATCGTCATGGGTGCGGGCACCGGCGGCACCAGCGCCACCATCGGCCGCTACATCCGCTACCGCCGGTACGCGACGCGACTGGCCGTGGTCGACCCGGAGAACTCGGCCTTCTACGGCGGCTACGAGACCGGGGACGCCGGTTATCAGACCGGCATGCCCTCGCGCATCGAAGGCATCGGCAGGCCGCGGGTGGAGCCGTCGTTCGTCGGTCAGGTGGTCGACCGCATGATCGAGGTGCCCGACGCCGCGTCCATCGCTGCCATGCGCTACGGCGGCCGGGTGCTCGGCAGGCGGATCGGCGGCTCGACGGGCACGAATCTGTGGGGCGTGTTCCATCTGATCGGCGAGATGCTCGAGCGCGGCCGCAGCGGCAGCGTGGTCACCGTGCTCTGCGACGGCGGCGACCGCTACGCCGACACCTATTTCGACGACGACTGGGTGGCGGCGCAGGGCTGGGATCTGGACGAGCCGGCCGCTGTCATCGACGAGTTCCACAAGACCGGCATCTGGAACGGCTGACCGTCTCCTCGACGCGCATCCCTTTCGTCAATTTTTGTTGACATCTGCCGCGTGTGTCAATCAAAATTGACGGCATGACCGAAGCGACAACTCTGGCGGCCGCGGCGGGCAGCCCCGATCCGGAGATCGGGCTGCGCGCGGTCCGCGCGCTGCGCAGGCTGCTCGAGCGTTTGGAGGCGATCCAGGTGCGAAACGCCCGGGATCAGGGCTGGTCCTGGCAGGCCATCGCCGACGCGCTCGAGGTCAGCAAGCAGGCCGTGCACCAGAAGCACAACAGGAAGGGCGGCAACTGATGTTCGAAAGATTCAGCCGGTCGGCGCGAATGGCCGTGGTGGCGGCTCAGGAGGAGGCGCGAGAACTGCGCTGCCCGCGTATCGATGTCGAGCATGTGCTGCTCGGCCTGCTGCTGCAGGCCGAGCAGCGGCTCGCGGCGCTGGTGGCCGAATGCTGCGGGCTCACCCCGGAAAGCGCGCGACAGGCGCTGGCGGAAGCGGGCGCCGATGCGCCGCTGGGTCCGGAGGACGCCGAGGCGCTGCGCTCGATCGGCATCGATCTCGACGCGGTGCGCGAATCGCTGGAAGCGAGTTTCGGCGCGGACGCGCTCGACCGCGCCGAGCCGCCGCAGCGGCGCGGGCTGTTCGGCCGGGACCGGAGCGCCGGGCACGTCCCGTTCACGCGGGAGGCGAAGAAGGTGCTCGAACTGGCGTTGCGAGAGGCGCTGGCACGCAAGGACAAGAGCATCGAATCCGGGCACATGCTGCTCGCCGTGCTGCGCGCGCCGAACCCGGCGACGCTGCGCTTGCTCGGCGGGGCGGGCACCGTCGAGGCGCTGCGCCCGCGGGTGCACGAACTGCTCGACGATGCCCGCGCGGCCTGATCGGGTCCCCGCCTGCCACGTGAGCTCCCCGCGAACAGGCCTGTGCCGCTTAGCATGGGCGCATGCAGCTTGTGATCCGACTGATCATCAACGCCGTGGCCATCTGGCTGGCGGCGGCGTGGGTGAGCGGCATCGACATCCTCAGCCCCGACGATGCCGGGACGGGGGCGAAGATCGTGGTCGTGCTGGCCATCGCCGCGCTGTTCACCCTGGTCAACGCTCTGGTGAAACCGATCGTGCAGCTGCTGGCGCTGCCGCTGATCCTGCTCACCCTCGGGTTGTTCCTGCTGGTCATCAACGCCCTGATGCTGTGGCTGACCGCGGCGCTCACCGATGTGGTCGACACCAACGGCTACGGCCTGGAGGTCACCGGGTTCTGGGCGGCGATCTTCGGCGGCATCATCATCTCGCTGGTGAACTGGGTTCTCGGCGTATTGGTTCCGGACGGGGACTGACCCGGCCGCCACAGGCCCGGGCGCAGAGCCCGTGCCGCGGCGGCCTTCGCGCCGGGCAGGCCTCAGCCCAGCCCGAGTGCGAGCGCGCTCAGCATCGACCAGGCCAGCAGTGCCAGCCCGGAATCGCGCAGAGCCGGAATCAGTTCGAGCCCGTTGCCGCCACCGCGCACCGGCGCGTTGGCCCGCACCGCCAGCGGCGCGGCGAGCAGACCGGCCAGCGCCCACGGGGTGTGCAGGGCCAGTGCGAGGGTGAGCAGGAACGGCACCGTCAGCAGCGCCAGATGCAGTGTGCGGGTGCGGGCGTCGCCGAGGGTGACCGCCAGGGTGATCTTGCCGGTCTCGGTGTCGGTGGGGATGTCGCGCAGATTGTTGGCGACCAGCACGGCGCTGGAGAAGGAGCCGACGCCGACCGCGAGCGCCGCGCCGACCCAGTCGATCCGCTCGGCTTGCACGAACTGGGTGCCGAGCACGGCGACCAGGCCGAAGAACACGAACACGGCGATTTCGCCGAATCCGCTGTAGCCGTAAGGTTTGCTGCCGCCGGTGTAGAACCAGGCGCCCGCCAGGCACGCCGCACCGATCAGCAGCAGCCACCAAGCCGTGGTGAACACGAGCACGAGACCGAGGACCGCACCCACCCCCAGGCAGCAGATCGCGGCGGTCTTCACCGCGCCGGGGGAGGCGAGCCCGGAGCCGACCAGCCGCAGCGGGCCGACCCGCTCGTCGTCGGTGCCGCGCACGCCGTCGGAATAGTCGTTGGCGTAGTTCACGCCGAGGATCAGCGCCACCGAGAGCAGCAGCGCGACAACGGCTTTCCACCAGACGACGGCGTCGAGCGCGGCGGCGGCTCCGGTGCCCGCGATCACCGGGGCGATCGCGTTCGGCAGGGTGCGCGGCCGCGCCCCCTCGATCCATTGCGCTGCTGTTGCCATGCGGGCAGCCTAATCCGCGCTCACCTACGATGGCGCACGGCATGAGTGCACATCAGCGCGGCCCTGCCGGCCCGGCTCCGCTTCCCCCCGCGTCGGGCGACGGGGCGATCGTCGTCGGATTGCTCGGGGAAATCGCGCTGCGCCGTGACGGCGCGCTGACGTCCTTACCCGGTGTGCGGGCCCGGTTGCTGCTCACCGCACTGGCCGTGCGTCCCGGCAGGCACCGCAGCGCTGCCGCGCTCATCGAGGACGTGTGGGCGCACAGTCCGCCGCGCGCCCCGATGAACGCGCTGCACACCCAGGTCTCACGGTTGCGCGCACTGCTGCCGGAGGGCGCGCTGGAGATCGGCCCCGCGGGCTACCGGCTGCGCCTGCGACCGGACCAGGTCGACCTGGCCCATGCGGAGGACCTCGTCACCGTGGCGCGCGCGGCCCGCGAACGCGGCGAGATCGCCGCCGGTCTCGCCGCCGTCGCCCGGGCACGGTCGCTGTGGCGCGGTGAGCCCGCCGACGACCTGCCGCCCGGCGGCATCGCCGACGACCTGCGGGCGAGTGCCGCCGCCCGGGCCGCCGAACTCGGCAGCGTGGAACTCGCGCTGCACGAGGCAGCCGGCGATCTCGACTCCGCCGTGCGTGTCGCCCGTCGCTCGGCGGCCGCCGACCCGCTCGACGAACCCGCTCAACTCACCCTCATGCGCCTGCTCGCCGCGACCGGCCGCCCCACCGAAGCGCTGGAGTCGTTCGCCGGGTTCCGTGCCCGCCTCGCCGACCACCTCGGGGCCGATCCGGGACCGGCGCTGATCGCGATGAACACCGCGATCCTGCGGGGTGAGGTCGGCGGCCACGCGCCGCACGGGGGCCCGGCGGATCCCGGCGCCCACGGATTCACCGCCCAGGGCGGGGAAGGCATCCGGCCCGGCTCGACCGCCGTCGGTGGTCGCTCCCCGGGGCACGAGTTCGGGCACCCCGGCGCGGAACGCGCGCACCCGGCGATCGGTCTGCGGGCCGCGCCGAATCCCCTGCTGGGCCGCGCATCCGATATCGATGCACTGGTCGAGCTCGTCGCCGAGTCGCGGGTGGTGACCGTGCTGGGACCGGGCGGGACGGGAAAGACCAGGATCGCCAACGAACTCGGCACGCGGCTGGCCCGCACGACACCGGTGGTCCTGGTGGAACTCGCCTCCGTGCGGTCGGGGCCGGACGTGGACGCGCGGATCGAGGTGGAAGCGGCGATCAGCGCGACGCTCGGCCTCGGCGAGGTGGTGCGCGAGCCGGCCTCCTCGAGGTGGCAGGGACGGGTCGACGCGCGGCTGCGGTTGCGGGAGGCGCTGGCGGCCCGGCCGATCCTGGTGATCCTGGACAACTGCGAACATCTCGTCGACGCGGTCGCCACCGTCGTCGCGGATCTCATCGGCGCCTGCGCACAGCTGACCGTGGTGACCACAAGCCGCGCCCCGCTCGCCATCACCGCCGAGGCGGTGTACCCGCTGGCGCCGCTGGCCATCGACCCGGCCGGCTCACCCGCCACCGACTTGTTCGCCGCGCGCGCCAGGGCGGTCCGCCCGGCGGTGCGGCTGGATCCGGAGGTCGTGGCCCGGCTGTGCGCGATGCTCGACGGCCTGCCGCTGGCGATCGAACTGGCGGCGGCGCGCGCCCGCACCATGAGCGTGGAGGAGATCGAGACCCGGCTGGAACATCGCTTCACGCTGTTGCGCGGCGGCGACCGCTCCTCACCGGAACGTCATCGCACGCTGCACGCGGTGATCGCGTGGAGCTGGAACCTGCTCGACGCGGCCCAGCAGCGCACGCTGCGCCGGATGTGCCGTTTCCCCGCCGGTTTCACGCTGTCGGCCGCCGAGATCGTGGCGGGTGGTGCAGATTTCGCCGATGTTGCGGAGTCGGTCGACGGATTGGTGGGGCAGTCACTGCTCACCGTGCTCGACGACGCCGAGGGCACCGGCGTGCGATACCGGATGCTGGAGACGGTGCGCGAATTCGGTGAGGAGCAACTGCTGCCGGAGGAGGCCGAAGAAGTCGAGTTCGCGATGAGGCGATGGGGGCGTTCCTACGCGCTGGCGGCGACGCGTCGCTACCGGGGGCCGGAGCAGGCGGCCACGGTCCGTTCGGTCACCGAGGAGTCCGACAATCTGGTCGCGGTGCTGCGCGGTGCGCTCGACCGCCGCGACAGCGTGACGGCGTATCTGGTCTTCCCGGTGGTCGGCGTCCTCTGGATGATTCGTGGCGCGCACCTGGAACTCACCGGCTGGGCGCCGCGCATGCTGGCTTGCCCGCCGCCGGACCACGATCGCGGCGAGCGGACCGGCACCGAGGACGAGGCCGCCGGTGTGGCCGTCGATCTGCAGATGATCGCCTTGCTGATGTTCGCGCTGCACGCGGTCTACATCGGAAACGACATGCGCGCGTTCGCCGTGCTGTGCACGCGGATCCGGCGTCTGGTCGACGTCGCCGCGCTGAATCCGGGTCTGCGCCTGCTCGGCAGGCTCATGCTCGCCTTCTCCGGAAGGCGGGCTCACCGGGTGCCCCGGCTGCTGGCCGAAGGCGCCCGCTCGGCGGACCCGGACGTCCGGATCGCCGCATTGGTCGCGCGAGCGAATGTCCGGGAGAACGCGGGCGTGGTGCACGGTTCGGCCCGCGACGCCGAACGCGCCCTCGATCTGATGCGCGAACGGGACGCCTGGGGCACGGCGATGACCTGTCAGCATCTGGGCCAGCTCGCCGGCCAGACCGGCGCGTACCCGGACTCGGTGCGCTACTACCGGGAGGCCGCGGAGCTGCTGGAAGCGCTGGAAGCGCACGAGGAAGTCGCCGAGATCCGCAGTTTCCTCGCGATCTCGCTGATCGCCGACGGCAGGCCGGGGGAGGCCGCGCGGGAACTGTCGCGCGTGCCCGCGAGCGTGGCGGAGGGCGGTCGCCCCGCCCCGATCGACGACCCGGGCATCCACCGCAACCATCGGGTGGCCGCGGTCGCGGCCGCGGTCGCCGAACTCCGTCTGGCCGAGGGCGATATCGATACGGGCCTGCGCTACTACCGCCGGGCGCTGATGTTGCTGAGCTGGCCCGAGGACAGCCCGGCGCCGGGACCGGGCGGCATCATGCTGGCCGCCGCGGTAGTCGCCGCGCATGTGCTGCACGGCCGGGCCGAACAGATCGGGGGACTGGCCGCCGAGCTGATCGGGGCGGCGGTCACGAAGCTCGCCCAGCTCTTCGACCTGCCACAGATCGGCACCGCGGCCTGCGCGGTCGGCTCGTGGGCGCTGGCCGTCGATCCCCGCTCGGACCACGGCCTCGAACTGCTCGCGCTGGCGGGCAGGGCGGTCGCGCGCCAGGACTACGCGTCCATCGCGTTGCACCGGCACCTCGACCTGCATGCCCCGGTGGTGGGCCGTGAGCGCATGGGAGCGGCGCTGCGGCGCAGCGCCGAGTCGGGCAGGCGCTCCGCCGCCCTGCGCATCATCGAGGTGCTGGAGCGGCATTTCGCCGAGCCCGATCGTTGACACGGCGCAAGGCCGGGACCCGCCTGCGCAGATCCCGGCCTCCGCGCCCGCGCCGATTCACGCGCGGCGCATATAGGCCCGCACGGTGAGCGGAGCGAAAACGGCGATCACCACGGCCGATCCGATCAGCGACCAGGCCAGATCGCTGTCGTAGAGATTGTTGTTCATCAGGTCCCGGCAGGTGTTGACCATGTAGTAGACCGGGTTGGCGTGGTTGATGGCCTGCATCCAGCCCGGCATGGTCTGCGCCGGGGCGAACGCGCCGGACATGAAGGTCAGCGGGAACATGACCATCATCGAGACGCCCTGTACCGCCGCGGCGCTCTTGCCGGTGACGCCGACCAGCGCCCAGATCCAGCTGACGGCGAACGAGCACAGCACGATCACCACAGCGGCGGCCAGCACACCCGCCACGCCGCCGCCGGGACGATAGCCCAGGCACAGGCCGACCACGATGGTGAGAGTGGTCGCGATGCCGTAGCGCACCATGTCGGCGATCAGCGCGCCCGACAGCGGCGAGATCCGGGCGATGGGCAGGGATTTGAAGCGGTCGAACACGCCCTTGTCCATGTCCTCGCGCAGCTGGGTGCCGGTGACCACCGAGGTCAGCACCACCGTCTGGACCAGGATGCCCGGGATCAGGACGGGCAGGTAGTCGTGCACATTGCCGGAGATCGCGCCGCCGAAGATGTAGGTGAACAGCGCGGTGAACAGGATCGGCTGGACGGTGACGTCGAAGAGTTGCTCGGGGTTGTGCTTGATCTTGAGCAGACCCCGGTAGGCCATCGTGAAGGAGGCCGATACGGTCTTGCGCAACCCGATGTGGTTGCCGGCGTGCGGAATTCGCGCGACAGCCACCGGCATGTCGGCGGGCGCAGCGGTGGTGACGGTCATGCGGCGTTCCGTTCGGTGTCGGTATCGGGGTTGTCGGCCTGGGCCGGATGGCCGGTGATGGTGAGGAAGACCTCGTCGAGACTGGGCTTGGTGACGGTGATCTCGTCGACGGCGATCCCGGATTCGCGCAGGCGGATCAGCAGATCGGTGGTCACGCCCGCCTCGCGCAGCGGCGCGGTGAGCCTGCCCGCCTCCGGGCTGATCTGCGCCTCGATGCCGAGCAGATCGCCGATCACGCGGCGCGCCTCGTCGATCCGGCCGCGGTCGACCAGGGTCAGGTGCAGCGAGGAGCCGCCGATGGAGGCCTTGAGTTCGTCGGCGGTGCCGTCGGCGATCACCCGGCCGTGGTCGATCACCGCGATCCGGTCGGCGAGTTGATCGGCTTCGTCGAGGTATTGGGTGGTCAGCAGCACCGTGGCGCCCTCGCGGACGAGCCGGCGGATGGTGTCCCACATCTGCGCGCGGGTGCGCGGATCGAGACCGGTGGTCGGTTCGTCGAGGAACAACAGTGGCGGGGTCGCGATGAGACTGGCGGCCAGGTCGAGGCGGCGCCGCATGCCGCCGGAGAAGTTCTTCAGCGGTTTGGCGGCGGCTTCGGTGAGCGCGAACTCGTCGAGCAGGTCGTTCGCGCGCTGCCCGGCCTGCTTACGGCCGAGACCGAGCAGCCGGGCGAAGAGCACCAGATTCTCGGTGGCGGTGAGATCTTCGTCGACCGAGGCGTATTGACCGGTGAGCCCGAGCAGCGAGCGCACCGCGGTCGGTTCGGCGACCACGTCGTGGCCGAAGATCCTGGCGCTGCCACCGTCCGGTCGGAGCAGCGTGGACAGCATCCTGATGGTGGTGGTCTTGCCCGCGCCGTTCGGTCCGAGCACGCCGTAGACGGCGCCCTGCGGGACCGTCAGGCTCACGCCGTCCACGGCCCGCTGCTGTCCGAACACCTTGACCAGACGGTCCGCCTCGACGGCGGGTACTGCGGTGGGTGATGTCATGCGAACGACTCTGCCGACCGTCGCTTGCACCGCCCTTGCGGTGCGCTGCCCGCCGCTTGCGCGCGCTGTCGTGGTGCTTGCGTCACGTCCGGGTCGGCGGGGCCGGGATCAGGTGGTGGTCCTGGCCATCAGCAGTTCGCGCAGTTTGTGCCGGTTCGGCTTGCCGGGGCCGTGCAGCGGCAGCTCGTCGACGACGGCGAGTTCGCGCGGAGCGGAGGTGGGGTCGAGTTCACGTTCCACATGCGCGCGCAATTCGTCCAGCGTCGGCGTCGTGCCCGCGGCGGGCACGACCGCCACCGCGACCCGCTGGCCCAGCCGCTCGTCGGGCAGGCCGAGCACCGCGCATTCGCTGATCGACGGATGGGTGATCAGTACCGCTTCCACTACCTGGGGAATGACCAGCAGTCCGCCGGTCAGGATGGCCTCGTCGAGGCGGCCGGTCACCCGGAGCACGCCATTGTCGAAACTGCCCGCGTCGTCGGTGCGGAACCAGCCGGGCTCGGCGAACGCGGGATGGTCGGGCTGACCGCGGTAGCCGCGGGCGATCATCGGACCGCCGAGCACCACCCGGCCGTCGTCGATGCGGATCCGGGTGCCGGGCAGCGGGATTCCGTCGTAGACGCACCCGCCGCAGGTCTCGCTCATGCCGTAGGTGCGCACGACGTTGACGCCGAGCGTCCTGGCCCGCTCGTAGACCGGAACGGGGGTGGCGGCGCCGCCGACGAGCACCGCGTCGAGGTCGGCGAGCGCGGCGGTGGCGTCGGGTTCGTCGAGCGCTTTGATCAGCTGGGTGGGCACCAGCGCGGTGTAGCGGCGCTCGCCGCGCATCCCGGAGATCGCGCCGACGAGCGCCTCGGGCAGGAAGCCGCCGGAGACATCGAGCACGGCGGGCTCGGTTCCCGCCAGGATGCTGCGCAACAGCACCTGCAGACCGGCGATGTGATGGCTGGGCAGCGCGAGCAGCCAGGTGCCCGGCCCGCCGAGCCGCTCGTGGGTGGCGGTGCCGCTGGCCCGTAGCGCCGAGGCGCTGAGCATCGCGCCCTTGGGCACGCCGGTGGTGCCGGAGGTGGTGACCACCAGCGCGACATCGTCGTCGATCGGCTCGCCCGGGGCGAGCGCGTCGGCGAGCCTGCGCGCCTCCCGGCGGTCGGAGGTGGGGATCGGCAGCCAGGCGGGACCGTGGCCGCCTTCCAGCGCCTCACGCAGGTGCGG
Organism: Nocardia higoensis NBRC 100133; assembly: GCF_000308595.1. GTDB lineage: Bacteria > Actinomycetota > Actinomycetes > Mycobacteriales > Mycobacteriaceae > Nocardia > Nocardia higoensis. Next base: position 134,427 of record NZ_BAGA01000132.1, on the reverse strand, counting down.
GAGCACATCGACGACGCCCGACCCCGTGGGCATGGGCAGTGTTCGCAGGGTGTTGCTCACGACGCGACCTCGTTCCAGCTCATGGTTCGCTCGCAGCAGGGCCTCACGATAGGGATGGTGTCATGTCGGCGGGCCCGCATGTGGAACGGGTGGGGCTCGGAGACGGGGGGTGCGCTGGGCCGGTCATCGGAACTGCGATTCGCTCGACAGGGGATTCACTCGACAGGGCGGGGACTGACGGGCCCCGGGCATCGGCGGCCGGGAGCCGCTACGGGTGTAATCGTCCCCGGCGGGTGGGCGAATGGCAACTCGGTGATCACCTCCCGGCCCGCCCGCCGGGTCCGGCTCAATCCGTTGACCAGCGGGAATCGCGTCGGAGCGGATGCCCGGCCGGGATCTCGACGAGGACTATCGGCACTCCGTCGGGGTCTTTGGTCCACATCTCGATCAGGCCCCACGGCTCCTGTTTCGGCGCGCGATCGATGACGATGCCCTTGGTGGTCAATTCGACCGCCGCGACCTGGGCGTCACGCACCTGCAACCAGAGCGCGCCGGTGAAGCCGCCCGGCTCCCCGGTGCCGCCGTGGGCGGCGATCTCGATGAGCGACTGCCCGGCGAAGAACACCGTGCCGCCCGGATACTCCCTGGCGATCGCCAGCTCCAGCCCGTCGCGGTAGAAGGCGAGCGTGGCCTCGTAGTCGCGCGGTCGCAGGATCACTCGGCTGCCGAGGATGTCCATCGCGGGTCGTCCCTTCGTCGGATGCGGGCTCGGTCGGAAATGGTCTCGGCCGCCGGGCTCAGAAGTACCACGGGTACGGGGTCCAGTCGGGTGCGCGCTTCTCCAGGAAGGAGTCGCGGCCCTCGACGGCCTCGTCGGTCATGTACGCCATCCGGGTGGCCTCGCCGGCGAACAGTTGCTGACCCACCAGGCCGTCGTCGAGCAGGTTGAACGCGTACTTCAGCATGCGCTGGGCCTGCGGCGACTTGCCGTTGATGTCGGCGGTCCACTCCAGCGCCTCGGCCTCCAGCCGGTCGTGGTCGACCACCTTGTTGACCGCGCCCATCTGGTGCATCTCCTCGGCGGTGTACGGGCGGCCGAGGAAGAAGATCTCGCGGGCGAACTTCTGGCCCACCATCTTGGCCAGGTAGGCGCTGCCGTAGCCGCCGTCGAAGCTGCCCACATCGGCGTCGGTCTGTTTGAAGCGGGCGTGCTCGCGGCTGGCCAGGGTCAGGTCGCACACCACGTGCAGGCTGTGCCCGCCACCGGCCGCCCAGCCGTTGACCAGGGCGATCACCACCTTGGGCATGAACCGGATGAGCCGCTGCACCTCGAGGATGTGCAGCCGGCCCGCGCGCGCCGGGTCCACCGTCTCGGCGGTCTCGCCGCTGGCGTACTGGTAGCCGCTACGGCCTCGGATGCGCTGGTCGCCGCCGGAGCAGAAGGCCCAGCCGCCGTCCTTGGGGCTGGGGCCGTTGCCGGTGAGCAGCACCGCGCCGACATCGGAGGTCATCCGCGCGTGGTCGAGCGCGCGGTAGAGCTCGTCGACGGTGTGCGGGCGGAAGGCGTTGCGCACCTCCGGCCGGTCGAACGCCACCCGCACGGTGCCCTGCTCGATGTGCCGGTGGTAGGTGATGTCGGTCAGGTTCTCGAATCCGGGGACGGGGCGCCACTGCGTGGGATCGAAAGTCACGCCGGTGATTATCGCCCCGCCCCGATGTGACGCGGCTCGCGCCACGGTTCCCGACGCTGCCGACCCGTCGATTCGACGGTGTAAAGCCACGCGATACCGTGCAGGTATGAGCGAGGAAGTCACACCTGTTCCCGGCGACACGTCGGCAGGAAGCGGCGTAGCCACGAGCACGCGCCGCATCGACACCAGTGCGATCGATCCGGACCGCTACGAATCCCACGGCGGATTCCCCAAGATCGCCCCCGCGACCCCCGGCCCCGAATTCGGGCCGTTCGTGGAAGCCATGCGGACGCTGCAGGATCTGGCCGTCTCCGCCGACGCGCCCGACGAGGTCTACGGCGCCGCCCTCGGCAAGGCTCGCGAACTGATCGAACTGCTCGAGCCCTACCGTGCGCCCGAAGGGCATTCGCCGGCGGGCCGCTCGGTCGAGCTGCCCGGCCGCGGAAGTTTGCTGATGCTGCCGTGGACGGTCGTCGAAGCCGGTCCGGACGGCATCACCACCACCGGCGTGTTCCGCCGATACCACCTGGGCGGCAACGGCGCCGCGCACGGCGGCGTGCTGCCGCTGCTGTTCGACGATCTGTTCGGCATGGTCGTGCACTACGCGGGCAGGCCGATCAGCCGCACCGCTTACCTGCACGTCAACTACCGCAAGGTGACTCCGCTGGAGACACAGCTGACCGTCACCGGCCGCGCGGATCGCATCGAGGGCCGAAAGACTTTCGTCACCGCGGAATTGCGAAACGAGCAGGGTGAACTGCTCGCCGACGCCGAAGGATTGATGATCCAGCTGCTGCCCTGGCAGCCCTGATCGACCCGGCTGCGAACCGATTGCCGGACTTCCGTCGCGTGCGCGTGCGCGCCTGTGCGTATAGTGGCGTGCGCTCGTTCATCGACATCTATTCGGAGGACCCTCAAAGTGGTTGCAGCACTGTCTGAATCCCTGCTCGACGACACGAAGCGCTCGGCCTTCCTTGCCGAAGCCAAGGAGGTTCTGGACGCTGAGGTGTCGGACAAGGGCGGCGCGTCGGGCCTGGCCGTCAAGGGCGGCTACGCGGCCGTGAACAAGATCGGCCCGTCCATCGTGCCGGACGCCCTGGAATCGTTGGCGCCCAAGCTGCTCGAGCAGCTGCAGTCCTACTGGGCGGAGTACCAGGCCGCGGGCACCGGCACCTTCGCCGACCTGCTCGTGTCCAAGTCCGACGCCGTCGCCGAGTCGCTGCTGGCCGTGACCGACGCGCGCGCCGAGTCGTCCAGCCGCCCGGCCCTGCAGAAGGTGTACAACTCGCTGCGTTCTTCGGCGAAGAAGCACGTCATCGAGGCGCTGCCCCGGGTCGGCGACCTGGTGCAGAAGCACGCCAACTGAGCCGACGCTCCCGAGCGAGGTGGCGACGCGCGGCGTCGCCACCTCGACGCGTTTCACGGGGCCGCCACACGGGCTTGTGATCGCGCGATTGCGTCGTGATCAGGCCCATTGTGATCAGGCCGACCGAGCCGGGAGCTTGTGCATCTGACAGGCTGGTGAGGTGAATCCGTCAACTGCGCAGGCCAGGGTTGTCGTCGACGAGTTGGTGCGCGGCGGCGTCCGTGACGTCGTGCTGTGCCCCGGCTCGCGTAATGCCCCGCTGGCCTTCGCGCTGCAGGCCGCCGACGCGGCCGGGCGGCTGCGCCTGCACATGCGCATCGATGAGCGCACCGCGGGATTCCTGGCGATCGGCCTGGCGATCTCGGCGGGCGCGCCGGTCCCGGTGGTGATGACCTCGGGCACCGCGGTGGCCAATCTCGGACCGGCTGTGCTGGAGGCGAATTACGCGCGGGTGCCACTGATCGTGTTGAGCGCCAACCGGCCCTACGAGCTGCTCGGCACCGGCGCCAACCAGACCGTCGAACAGCTCGGCCTGTTCGGCAGCCAGGTGCGCGCGACGGTCAGCCTCGGCATCGCCGAAGCCGACGGCGCGGGCGCGGGCAGCTACGAACAGCAGAACAGCGTGTGGCGCTCCTCGGTCTGCCGGGTGCTGGCCGCCGCGCGCGGGACGCGCTCGGGCAACGCCGGGCCGGTGCACTTCGACATCCCGCTGCGCGAACCGCTGGTGCCCGACCTCGCGGCCGGCGAATCCGAGCCGGCGGGACGCGAGGGCGGCAAGCCGTGGACGGCCACCCAGTACGCGACCCTGGACGTGCCGCTCGACATCGACCTGAGCATCGACACCGTGGTGGTCTCCGGTCACGGGGCAGGCCCGCGCCCCGAACTGGCGCAACTGCCCACTGTCGCCGAGCCGACCGCCCCCATGCACGGCCCCGCCCTGCACCCGCTGGCGCTGTCGCTGCTGAAGCCGCGCCAGGCGATCATCACCGGCCGCCCGACCCTGCACCGGCAGGTCTCGCGACTGCTCGCCGACCCCGAGGTCACCGTCTACGCGCTCACCACCGGCCCGCGCTGGCCCGATGTCTCCGGCAATGTGGTCGGCACCGGCACCCGCGCGGTGACCACCGGCGCGCCGCGCCCGGAATGGCTGCGGCACTGTGCCGACCTGAGCGCCACCGCAGAGCAGGCGGTGCGCTCCGAATTGGCCGGGCATCCGAAGCCGACCGGCCTGCACGTGGCCGCCGTGGTGATGGACGCGCTGCGCGAGGGCGATCAGCTGCTGCTCGGCGCCTCCAATCCGGTGCGCGACGCCGCTCTGGTCTCGACGCCGCGCCCCGGCGTGCGGGTGCTGTCCAATCGCGGCGTGGCCGGCATCGACGGCACCGTTTCCACCGCGGTCGGCGCCGCGCTCGCGCACGATGGCCGCACCATCGCCCTGATCGGTGACCTGACCTTCCTGCACGACGCCTCCGGCCTCCTGATCGGCCGGGGTGAGCCGCGCCCGGCCGATCTGACCATCGTGGTCGCCAACGACGACGGCGGCGGCATCTTCGAACTGCTCGAACAAGGCGACCCGCAGTACGCGGGTGTGTTCGAACGAGTCTTCGGCACCCCGCACGGCATGGATCTGGCGGCCCTGTGCGCGGCCTACCGCATCCCGCACCGCCAGGTCGACCCCGCCGGGCTGGCCGCCGAACTCACCGGCCACGCGCACGGCCTGCGGGTGCTCGAGGTCGCCACCGAGCGCTCCAGCCTGCGCGAACTGCACTCCACCGTGCGCAGCAAGATCGCTCCCTAGCGCGGCCGGTCAGCTCTCCTCGCGGTCCTCGTCGTCGATCGGGACGGGGATGGACTGGTCGACGACATCGGCCGGATTCGCCTCCCACCCGGCGCGCGGGTCGGCCTCCGGTGGCGGATCCTGCACGCTCACCTCGGGATCGTCGGGGTCCTCGTAGTCCGCCGGCGTCGTCTGATCGACGAGATCGGTCTCGGACACCTCATCCGCCGCTCCGAACGTGCTGCGATCGACCATCGTGCGCTCCTCTCCGCTCGTGCACTTCGAGAATTGCCTGTCTCGATGATGCCTCAATCCGGGTCTACCCGCTGGCGCGTCTTCGACGCTGTCGGGTGGGCTCGGATGTCGCCATTCGGCGATGAGTTGTGGCCGCCTGCGCCGTCTGTATCGGTGAATCTCGATCCATCTGGGAGGCCGACATGCAACCTCGCTTCGACATGGAACCCGCCACGAGCACCCTGGAGTCGGTGGTGGCCGGAATCCGCGACGATCAGCTCGACGCCAGCACCCCGTGCGCGGAGACATCGGTGCGCACCCTGCTCATGCACGTCCTCGGGCTCGCCGAGGCGTTCCGCCAGGCGGCGACCAAGGAATCCCTCGGCCGCTCGCAGGCCCCCGATCTCGCGGCGTTGCCGGATCTCCCGCCGGACTGGCGTCCCCGCATCACCGAGCAGTTACGCGCGCTGGCGGCGGCCTGGCGCGCGCCGGAGGCCTGGGACGGCGAGACCGAAGCGGGCGGCGTACGCGAAGTCGCCTCCGTCATGGCCGCCATCGCGCTCGACGAACTCGTCGTGCACGGCTGGGATCTCGCCCGCGCGACCGGGCTGCCGTTCCGCTGCGCGGATTCCCACGCCGAGGTGCTGCTGGAGATGTTGCGCGGCACCCCGCCCGAAGGCGTACCCGGCCTGTTCGGTCCCTCCGTCGCGGTGTCGCACGATGCCCCGCCTCTGGATCGGGTACTCGGCCTCACCGGCCGGGACCCGGACTGGGTCGCGTGAAGCCGGTCGATCAGGCGATGACGAAAACTCTCGCGCCGACCGCGGCGAGGGCGGCCTCCGCCGCCGCGACGGCCGTGGACTCGTCGATGGGATCGCCGCTGGCGAGCAGCCGGTAGTACAGCGGCGCGGCGACCGCGGAGAACACCGCGCGCGGGTCCGTGCCCGCCGGCGCCTCGCCGCGGTCGATCGCCTCGGTCACGCACGCCGCCCACTCGGACAACCGGACGTCGTAGAAGCGGTGCAGCGCGGCCTCGGCGCCGGGGTCGCAGGTGGCGGCGGCGATCACGGCGCGGAACAGCCTGCCCTGGCGCGGATCGGTGAGGGTGCGGGCGATCAGGCGCGCGTTCGCGGTGAGATCGCCACGCAGCGAGCCGGTGTCGGCGCGCGGCACCGACTGCTCGGCCATGTCCTCGAGCAGGTCGGCGACCACGGCGGTCGGGGTTCCCCAGCGCCGGTAGACCGTCGTCTTGCCCACCCCCGCGCGTGCGGCGACCTCGATCAGATCCAGGCCCTCGAAGCCACGCTCGGCCAGCAGGTCCCCGGCGGCGCGCAGCACGTCGGCCCGCACGCGGGCGGTGCGGCCGCCCGGCCGGACCGAGCCCGGGGAGCGTTCGTCGCCGGTCGTATCAGGATCGGTCATATCGGGACTCCAGTTCCATTTATCGCCTCGAGCGCGTACGGTTGCGGTAGTTAATGAAACTATAGTCCCTTTAGGAGGGGTCATGGAGTATCGGCGATTGGGCGCTTCCGGGCTGGAGGTGCCCGCACTGAGCTTCGGTGCGGGCACCTTCGGCGGCCGGGGCGAGCTGTTCGGAGCATGGGGTGACGTGGACGTGGCCCAGGCCGAGCGCATGGTCGACATCTGCCTGGAGGCCGGTCTGACCATGTTCGACACCGCCGACGTCTACTCCGACGGCGCGTCCGAGGAGGTGCTGGGCGCGGCGATCGAGGGCCGCAGGGACCGGCTGCTCATCTCCACCAAAGCGAGCCTGCCCACCGGTCCCGGCCCGGGCGAGGCCGGTTCGGGACGGGCTCGCCTGATCGCGGCGGTCGAGGGCTCGCTGCGCCGTCTCGGCGTCGACCACATCGACCTGTTCCAGTTGCACGCCTTCGACGCCCGCACGCCCGTCCACGAAGTGCTCGCCGCCCTCGACGATCTCGTGCGTTCGGGCAAGATCCGCTACGTCGGCGCGTCCAACTTCGCCGGCTGGCAGCTGATGAAATCGCTCGCCGTCGCGGGCGAATACGGGCTGCCGCGCTATGTCGCGCACCAGGTGTACTACTCGCTGGTCGGCCGGGACTACGAATGGGAACTCATGCCGCTCGGGCGGGATCAGGGCGTCGGCGCGGTGGTGTGGAGCCCGCTGGGCTGGGGCAGGCTCACCGGCAGGATCCGCCGGGGCGAACCGCTGCCGGCGGGCAGCAGGCTGCACAGCACCGCCGAGGCCGGGCCGCCGGTGCCCGACGAACTGCTCTACCGGGTGGTCGACGTGCTCGACGAACTCGCCGACGAGACCGGCCACACCGTCGCGCAGATCGCGCTCAACTGGCTGCTGACCCGCCCGACGGTCGCCTCGGTCCTCATCGGCGCCCGCAACGAGGAACAGTTGCGCCAGAACCTGGGCGCGGTCGGCTGGCGCCTGACCGATGCGCAGATCGCCCGCCTGGACGCGGCGAGCGCCACCACGCCGCCGTATCCGTACTACCCCTACTACCGGCTCCCGGATTTCGCGCGGCTGAATCCGCCTGCCGCGTAGCCGGAGTCAGTACACATCGCGGACGTAGCGCTTCTCGGCGACGAGTTGCTTGCGGAAGGCGATCGCACCCTGCTCGTCGAGCTTGCCGTGGATCCTGGCCAGCGCGAGCAGGGTCTCGTCCACGTCCTTGGCCATGCGCGCGGCATCACCGCAGACGTAGAAGTAGGCGCCGTCGCGCAGCCAGGACCACAGCTCCGCGCCGTGCTCGATCATCCGGTGCTGCACGTAGACCCGTTCCCGCTGGTCGCGGGAGAAGGCGAGATCGAGGCGGGTGAGGAAGCCGGTGCGGAACATGTCCTCGAGTTCGCCGCGATAGTAGAAGTTCTGCGCGGCGTGCTGCTCGCCGAAGAACAGCCAGTTGCGGCCGGTGGCGCCGAGCGCGCGGCGTTCGTGCAGGAAGCCGCGGAACGGCGCGATGCCGGTGCCGGGACCGACCATGATCATCGCTGCGGCCGGGTCCGGCGGCGGCCGGAAGTGCGGGGCGCGCTGCAAGTAGATCGGCACCTCGGCGCCCGCGCGGTCGGCGAGGAAGGTCGAGGACACCCCGCCGCGGCGATCGTTCTCGCCGTAGCGGACCACGCCGACGGTCAGCTGCACCTCGTGCGGATCGACCAGCGGGCTCGACGAGATCGAATACTGGCGCGGTCGCAGCTTCTTCAACGCCCCCTGCCATTCGATCAGATCGGCGCGCACCGGGAACTCGCGCAGCACGTCCACCGCCTGCCGGTCCCACAGGAAGCTCTCCAGCTCGTTGCGATTGTCCCGCCGCAACAGTTTGGCCAACTGCGGGCTCGGATTGTGCGCGGCCACGAAATCCAGCAGGTCCGGGCCTGTCCCGGTGATGTCGTAGTGCGTGCGCAACGCCTCGGCCAGCGGGATCTCGCGGTCGTCGATCGCCACGGTGCGCCGCCCGTCCAAACCGGTGACCGACAACCATTCGGCGACCAGATCGGGGCAGTTCGACGGCCGGACGCCCAGCGAATCACCCACCTCGTACTCGACGCCGAGGCCACGCAGATCGAACCCGAACCGGCGGACCTCCTTGTCCGAATCCGGATGCGTGAGCATCTCGTTGCGCACCAGCGGGGCGATGACCGGCGCGTTCCGGGTGAACGGCGCGGCCCGTCCGGCGGGCTTGTTCAGCAGCATGGTCGTACCCGCGGCCGTCGGCGCCGCGACGTCGCGCCCGGCGCCGGGAACAGCCCCGTGGGCATGCGCACCCGGAGCATTCCCGCGGAAAGCCGTGCCGCCGGGTGCGGCGGATCCGGCAGCCCTGCCACCGGCCGCCGGTTCGCCGATCGCGGCGCCGCCGGGTGCGGTGTCCACTCCGGTGCCGCCCGGGCGGTCCGTGCCGGGAGGCGTTGCGCTGCCGGAACTTTCCGTCTTGCCCGCGACTCCGGGATCGCGCAGGGCGGCGACTACCTCGTCGAGCCAGGCCCGCGCGAGATCCTGGTCGGGCTCGGAGTCGACCCGGGCGAGCAGTCTGCGCGCGCCGCGCTCGGCGAGCACCGCGTCGAGTTTGCGCCCGTGTCCGCAGAAGTCGTCGTAGGACGAGTCGCCCAGGGCGAAGACCGCATAGCGAAGGCCGGGGAAGCCGAGGGCGGAGTCCGAGAGGCGATCCCAGAAGTCCGAGCCGTTGTCCGGCGGTCCGCCGTCACCGAAGGTGCTGCTGATGATCAGTACGTCGCCGGTGAGGGCGTCGAGCGCGCAGGAATCCATGTCCAGCAGGAGCGGCAGGAAGCCCTCGGCGGCCAGCCGCTCGGCGACCTCGGCGGCGATCTCCTCGGCCGTCCCGGTCTGCGAGGCCCACAGCACGGTCACCTGCGCGGGCCGGGCCGCAGGGTCTTCGGTGTCCGTGCCGTTCATCGCGCCTGTCCCGGCCTGGGGGCCGGGGGCGGCGAGGCCGCGCGAGTACATGCCCGCCAGCAGCCCGTCGACCCACGCCCGCCGCGATCCCGAGATCGGCGCGGATTCCGGCAAGACAGGCTGCCCGGTGACCGGAATCGTCTGCAACGCCGTCAGATAGCCACTCAGATAGACGCGCTCGAGCTCGGACAGCCTCGGCGCGGACGTGCTGTCCACGCCCAGCAGCGCCGCCAGCGGATGCGATCGCGCTCCGGTCGCGTCGACGCGCTCGCCGGTTCCCGGTTGCTCCGTGCTCGGCGACGAGCCGGAGTCGTCCGCCGCGCCCGCCCTCGCGAATGCTGTGTCGGAGAACGCTGTGCCGGAGAACGCCGTGCCCGTCTGCCCGTTCCCGTCGGCGCGCGGCACCGGCGCGACCCGGCGCAGCGAGACCGCGCACTGCTTGAACTCCGGCTGCAGCGACTCCGGATCGACCGCGTCGTTGGTCACCGCATTGATGGTCAGGTACTCGCCCTGCTCGTCGTTCCAGTGGAAGGGCGCGAAGCAGTCGCCCGGCCGCACCCGGTCGCTGATCCGCACCGGCAGCACCGCCCGGCCGCGGCGGGAGGCGATCTCGAGGTGATCCCCGGCCCGCACGTCCAGCCGTGCGGCGTCCTCGGGATGCACCTCCACGAACGGCATGCCATCGAGTCTGGTGAGCTTGGCGATCCGGCCGGTCTTGGTCATGGTGTGCCACTGGTGCTGCAGGCGACCGGTGTTCAGCACGAAGGGGTAGTCGTCGTCGGGCAGTTCGGCCGGTTCCATGTGCGGGCGGGCGAAGAACTTCGCGCGCCTGCTCGGGGTGGCGAAGGCCAGCGCAGGCCGCCGTCCGTCGGCTTCGGTGAACAATTCCTGGCTGATGCCGTCGTTGCGGTAGCGGATGGGGTTGCGCCGCCGCGCCGGATCGGGGCAGGGCCACTGCATCGGGCCCTCGGCCAGCGCCGCGTAGCTCATGCCGCGCAGGTCGTAGCCGGTGGCGGGATTGGCGAAGGTGACGATCTCGTCGAAGATCTCGGCGCTGGAGGCGTAGCCGAAACCGGGGAAGCCCATGGCGGTGGCGATCTGGGCGATGAGCTGCCAGTCCGGCCGGGCGTCGCCCACCGGATCGAGGCAACGCCGCATCAGCGTGACATTGCGCTCGGAATTGACCATCACCGCGTCCGATTCGGCCCACAGCGTGGCAGGCAGCAGCAGGTCGGCATAGGAGTTGGTGGCGGTGTCGGTGTAGACGTCCTGGGCGATCACCAGTTCGGCGGCCTCCAGCCCGGCGATCACCGTCTTGCGATTGGACACCGAGGCCACCGGATTCGTGCAGATGATCCAGGCGGCCTTGATCTCGCCCTCGGCCATGCCGCGGAACATCTCGATGGTGCCCGGCCCGGCCTCGGTACGCAGCGTGCCGGGCTCCAGGCCCCACGCGGTCTCGACGAAGGCGCGGTCGGCGGCCGAGAGCAACGAGCGCTGGCCGGGCAATCCCGGTCCCATGTAACCCATTTCGCGCCCGCCCATCGCATTGGGCTGGCCGGTCAGCGAGAACGGGCCCGATCCGGTCCGGCAGATCGCGCCGGTCGCCAGATGGAGATTGCAGATCGCGTTGGTGCTCCAGGTGCCGTGGGTGGACTGGTTGAGCCCCATCGTCCACAGCGTCATCCACTCGCCGGCCTCGCCGATCCAGCGGGCCGCGGTGCGGATGTCGGCCTCGGCCAGCCCGGTGATCCCGGCGACCACCTCGGGTGGGTAGCCGGCCAGGAACTCGGGCATACCGTCCCAGCCCTCGGTGTGCTCGGCGATGAATCGCTCGTCGATGGCGCCCTCGGTCACCAGCAGGTGCAGCAGGCCGTTGAGCAGCGCGAGGTCGGTGCCCGGCCGCAGTTGCAGGAACAGGTCGGCTCTGGCGGCGGTGTCGGTGCGGCGCGGGTCGGCCACGATCAGCTTCGCGCCCGCCTTCAACCGGTCGGCCATGCGCAGGAACAGGATCGGATGGCAGTCGGCCATGTTCGCGCCGATGACGAAGAACAGATCGGCGTGGTCGATATCGTCGTAGGAGCCGGGCGGACCGTCGGCGCCGAGGGACTGCTTGTAACCGGTGCCCGCGCTCGCCATGCACAGCCGCGAGTTCGCCTCGATGTGCTTGGTGCGCACGAAACCCTTGGCCAGTTTGGTCGCCAGGTACTGCGCCTCCAGCGACATCTGCCCGGAGACGTAGAACGCGATCGCATCAGGCCCGTGCTCGTCGAGGATCGCCCGCAGCCGATCGGCGGCCTCGCGCACCGCCTCGTCCACCGGGAGCGGGACGGGCACCTGGTCGCGCTCCGGACGGCGGTAGGCCGACTCCATCCGGCCCGGCGCCCTGGTCAGTTCCAGGTGCGTGGCGCCCTTGGTGCACAGCCGCCCAGCGTTGGCGGGATGCAGCTTGTCCCCGGCGACCTTGGCGATCACCGGCGCCCCGCTCGCGCCGGCCACGGTCTGCACGGTGATTCCGCACCCCACGCCACAGTACGAGCACGCCGTTGCGGCGGTACCCGGTGTGGGGTCGATGGATGCGTCCGACATGTACTCGATCATGCGGATCCTCGATTGCGCCGGATTTACCCCGCGTTAGCGACAGGTGACAATCCACCTCACCACGCCGGATCGTGACTGTGAGGTGTGTCCGGCATCATGTGCGCGCCCCCGTTCGAGCTGGTAGAGGTCGTGCCGGACAGCTGGAAGAGCGGGGCGGACAGGTCAGCCGAGCTTGTAGCCGCGATGCAGGGCCACCACGCCACCGCTGAGATTGCGCCACTTCACCGAGGACCAGCCCGCGGCGGCCATCCGCATCGCGAGCTGACGCTGGTTCGGCCAGGCGCGGATGGACTCCGCGAGGTAGACGTAGGCGTCCGGATTGCTGCTGACCGCGCGCGCCACCGCGGGCAGCGCCTTCATCAGATACTCCATGTACACGGTGCGGAACACCGGGATCACCGGCGTGGAGAACTCGGCGATCACCAGCCGCCCGCCGGGCTTGGTCACCCGCAGCATCTCCCGCATCGCCAGATCCGGGTCCGCGACATTGCGCAGCCCGTAGGAGATGGCGACCGCGTCGAAGGATTCGTCGGCGAAGGGCAGCGACATCGCGTCGCCGGCCACCATCGGCACCGGCCGGAAGCTGCCCGCCGCGAGCATGCCCTTGGAGAAGTCCGCGGCCACGCACCAGGCGCCCGACTTGGCGAACTCGACGGTCGAGACCCCGGTGCCCGCCGCGAGATCGAGCACCCGCTCGCCGGGCCGCAGATCCAGCGCCTTGCGCGTCGCCCACCGCCAGTAGCGGTCCTGGCCCGCCGAGATCACCGTATTGGTGAGGTCGTAGCGCTTGGCGACACCGTCGAACATCGTCGCGACTTCGTGCGGTTGCTTGTCCAGCGAGGCCCGGAACGACTCGCGTTGCTGCTCTGTCTTCGCCACGCCTCGACCCTAGTTCGGCACAGCCGGATTCGTCCCGCCGGGTGTGCGGATCGACATCATCACCGACACGCCGAACGATCGGCCCGTCGACGGGCCGGCGGGTGAACCGTCCGCGCTCGCCTCGTCCCGGCAGCGTCGGCCGTGCCGGACGGGGGCGTTCACGCGGTGCGCCACAGCCGATCGTCGATGCCGGTGACCTCGGCGTAGTGCCCCATCAGCTCGGCGCAGATCGCGGGCCAGGTCCGCCGCAGCACCGATGTGCGGGCCGCGGTGCCGAAGCGGCGCCGCAGGGCCGGATCGTGCAGAGCCGCGACCGCGCTCGGCAACAGTTCCTCGAACCGCTCCACCGGCAGCAGGTATCCGTTGCGGCAGTGCGCGATCAGATCGCGCGGCCCGCCCGCGTCCGGCCCGATCACCGGGACGCCGCTGGCCAGTGCCTCCTGGACGGCCTGGCAGAAGGTCTCGTGCTCGCCCGGATGCACCATCACGTCCAGGCTCGCGTACGCCTCGGCCAGCTCGCGTCCACCCAGTTCGCCGGTGAAGACCGCCCCCGGCAACGCCCGGCCGAGCCGCTCGCGCTCGGGACCGCCACCGACCACGACCAGCCGGATCCGTGGGTCCCCGGCCAGCACCGCCAGTCGCCGCACGTGCTTCTCCGGGGCCAGCCGCCCGACGAATCCCACCACCAGCCGGTCCCGGCCGTCGAGCCACCGCTCGCGCAGCATCGCGCTGCGCGCCGAGGGCGTGAAGCGGGCGATATCGACGCCTCGGCCCCAGCGATGCACCCGGGGGATGCCGTGTGCGGCCAGATCGGCGACCGCCGAGGTGGAGGGCGCGAGCGTGCGGGTGGCGCGCAGATGGATGCGCCGGGTCCACGCCCAGGCCGCCCGGCTCGCCGGCGCGAGACCGTAACTGCGGGCGAATCCGGCGACATCGGTCTGGTAGACCGCCACCGTCGGCAGATCCAGCCGCAGCGCCGCGGCCAGACCGCCCGCGCCCAGCAGGAACGGTGAGGCCAGATGCACCACATCGGCATCGAAATCGGCCAATACGCGGGTGATCCCCGGCTGCGGCAGCCCGACCGGCAGCGAGCTGATCTTCGGCGCCATCACCGCAGGCACCCGGTACACCGGTACCCGCTCGTGCTCCCGTGGAGCGGCGGGCTGTCCGCGCACGGTGTCCGGCGCGATCACCAGGGCCTCGTGACCGTGCCCGGCCAGGTGGTCGAGTACTCGGAGCACCGAATTGACGACGCCGTTCATGTTCGGCAGGAACGACTCCGAAACAATGGCTACGCGCACCCTGCCAGGCTGTCGTGCCCGTGCCGCCGCCGCGTCACACCGACATGACCGGCGCGCGAAGTTCCGGCGAACACCTGCCCCGAATCACGCACCGCTCGTCCGGTTCGGTTCCCGGCGCCCGGCGACCGCCGGATCGCGCCGCCCCGCACGCACCAGCAGCCACCAGATCGGCAGCGCGATCAGCCACGTGACCACGATGACCGACAGCGCGGGAATGATGGCGACCCGCACGTCCCGGCCCGCGACCCGGACCAGATCGGGATCACTGCGGCTGTATTCGACCTTGATGCGCTCGCCCGCGGTGAGATTCGTCGGATAGAGGATGCCGACCTTCGGATTGTGGGTCACGCCGTCCGGGGTGACGTAGACGACCGCCGAACGCAACCGTCCCGCCGAGAGCACCTCGCCGGTCGCCACCACCTTGTCCGAGGAGATCAGGTGATCGTTGCGCCAAGCCGCGAACACCAGCAGCACCATGAGCACACTGACCGCCGTCGCCGCGACGAGCACCCCGGTGCGCCATCGCCGCAGCCGGGTCGTCCGCCTTTCGGACTGGCTGGTTTCCGACACGGCCACAGGCTACCGACGCGCTGGGATAGCGTGACGTCATGTCCCGTAAATTTCGCTTCACCGTGCCGTACAGCGTTCCGGTCGACGATCTGCACCGGGCTCTCACCAGCGCCGACGCCTGGCATGCCCGATTCGCCGAAGCCGACACCGCGACGCTGACCGTCTCCCACCCCGGCGGTCCCGGCACCGCCCGCATCCACATGACCGAACGCGCCCACAGGGAGCGGATCCCCGCCCTCGTCGGCAAGGTGCTCTCCGGCGAACTCGTCTTCGACCGCATCGACGACTGGGGGGCGCTGTCCGGCGAGACCGCCGAGGCCGACTTCCGGGTCGCCACCACCGGCATCACCGCCGCCATGACCGGCAACCAGCGCCTGCGCCCGACCGCCGAGGGCAGCGAGATCGAGATCACCGGTTCGCTGGAGGTGAAGGTGCCGCTGGTCGGGCGTGCCATCGAACCGATCGCCGAACAAATGCTGCACCGGGTGCTCGGCAGCGAACGACACTTCTTCGAACAGTGGTGCACCGAGCGCGCCACGTCCTGAAGTGGTGGAAGCGGGCAGGCCGGGCCCGACGCGGCCTGCCCGATCGCTCAACTGAACGGCGCCAGGTCGTCCGCGCGCATCGACAGCCGACCGGCGGCCCGCCAGGCGCGTGCGGTCAGGTCCACGTCCTCGTCGGTGACGAGATTGCCCATCACCCGGACAGCGGTGTGCTGCAGGTACTTCGAGCGCATGACCGGCGGCCCGCCGGTGGGCACCATACGCGGATGGGTCGCCAGCCCGGCGATCCGCCGCGCCACCGAGAAGGTGCGCCCGTAGCGCTCGCGCAACAGATCCGGCCACAGCCTCGTGTAATCGAGCGAGGCGAAATCGTCGGAGTCCAGGATGCGGCCGAGCATGTGCCCGCCCTCGAGCCCGTAGTCGATGCCCTCGCCGTTGAGCGGATTCACACAACCCGCCGCGTCGCCGATCAGAACCCAGTTGCGCCCGGCCACATTCGACACCGCGCCGCCCATCGGCAGCAGCGCCGAGGCCACCGCGCGCAACTCGCCCTCGAAGCCCCACTCCTGGAAACGCTGCGAGGTGTAGTGGCGCAGCAGCGATTTGAGCGCCACGTGCGAGGGACGCTGCTCGGTCGCCAGCGAGCCGACACCGATATTGACCTCGCCGTTGCCCAGCGGGAACACCCAGCCGTAACCGGGCACCAGTTCCCCGTCCGCGTCGCGCAGTTCCAGATGCGAAGTGATCCACTGGTCGTCGGTGCGGGCGGAGCGGATGTAGGCCCGCGCCGCGGTGCCGTACGCGAACCGGCGATGCCAGGTGCGGCCGAGTTGTTTACCGATGGGGGAGCGCACGCCGTCGGCGACCACCAGGACGTCGCAGGAGACGGTGACCGTCTGCTCGCCGACAGCGAAGGTGATACCGCTCACCCGCTCGCCGTCGCGGACCACCTCGACCGCCTTCGCGCCGTCGGCCATCCGGGCGCCGGACTTCACCGCGGTCTCGCGCAGCTTGTCGTCGAGTTCGGTTCGCGGGACGGCGCTTCCGTAGGAGGGGAACGATCCGCCTGGCCAGGGCAACAGCGCCTCGCGGCCGAAACCGGTCATCCGCAGGCCGTGGTTGACGGTGTGCGCGCGCAACCAGCCGCCGAGCCCCAGCAGCTCCAATTCCTTGGTGGCGCGCGGTGTCAGACCGTCGCCGCACGTCTTGTCCCGGGGAAAGACGGCCGCGTCGGTCAGCAGAACATCGCGGCCCGCGCGCGCCGCCCACGTCGCGGCGGCCGATCCGGCCGGACCCGCACCGACCACGAGCACCTCCACATGCTCGGGCAGGACACGACCGGTCATGACATCGGCTGAACCCATGCGATCCATACTGGCACGCCGCACGACCAGGCAGGCGCGGCGTGTGGAAAAGTGTGCGATAGGCCGCCGAATGGCGGTGTTCATGGGCCGCGCGGCGGGGACACGCTAGGTTCTCTACCCGTGGGGTCGGACGCGGCGCTGGGAGACGAGATGAGCACATCGGCAGTGAGCGGCTCGGAGAGTGCCTCGAGCACGGTGGTCGCCGGGGTGGAACTCGGTGACGCGGAGCTCGCCGCGACCGTGCGCAACGGCCTCGAAGAGGTCGAGAAGCTGCTGATCGCCGAACTCTCCGACGGCGCGGACTTCCTCCAGGACGCGGCACTGCACCTGGCCAAGGCCGGCGGCAAGCGGTTCCGCCCGCTGTTCACCATCCTCACCGGCCAGCTCGGCCCACGGCCGACCGATCCGGCGCTGGTCACCGCGGGCACGGTCGTCGAACTGGTGCACCTGGCCACGCTCTACCACGACGACGTCATGGACGAGGCCACCATGCGCCGTGGCGCCCCGAGCGTGAATTCCCGCTGGGGCAACAACATCGCCATCCTGGCGGGCGACTACCTGTTCGCGCATGCCTCCCGGCTCACCTCGACACTGGGCCCGGACGCGGTGCGCATCATCGCCGAGACCTTCGCCGAACTGGTCACCGGCCAGATGCGCGAGACCATGGGCGCGCGCGAGACCCAGGACCCCATCGAGCACTACCTGCGCGTGGTGTGGGAGAAGACCGGGTCGCTGATCGCCGCCGCGGGCCGATTCGGCGGAACCTTCTCCGGCGCGGACGCCGGGCACGTCGAACGCCTGGCCCGGCTCGGCGACGTGGTCGGCACCGCTTTCCAGATCGCCGACGACATCATCGACATCTCCTCGGCCTCCGAGCAGTCCGGCAAGACGCCGGGCACCGATCTGCGCGAAGGCGTGCACACCCTGCCGGTGCTCTACGCGCTGCGCGAGGAGGGCGCCGAGGCCGACCGGCTGCGCGAGCTGCTGGCCGTCCCGCCGCAGACCGACGAGGCCGTGGCCGAGGCCATCGACCTGCTCGCCCGCTCCGGTGGCATGGCGCTGGCCAAGGAGAAGCTGCACGGCTACGCCGACCAGGCCTACGCCGAACTGGCCGCCCTGCCCGCGGGCCCGGCCAACGACGCGCTCGAGCAGCTGGTGCGCTACACCATCGAACGGGTCGGCTGAACCGTTCTCCACGGCCGCGGGACCGTCTCCCCGCGGCAAGGTGGCACCGCGGGAGCGTTCGCGCGGTCTCGCCTCGTCCTGTCCCCGATCTCGGCGTGACCAGCGACATCGAGGCCCCCGAGGCGCCGGTGCGCGGAACTCCGGCGCGTCTGCGATCGTTTCCCTATTGTCGGTCGAAGCACCGGCGATGCCGGTGCTTGACGCCGGCGAATCGCAGAGACGGGGGATCGGCAGGAGGCACATGCACGGGCGCGGATTCGCGAACGATCTCAAGACGTTCGGCCTGATGGCGGGGCTCTCGGCGTTGATCGTGTTCGCCGGAGCCCTGTTCGGCAACACCACGATCCTGATCTTCGCCGTCGTGCTGGCCGTGGCGGTGAACGGCTGGGCGTACTTCAACAGCGACAAGCTGGCTCTGAGAGCCATGCGGGCGATCCCGGTCAGCGAGCTGGAGGCGCCGGTGATGTACCGGATCGTGCGGGAGCTGGCGACCACCGCGCGCCGTCCCATGCCCCGGCTCTACATCAGCCCCACCAATGCCCCCAACGCGTTCGCCACCGGCCGCAGCCCCCGCCACGCGGCGGTCTGCTGCACCAGCGGCATCCTGCGCATCCTGGACGAACGTGAGTTGCGCGCGGTGCTCGGCCACGAACTCTCGCACGTCTACAACCGCGACATCCTGATCTCCTCGGTCGCGGGCGCGATGGCCGCGGTCATCTCCGGTCTGGCGAACATGGCCTTCTTCGCGAGCGTGTTCGGCGGCAACAACAACAGCGACGGCCAGGGCGGCAACGTGCTCGGTGTGTTGCTCGTCTCATTGCTCGGCCCGATCGCCGCCACACTGGTCAGGCTCGCGGTGTCGCGCTCGCGCGAATTCGAGGCCGATCGGTCCGGCGCGGAGGTCACCGGCGACCCGCTCGCGCTTGCCTCGGCGCTGCGCAAGCTCGAACGCGGCGCGCAGGCCGCCCCGCTGCCGCCGGAACCGCAGCTGACGGCCCAGTCGCACCTGATGATCGTCAACCCCTTCCGCGCGGGCGAACGCGCCGCGCGGCTGTTCGCCACCCACCCCCCGATGGCCGAGCGGATCGCCCGGCTGGAGGCGCTGGCGGGCGGCGGATACGACCCGCACCGCCATGATCCCTACCGCTGAGCGGCCGCCGGTCGCCGACGGCCGGGCGATCAGCGGTAGTTGACGAACTGCAGGGCGATGCCGAAATCCTCGCCCTTGAGCAGCGCGATCACCGCCTGCAGGTCGTCGCGCTTCTTGCTGCTGACCCGCAGCTCGTCGCCCTGGATCTGCGCTTTGACGCCCTTGGGGCCCTCGTCGCGGATCTTCTTCGAGATCTTCTTCGCGTGCTCGGTGTCGATGCCCTGCACCAGCGTGCCGGTGATCTTGTAAGTCTTGCCGGAGGCCGCGGGCTCGCCCGCGTCGAACGCCTTGAGCGAGATGTCGCGGCGGATCAGCTTCTCCTTGAAGACCTCCAGCGCCGCCTTCACGCGCTCCTCGGCCTCGGCGGTCAGCACGATCTTGTCCTCGCCGGACCACTCGATCGTGGCGCCGGTGCCACGGAAGTCGTAGCGGGTGTTCAGCTCCTTCTCCGCCTGATGCAGCGCGTTGTCGACCTCCTGCCGGTCGACCTTGCTCACGACATCGAATGACGAATCGGCCACACTGCGCTCCTGTTCCTCACGGGATCCGACGACTCCACGCACTACCGGGCACACCGAGGCCGGGAGTACGGGCGACGTCGGCACACTACCCGGACAGTTCTACCCCGAAGCGCCGTACCTGCCCCCCGCGGCACCGCGTTGGCCAGCCGGTTTGCATTCCGGATGGGGGTTCGTTGTATTCTCGTCCACGCACCGGCAACGGTGGCACGGCAGGTTGCCCGAGCGGCCAATGGGAGCAGACTGTAAATCTGTCGGTGAAAGCCTACGTAGGTTCGAATCCTACACCTGCCACAAGATCGGCAGATGAGCCCCGCAAGCGAGAAATCGCCGGCGGGGCTCTTCTGATTTCCGGGGGTCGAACGGCATTTCCGGCGCGGCCCGGAACCCATCCGCGCCGGCCCGCCGCGGCGATCCGCGACGGCATTGCGGCGATTCCGCCGACCGGATGCGCGGCAGTAGCGGCGCGCGGCATCGCCGTGCACACGCTGAATCCTCATGAAAAGGTGCCCTGACCAGCCGATTTGGTACTCGCCGTAGCGTGTGTGTAATCTCTTTCAAGACGTCGCCGCCCCGGAGTCGCACAGAGGGACAACGGAGCGGATGTAGTCATGCCCCCTTAGCTCAGTCGGCAGAGCGTTTCCATGGTAAGGAAAAGGTCAACGGTTCGATTCCGTTAGGGGGCTCGCCGGATTGCCGGTGGTGTCCGACTCGGCAACCTCGCCGCGGCGTCGCCGACGGCAGACCGCGCATAAGGCGGTGTAGCTCAGGCGGTAGAGCAAACGACTCATAATCGTTGTGTCGCCGGTTCGAGTCCGGCCATCGCTACCCATACTGATTATTCAGGTCGACCCGGAAAGAAGGCATAGTCGTGGCCGCGAAGTCCACCGATGTCCGGCCAAAGATCACCTTGGCCTGCGAGCAGTGCAAGCACCGCAACTACATCACCAAGAAGAACCGGCGTAACGACCCGGATCGGCTGGAGCTGAAGAAGTTCTGCCCGAACTGTGGCACGCATCGCGCACATCGCGAATCCCGCTGACTTCTCACGCGTGACATCCTCCGCGTGACCGCCAGGGCCGGACGGCACAGTCGTCCGGCCCTGAGTGCTGTCCGCGGCAGGTATCCGAGGTGAATGCCCCCGCCGACCCCCCGGCTGTGGGGTCAGATAGGTACAGTCCCACCGTGACAACGAACACCGGTACACAGCAAGCGGTCCAGGCGAGCGAAGAGGTCTTCGACGCCGCGGCGCACGCGGCGGCCATGGTCGGTCACCACTATCGCGTCGACGACTACTACGAAGTCGGGCGCGAGAAAGTCCGCGAGTACTCCCGCGCGGTGCAGGACTACCACCCGGTGCACTGGGACGAGAGCGCCGCTCAGGAATACGGCTACGACGGCCTCGCCGCGCCGCTCACCTTCATCTCCCTGGTGGGCATCCTGGCGCAGCGCAAGCTGTTCGAGACGGTCGTGACCGGCTACGACCTCAGCCAGATCATGCAGACCGACCAGATCCTGGAATTCCACCGCCCGATCCAGGTGGGCGACCAGCTCACCTGTGATGTGTACCTGCATTCCTTCCGGCAGGCGTTCGGCGGCGACATCATCGTCACCAAGAACATCGTGACCGCGCAGAACGACGAGCTGGTGCTCACCACCTACACCACCCTCGTCGGCCGCAGCGGCGCCGACATCGACCCCGGCCTCCAGGACGCGGTGCGCAACGTGCTGATGCACGGTATCGGTCCCGAGGAACCCGAGCACCACCCGCTCGGCGAGTACCCGCAGGTCGGTGTGCCGAGTTCGCCGCCCCCGGCGGCCCGTATCCCCGAGGCGTTCGTGAGCACGCGCGCGCTCGCCTTCGACTCGGTCTCGGTCGGTGACGAGCTGCCCGCCCGCCTGGTGCGGCTGACCCGCGGCGATCTGGTCAACTACGCCGGCGTCTCCGGTGACGCGAATCCGATCCACTGGAGCGACGAGGTCGTCAAGCTGGTCGGCCTCGACGACGTGGTCGCCCACGGCATGCTCACCATGGGCCTGGGTGGTGGCTTCATCACGTCCTGGCTCGGCGATCCCGGCGCGGTCAAGGAATACAACGTGCGCTTCACCAGCCCGGTGTTCGTGCCCGCCGATTCCGCCGCCGAGATCGAGTACACCGGCAAGGTGAAGTCGGTGGACCCCGAGACCCGCACCGCGGTGATCGCCATCGTCGCCAAGTCGGCCGGCAAGAAGATCTTCGGTCGCGCGACCGCGACCGTGCAGCTGTCCTGAGTACCGGCTGACCTGGCGCGGTAGGCCGGATTGGCTATTGCGCGGGTCGGTAAGTACACTCGGGAACCTGGGGTCACCAGCCGCTGCGCGCTGCTCTGTGGGGCTGGTTCCTGCGGGAGCCGGCAACGCCGACGCGGCGCGCGTGTTGTGTAGGGTGCCTCCAGGCCAACTGAATATCGAACGGTGGTTGGACAGCTGTTCCATATGGTCCAACCGAAGGGGCGTAGCTCAACTGGCAGAGCAGCGGTCTCCAAAACCGCAGGTTGCAGGTTCAAGTCCTGTCGCCCCTGCCCTTTTGCCAGCGACGAGAGAGGATCGACGTGAGCGACGAGCGGGACACTCGCCACGGCGCGCATGCGGCCGACAATGGCGATGGCACCGCCGAGGTGAACCGGCCGAGCGGTAAGCGCTCGGCACGGCGGACCCGCTCCGGCTCGTCCTCCTCGGTCGAAACCGGTGCGATCGCCACGATCGACCGGTCGTCGAACAAGGCGGTCAAGTCCGCCGGCAAGGCCACCCGCGGAACGGGTTCGGGTAACCCGTTCAAGCGGCTGATCAAGTTCCTGCGAGAGGTCGTCGCGGAACTGCGCAAGGTGATCTGGCCGAACCGGAAGCAGATGGTCACCTATACGAGCGTTGTTCTGGTGTTCGTGGTCTTCATGGTCGCGTTCATCAGCGGGTTGGATGTGGCGTTCATCAAGGGTGTCAACTGGTTGTTCGGCTGACGCCGGCAGCTGTTCGGCCGATGCTGACGACGTAGCCGATCCCCGGGGCGGACCGGCGGAGGATTTCCGCCGCGCCCGGCCCGGCACGCAGAGGATGTACGTGACGACACAGGAAGCGAGTGCCCCAGTGAGCACCCCGGAGAACGACACCAACGACGAGTTCCCGGTCGACGACGTGGTGGCCGATCAGGCCCACGACGAGGTGGACGACGTGGCGCCCGCCGAGGGACCTGTGGCCGAAGAAGCGCCGGAGGCGGACGCCGCCCCCGTGCCCGCTGCACCCGAGGAGCCGGCCGACCCGGTGGCCGAGATGAAGGCCGTGCTGCGCAGTAAGCCGGGTGACTGGTACGTCATCCACTCCTACGCCGGCTACGAGAACAAGGTGAAGGCCAACCTCGAGACCCGCGTCCAGAACCTGGACCTCGAGGAGTACATCTTCCAGGTCGAGGTGCCGACCGAAGAGGTCACCGAGATCAAGAACGGCCAGCGCAAGAACGTCAACCGCAAGGTGCTGCCCGGCTACATCCTCGTGCGCATGGAGCTCAACGACGAGTCGTGGGGCGCGGTGCGCAACACCCCCGGCGTCACCGGCTTCGTCGGCGCCACCTCCCGGCCCTCTCCGTTGTCCATCGACGACGTGGTGAAGTTCCTGGTGCCTGCCTCGCAGCAGAAGAAGGCGCCCGCCGCCGCTGCCGCCGCGAGCGCCGAGTCCGGTGCGGGCGATGTGGCGCCCAAGCCGGTCATCGAGGTCGACTTCGAGGTCGGCGAGTCGGTGACGGTGATGGACGGCCCGTTCGCGACGCTGCCCGCCAGCATTTCCGAGGTCAACGCCGAGCAGCAGAAGCTCAAGGTGCTCGTGTCGATCTTCGGCCGCGAGACCCCGGTCGAGCTGGCCTTCACCCAGGTCGCGAAGATCTAGTTGCTTCCGTCGCGGCCTTGGCGGCCGGCGACGGGATGGTTCGGCCCGCGCCGCGGGTTCGACTTACGCGAGGCTTGCACACAGCAAGGACACCAACACCTAGGAAAGAAAGATGCCCCCCAAGAAGAAGAAGCTCGCCGGGATCATCAAGCTTCAGATCCAGGCCGGTCAGGCGAACCCGGCTCCGCCGGTCGGCCCCGCTCTCGGCCAGCACGGCGTCAACATCATGGAGTTCTGCAAGGCGTACAACGCCGCGACCGAGTCGCAGCGTGGCAACGTCATTCCGGTCGAGATCTCGGTGTACGAGGACCGGACCTTCGACTTCAAGCTGAAGACCCCGCCCGCCGCCAAGCTGCTGCTCAAGGCCGCCGGTGTGCAGAAGGGCTCGGCCGAGCCGCACCGCAACAAGGTCGCCAAGGTGACCATGGACCAGGTGCGCGAGATCGCCAAGACCAAGATGGAAGATCTCAACGCCAACGACATCGATCAGGCCGCGAAGATCATCGCCGGTACCGCTCGTTCGATGGGTATCACCGTCGAGGCGTGAGCCTCGGCACCGAGCCCTCGGGCAAGAACTCGGTGGGAGGGTCGGCCAGACCCGTGAACCACTTCTGAACCACGAAGGACAGACAATCATGGCAAAACGAAGCAAGGCGTACCTCGCCGCGGCCGAGAAGGTCGATCGCGACAAGCTCTACTCCCCGCTGGCCGCCGCGCGGCTGGCCAAGGAGACCGCCACCACCAAGACCGATGCGACCGTCGAGGTCGCCGTGCGTCTCGGTGTGGACCCCCGCAAGGCCGATCAGATGGTTCGCGGCACCGTGAACCTGCCGCACGGCACCGGTAAGACCGCCCGCGTCATCGTGTTCGCGGCCGGCGAGAAGGCTGCCGAGGCCGAGGCCGCGGGCGCTGACGCGGTGGGCGCCGAGGATCTGATCGAGCGCATCCAGGGCGGCTGGCTGGACTTCGACGCCGCGATCGCCACCCCGGACCAGATGGCCAAGGTCGGCCGTATCGCGCGTGTCCTCGGCCCGCGCGGTCTGATGCCGAACCCGAAGACGGGCACGGTCACCAACGATGTGACCAAGGCCGTCAACGACATCAAGGGCGGCAAGATCAACTTCCGCGTCGACAAGCAGGCCAACCTGCACTTCGTGATCGGCAAGGCGTCCTTCGACGACGCCAAGCTGGTGGAGAACTACGGCGCCGCGCTGGACGAGATCCTGCGCGTCAAGCCCTCCACCGCGAAGGGCCGCTACGTCAAGAAGGTGACGGTCTCGACGAACACCGGACCGGGCATCCCGGTGGACCCGAACCGCACCCGCAACCTCCTCGACGAGGACGCGTGAGCATCGACAGGTAACCCCTGATCCGTCCGTGAGGGTGGGAACGCTTTCGAGCGTTCCCACCCTCACGGCGTTTCGGCGGGAGTAACCGGCCGCACCGCCCGGTTGATCCCGGCATGACCACGCTCGAGACGCCCGGCCCCGCTACGACCACGATCCTGCTGATCTCCGGCAGCACCCGCGACGGATCCACCAACACCGCCGCTCTGCGCACCGTGGCCGCGGACGCTACCGGCCGGGTCCACGCGCGGCTCTACGGCGGCCTGCGCGAGTTGCCCGCCTTCGTGCCCGGCGCCGACCCGGAGCAGTTCCCCGCGGTCGTCGCCTTGCGCGCCGAACTGGCCCGGGCCGACGCGGTCCTGTTCTCGACGCCGGAGTACGCGGGCACCTTGCCCGGCGCGCTGAAGAACCTGCTGGACTGGACCGTGGGTACCGCCGACCTGTACGAGAAGCCGGTCGCGTGGCTGTGCGTGGCCCCGGAGGGGCGTGGCGACGGTGCGATCGCGACCTTGGCGAGCGTGCTCGGTTACGTCGGCGCCGCGGTGGTGAACACGGCCTGCCTGCACAGCCCGGTCCTCGCCGCCGATATCGGTGACGACGGCCTGGTGGCCGCTGCGGCGTTCCGCAGCGTCGCCGCCGAGTCCGTGAACGCGCTTGCCGCGCAGGCGATCACGTCGGCAGCGCCGAGTCGCTGAGGAGACGGCCGCGCGCGACCGGATCCGCCCGGAGCCGACCCGTTTTGGCAGATGAGGGGCCTACCGGGTACTCTGTTCGGAAGTTGTCGACTTGTTCGATCGCTACCCAATCCGTTCTACCGAAGACCGTTGGTCGCCGTCCCCGTCAGGGTTCGGCCGAAGGTCCGGCATCCGCCGGCGGCCCACGCAGGGAGAGCCGAGGCTGGGAGCCCCATTCGAGCGCGAGCTCGTAATAGGTCTTTCCGATGCGCCCCGGAACGCTCTGCGTCCGGGGCGTTCGTGTTGCCGGGGACTTTCCCGCAGCAGACTCCCGCGGTGATCGGTAGGGGGAGACACCAACCGAGCATCAGAGAGGAGGCGAAGTATGGCAAAGGCTGAGAAGGTCACCGCGGTCGCGGAGATCGCTGAGCAGTTCAAGAACTCGACGGCCACCGTGGTCACCGAATACCGTGGCCTGTCCGTCGGCAAGCTCACCGAACTGCGTCGCGCGCTCGGTGACGAGGCCACCTACTCCGTCGCCAAGAACACCCTGGTCAAGCGGGCGGCCGCCGAGGCGGGCGTCGAGGGTCTGGACGAGCTGTTCGTCGGTCCCACCGCGATCACCTTCATCACCGGTGAACCGGTCAACGCGGCCAAGGCGCTCAAGACCTTCGCGAAGGACAACAAGGCGCTCGTCATCAAGGGCGGCTACATGGACGGCAATGCGCTGTCCGTCGCCGAAGTCGAGCAGATTGCCGACCTGGAGACCCGCGAGGTCCTGCTGGCCAAGCTGGCCGGCGCGCTGAAGGGCAACCTGGCGAAGGCTGCCGGTCTGTTCAACGCTCCCGCGTCGCAGGTGGCCCGCCTGGCCGCCGCGCTCGAGGAGAAGAAGCGGACCGAAGGCGGCGCGGAATAATTTCCGCGAATAAATACCCCCTGCATACTTTTAAATCGAAAGGAAACAACAATGGCCAACGTTGACGAACTGCTCGAGACCTTCGGCAACATGACCCTGCTCGAGCTGTCGGACTTCGTCAAGAAGTTCGAGGAGAAGTTCGAGGTCACCGCCGCTGCTCCGGTCGCCGTCGCCGCTGTCGGTGGCGCTGCCGCTCCGGCCGAGGCCGCCGAGGAGCAGGACGAGTTCGACGTCATCCTCGAGGGTGCCGGCGACAAGAAGATCCAGGTCATCAAGGTGGTCCGCGAGATCGTCTCCGGCCTGGGCCTGAAGGAAGCCAAGGACCTGGTCGAGGGCGCCCCGAAGCCGATCCTGGAGAAGGTCGCCAAGGATGCCGCCGAGGCCGCCAAGGCGAAGCTGGAAGAGGCCGGCGCCAAGGTCTCCGTCAAGTAATTCCACCGAATTACTTCCACGGGCGGTCCCCATTGCGGGGGCCGCCCGTTCGCCATTTTCGGGAGAAATGGGCAATTCGGCGCATCGGCGTGGTTACTCTTCGGTCAGGTGGCGGTGTATCCGTCACATCCATGAGTTAGAGTGACCGAACCCACTGTGATGTGACGCACCGTCTGTCATCTGTGTACCCGGTGGGGGCTCGCCGAGAATTGTGGAGGTTTGCGTGGGCGTCGAGGTCAGAACAGAGGGTGTGACGAAGTCCTTCGGTTCGCAGCGTATTTGGCAGGATGTCTCGCTCACGATTCCCGCCGGTGAGGTCAGCGCCCTGCTCGGTCCGTCGGGTACGGGTAAGTCGGTGTTCCTGAAGTCGCTGATCGGGCTGTTGCGGCCGGAGCGGGGGTCGATCTTCATCGGCGACACCGACATCACGACGTGTTCGAACAAGGAGCTCTACGAGATCCGCAAGCTGTTCGGGGTGTTGTTCCAGGACGGTGCGTTGTTCGGGTCGATGAACCTGTTCGACAATGTCGCCTTCCCGCTGCGCGAGCACACCAAGAAGTCGGAGTCGGAGATCCGGCAGATCGTGATGGAGAAGCTGGAGCTCACGGGTCTGCTGGGTGCGGAGGGCAAGCTGCCGGGGGAGATCTCCGGTGGTATGCGCAAGCGTGCTGGTCTGGCGCGGGCGTTGGTGTTGGATCCGCAGATCATTCTGGTCGACGAGCCGGACTCGGGTCTGGACCCGGTGCGTACCTCGTATCTGTCGCAGTTGTTGATCGATATCAACGCGCAGATCGACGCGACGATCCTGATCGTGACCCACAACATCAATCTGGCGCGGACGGTGCCCGACAACATCGGCATGTTGTTCCGCCGTCAGTTGG
The DNA here is from genome assembly GCF_000308595.1 of Nocardia higoensis NBRC 100133. Taxonomy (GTDB): domain Bacteria; phylum Actinomycetota; class Actinomycetes; order Mycobacteriales; family Mycobacteriaceae; genus Nocardia; species Nocardia higoensis. The sequence continues at coordinate 106,719 of NZ_BAGA01000132.1, read as the reverse complement.
TGATGTTCGGCCCGCGTGAGGTGCTGCTGACCTCCGATGAGCCGGTGGTCAAGCAGTTCCTCAACGGCCGCATGATCGGCCCGATCGGTATGTCGGAGGAGAAGGACGAGGCGCAGATGGCGCGCGAGCAGGCCATGGTCGATGCCGGTCATCACCACGGCGGCGCCGAAGAGGTCGAGGGCATCATCCCGCAGATGCGGGCTACCCCGGGCATGCCGGTACGTCAGGCCGTGGGCCGTCGTCAGGCGCGGGTGCGCGAGATCATGCACACCCTGCCGCCGGCCGCGCAGACCGCGATCAACGACTCGCTGGCCGAGAACGACGACACCCAGGTTCTCCCCGCCTACTCCGGCAACTTCGACAACTCCGACAACTCGGTCGGCTCCTACGACACCACCGTGCGCCAGGACCTGACCAAACACTGATCACCTGTCGGGCAGGGCCCGAAAAGCCGTGTGCCGGTGCGATTTTCCATATCGCACCGGCATTCTTTTCGTCATGAGGAGATGTCGGCGTGGGATCGCTTCCGCCGTGCCGGATCGCCCCGGTGAACCTGCCCGACCTGCGAACTTCTACTCGCGCAGCCCATCTCGATCGGCGCGGGCTGATCCTGCCACTTGACGAGTTTCGCCCGACCCGTCACGCTATGAGACAACAGTGCTAGCTGTCAGAGGCGGTCCGACCGACTCCGCGGCTCCCGGCGCAGCCAGCGTTACGGGGAGCGGAGAAGCTCGGCGCGCCGTCGGCGTGCTGGATCACACGGATGGTACTTTGACATGTCCGTGCCTAGGGGTGTAAGTTTGGACGTTGCGCTGGCTGCCTCCTGTCCATACCTCGATTCGCACACGTGAGTTCCACCCTTCCGGTGTTGCTTCCGTCGTTGCCTGCTCGAGTTTCGTTCGGGTTGTAACCAGCGGAATTCGTAGCAGAAGCAAGCGACGGTCGCGGACCACCACGCGACGCGCGTGAGGTGCTGGAAGGACGCATCTTGGCAGTCTCCACCCAGACCAAGGCAGTTGCCGGAATCCCCGGAGCCCCGAAGCGGGTGTCTTTCGCGAAGATTCGTGAGCCCTTGGAGGTGCCCGGACTTCTCGATCTACAAACGGAATCGTTCGCCTGGTTGATCGGTTCGCCGGAATGGCGTGAGCGGTCCGCCGCTCGCGGCGACGTCGGACTGGTCGGTGGACTGGAGGAGGTGCTCGAGGAGCTCTCACCCATCGAGGACTTCTCCGGCTCCATGTCCCTGTCCTTCTCCGATCCTCGCTTCGAAGAGGTCAAGGCCTCGATCGACGAGTGCAAAGAAAAGGACATGACCTACGCCGCTCCGCTGTTCGTCACCGCGGAGTTCATCAACAACAACACCGGTGAGATCAAGAGCCAGACGGTCTTCATGGGTGACTTCCCGATGATGACCGACAAGGGCACGTTCATCATCAACGGCACCGAGCGCGTCGTCGTGTCCCAGCTCGTCCGCTCGCCGGGCGTCTACTTCGACCACAGCATCGACAAGGGCACCGAGAAGGATCTGCACAGCGTGCGTGTGATCCCCTCGCGCGGCGCCTGGCTCGAGTTCGACGTCGACAAGCGCGACACCGTCGGTGTGCGCATCGACCGCAAGCGCCGTCAGCCGGTCACCGTGCTGCTCAAGGCGCTGGGCTGGAGCACCGAGGAGATCACCGAGCGTTTCGGTTTCTCCGAGATCATGATGTCCACCCTGGAGAAGGACAACACCGCCGGTCAGGACGAGGCGCTGCTGGACATCTACCGCAAGCTGCGTCCGGGCGAGCCGCCGACCAAGGAGTCCGCGCAGACCCTGCTGGAGAACCTGTTCTTCAAGGAGAAGCGCTACGACCTGGCCCGCGTCGGTCGCTACAAGATCAACAAGAAGCTCGGCATCAACCTGGGCGCCCCGGTCACCGGTTCGGTGCTGACACGGGACGACATCGTCACCACCATCGAGTACCTGGTGCGCCTGCACGCGGGCGACAAGGTGATGACCGCTCCCGGCGGCGACGAGGTGCCCGTCGAGGTCGACGACATCGACCACTTCGGCAACCGTCGTCTGCGCACCGTGGGCGAGCTGATCCAGAACCAGATCCGGGTCGGTCTGTCGCGTATGGAGCGCGTCGTGCGCGAGCGCATGACCACCCAGGACGTCGAGGCCATCACGCCGCAGTCGCTGATCAACATCCGCCCGGTCGTCGCCGCGATCAAGGAGTTCTTCGGAACCTCCCAGCTGTCGCAGTTCATGGACCAGAACAACCCGCTGTCGGGTCTGACCCACAAGCGCCGCCTGTCGGCGCTGGGCCCCGGTGGTCTGTCCCGTGAGCGCGCCGGCCTGGAAGTGCGCGACGTGCACCCCTCGCACTACGGCCGCATGTGCCCGATCGAGACCCCGGAAGGCCCGAACATCGGCCTGATCGGCTCGCTGTCGGTGTACGCGCGGGTCAACCCGTTCGGCTTCATCGAGACCCCGTACCGCCGGGTCGTCGAGGGCCGGGTCACCGACGAGGTCGTCTACCTCACCGCCGACGAAGAGGACCGGCACGTGCGTGCCCAGGCCAATTCGCCGGTCGGCCCCGACGGCACCTTCCTCGAGGACCGGGTGCTGTGCCGCCGCGGCAACGAGGAGATGGAATACGTCGCGGCCGCCGAGGTCGACTTCATGGACGTCTCGCCGCGCCAGATGGTCTCGGTCGCGACCGCGATGATCCCGTTCCTCGAGCACGACGACGCCAACCGTGCCCTCATGGGCGCGAACATGCAGCGTCAGGCCGTGCCGCTGATCCGTTCCGAGGCCCCCATCGTGGGCACCGGCATGGAACTGCGCGCTGCCGTCGACGCCGGCGATGTCGTGGTGAACGAGAAGGCGGGCGTGGTCGAGGAGGTCTCGGCCGATTACGTCACCGTGATGGCCGACGACGGCAGCCGCAAGAGCTACCGCATGCGCAAGTTCAACCGCTCCAACCAGGGCACCTGCTCCAACCAGCGTCCGATCGTGGACGAGGGCCAGCGCGTGGAGAAGGGCCAGGTCCTGGCCGACGGGCCGTGCACCGAGAACGGTGAGATGGCCCTGGGCAAGAACCTGCTCGTGGCGATCATGCCGTGGGAGGGCCACAACTACGAGGACGCGATCATCCTGTCGCAGCGCCTCGTGGAGGACGACGTGCTGACCTCGATCCACATCGAGGAGCACGAGATCGACGCGCGTGACACCAAGCTGGGCGCCGAGGAGATCACCCGGGACATCCCGAACGTCTCCGACGAGGTGCTGGCCGATCTCGACGAGCGCGGCATCGTCCGCATCGGCGCCGAGGTCCGCGACGGCGACATCCTCGTCGGCAAGGTCACCCCGAAGGGCGAGACCGAGCTGACCCCCGAGGAGCGGCTGCTGCGCGCGATCTTCGGTGAGAAGGCCCGCGAGGTCCGCGACACCTCGCTGAAGGTGCCGCACGGCGAGTCCGGCAAGGTCATCGGCATCCGCGTGTTCTCCCGCGAGGACGACGACGATCTGCCCCCCGGCGTCAACGAGCTGGTCCGGGTGTACGTGGCGCAGAAGCGCAAGATCCAGGACGGCGACAAGCTCGCCGGCCGCCACGGCAACAAGGGCGTCATCGGCAAGATCCTCCCCACCGAGGACATGCCGTTCCTGCCCGACGGCACCCCGGTCGACATCATCCTGAACACCCACGGTGTGCCGCGTCGTATGAACATCGGCCAGATCCTGGAGACCCACCTGGGCTGGATCGGCAAGGCGGGCTGGCAGGTCGAGGGCAACCCCGACTGGGCCGCGGCGCTGCCGGAGGAGATGTGGGGCGCCCCGCAGAACTCCAATATCGCCACCCCGGTGTTCGACGGCGCCCGCGAGGAGGAGCTCACCGGCCTGCTCGGCTCGACGCTGCCCAACCGCGACGGCGAGCGGATGGTCGACGACAACGGCAAGGCGGTGCTGTTCGACGGTCGCTCCGGCGAGCCGTTCCCGTACCCGGTGGCCGTCGGCTACATGTACATCCTCAAGCTGCACCACCTGGTCGACGACAAGATCCACGCCCGTTCGACCGGCCCGTACTCGATGATCACCCAGCAGCCGCTCGGTGGTAAGGCGCAGTTCGGTGGCCAGCGCTTCGGTGAGATGGAGTGCTGGGCGATGCAGGCCTACGGTGCCGCCTACACCCTGCAGGAACTGCTGACCATCAAGTCCGACGACGTGGTGGGCCGTGTGAAGGTCTACGAGGCGATCGTCAAGGGCGAGAACATTCCGGAGCCGGGCATTCCGGAATCGTTCAAGGTGCTCCTCAAGGAACTCCAGTCGCTGTGCCTCAACGTCGAGGTGCTGTCCTCGGACGGCGCCGCGATCGAGTTGCGCGAAGGCGAGGACGAGGATCTGGAGCGCGCCGCGGCGAACCTGGGCATCAACCTGTCCAGGAACGAAGCGGCCACCGTCGACGATCTGGCGAACTAGGCGGAGCGGGGCGGACGCCGGCCACGCGCGTCCGCCCTCCCGCGCTCGATACGAGTTCGGCCGGGGAACCCTGCCGGACCTCACTAGTGAACTCTTGCTCGAATTCGACCCGCACAGGGGAAAGGAAGTTACGTGCTAGACGTCAACTTCTTCGATGAACTCCGGATCGGCCTGGCCACCGCCGACGACATCCGCCAGTGGTCCTACGGCGAGGTGAAGAAGCCGGAGACCATCAACTACCGCACGCTCAAGCCGGAGAAGGACGGCCTGTTCTGCGAGAAGATCTTCGGTCCCACCCGGGACTGGGAGTGCTACTGCGGCAAGTACAAGCGCGTGCGCTTCAAGGGCATCATCTGTGAGCGCTGTGGTGTCGAGGTGACTCGCGCCAAGGTGCGCCGTGAGCGGATGGGCCACATCGAGCTGGCCGCGCCGGTCACCCACATCTGGTACTTCAAGGGTGTGCCCTCGCGCCTGGGCTACCTGCTCGACCTGGCGCCGAAGGATCTCGAGAAGATCATCTACTTCGCCGCCTACGTGATCGTCGCCGTCGACGAGGAACTGCGCCACAACGAGCTGTCCACGCTCGAAGCCGAGATGGAGGTCGAGAAGAAGGCGGTCGCCGATCAGCGCGACGCCGATCTCGAGGCCCGCGCGCAGAAGCTGGAAGCCGACCTGGCCGAGCTGGAGGCCGAGGGCGCCAAGTCCGACGTCCGCCGCAAGGTCAAGGACGGCGGCGAGCGCGAGATGCGCCAGCTGCGCGATCGCGCCCAGCGTGAGCTGGACCGGCTCGACGAGATCTGGAACACCTTCACCAAGCTCTCGGTCAAGCAGCTGATCGTGGACGAGGTCCTCTACCGCGAGCTGGTCGACCGCTACGGCGAGTACTTCACCGGCGCGATGGGCGCGGAGTCCATCCAGAAGCTGATGGAGAACTTCGACATCGACGCCGAGGCCGAGTCGCTGCGCGAGACCATTCGCTCCGGCAAGGGCCAGAAGAAGCTGCGCGCGCTCAAGCGGCTCAAGGTCGTCGCGGCCTTCCAGGCCAACGGCAACTCGCCGATGGGCATGGTGCTCGACGCGGTTCCGGTGATCCCGCCGGAGCTGCGCCCGATGGTTCAGCTCGATGGTGGCCGCTTCGCCACCTCCGACCTGAACGATCTGTACCGCCGCGTGATCAACCGCAACAACCGCCTCAAGCGACTGATCGACCTCGGCGCGCCCGAGATCATCGTCAACAACGAGAAGCGGATGCTGCAGGAGTCCGTGGACGCGCTGTTCGACAACGGCCGCCGCGGCCGTCCGGTGACCGGTCCGGGCAACCGCCCGCTCAAGTCGCTGTCGGATCTGCTCAAGGGCAAGCAGGGCCGGTTCCGCCAGAACCTGCTCGGCAAGCGCGTCGACTACTCGGGTCGTTCCGTCATCGTCGTCGGCCCGCAGCTCAAGCTGCACCAGTGCGGTCTGCCCAAGCTGATGGCGCTGGAGCTGTTCAAGCCGTTCGTGATGAAGCGACTGGTGGATCTGAACCACGCGCAGAACATCAAGTCCGCCAAGCGGATGGTCGAGCGGCAGCGGCCGCAGGTGTGGGACGTCCTCGAAGAGGTCATCGCCGAGCACCCCGTGCTGCTCAACCGCGCGCCCACCCTGCACCGCCTGGGCATCCAGGCCTTCGAGCCGCAGCTGGTGGAAGGCAAGGCCATCCAGCTGCACCCGCTGGTCTGTGAGGCCTTCAACGCCGACTTCGACGGTGACCAGATGGCCGTCCATCTGCCGCTGTCGGCCGAGGCGCAGGCCGAGGCGCGCATCCTGATGCTGTCCTCGAACAACATCCTCTCGCCCGCCTCGGGTCGCCCGCTGGCCATGCCCCGTCTGGACATGGTCACCGGTCTGTACTACCTGACCCGTCTGGACGAGAACGCCAAGGGCCGGTACCGGCCCGCGACCGCGGACTCCCCGGAGTTCGGCGTCTACTCCTCGCCCGCCGAGGCGCAGATGGCCGTCGACCGCGGCGAGCTGACCGTGCGCTCGTTGATCAAGGTTCGCCTGACCACGCAGCGTCCGCCCAAGGACGTCGAGGCCGAGCTGTTCCCCGACGGCTGGCAGCGCGGCGACGCGTGGACCGTCGAGACCACGCTGGGCCGGGTGCTGTTCAACGAACTGCTGCCCGCGGACTACGCGTTCATCAACGAGCCGATGCCGAAGAAGCGGCAGGCGACGATCATCAACGATCTCGCCGAGCGCTACCCGATGATCGTGGTCGCCCAGACCGTCGACAAGCTCAAGGACGCCGGCTTCTACTGGGCCACGCGTTCGGGTGTCACCGTCTCCATGTCGGACGTGCTCGTTCCGCCGGAGAAGGCCGAGATCATGGAGCGCTACGAGGCGCAGTCCGATCAGATCGAGAAGAAGTACCAGCGTGGTGCGCTCGATCACCAGGAGCGCAACAACGCCCTGGTGAAGATCTGGCAGGAGGCTACCGAAGAGGTCGGTAAGGCGCTGCGCGCGCACTACCCGGCCGACAACCCGATCATCACGATCGTGGACTCGGGCGCCACGGGTAACTTCACCCAGACCCGTACCCTCGCCGGTATGAAGGGCCTGGTGACGAACCCGAAGGGTGAGTTCATCCCGCGTCCGATCAAGTCCTCCTTCCGTGAGGGCCTGACGGTTCTGGAGTACTTCATCAACACCCACGGCGCGCGTAAGGGTCTGGCCGACACCGCGCTGCGCACCGCCGACTCGGGTTACCTGACCCGTCGTCTGGTGGACGTCTCGCAGGACGTGATCGTGCGCGAGCACGACTGCGGCACCGAGCGGGGCATCGTGGTGCCGATCGCCGAGCGTCAGGCCGACGGCTCGATCATTCGCGACGCGCATGTCGAGACCTCGACCTACGCCCGCACGCTGGCCTCCGACGCGCTCGATGCGGCGGGCAACGTGATCGTGGCCAAGGGCGCCGATCTCGGCGACCCGGCGCTGGAGGCGCTGCTCGAGGCCGGTATCACCGAGGTGAAGGTCCGCTCCGTGCTGACCTGCACCACCGGCACCGGCGTCTGCGCCACCTGCTACGGCCGCTCGATGGCCACCGGCAAGCTGGTCGACATCGGCGAGGCCGTCGGCATCGTCGCCGCCCAGTCCATCGGTGAGCCCGGTACCCAGCTGACCATGCGTACCTTCCACCAGGGTGGCGTCGCCGGCGACGACATCACCGGCGGTCTGCCGCGTGTCCAGGAGCTGTTCGAGGCGCGTGTCCCCAAGGGCAAGGCCCCGATCGCGGAGATCTCCGGCCGGGTCCGGCTGGAGGACGACGACCGCTTCTACAAGATCACCATCATCCCGGACGACGGGAGCGAGGAAGTCGTCTACGACAAGCTCTCGAAGCGTCAGCGTCTGCGTGTGTTCAAGCACGAGGACGGCTCCGAGCGCCTGCTCTCCGATGGTGACCACGTGGAGGTCGGTCAGCAGCTGCTCGAGGGCGCTGCCGATCCGCACGAGGTGCTGCGCGTGATGGGCCCGCGTCAGGTTCAGGTCCACCTGGTCCACGAGGTCCAGGAGGTCTACCGGAGCCAGGGCGTGTCGATCCACGACAAGCACATCGAGGTCATCGTGCGCCAGATGCTGCGTCGCGTGACGATCATCGATTCGGGCGCCACGGAGTTCCTGCCCGGTTCGCTCACCGAGCGTGCCGAGTTCGAGGCAGCGAACCGTCGCGTGGTGGCCGAGGGCGGCGAGCCGGCTTCGGGTCGTCCGGTGCTGATGGGTATCACCAAGGCGTCGCTGGCCACCGATTCGTGGCTGTCGGCGGCGTCGTTCCAGGAGACCACTCGCGTGCTGACGGACGCGGCGATCAACTGCCGCTCCGACAAGCTGATCGGTCTCAAGGAGAACGTGATCATCGGCAAGCTGATCCCGGCCGGTACCGGTATCAACCGTTACCGCAACATCCAGGTGCAGCCGACCGAAGAGGCTCGCAACGCGGCGTACGCGGTGCCGTCCTACGACGACACCTACTACAGCCCGGACAGCTTCGGTGCCTCCACCGGCGCTGCCGTGCCGCTGGACGACTACGGCTTCAGCGACTACCGCTGATCCGCTAGGGCCTGAAAGACTTCGGCCCCCGCTCCGAATCCGGAGCGGGGGCCGAAGTGCGTTTCGCGCGGTGTGCGCTCAGGAGATGGCGCCGCCGTTGTTGCTCTGCGAGCCGGCCGAACCGGTGATGAACGCGCTGAGGAAGTTGTTGACGAGCACGTTGGTGTCGACCGAGTTGGCGGTGGCGGAGTCGATGAGGGCGATGAAGTTGAGCATGCTGCGTGTCCTCTTGCTGAAGGCGGATCGACGGATCCGAGTGCCTGTGGAGTTCCGGATAACCCGGTCTGATGCGGTGAACGCAATCGGAACAGCAGCTTAGTCACATTTCCTCGATTGTGACCAGAGTTTGTTTCGGATTGGTACGCCCGTCCTGGAGTTCGACGTCGGCCGGGCGCCTGTGCCGAAGAGGCCCGGCTCGCTCAGGGAGCCGCCGGCCCGCCGAATGCGCGGCCGCCTCAGCTCGTGGCGTCGCCGCCGATCCGGCGCTTGCGCGGGGTGAGATGCAGCGGCGGTATCGGCGGCGCCGGAATGCGTTGCTGCGGAGTATGTCCCGCGATATCGGGGAAGCGCCCCGTGTCGTGTGACTCCCACGCGCTGCGCGCCGCCACGATCTCCTCGTGGCTGCGGCCGACGAAGTTCCACCACATCACCAGCTCCTCGCCGAACGGCTCGCCGCCGATCAGCGCCAGATGGGCGCCGGTCGTACTCTGCAACCGCAGTTCGGTGCGGTCGCTGCCCAGATACAGCAGCGGTCCCGGCTTCACCGGGGCGTCCGCCACCGTCACCTCGCCCTCGACCACCAGCACCGCGTGCTCGAAGTTCGGATCGACCGGAAGTGTCACCTCCGCGCCCGCGTCCATCCGGATGTCGGCGCCCACGAGGGGGGTGTAGGCCTGCGCGGGCGAGGTCAGGCCGGCCAGCGTGCCGATGAGCACGATCGCCCGCAGCCCGGCCGCCTCCACGACGGGCAGGTCGCGATGCTGCTCGAAATGCGGAGCCACCCCGGCGCTGTGGCCGGGCAGCGCGATCCACAGTTGCAGGCCTTCGCCGGCCGGCGCGTCGGTGGCGTAGTACTCCGAGTGCGCGATGCCGCGGCCGGAGGTCATCAGGTTCAGCTGCCCCGGTTCGATCTCCACATCCGAGCCGACCGAATCGCGATGCCGGATCCGGCCCACGAACGGCCAGGTGACCGTCTGCAGCCCGATGTGCGGGTGCGGATCGATGTCGGGCGGTGCGCCGGTCGTGGTGACCGTCGGCGCGCCGAAATGATCGAGGAAACACCACGCGCCGACCGTCGGCAGATCCCGCTGCGGCAGCACGCGTTCCACGTAGACCCCGCGCACGCCGCCGAGCGGTACCTCGCGCGCGGGGAAGAACTGCGTCACCGGACCGGGCCCCGGCGCGGGTGTGCACAGCGCCTCGCCGGGCTGCGGATCCAGATCGCTCATGTCCGCGGTCCTAGCCGACCAGGTTCGCGGCGTATTCGGGATGCTTGTCGATGTAGCCCTTGATGAACGGGCAGGTCGCGACGATGCCCTTGCCGCGGCCGATCGCGTCGTCGAGTGCGCTCTTGGCCAGGGTGCTGCCCAGCCCCTTGCCGCCGAAGGCGTCGTCGATCTCGGTGTGCACGAAGTCGGTCTTGTCGCCGCTCTCCTCGTACTCGGCGAAACCGGCGAGTTCGCCGCCGTAGTAGACCTCGTAGCGGCTCTTGTCCCCGTTTCGGCTGACCGTGGTTTCCTTCGCCTGATCGGACATACCTGGCTCCTTCGGTTGCGCGGTGTTCGTCGGCGGCGCACGGGGCGCGCGCTCGGATGATCGTCGGACAACTGCTACCCGGCCCGAGCGTACCCACGTCTGTGGGTGACTTCACCGCAGGCGGAGCGGCTCAGCGCGGCACGTGGAAGGTGACCAGCTCGCCGACGCCCTCCTCGACCCGCGCCCAGGGCCGGTCGAAGGTGAGCACCGCCAGCGCGGACGTGGGAAACTTGCGGCTCAGTTCGAGCGCGGCGTCGCTGTCCCGGTTGCCCGCCAGCTCCCAGGCCGTCCACGGCATGCCGGGGGAGTGGCCGATCAGCATGAGCGTCGAGACGTCGTCGTCGGAGAGCTGGATGAGCTCGATCAGCGTGCGCGGGGACGCCTCGTAGATCTCGCGCTCGTAGACGACCGGGGCGGTGATGCCGGTGGCGTCGAGGGTCTGGCGGGTGCGGGTGGCGGTCGAACAGCGCACCGCGTCGACAACGGGCTGGGTGTCGCGCACCCAGTGGCCTGCCAGAGCGGCTTCGCGCAGTCCGCGCGGGGCGAGCGGACGCTCGTGGTCGTCGACGCCCGCGGGATAGCCGGATTTGCCGTGTCGCATGAGGATCAGTGTCCGCACCATGTCGCCACGGTAATTCGTCACCGCTGAAGGGGCCTGATGGGGGAGTTCGCCGCACCGGAGGCCCGATTGTGGTACTCAGAAGGGGTTCCGAGGAGAGGCATATGCCACTCTCGAGGCACACTGAAAGCGGGGTCACATTTTTCGCTGTGCGTTCCATGTGGTCCCGCTGTCCACCTCCGACCCGCGGGTGGCGCACAGCCCCACGTACGTTTCGAGGATCTGCACACTATGGCCTACGTAATCACGCAGCGTTGTTGCAACGACGCCAGCTGCGTCTCCGAGTGCCCGGTCGACTGCATTCGTCCGAACCCGGACGATCCGAATTTCGCGACCACCGAGATGCTCTACATCGACCCGGACACCTGCATCGACTGTGGTGCGTGTGTGGATGCCTGCCCCGTGGAGGCCATCTTCTCCGAGGACGACCTGAGCGCCTCGCTCGCCCGGTTCAAAGACGTCAACGCGGCCTACTTCCAGCGCCACCCGCTGGAGCCGAACTTCGATCCGATCGTGGCGCCGGTGCGTCCGCCGAAGGAGCTCGGCACCCTGCGCGTCGCGATCGTCGGAGCCGGCCCGGCCGCCTGCTACGCGGCCGAGGAACTGCTGCGGCGCTGCGATGTCGAGGTCGAGATGTTCGACCGGCTGCCGACCCCGTGGGGCCTGGTGCGCGCGGGCGTGGCGCCCGACCATCCCGGCACCAAGACCGTCTCGGCCATGTTCGAGTCGGCCTTCCGCCGCGAGACCCTGCAGTACTACCTCAACGTCGAGATCGGCACGCACCTCACCCACGAGGAACTGCAGGCCCACCACCACGCGGTGATCTACGCGGTCGGCGCCGCGGCCGACCGCAGGATGAACGTCCCCGGCGAGGACCTGCCCGGTAGTCATTCCGCGACCGAGTTCGTGGCCTGGTACAACGGCCATCCCGATTTCGCCGAGCGCGGCTTCGATCTGTCCGGCGAGCGCGCCGTCATCGTCGGCAACGGCAATGTCGCCCTCGACGTGGCCCGGGTGCTCACCGTCGATCCGGACGAGCTGGCGAAGACCGACATCGCCGATCACGCGCTGGCCGCGCTGCGCGAGTCCAACATCCGCGAGGTGGTGGTGCTGGGCCGTCGCGGCCCGCTGCAGGCCGCCTACACCAGCCCCGAGTTCATGGCGCTGACCCACCTGAAGGGCGTCGATGTCGTCATCGACGACGCCGAGCTGGCGCTCGACCACGTGAGCCGGGCGCTGCTCGACGATCCCGAGGTGGAACCGTCGTTGCAGCTGAAGTACACCCTGGCCCAGGAGTACGCGGCGGCGACGCCGACCGAGGGCAACAAGCGCATCGTCTTCCGCTACCTGGCCTCCCCGACCGCCGTGCTGGGCGAGGACAAGGTCGAGGGCATCGAGGTGGGCCGCAACGAACTCGTCCAGCTGGATGGACAGCTGGTGGCGCAGCCGACCGGGGAGACCGACCGTCTCGACGCGTCGCTGGTGCTGCGTTCCATCGGTTACAAGGGGCAGCCGGTTCCCGGCCTGCCCTTCGACGAGACCCGTGCCGTGGTGCCCAACGACAAGGGCCGTGTCCTCGCCGACGGCGAAGTGCTACCCGGCGTCTATGTCAGTGGCTGGATCAAGCGTGGCCCGCGCGGCGTGATCGGCTCGAACCGGGTCGACTCGCAGGAGACGGTCGAGCAGTTGATCGCCGACTTCATCGCGGGCGCGCTGCCCGCCCCCGGCGCCGACCGGGCGGCATTGCAGGCGCTGGTGGCCGAGCGTCAGGCCGACCTGGTCGACCGGCAGGGCTGGAAGAACATCGACGCCGCGGAGAAGACCGCGGGCCGCGGCGGCGGCCGTCCGCGGGTCAAGTTCACCTCGCGCGAGGAACTGCTCAAGGCCGCGCGCGGCTGAAGTCGTGACGCCGCGCGCGGAGAAGGTCGAGTGGCCGCGCGCGGCGGACGAAACCGGTGGTCCACACCGTGATCGCGGCGTGCACCAGGCTGCCGTCGGCCAGGCGGCGAGCGCGTGAAGTAGCGGGGCCGGGGCGGGTGCCCGCGCGACTCAGCCGGGCAGCGGCATGATGCGCACGACCGTCGTGGTCGCACCGCCGACCACGAACCACAGCCGCAGCACCGGGCGGCCGGTGCTGCGATCACCCGGCTCGAAGCGGCTGCGCACGGTGATGTGCTGACGGGCCAGCACCGGTGCCACGTACTCGATGATCGCCCGATGCGGTCCGGCGATCAGCTTGGGGTACTCGGCCAGGAAATGCTCGACCGCCTGCCAGTAGCAGGCGTTGTTCACGTGGTTGTACTGGTCGATATCGGTCACCCGCACCGGGAACGGCAGGTCGGTGTCGGATTCCGGGGGCGCGGCGTCGGTGAGATAGGGCCGCCAGCGCAGCCGGTGCTCGTCGGTGCTCCTGGCCAGATAGGCCAGTCCCTCGTCGCTGATCCGGGCCGGCATGCCGGTCGACTCGCTGATATTGATCCAGAAACCCTCGGTCTCGATCAGACCGCCGTTGCCGCTGGTGATCCGCACCCGCATGTTGGTCCAGCGGGTGCTCATGCTCGAGCACCACCGCAGCAACCGCACGTCGTCGGGCCACAGCACCGGGCGGACGACGTCGATGACGGTGCGCCGCACGATCCAGTTCGGATCGGTGCGGGCCAGAAAGGTCTGATGCAGCTGTTCCCAGGCGATATCCTGCAGGTATCGTGCGACCGCGTCGAAGCGCAGCCGGTTGTAGGGATCCACATCGCCAGCCCGGACGGGCCACGCCGAATCGAAGCCCATGCCCTGTTCGGGAACCGGGGCGAGTGGCTGATCGAGTGACACTGGTGCTCCTCGCGCTGCACGTTGTGCCGCGGTGTTTCTTGCGGTGCTGTTATGAGACGACTTTACGGGGCGGTGCCCCCACCCTCGTGTCGAGCCGACTGTACTCACAGGTAGAGGTCCGGTGTACCCCCACCGAGATCCATTGTCGCAGCGAATCCGGGGGAGGGCACCCGGTGCCGCGGGCGGTCGTGACCCACCGGCATCCGACCTGCAATCGCTGTCAGTAGCCCTGGTATGCGCCCCCCGAATTCACCCCCGCGACGCCGGGCACGTTCGACAGCGACCCGTAGCGGTCGATCGCGTACCTGGTGGCGGCGACGATGTTGTCGACCGGATTCCAGATGTCGGTGTGGCCGGGGGCGGCGTAGGCGTCGAACGTGCTGTCGATGGTCTGCATGATGCCCTTGGAGGGGTGCCCGGCGAGCCAGTTGCTGTCCCACCGGTTCTCCGCGTAGGGATTGCCGCCGGACTCGTGCTGGATGATGAGTGCGAGGGCGCGCTCGTCGATGTCCTCCGGGTCGTAGCCCATCTCGATGAGGACCTTCTTGGCGTCCTCGATCCACTTCGCCACATCGCCGGTCGGCATCGGTCCGGTGGGCGCGCTCGAACCCGGTCCGGCCGAGGAGCCGGAACTCCCCGGGTATCCCGATCCCCCCGAATATCCCGAGCCGCCGGAAGACGAGTTCGACCCGCTGCTGCCGGACATGGCGTAGTTCGGCTGATTCGCACCGACCGGCGTCGCGGCCGGTGTGGTGGACGCGGGGGTGGTATCGGTGGGCACGCCGAGCTTCGGATCGCCGAGCGCGCCGAACGCCTGCTCGAGCGTGGTGTTGGCCGCGTTCACCGCGGTGGCCGCCGCCGTGGCCGCGTTCTCGGCGGCTCTGAGGGCCAGGCGCAGGTCGAGGGTGCGCTGTGCGGCGGCGGCCTCCTCGGCGATGACCAGCGTGGTGACATCGGCGCCGCCCGCGTTGTCGCGGATGCGCTGGATGCGTGCGCCCGCGGTGACCAGCCCGTCAGCGGCCACCTCGAAGCCGACCGGCGCTTCGCCGAGGTACTGATTGCGCAGTCGCGTCACGGCGTCCTTGCAGCCGGTCAGAATGCCCGCCTGGGTGCGGTAGGCGGTTTCCAGCGCGAGGAGCGCCGCGCCGACGACGGAGGCGCGGGCCTTCTCTGTCTCCATCCGGGCGGTGGCGGCGGTTCCCGCGGCGCCCGACCAGGCCTTCGAGTCGGTCAGGCCCTGGGTGTCGGTGAGGGCCTTGCCGACGATGCGGTCGACACCCTCGTGGACGGCCTTCGCGTGGTCGGCGGCTGCGGTGAGCTGATCGGGCTGCCAGGCGATGACATCGTCGACGGTGAGGGTCATGGCAGTTGCAGTCCGATGGTGGTGAGGGTCTGTTCGAACTCGGCTTCGGTGAGTTCGAAGGCGCCCGCGGCATTGTCCATGTTGTCGGCGACGGTGGTCAGCCGTTCGCCCATCCGGGCCAGGCAGCGGTGCACGATGTCGCCGGATCGCCTTGCGGCGGAATCGAATTCGGTGCCCGGCAGGGAGCCCGCCGCCGTGCCGAAGGCGTCGCCCGCGCCGAGGGCGGTGAGGTCGCCCGCTTCAGCGCCGAGCTGGGTGGCGAATGTCCGTAGCGCGTCCGGATTCACCCGCAGTCGATCCTCGGGCACGACGAATCCCCCTCCTGTGTTCCCCAACCCTCGAAGCCCGGCAAGCATAACAATGTCGCGCTGGTCGGCGCGGGTGTTCGCGGGGAGGGTGGTGTGCGCCGCGCCGCGGGACAGACCGTTCGTTATGTTGGTCACGGTGTCCACGGCGACGACCGATGTCGCCGAAGCGGACCCGTTGAACCGGACAGAGAGGTCGGCCCATGCGCGCAGCCCAGGTCAGCAAGTTGGAAGGACCGGAAGCGGTCGAGATCGTCGACATCCCGGAACCCGCCGCGATCCCCGGCGGTGTGGTCATCGACGTGCACGCCGCGGGCATCGCCTTCCCGGACGTGCTGATGTCGCGCGGGCTCTACCAGATGAAGCCGGAACTGCCGTTCGTGGTGGGCGGCGAGGTCGCCGGCGTGGTGCGCGAGGCCCCCGAGGGCGCGCACGTGAAGGCGGGCGACCGGGTGCTGGCGCTGACCATGCTCGGCGGCGCGGCCGCCGAGGTCGCGGTCACCCTGCCGGATCTGGTGTTCCGGTTGCCCGACAACATCTCCATGGCGGCGGGCGCGGGCATTCTCTTCAACGATCTGACGGTGCACTTCTGCCTGCGCAATCGCGGCAGGCTCGCGCAGGGCGAGAGCGTGCTGGTGCACGGCGCCGCGGGCGGCATCGGCACCTCCACTCTGCGGATGGCGCAGGCATTGGGCGCGGGCCGCGTGATCGCGGTGGTGAGCACCGAGGAGAAGGCCGAGGTCGCCAAGGCCAACGGCGCCACCGATGTGGTGCTCGCCGACGGCTGGCTGGCCGCGGTCAAGGAGCTGACCGGCGGTCGCGGCGTCGACATCGTGCTCGATCCGGTGGGCGGTGACCGGTTCACCGACAGCATCCGGTCGCTGGCCCAGGGCGGCAGGCTGCTGGTCGTGGGCTTCACCGCGGGCGAGATCCCCACCGTGAAGGTCAACCGGCTGCTGCTCAAGAACGTCGAGGTGGTCGGCGCCGCCTGGGGCGAGTGGTTCATGTCGAATCCGGGCTATGTGGTCCAGCAGTGGGCCGAGGTGGGCCCGCTGCTGGCGAGCGGGGCGATCCCGGCGCCGCGGCCGGTGACCTACCCGCTGGAGCGGACCGCCGAGGCGGTGGCCTCGCTGGAGAACCGCACCGCCACCGGCAAGGTGGTCGTCACCGTCCGCTGACCGCTGACACGCAGACCCCGCGAACGGGCCCCGCCGCCGCTGCGCGCCTTCGCCTCCGCGGTCTCCCCGGTGCTGGTCGACGGCTTCCTGGCCGGGATGTACAAGATCTTCCGGCAGTCCGGCCGCGCCCGGCTGCGCGTCAGCCCGCTGCGCGCGTGGACGAAAGCCGAACGCGCGCAGGTCGAGTCGGAGGCCGCGGCGTTGCTCGCCTACCTGGAACCCGAATCGACGCCGAGCGTGGAGATCCTGGTGGTCGGGGCCGACCTGCGCCCCTGATGGCGGCGACCGCGCCACCCGGGGGGCGATCGTCAGGAGCCGGAAGTGGTTTCGCGCGAACCAGTAGAGTGCTGGTATGCGGATACCGTCGGCGCTCCTCACCGGTCTCGCCCTGGTTGTGACGCTGTCTGCCTGCGGTTCCGGCGGCGGATCGGATTCCGGCGAGCCGCTGCGCCCGCCGCCGAAGGTGGCCTCGCTGGGTCCGTTCGTCGGCGAGTGCGGGCACGTCGGCGACGACGAAGTTCGTGACATCGCGGGTATGTCGCAGCTCTCCCAGGTGTTCAAGAACTCGGTCGGTTGCAACTACCAGGCCGCCGGACTCGGTTCGCCCAGCGTCACTTTCGCCTCCTATCGGGGCAGCCCGATCGATCGGGAGAAGGCGTGGGTGAGCAGCGTCGGCCGCGAGCCGGACAAGATCGAGGTCGGCGGCAAGCCCGGCTTCGCCGCCCTCGACCCCACCGGCACGGTATGCGATCTGGCGGTCCAGCTCGACGACGATTTCTTCGAATGGTCCATGTCCTACGGCCTGTTCGGTCCGACCGGCAATCCGTGCGACAAGACCAGGAAACTGGCCGAACTCACCGTTTCGCGGCTGAAATGAGGGCACCTATGAGCGAGGTGGGCAAGCCGGGGCGCCACACGCGAGCCGGACGCGCGCTCGCGCTGTGCGTGCTGCTCGCCGTGGCCGCCGGGGCGGCCGGCTGCGGGCGGACCATCGAGGGCTCCGCGCATCCGGCGGGCGGCAGTCAGGAGATCAACACCGATTTCGACAAGCTGCTGCGCGAGTGCGATGTGGTGACTCCCGTGCAGATCGGTGACGCGCTGGGCGGCGCCCAGTTCGTGACCGGCTCGTTCAACGGCGCCGTGTGCATGTGGGATGTCGAGGACGCGCCCGGCGGCCTGGCGATGGTAACGCTGAACTGGTACGAGATCGGTTCGCTCAACAACGAGAAGGCCACGGCCGACAAGCTGGGCTACGTGCACGAGACGGTCACCGTGCAGGGCACCCGCGCCCTGCAGATGCGCAGGCCCAACGACGCGGACTCCTGCGGGCTGACGGCCTCGGCCGCCGACACCGGCGTGGTCGGCTGGTGGGTCAACTACCGGGCCGGTTCCGGCCATCCCGACCCTTGCACCGCGGCCAAGACACTGCTGGAATTGACGCTGAACCTCGCCAGGTGAGTCGGTGATCACAGGGTCGGCCCGATGGACGGCAGGGCTGAAGGGGCAGTGACGGGGCCCGCTTTGACCGTCGGTGCAGGCCGCGAGTATCGTGGACCGCTGTGCCCGACAGCATGCGGGCAAGTTCGTGCGTAGAAGTAGGCCAGCGAGAGCGGCTGACCTCTCCGGCGTGCCCGGATTCCGGGCTCCATCCCGCGCGCGACACGCCCGACCTCGGGACGCGAGAAACGTGGTTGGACGTGCGAGAACAGCTCGAAAACCAGCCATGCAGTTCGTGAAACACCGTCCCGACAGCGCATAAATAACAAGGAAAGCCGGTCTATGCCAACCATCAACCAGCTGGTCCGCAAGGGTCGCCGCGACAAGGTCTCCAAGACCAAGACCGCGGCCCTCAAGGGGAGCCCGCAGCGTCGTGGCGTGTGCACCCGCGTGTACACCACGACCCCGAAGAAGCCGAACTCCGCGCTGCGCAAGGTCGCGCGTGTTCGCCTGACCAGCGCGGTCGAGGTCACGGCTTACATCCCCGGTGAAGGCCACAACCTGCAGGAGCACTCGATGGTGCTCGTCCGCGGCGGTCGTGTGAAGGACCTCCCCGGTGTGCGCTACAAGATCATCCGCGGCTCGCTCGACACCCAGGGCGTGAAGAACCGCAAGCAGGCCCGCAGCCGCTACGGCGCCAAGAAGGAGAAGAGCTGATATGCCTCGCAAGGGCCCCGCTCCCAAGCGTCCGTTGATCAACGACCCGGTCTACGGGTCGCCGCTGGTCACCCAGCTGGTCAACAAGATCCTCCTGGACGGTAAGAAGTCCACCGCCGAGCGCATCGTCTACGGCGCGCTCGAGCAGGCGCGTGAGAAGACCGGCACCGATCCGGTCGTCACCCTCAAGCGCGCGCTGGACAACGTCAAGCCCGCCCTCGAGGTCAAGCCCCGCCGTGTCGGTGGCGCCACCTACCAGGTTCCGGTCGAGGTCCGTCCGGGCCGCGCCAACACCCTGGCGCTGCGCTGGCTGGTCAATTTCTCCCGTGCTCGCCGTGAGAAGACCATGGTCGAGCGCCTTGCCAACGAGCTCCTCGATGCCAGCAACGGTCTCGGCGCCTCGGTGAAGCGTCGTGAGGACACTCACAAGATGGCCGAATCCAACCGGGCCTTCGCGCACTACCGCTGGTGACAGCCCCCCGGCCCGTCGCTCGTGTCGGCGCCGGAAGGCCTCACGGTCGGGAGGGCACTACGGTGCCCGTTCCGGCGTTGACATAGTGATGACCCGAACAGGGTCAGAACACAAGATCCCAACCAGCAATCGCTGAAACAGAGCAGAGCGGGGAAGATTTCCGTGGCACAGGACGTGCTCACCGACCTGAAGAAGGTCCGCAACATCGGCATCATGGCCCACATCGATGCCGGTAAGACCACCACAACCGAACGCATTCTCTTCTACACCGGTGTCAACTACAAGATCGGTGAGACGCACGACGGCGCGTCGACCACCGACTGGATGGAGCAGGAGCAGGAGCGCGGCATCACCATCACCTCCGCCGCGGTGACCTGTTTCTGGAACCAGAACCAGATCAACATCATCGACACCCCCGGCCACGTGGACTTCACCGTCGAGGTGGAGCGGTCGCTGCGCGTCCTCGACGGCGCGGTCGCGGTCTTCGACGGCAAAGAAGGCGTGGAGCCGCAGTCCGAGCAGGTGTGGCGTCAGGCCGACAAGTACGACGTCCCGCGCGTGTGCTTCGTCAACAAGATGGACAAGCTCGGCGCCGACTTCTACTTCACGGTGCAGACCATCAAGGACCGCCTCGGCGCGCGTCCGCTGGTCATCCAGCTGCCCATCGGCGCGGAGGACTCCTTCGAGGGCATCGTCGACCTGGTCGAGATGAACGCCAAGGTGTGGACCGGCGAGACCAAGCTCGGTGAGAAGTACGAGGTCAAGGAAATCCCGGCCGATCTGGCCGAGAAGGCCGAGCAGTACCGTCAGGAACTGCTCGAGGCCGTCGCGGAGTCCGACGAGGCGCTGCTGGAGAAGTTCTTCGGTGGCGAGGAGCTCACGATCGACGAGATCAAGGGCGCCATCCGCAAGATGACGATCAACTCCGAGGCCTACCCCGTGCTCTGCGGCTCGGCGTTCAAGAACAAGGGCGTGCAGCCCATGCTCGACGCCGTCATCGACTACCTGCCGTCCCCGCTGGACGTGGAGAACGTCGAGGGCCACGTGCCGAACAAGGAAGACGAGATCATCACTCGTCGTCCGAGCGCCGACGAGCCGTTCGCGGCGCTGGCGTTCAAGATCGCGGTGCACCCGTTCTTCGGCAAGCTGACCTACATCCGCGTGTACTCCGGCAAGGTCGATTCCGGCGCCCAGGTCATCAACGCGACCAAGGGCAAGAAGGAGCGTCTGGGCAAGCTCTTCCAGATGCACGCCAACAAGGAGAACCCGGTTCCCGAGGTCTCCGCGGGCCACATCTACGCGGTGATCGGCCTCAAGGACACCACCACCGGCGACACCCTGTGCGATCCGCAGAACCAGATCGTGCTCGAGTCCATGACCTTCCCGGACCCGGTCATCGAGGTCTCCATCGAGCCCAAGACCAAGTCCGACCAGGAGAAGCTGGGCACGGCGATCCAGAAGCTGGCCGAAGAGGACCCCACCTTCTCGGTCAAGCTGGACGCCGAGACCGGCCAGACCGTCATCGGCGGCATGGGCGAGCTGCACCTCGACATCCTCGTCGACCGTATGCGTCGCGAGTTCAAGGTCGAGGCGAACGTCGGCAAGCCGCAGGTGGCCTACCGCGAGACGATCACCAAGACCGTCGAGAAGCTCGAGTACACCCACAAGAAGCAGACGGGTGGCTCGGGTCAGTTCGCGAAGGTCATCATCGGCCTGGAGCCCTTCGTGGGCGAGGACGGCGCGAGCTACGAGTTCGAGAACAAGGTCACCGGCGGCCGCGTTCCGAGGGAATACATTCCTTCGGTCGACGCAGGCGCCCAGGATGCGATGCAGTACGGCGTGCTCGCCGGCTACCCGCTGGTCAACCTGAAGGTGACCCTGATCGACGGCGCGTACCACGACGTCGACTCGTCGGAAATGGCGTTCAAGATCGCCGGCTCGCAGGCGCTGAAGGAAGCGGCCCGCAAGGCCGGTCCGGTGATCCTCGAACCGCTGATGGCTGTCGAGGTCATCACGCCCGAGGATTACATGGGCGACGTGATCGGCGACCTGAACTCCCGCCGTGGCCAGATCCAGGCCATGGAGGAACGCAGTGGTGCCCGTGTCGTCAAGGCGCTGGTTCCGCTCTCGGAGATGTTCGGCTACATCGGTGACCTGCGGTCGAAGACCCAGGGCCGGGCGAACTACTCCATGGTGTTCGATTCGTACGCGGAGGTTCCGGCCAACGTGTCGAAGGAGATCATCGCCAAGGCGACCGGGGAGTGATCCCATCCGGGGCAGGTGGCACACTTGCCCCGGGCTCACCGGGCGTCAGCACGACCCCAGTAAGTACAAAACCGCACTGCTGCATGCAGGAACCAACAAGTCCAGGAGGACACCACAGTGGCGAAGGCGAAGTTCGAGCGGACGAAGCCGCACGTCAACATCGGCACCATCGGTCACGTCGACCACGGCAAGACCACGCTGACTGCAGCGATCACCAAGGTGCTGGCTGACAAGTACCCGGATCTGAACGAGAGCTTCGCGTTCGATCAGATCGACAAGGCGCCCGAAGAGAAGGCGCGTGGCATCACGATCAACATCTCGCACGTCGAGTACCAGACCGAGAAGCGCCACTACGCCCACGTCGACGCGCCGGGTCACGCCGACTACATCAAGAACATGATCACCGGTGCGGCGCAGATGGACGGCGCCATCCTCGTGGTCGCCGCCACCGACGGCCCGATGCCGCAGACCCGCGAGCACGTGCTGCTCGCCCGTCAGGTCGGCGTGCCCTACATCCTGGTCGCGCTGAACAAGTCGGACATGGTCGACGACGAGGAAATCCTCGAGCTCGTCGAGATGGAGGTCCGCGAACTGCTGGCCGCCCAGGAGTTCGACGAGGACGCCCCGGTCGTGCGCGTCTCCGGTCTGAAGGCGCTCGAGGGCGACCCGAAGTGGGCCCAGTCGGTGCTCGATCTCATGGACGCCGTCGACGAGTCCATCCCGGACCCGGTGCGTGACACCGACAAGCCGTTCCTGATGCCGGTGGAGGACGTCTTCACCATCACCGGTCGTGGCACCGTCGTCACCGGTCGCGTCGAGCGTGGCGTGATCAACGTGAACGAGGAAGTCGAGATCGTCGGCATCCGCCCGGAGAAGACCAAGACCACGGTCACCGGTATCGAGATGTTCCGCAAGCTGCTCGACCAGGGCCAGGCGGGCGACAACGTCGGTCTGCTGGTTCGTGGCATCAAGCGCGAGGATGTCGAGCGCGGCCAGGTCATCGTGAAGCCGGGCACCACCACCCCGCACACCGAGTTCGAGGGCCAGGCGTACATCCTGTCGAAGGACGAGGGCGGCCGCCACACCCCGTTCTTCAACAACTACCGTCCGCAGTTCTACTTCCGTACCACGGACGTGACCGGCGTCGTGACCCTCCCCGAGGGCACCGAGATGGTCATGCCGGGCGACAACACCGAGATGAGCGTCAAGCTGATCCAGCCGGTCGCCATGGACGAGGGCCTGCGCTTCGCGATCCGCGAGGGTGGCCGCACCGTCGGTGCCGGCCGCGTCACCAAGATCATCAAGTGATTCGCTGAATCGCTTCTGATCCACGCCGACGGCGTCGCTCCTTCCCGGAGCGGCGCCGTTCGGCGTTTTCGGGGCCGGTCCACCATCGCCGATTGCCGGAGATTCGCCCACTGCGGCGATCGGGCGCGGCGAGGCGGGTGCGAGACTGGGGACCGCGACCATCTGGGCCGCAGAGCAGTTCCCCGTCATCCGCGCTTTTCGCAAACGCTGGGAGGGATCGATGAGCTCCGCCCCGAACACCGCCGACCTCGACATCGTCGAGGGGACGCTACCGCTCGGACTGCCCTATCGGGCCCTCGGCTCCGGGCCGCCGCTGGTGTTCCTGCGCTGGTTCACCCCCGATCACGCCAATCCGACCGGCATGATGCGCAAGGCCGAGATCGGCACCCTGGCGCCGCTGGCCCTGCACCGACGTGTGTGCGCGATCAACCGCGCCCCCGGGATGCGGGCAGGCGTCACGATGGCCGAGATCGCCGACGATCACGCCGCCGCGTTGCGCGCCACCTACGGCAGCCCGGTCGACGTGCTCGGCATCTCCTCGGGTGGTTCGCTCGCCTTGCAGTTGGCCCTCGACCACCCGGACGTGGTGCGCAGACTGGTGGTGGCCGCGTCGGCGTCGCGGCTCGAGGACCGCGCCAGATCCTCGCAGTTGCGCTACGCCGAGGCGGCGGCGGCAGGCAGGCGCGGGCTGCACCATATGTCCGCCGGCACGGGCATCATGAGGGGCCGGGTCGACAAGGCGGTGATGTGGCTGCTCGATCCGCTGGTCCGCCCGCACGATCCCGCCGACATGCTCGCGTTCGTGCTCGCCGAGGACAGTTTCGACGTCACCGATCGGCTGCCCACGCTCACCGCGCCCACCCTGGTGATCGGCGGCGAGCTGGACACCTTCTATTCGACCGCGTCCTTCCGGCGCACAGCCGACCGGATTCCCGATTCCCGGCTGGTCATCATTCCCGGGGCCGGGCACATGGGCGCGATCAACCATCCCCGCTTCGCCGCCGAGGTGATCGCCTTCCTCGACCGCTGACAGTTCGAGTGTGGTTGCGGCTCAGGCGGATTGGGTCATCCCGGCCGCGACCACCTTCGCCACGCCGAGGACCTCCTCGGCGGTCGGCAACGGCAGTCCGCCGAGCGCGTGCAGCCGGTCGGAACCGGTGACCGTGAACATGGCCGACACCCAGGTCAGCGCACAGGCGCGGAGCGTGCCGGGTTCGACCGGGGAGGGGGCGCTGGCCTGTAGTACTCGCGTGGTCACCTCCAGCAGGTGGTCGCGCAGACGGCGCAACTGCTCGCGCACGTCGGGGTGGGTGTCGGCCTCGCGCCAGAGGATCACGCGCAGCACCGAGGTGTGGTGGTCGCACGGATTCAGCGCGGAGTGCAGGTTCAGCAGGCTGGTGGCCGGGTCGCCGGGAAGGACGACCGAACCGATGTCGGGCACCGGCTGCGCGGGCACCCGTTCGCTCACGAGTGCGGACAGGATCGCGTCCTTGGTGGGGAAGTAATAGAAGACGAGTCCTTTAGGGACGTCGGCCGCGGCCGCCACGGCGGAGGTCGGCGTCGCGTCGAAGCCGTGTGCGGCGAAGAGGTCCTCCGCCGCGTCGAGAATGAGTTCCCGGGCGTCACCGTCGCGCGCGGCGCGACGGCGGCGCCCGGTGCGGGTGGAGCTGCGCATATCGGTACGGCCCGGAACGGGCGGGGGGACGCGATCAGTGATGGGTGACTGTGCGGTGCATACGCCCGGTCACGACGGGCAGCGCCGCGAGGGCGACCACCACGGTGACCAGCCCCACCACCCAGGATGTCCAGGACGCCCCGCGGAACCCGGTGAAGTCCATGACCCACGGCGAAAGGAACAGCAACGCGCCGAACAGCGCCATCGCGTAGTCGGCCATCGCCATCGACGGACGCGCCATCTGGGCCAGGCCGGTGAGCGCGATCAGTACGCCGAGCACGATCATGGTCCACATGGCCCGGGTGCTGGTATCCACCCACAGCGGTGAGAGTGCGGTGAAAGCGCCGAGGACGACGGCGAGGAGGTCCTGAGCGCGCGAATCGGTGAGCATGATGTCCTCCTGCGGTGAAAGTGGTCCTGACCTCGGTATAGACCTGATCGACCGCCCGGTCGATAGAGCGATGGACACGATTGGGCCGCTTTGCGGGCACAGTCGCCGGCCAGGGGGAGAACCCGAAAATTACCAAGCACTTGCTAGGCTCGGCGGGTGTCGTCTATGGAAGGACGGGTTGAATGAGCGCGCCGATCATCATCGTGGGAGCCGGTCTGGCCGGCCTGCGCACTGCCGAGGAATTGCGCCGCGCCGGGTACGAGGGCCCGCTGGTGCTGCTCGGCGACGAGTCTCGGTTGCCCTACGATCGCCCGCCGCTGTCCAAGCAGTTCGTGCGCGGCGAGACCGACGACACCACCCTGCGCCCGGCCGAGTTCTTCGAGGAGAAGGCGATCGACTTGCGCCTCGGTGTCGCGGCGACCGGCGTGGACACCGCGGCCCGCCGTCTGCGCCTGGCCGACGGTGACGTGCTCGACTACAGCCATCTGATCATCGCCACCGGGCTACGCCCACGTCGCCTGCCCGGTCTGCCGGACCTGGCCGGCATCCATGTGCTGCGCGATCACGCCGATGCCATCGGGCTGCGCGCCGAGGTGACCGCCGCGAGCAAGGCCCTGGTCGTCGGCGCGGGTTTCATCGGCTGCGAGGTCGCGGCCAGCTTCCGGGCGAGCGGCCTCGACGTGGTGCTGGTGGAACCGCAGCCGACGCCGCTGGCGTCGGTGCTCGGTGAGCAGGTGGGCGCGCTGGTGGCCCGGATGCACCGGGACGAGGGCGTCGACCTGCGCTGCGGTGTCGGCCTGGCGACGCTGCTGGCCGGCGAGGACGGCCGGGTGGCCGGCGCGCGGCTGGCCGACGGCGCCGAGGTGCGGGCCGATCTGGTCGTCATCGGGGTCGGCTCCCGGCCCGCGATCGAGTGGCTGGCCGAATCCGATGTGGCGCTCGCCGATCCGGCCGACGGTGGCGGCGTGCTCGCCGACGAGGTCGGCCGCACCAGCGCCGAAAACGTCTGGGCGGTCGGGGATGTGGCCGCCTGGCGGCACGACACCGGCGAGCAGGCCCGCGTGGAGCACTGGACCAATGCCGGCGAGCAGGCCAAGCTTCTCGCCTGCGCGCTGCTCGGCGCCGAACCGCCCACCGCCGCCCGGGTGCCCTACTTCTGGAGTGATCAGTACGACGTCAAGATCCAGGCCCTCGGCACCCCGTCGGCCGGCGACGACGTGGTCGTGGTCAGCGACGACGGCCGCAAGTTCCTGGCCTACTACTCGCGCGCGGGCGCGCTCACCGGCGTGGTCGGCGCGGGTATGACCGCCCAGGTCATGAAGGCTCGCGCCAAGGTGGCCGCCGCGGCCCCGATCGCCGACCTGCTCGCGACCAGTCAGCCGGCCACCGCCTAGTACCGGCCCGCCGCGTCGCCGCGGCGTGCACCGGTCAACGCTGCGGCGACGCGGACAGCAGGCCGTCCGCCGCCGGGCCGACCCGGGTACGGAAGCGCCGGCTGATGCGCTCGACCGTGGCCGCGAGCCAGCGCGCCTCGTCCGGCGCGGCCCGCTCGAGCCGCATCCGGCGGACGCGCAGCGGAATCAGGCGCAGGCCGGTCGCGCCGCCGGGCTCGACATCGGCCAGGTAGAGCAACCGCAGGTGGCTGCGGTAGGACTCGTGCCCGCCGATGCCTTCGTAGTCGTCGATCACGTCACCGCAGCCGTAGAGGATCGGTTTCCCGCGATAGAACTCGATCGGCCTGGGGTGGTGCGCGGAATGCCCGTGCACGATGTCGACACCGGCGTCTATCAGACGGCGCGCGAACTGCGTCTCGCTGGCCTCGGTCCCGTATCCCCAGTTCGGTCCCCAGTGCACCGACACCACGGTGACATCGCCGCCGCTCGCGGACGCCGTCGCGGCCACCGTGTCGGCCGTGCGCGCGGAGAGGTCTTCGAGCAGCAGGACCCCGGCCCGGTCGTCGCGCGCCGCCCACGAGGCGGGGACACCGCTCGATGTCGTGGCCACGGACACCACGACCACGCGGCGGCCGTCGGCGAGCGGCACTACCGCGGGCCGCGCGGCTTCGCCGAGATCCGCACCCGCCCCGGCCCGCCGGATGCCGGCGGCATCGAGTGCGGCGAGGGTGTCGGCCGCTCCCCGTGCGCCGAAGTCGAGGACGTGGTTGTTGGCCAGCGCGCAGGCGTCGGGCCGGATCGCGCTCAGCGCGGCGGTGTTCCGCGGATGCATCCGGTAGTGGATGCCTTTGAAGGGCGCGAATTCACCGTCGCCGGTGATGGTGGTCTCCAGGTTCAGCACGCGGACGTCCGGGGCCAGTTCGTCGAGGAGGGTGCGCGCCTCGCCCCACGGCCAGTCGAATGCGACGGGCCGGGGAATCGGGCCGTTCACCCGTTCGGCCAGCTCGACGTACCGCCGGGCGTCGCGGACGTATCCCTCCCGCAGTTCCGGGCGTCCCGGATGCGGCAGGATCTGATCGACGCCGCGCCCGAGCATGACGTCGCCGCCCAGCAGCACCGTCACCGCGGTGCGATCACCGTCCATCCGGACCACCCGCCGTCGTGCCCGCCGTCCCGCGACGGCCGACATCTCCTGATCGTCCCGCCCGCCGCACCGGATGCGGCATTGTCCCGGTCGGCCCGACCGAAGGTGGCGCTGTCCCGGTCGTCGTACCGGATGCGGTGTTGTCCCGGCGCACTCGAACCGGTGCTGTGCGGATCGTCCGCGCCGGATGGGGCTTGCCCCTCGATCATCGCACCGGAAGCGCGGCGATGACCACGGGCCGCGGACATCGGCCGAGCGGGGTGCGCCCGGCCGTCGCGCAGCAGCCGCGACGGCGGTTCGCAGACATCGGCCCGGGCGGCTCCACCGGCGATGAAGCGCCCGGATCGGCCTGTAATACGGTTGTCGGGTGATCGTCGCGCTCATCGATTCGGGTTTGGGGCTGCTGCCGACGGCCGCCTGGCTGCGGAAACTGCGCCCGGATCTGGACCTGCTACTACAGCTCGACCCGGACGGCGCGCCGTGGGGGCCGAAACCGGAACAGTGGACGATCGAACGGGTCGTCGGCGCGGCGCGCACCTCGCTGGAGTCCGGCGCGGAGGTCATCGTGCTGCCGTGCAACACCGCCAGTGTCACGGCCCTCGAACACGTGCGCGCCGATGTGGGTCCAGGCGTACCGGTGATCGGCACCGTGCCCGCCATCAAGCCGGCCGCCGCGTCCTGCCGTTCGGTCGCTGTGTGGGCGACCGCCGCCACCACCGCCAGCCGCTACCAGGCCGACCTGATCGCCAGGTTCGGCGGCGAGGCGGAGGTGACCGGGGTGGCCTGCCACGGCCTGGCCGACGCCATCGACCGCGGCGATCTCTCCGCGGCCACCGATGCCATCGCCCGCGCCGCCGAGCAGACCCCCGAGGGCACCGAGGGGGTGGTGCTCGGCTGCACGCACTACCCGCTGGTGGCCGATGCCATCCTGGCCACGCTGCCGGTGGGCGTGCGCCTGTTCGACAGCGCGCAGGCGGTCGCGGCCCAGGCCATCAGGAAGGTGGACGGCCTCGGCCGGGCGAGTACCGGTGAGGGCACGGTGCGCGTGCTCAACAGCGGCCGGCCCGGCGCACTGCCGGCGAGCGCGGCGGCCTACGAATCCGGACGGGTCCTCGGCGCCCGCATCTGACCCGCGACCGGAATCCGGTGCGGCCCGGCTCGAGCGGAGACATGCATGGGTGACGCAGCACAGGTGCGCGCGGCACTGGCGGAGGCAGCCGATCCGGCCGACGCCGCGCACCTGCAACGCTTCTTCAAGACCGGTCCGGGGGAGTACGGCGAGGGCGATGTCTTCCTCGGCGTCCGGGTGCCCGCCACCCGCGCCGTGGTCCGCCGGTTCGCCGATCTGCCCTTCGACGAGATCGAGATCCTGCTCGACAGCGACATCCACGAGGAACGCCTGGCCGGCCTGCTCATCCTGGCCGCCCGTTTCGACCGCGCGAGCAGGCCACGTACGTTCGACGAGGACACCAGGGCCGAAGCGGTCCGCCGCTATCGTGCCGCGGTGCACCGCGGCCGGGTCGACAACTGGGACCTGGTCGATTCCTCCGCCGAGTACCTCCTCGGCCGCTGGCTGCTGGACCGCCCGCGCGACGAACTGTTCGACCTGGCCGCCGCCGAATCGCTGTGGCACCGGCGGGTGGCCTTGCTGAGCACCTTCGCCTTCATCAGATCCGGCGACGCCACAACGACATGCGCCCTCTGCGAACGACTGCTCGACGACCGCCGCGACCTCATCCAGAAAGCGGTCGGCTGGATGCTGCGTGAAGTGGGCAAGCGCGTGGACCGCGCCCTGCTCACCGGCTTCCTGGACCGCCACGCACCCGAAATGGGCCGCACCGCACTGTCCTACGCGACCGAGCATCTGGACCGCGCCACCCGCGCCGCCTACCGCGCCGCGCGCTGACGCCGCCCGCCGCGGGTGGTACCACCGTGGCCGGGGCAGCGGTTCCCGTCGCGGGCCGACCCGGCCGGTCGCGGGCACGGACCGGGGAACCGGCTCAGAACTGGATGCGGAGCCGATCGGTGACCGGGCGCGCCTGGCAGCCCAGGATGTACCCGTTGGCGATGTCCTCCGGATCGAGGATCTCGGCGTTGTCCATCTCGACCTCGCCCTCGAGGACCGTGCACGCACACGATCCGCACTCGCCCTCCTGGCAGGAGTAGGGCACGTCGATGCCCTTGGCGAGCATGATGTCGACCAGGGTCTGCTTGCGCGGCCAGTTCAGCTCGTGGATCTCGCCGTCGAGCTCCACCTCGACGGTGGCGGCGTCGGCGGCGTCGGCCTCGCTGATCTCGACCGGCGCCTGATCGGCGAAGGGGTCGCCGGCGAGGGAGTTGAAGACTTCGGCGTGCACGCGATTGCGCGGCATGCCGAGCCGGGCGAGCGCCTCGTGCACGCCGTCCATGAACGGCTTCGGGCCGCACATGAACGCCTCGTACTCGCTGTAGGGCCGCACCAGGGTGGCCAGCGCCTCGGCGGTGGGCAGGCCTTGCAGCGGCTCCAGCCAGTGGATGACGCTGAGGCGATCGGCGTGCGCGGCGCCGAGTTCGCGCAGTTCGTCGGCGAAGATGACGTTGTCGGTGTCGCGGTTGGCGTAGACCAGTACCAGCTTGCCCGTGCCGCGTGCCAGCGCCGACTTGAGGATCGAGATCACCGGGGTGATGCCGCTGCCCGCGCCGAACAGTAACAGGTTCTCGTCCAGATCTCCCGGGGTGAACACGCCGGAGGGCGGCAGCACCTCGAGCTGGTCGCCGGGCTTGACGTTGTCGCAGACCCAGTTGGACCCGTAGCCGCCCTCGGTGCGCTTGACCGTCACCTTCGGCTTGTCGTCGGTGTGCGGCGAACTGGCCAGTGAGTAGCAGCGCGCCACCGAACCGGTCAGCTCGCTGGGGATTCGCAGGGTGAGGAACTGGCCGGGACGGTAGGCGAACTTCTCGCTCGATTCCTCGGGCACGTCGAAGACCAGCGAGCGGCTGTCGGCCGTCTCGGCGATCACCGCGGCGACCCGCAGCACGACCGAGCGTGAACCGTGTGGAACCTCGACGGTGGTCATGTCGTCCTCTCGAACCCGAAAACTAGAACGTGTTTCAATTTCATCGTACGTCGGGGTCCGCTCCGGCGACAAGCCGGGCCTCCAGCCCGGCGATGAGCACGTCCATGCCGAAGTCGTAGGTGTAGCGGCCGCGCAGGTCGGGCATGTGCGCGGTGGCGCGGGCGACCACATCGGGCAGATCGACCCCGGACAGCGGCCCGGGATCGCGGGGATTCACCCGGCGACGGCCGAAGAGGTAAGTGTGCACAGTCGCGTACGCGGCCAGGATGTCGCGGTCGCCGAAGCCGGCGTCGGCCAGGATGCTCATGATCCCCGCGATCAGATCGAGCTGCTTGCCGAGCATCTGCTCGATGAGCACATCGCCCAGTCCGGGATGCCTGCGCAGCTTCTCGTCGATCTGGTCGACGAGTTCGCGCAGCCGCTGCTGCCACGGACCCGATTCGCGCGGCGGCGTGCGAACTCCGGTCAGCGCGGCGCCCGCCACCAGGTCGAGTAGCTCGCGCTTGTCGGCGACGTAGTAGTACGGCGCCATCGGGGAAACGCCGAGCTCGCGCGACAATCGCCGCATCGACAGCTTCTCGACCCCGTCCTCGCGGACCACGCGCAGTGCGGCCTCGACTATCTCGGACTCCGACAGCGTGCTGCCGCCCCCGTTGGCCTGTATGCGTCCGACTCCCATGCCACCTCTACCGCCGCGGGCATGTGTTGCCCATCACAATCCGTTCCGCTGTTCTACACCCGAAGTCTAGAGGTCGCGGGTACCGGGCAGGGCTGGGACGTGGGGCGCGGGCGCGTTGCCGGACGGCGCTCGGATATCGGGGACCGACGACCCTCCGAAAAGCGACATGGTTCACTCGTACCGGAGAGATGGTTATGGTGTGACGTGGACTACGGGTGGTGGTCCGGTGAGATCCAGGGAGGTTTGTGATGACACAGCAGTTCTTCGTCCCCGCCGATGGCGAGACCGGGCACGGCGCCGCCGAACTCGTCGAGGAGAGCCTGATCGAAGAGGTCTCCATCGACGGTATGTGCGGCGTCTACTGACGGGGCGGGCAGGCGAATGCTCGATCTCGATACCCGTTGGCAGCTGCATCCCCGGGTGGCGTTGCGCCCCGAGCCTTTCGGCGCGCTGCTCTACCACTTCGGCACCCGCAAACTCTCGTTCCTGAAGAACCCACGGATCGTCGAGGTCGTGCGCTCGCTGCCCGAGCACACCTCCGTACGGGCCGCCCTGCACGCGGCGGGCGTCTGCGATGAGACCCTCGCCCCGTACGCGGCGGCGCTGAACCAGCTCGCCGACGGCCAGATGATCGTCGGTGGCCCGGCGGTCGTCCCGGCCACGCCTGAGGCGAGCGCGGCTCCCGCGCCGGTGCGCGCGGCGAACCCGGAACCGGCGGGCTCGGACAAGGCGGTGAAGCTGGTCGACCGCTTCGAAAGCGGTCTGGCCGCGCCGATCTGCCTGACCTGGGAACTCACCTACGCCTGCAATCTGTCCTGCGTGCACTGTCTGTCGTCCTCGGGCAGGCGCGATCCGCGCGAGCTCACCACCGAGCAGTGCAAGGCGCTCATCGACGAGTTCGAGCGGATGCAGATCTTCTACGTCAACATCGGCGGCGGTGAACCGACGGTGCGCCAGGATTTCTGGGAGCTCGTCGACTACGCCACCGCGCACCACGTGGGAGTCAAGTTCTCCACCAATGGGGTTCGCATCACTCCCGAGGTCGCCGCCCGGCTGGCGGCCAGCGACTACGTCGACGTGCAGATCTCCCTCGACGGCGCGACCGCCGAGGTCAACGACGCGGTACGTGGTCCCGGCTCTTTCGACACCGCGATCCGCGCGCTGGAGAACCTGGCCGCGGCGGGTTTCCGGGATGCCAAGCTCTCGGTGGTGGCGACCCGGCACAACATTCCCCAGCTCGACGAATTCCGTGCCATCGCCGACCGCTACGGCGCCACCCTGCGCCTGACCCGCCTGCGTCCCTCCGGTCGCGGCGCGGACGTCTGGGACGAACTGCACCCGACCCCCGATCAGCAGCGGGTGCTCTACGACTGGCTGGTGGCCAACGGCGAGGGCGTGCTGACCGGCGACTCGTTCTTCCACCTGTCCGCCTTCGGCTCGGCACTGCCCGGGCTGAACATGTGCGGCGCGGGCCGGGTGGTCTGCCTGGTCGACCCGGTCGGTGACGTCTACGCGTGCCCGTTCGCCATCCACGACCGCTTCCAGGCCGGAAACGTGCTCACCGACGGCGGTTTCGAGGGGGTGTGGCGCGACTCGCAGCTGTTCGGCGAACTGCGCGAGCCCACCGGCGGCGGCGCCTGCTCGGGGTGCGCGCACTACGACGCCTGCCGGGGCGGCTGCATGGCGGCGAAGTTCTTCACCGGTCTGCCCGCCGACGGACCCGATCCGGAGTGCGTGCAGGGCTACGGCGAGGCCGCGCTCGCCGATGCCGGGCGCACCATCCCGCGCTCGTCGGTGGATCACTCCCGCAAGGCGACCTCGCGGCGCGGGGCGCGCAAGTCGGGCCCGATCCCGCTGACCCTCACCGCGCGTATGCCCTCGCGCGCCTGCGACGAGAGCCCGCTGGCGTGAGCACTGCGGTGTGACCGTCGGCTCCATCCCGGTTGCCCTCCCGTTGCGGCCCGTGTGGTCGTGGCGGGAGGCGCCGGGAGCGCGACACGCCGTCGCGCCGAACCGTCGCGTGTGTACTGGCGATTCGGGCCGTTTCGCAGTGATTTCGCAGGCCGATGGTGCTCGAACGCGCGGGATTGCCTAGCATGCGAGGGATGCGCCACGATCGATTGCCGGACGGCTTCGGGGTACGGATCGATCCACGGGTACGCGCATACTCCGGGGGGCGCGTCCTCGTCGGGGGAACACCCGCCAGAGTGCTCCGCCTCGCGCCGGAGGCCGCCGAGATGATCGGCGACGGGTACCTGGAGGTGTCCGGGCCCAAGTCCGCCGTCGTCGCCCGCAGGCTCCTCGATTCCGGGGTCGCCAACCCGCGCCCGCGGCTGCTGCCTTCCACCGACGAGGTGACCATCGTCGTCCCGCTGCGTAACAACGCCGAGGGTCTGGCCCGCATGCTCGCGGTGCTGCGCGGCCACCACGTCATCGTCGTCGACGACGGCTCCGACCAGCCGGTGCAGGTGCCGCGCGAACGCGGCCCGCGGTGCCGGGTGACCGTGCTGCGGCACGACCGGGCCAAGGGTCCCGCTGCCGCGCGCAATGCCGGGCTGCGCGCCGCGACAACCGAATTCGTCGCCTTCCTGGATTCGGACGTGGTCCCGCGCAGCGGCTGGCTGGAAGTCGTGCTCGGACATTTCAGCGATCCCGAGGTCGCGCTGGTCGCTCCGCGCGTCGTCGCGCTCGACCCGGAGGCCAACGCGCTGGCCCGCTACGAGCACACCCGGTCCTCGCTGGACCTGGGCAGGCGCGAGGCGGCGGTGCACTCGGGCGGGCGGATCTCCTATGTGCCCAGCGCCGCACTGCTGGTGCGCAGGCAGGCGCTGCTCGCGGTCGGCGGCTTCGACGAATCCCTGCACGTCGCCGAGGACGTGGACCTGTGCTGGCGGCTCGAGCAGGCGGGCAGGCGGCTGCGCTACGAGCCGGCCGCGCACGTCGCCCACGACCACCGCGTGTCCTTCCGCGCCTGGTTCGGCCGCAGGCTGTTCTACGGCACCGGCGCCGCCCCGCTCGCCGAGCGCCACGACCCGCGCAAGGTCTCCCCGCTCACGGTGCCGTCCTGGACGGTGCTGGCCGCCGTGCTCTTCGCCACTCTGACGCGCTGGGGCGCGTTGGGCGGCCTGGTGACCCTCGGCTCCGCGCTGCTGCGTCTGCGCCGGGTCTTCGCCGGGCTCGACAATCCGACCAGGATCGCCTCGCTGTATCTGGCGCGCGGTTTCTTCGCCGGTCTGTGGCGCCTGGCCTCGGCGATGTGCCGGCATTACTGGCCGGTCACCGTGCTGGCGATGCTCTTGTCCGGGCGCGTGCGCCGGATCGCGGTGACCATGGCGGTCGCCGACGGCCTGGCCGACTGGTTCACCCATCGCGAGCCCGGCGGTCTCGACCCGGTGCGCTATGTGGCCTACAAGCGCATCGACGACATCGCCTACGGAACCGGTCTGTGGCTCGGCGCCTTCCGGGCTCGCAGCCTCGCCGCCCTGCGCCTGACCCTGGCCCGACGCTGAGCCGGATGCGTGCCGCGCGGGGTCGCCGATGACCGACACCCTGATCGTCGGGGGCGGGACCGCGGGCTGCGTCCTGGCCGCCCGCCTCACCGAGGACCCGTCGCACACGGTCACGGTCCTGGAAGCGGGCCGGGTCCGGCTCGATCCCGCGGCCTTCCCCCCAGCCTTGCTCGACGCGACCCGGATGCCGCTCGATCCCGACGCCGCCTGGCTCTGGCGCTACCGCACCGTCCTGTCGCCCGGCGGCGAGGCGGCCGCCGACAGACCTGCGGGCGGCGAACGCGATGCCGCGGACGATGCGGGCGGATCGCGCGGTGCGCACCGGGCGGGAGGCGGCCCCGGCTACCCGGGCGGCCCGGTGCTGGGCGAGCTGGTGCGCGGGCGAGCGCTCGGCGGCTCCAGTTCGGTGAACGGCAGCTACTTCGGGCGGGCGCGAGCCACCGACTTCGCGGCGTGGGACGGCGTCGCGGGCGGCCCCGGCTGGGACTTCGGCACCGTGCTCGACGCCTACCGGCGCAGCGAGTCCGACAAGGACTTCGGTGACCGCCCCGGCCACGGCCGCACCGGCCCGATCCCGGTGGTCCGCGCCGCCCATCCGGGCCCCATCAGTCGCGAGTTCGCCACTGCCGCGGGCTCGCTCGGGATACCCGAACGCGAAGACCTCAATGCCGTGCCGGGCGCCGGACCCGAGACCGGTCTGGCCCGGGTGCCCTGCAATATCGACGCCGGAATGCGGATCGGCACCGCCGCGGCCTACCTGCTGCCCGCCGCGCACCGGCCGAACCTGCGCGTCCGGGGCGAGGCCACGGTGTCGCGGGTGCTGTTCCGGCACGGCCGTGCCGTCGGAGTCGAATTCCGGTGCGGTAGCGCGACCGAGACGGCCTGGGCCGACCGTGTCGTGCTGTGCGCGGGCGCCGTGGAAACGGCTGTGCTGTTGCTGCGTTCGGGCATCGGCCCGGACGCCGGGTCGATCGGAGCGGGCAGCACGCCGGTACACGCGGCGCCGGTGGGGCAGTGGTTCACCGATCACCCGGAGATCGGTCTCGACTACCGCGTCGACTCGGAATCCGGCACGGAACCGCCGCCGACGGTCCCGCTCGAGTACGTCCTCGATCTCGACGACATCGAATTGCGGCCCTACACGGTCGAATTCACGCCGGGCGTACGCCGTCTCGGGATCGCGCTCATGCGGCCGCACTCCGCGGGTGTACTGCGGCTGCGCGCGGGCGATCCCTTCGCGGGGCCGCTGATCGAGCATCGCTATCTGTCCGAGTCGGCCGACCGGGCGCGGTTGCTGGACGCCGCGGCGCTGGCGGAAGAATTGCTGTCGCGCATTCCCGGCGCGCGGATCCTCACCAGGGTGCCCTCCGCCACCCATCCGCGGGCCGCCGCCTGGCTGCGCGAGCGGCTGGGCACCTCCCAGCATCTGGCCGGAACCTGCCGGATGGGCGCCGCGCACGACGAGCGCGCCGTGGTCGACCACGGCCTGCGGGTGCACGGTGTAGGCGGCCTGTCCGTGGTGGATCTGTCCGTGGTGCCGGTGCCGCTGAGCCGTGGTCCGCAGGCGAGTGTGGTGATGATCGCCGAGCGCGCGGCCCATCTGCCGAGGTGAGCGGACGGCTCGCCCGGGTATTCAGAAAGACAAGTAAGTCACAATTCGCCGGGGAGTCGCCGCGCTGTGACCTGCGGGACAAACCGAAGATCCTTCCCTCGCCGGGTATGGCGCGCCGGTAAGGTTTGGAGCGGAAAGAAAGGCAAATGGTCAGCAATCTCGCAGGTGGGCGGCCCCCACGGCACCGCGTCGAGCCGGGCACGCAGCTCGGCGCACTGGAAGCCTATGCCGCACAAGCTCACGGATACCTCAGCGCGGGCGGCGAACAGCTCTCGCAGCTGGCGGGCCTGCTGCGCCCCCTCGTGCTGGATTCCTGGCTGCGCAGCCTGCGCAGCGGCGTCGATCCGATGGATGTGCTCAACGAGCGCGGTCTGCGCGGCGCCGATCTGCATCGCTACCGTGAGGCGCACGCGCTGGCCCCGCTGATGCCGCTGATCGACAAACTGCTCGTCCAGGACGCCGCGCGCACCGGCTTGATCGTGGCCGTCGCCGACCAGTTCGGCCGGGTGCTCTCGGTGCACGGCAACCCCGATCGGGTGGCCGCCGCCGCCGAGGTCGGCCTGCGGGCCGGTGACGACCTGAGTGAACGCCGCATCGGCACCAATGCCGCGGGCCTGGTGGTGCGCACCGGGCGCGCGGCCTGGATCCACGGCCCCGAGCACTTCCTGCATCGGATGCACCAGATCACCTGCGCCGCCGCGCCCGTGCACGATCCGGACGGCAGGCTCGTCGGCGTGCTGATGGTGGCAGGTGGCGTGCGGGTCGCCCGGCCCGAGATCCTGGCGCTGGTGAAGGCCACGGCCACCGCGGCGGAGATGGACCTGGTGCTCACCGCGATGCGTTCCGGCCGGGCCGATGCGGCCGGCGGGAACGGACCCGCCCGGCCCGCCGAGGCGCGCTCGCTCGGGCTGGAAGTGCTCGGGCAGGGGCAGCCGCAGCTGACCATCGCGGGGGAGCGGGTGCCGCTGTCGCAGCGCCACGCCGAGATCCTGCTCCTGCTCGCCGAGCACCCCGAGGGGCTCGGCGCCGACCATCTGGCCCTGTTGCTCGACGACACCGATCTGGACAACGGCACCATCCGCGCGGCCGTATCGCGATTGCGTTCGGTGGTTGGTCCGACGGTGTTCGGTTCGCGCCCCTACCGCCTGCGTGTTCCGGTCGCAACCGATGTCGACGCGCTGCGCGCCGCGCTCGACTCCGGTGATGTCGAATCCGCATTACGCCTCCATGCCGGTCCGGTGCTGCCGCGCTCCACCGCGCCCGGGATCGTCGACATCCGCGACGAGTTGCGGGTCCGGTTGCGCACCGCGGTGCTGGCCTCCCATGACAGTGGGGTCTTGCGCCGATGGACCTCCAGTGCAGACGGGCGCGACGATGCCGCGGCCTGGGCCGTCTATCGCACCTCGGTCGATCGCGATTCGCCACTGTATGCGCAGATCGAGGCCAAGATCCGGGTGCTCGACCGCAGGTTGGGCGCCGATGCAACGCGGATGCAACGTTTCGGCTCATAGTCTGCACACCTGACAGTGTGATAGCTCACCACGTGGAAGCCCCGGGCTCCGCGCGATAGCCGCTGTCCTGCGTTTTCTACCCTGTAAGACAATCTGGACACTTGACCGAAATATTTCGGTGGAACAGGTTACTTTTTATTCGTTCACCGCCTAATGTTCGCAGTGCACGCAACGATCGTGTGACGCAGAGAACACAGCCGGGTCTCGATCGGAGGCCGCAGGCGGCGAAAGTTGGAGGAACGATCACAAGCTAGTCCCACCCGGCGCGGAGCCCGCTCCGCCACGGTTGGCGGACCGTGAGTCCGCCGTCTCGTTCAACGCAATCTGTCGGATCCCGCGCGGGTGACATCGTCACCGATCGCGCTCTCGCCGAAAAACGCCCGTGGGGGCATGCCGCCCGCCCGCGTCCGGTCGTCGCGACCGGTAGCGGGCTGATCGGTGCTGCCCGAAAGCCCCTCGGGCAGTGGTTCTTTCACCGGTCAAGGAGGCTCTGGTGCACGGTACGGAGTTGGATGGATTCGGCGCGCGGCCCGGCGAGAACGCTCCCGACCGGCGCGACGCGCAGCACTTCCCGCTCTCGCCCGCGCAACTGGGCGTCTGGTACGCGCAGCTGCTCGATCCGCAGACCCCGATCAATATCGCGCAGTACGTCGACCTGCGCGGCGACCTGGATGTCGAACTGCTGCAGGAGGTTTCGCCGCAGGCCGCGTTGGACTACGGCTCCGGCTTCGTGCGGCTGTGCGAGATCGACGGGGTGCCGCACCAGTGTGTGGACCCCGAGCTGTCCCGCGAGATGACGATCATCGACATGCGCGAGCACGCCGACCCGGTGGCCGCGGCGACCGAGTGGATGCGCGCCGACGCCGCCGCCCCCGTCGACCTGCTGCGCGACCGCCTCACCCGGGGCGCGGTGCTGCGCGTCGGCGACCGCCGCTGGTTCTGGTACCTGCGCGCGCACCACATCGTGCTCGACGGCTACGCCGCGCTGATCAACACCCAGCGCGTCGCCGAACTCTACACCGCCCGGGTCCGCGGCGAGGAGCCCACGCGGGTGCGCCCCGCCGCGCTGGCCGAGCTGGTGGCCGGCGAACAGACCTACCGCACGAGCAGCCGGTTCGAGTCCGATCGCGCGTACTGGGCCGAGCGGGTGGCCGGCCTGGACAGCGTGACCAGCCTGGACGGTCGGGCCGCCGCCCGTGCCGCGAGCAATCTGGTGGTCGGCAGGCCGCTGCCGCACGCGCTGATCGAACGGATGAACACCATTGCCGCCGACCAGGATTCGACCATCGCGGCGGTGCTCATCGCCGCCTTCGCCGGCTATCTCGGCAGGCTCACCGACCGCTCCGATGTGGTGCTGAGCCTGCCGGTCACCGCGCGCACCACCGCCGCCATGCGCCGCTCGACCGGCATGCTGTCCAATATCGTGCCGCTGCGGCTGCCGGTCGGCGAGACCGGCTGGGCCGCGCTGCTGCGCGCGACCCGCGTCGAGCTGGCCGGGGCCCTGCGCCACCAGCGCTACCGGCACGAGGACATCCGCCGCGACGCCGAGCACGACGGCCGTCCCGCGCACCGTGCGCTGTTCGGCCCGCTGGCCAACATCATGCTCTTCGGCCGTGACCTGCGCCTGGGTGACACGGTCGGCCGCTACCACGTGCTGTCCACCGGTCCGATCGAGGACCTGAGCATGAACGTCTACTACGGCGAGCGCGACAGCGTGCACGTCGATTTCGAGGCGAACCCGAACCTCTACCGCGCCGACGATCTGGCCCGCCACCATGCCCGCTTCCTCGGCTACCTGGCCCGCCTGGTCGACGCCGGCCCCGAGGACGACCTCGCGGACATCCCGGTGACCACCGATCTCGAACTCGAGGTCAGCACCAGGATCTGGAACAACACCGGCTTCGACGTGCGCGCCGCGCTCACCCCCGGCCTCGCCCAGCCGCCCACCCTGGTCTCGATGTTCGC
Organism: Nocardia higoensis NBRC 100133; assembly: GCF_000308595.1. Lineage (GTDB taxonomy): Bacteria > Actinomycetota > Actinomycetes > Mycobacteriales > Mycobacteriaceae > Nocardia > Nocardia higoensis. The sequence goes on along the minus strand of NZ_BAGA01000132.1, from coordinate 66,990 downwards.
GGCCCAGGCGGCGCGCACCCCGGACGCGCCCGCCCTGGATTACGCGGGCGACCCCACCGCAGGCCTCACCTACCGCGCGCTCGACGCCGCGGTGAACCGGCTGGCCCGGCACCTCATCGACCGGGGCGTCGGACCGGAAAGCCTGGTCGCACTGCATTTCCGCCGCTCGCCCGAGCTGGTGATCGCGATGTACGCGGTGTTGGCCGCCGGTGGCGCGTACGTGCCGCTCGACCCCGATCACCCCGCCGAGCGGACCGCCCATATCCTGCGGACGGCGGCACCGATGTGCGTGCTGAGCACCGGCGACATCGAACCGCCCGAGACCGCCGCGCCGGTGCTGCGGCTGGACGAACTCGACCTGGCCGGCTACCCGGACGGCCCGGTATGGGATCGCGAGCGCCGACGCCCGCTGCGCCCGCGCCACCTCGCCTACGTCATCTTCACCTCGGGCTCGACCGGCCTGCCCAAGGGCGTGGCCGTCACCCACGAGGCGATCGTGAACCGGCTGGTGTGGATGCAGCAGACCTACCGGCTCACCGAGGCCGATGTGGTGCTGCAGAAGACACCGGCCACCTTCGACGTGTCGGTCTGGGAGTTCTTCTGGCCGTTGCAGGTCGGCGCGCGGCTGGTACTCGCCCGGCCCGACGACCACCGCGATCCCGCCGTGCTGCGCCGCGTCATCGCCGAACACGGCATCACCACCGCGCATTTCGTGCCCTCCATGCTGGAGGCGTTCCTCGGCGGGCACGACGGCGAGATCGCCGATTCGCTGCGCCAGGTGTTCGCCTCCGGCGAGGCGTTACCCGCCGCGCCCGCCCAGCGCCTGCGGGTGCTCACGGGCGCACGACTGCACAATCTCTACGGACCGACCGAAGCGGCGGTCGACGTCACCTTCCACGAGGTGACCGACACCGACATCGCGACGGTTCCGATCGGCGCGCCGGTCTTCAACACGCGACTCTACGTGCTGGACTCGCGGTTGCGGCCCGTTCCGGTCGGGGCGCCGGGTGAGCTGTATCTGTCGGGGGTACAGCTCGCCCGGGGTTATCTCGCCCGGCCCGGCCTGACCGCCGACCGGTTCGTCGCCGATCCGTTCGCCGCCGCAGCCGGCCCGTCCGCGCCGGGCGCCCGGATGTATCGCACCGGCGATCTGGTGCGCTGGACCATCGACGGCGAGCTGGAATATCTGGGGCGCACCGATTTCCAGGTCAAGCTGCGCGGCCTGCGCATCGAGCTCGGCGAGATCGAATCGGTGCTGTCCGAGGTGGACGGCGTGGTGCGCGCGGTCGTGGTGGTCCGCGACGACGCGGGCGTGGGCGAGCAGCTGGTCGGCTATGTGGTCGAGGCCGAGCCGGGCGGGGTGCGTCCCGAGCGACTGCGCACCGCGGCGCTCAGCGCGCTGCCCGCCTATATGGCGCCCGCCTCCTATGTCGTGCTCGACGCCCTGCCGGTCAATGCCTCCGGCAAGCTCGACCGGGCCGCGCTGCCCACCCCGGAACGCGCGGTCCTCACCTACGCCGAGCCCGCGACGCCGATGGAAGCTGCTGTCGCGAAGGTCTTTTCCGAAGTCCTCGGGCGTGTGCCCATCGGCCGTGACGACGACTTCTTCGCTCTCGGCGGCAACAGCCTGGTGGCCACGCAGGTGGCCGCCCGGCTGGCCGCCGACCTCGACTGCGCGCTCTCGGTTCGCGATATGTTCACCGCCACCACGGTGCGCGATCTCGCCGAACTGATCGAGCGGGCAGGCGGGACCGGCGGCGGCGCGAGCCGCCGGCTGCGGGTGGTGCCGCGGCCGCCGCTGGTTCCGCTCTCCCCTGCCCAGCAGCGGATCTGGTTCCTGAGCCGGTTCGAACAGGACGGGATCGGCTATCACATGCCGTTCGTCCTTCGCCTGAGCGGCGCGCTCGACGTGGCCGCCCTGCACGCGGCGCTCAACGACGTGATCGACCGGCACGAAGTGCTGCGCACGGTGTTCCCCGTCGACGCCGACGGCGCGCCGCGTCAGGAGATCCTGCCGGTCGCCGGTCTGACGGTGGCCGTGGAGTTCGTCGCCGCGGGCGAACTCGACGCCGCGGTGTCCGCGTTCGCCGCCCGTCCGTTCGCGCTGGAACGCGAGATCCCGTTCCGGGTAGCGCTTTTCCTGATCGGTGCGGGGGAGTACGCGCTGGCGATCGTGCTGCACCACATCGCCGCCGACGGTCTGTCGCTACCGGTGCTCGCCGCCGACACCGCCGCCGCCTACACCGCCCGCCGCGCCGGCTCGGCGCCGCAGTGGTCGCCGCTGCCGATGCAGTACGCCGACTATGCCGTGTGGCAGCGTGAAAGGCTCGGCGCGGCAGACGATCCCGACTCGCCGACGGCCCGGCAGCTCGCCTTCTGGTCGACCGAGCTGGCGGGTGCGCCCGAGCATCTCGAACTGCCCTCGGACCGGCCGCGTCCCGCGATCGCCGACGGTGCGGGCGCGATCCACCGCGTCGAGATTCCGGCGGAATCACACGCGCGCGCAGTCGAACTCGCCCGCGCCGAAGGCGTCTCCACCTTCATGCTGATGCACGCGACGCTCGCGGTGTTGCTGTCGCGGCTGACCGGCGCCGACGACGTGGTGATCGGCGCGCCCATCGGCGGCCGGGACGCCGCGGGCCTGGACGCCCTGGTCGGCATGTTCGTCAACACGCTGCCGCTGCGCACCCGGATCGACGGCCGGAAAACCTTCCGTGACCTGCTGCGCACGGTGCGCGAGCGGGACCTGGCCGCCTTCGCGCACGCCGACGTGCCCTTCGAGCAACTGGTCGACGCGTTGCGCCCGACGCGCGCGCAGGCCTGGCATCCGATATTCCAAATTGCGTTGTCGGCAGCGGTAACCGGCGACATGAGCCTCGACCTCCCCGAGGTTTCGGTGCGAACGAGTACGGTGAACACCGGAGTGACCAAGTTCGACCTGTCGATCGAGGTCACCGAGCTCTTCGCCGGTGCCGATCTCGGGGAAGGATCGGCACCGGCGGGGATTGCCACCGAATTCACCTACGCGACGGCGCTTTTCGACCCGGACACGGTCGCCGTCCTCGCCGGCCGGCTGGTGCGCCTGCTCGACGCCGTCACCGCCGATCCGGCCGCCCGGGTCGACGAACTGCCCCTGCTCGAACCTGCCGAGCAGCTGGCCCTCACCACCCGCGGTGACGTGCCCGCCCTGGCGAACACCCTGCTGCCGGATCTGTTCGCCGCCGCTGCCGCCGCGGCGCCGGACCGGATCGCGGTGTGCGCCGACGACCGTACGATGACCTACCGCGAGCTCGACGCCGTCTCGTCCCGGCTGGCCAGGGCGCTGATCGATCGGGGCATCGGCCCCGACGACGTGATCGCCCTCGCCGTGCCCCGCTCGCCCGCCTTCGTCACCGCCGTCTGGGCGATCGCCAAGGCCGGTGCGGCCTGGGTGCCGGTCGATCCCAGCTACCCGGCCGAGCGGATCGAGCACATGGTGCGCGATTGCGATGCGGCATCGGGCCTCACGCTCGCGGACCTGCGCGACGGCCTGCCCGCCATCGGCGCGGACGCACCCTGGCTCGCCCTCGACGATGTCGAATTCGGTTTCCACTGCGCCCGGTTCGGCGCCGAGCCGGTGCGCGACCTCGAGCGGGTGCGCCCGCTGCGCCCGGGCAACCTGGCCTACGTCATCTACACCTCCGGCTCCACCGGCCTGCCCAAGGGCGTACTGGTGACCCAGGCCGGCGTCGCCGGATTCGCCGCCGAGCAGACCGCCCGCTATCCCGTCGACTCCGCGGCCCGGGTGCTGCATGTCGGATCGCCCTCGTTCGACATCACCGTCTCCGAGATGCTGATGGCCTTCGACTCCGCGGCCACCCTCGTCGTCGCGCCGGAAGAAGCCCGCTTCGGCGCCGAGCTGGTGGAATTCCTGCGCCGCCACCGGGTCACGCACTCGATCATGACCCCCTCCGGCGCCATGTCCATCGACCCGGCCGATGTGCCGGATCTGCGGGTTCTCGTGGCGGGCGGTGAAGCGTGCCCGCCGGAGCTGGTGCGCCGCTGGTCGGCCGCGGGACGCAGGCTCGTCAACGCCTACGGCCCGACCGAGGCCACCGTGGCGGTCGACATCAGCGGTCCGGCCGAGCCCGGCGCCCGCGTCACCATCGGCGCGCCGCTGCGCGGGGTCCGCGAGTGGGTGCTCGACGCGCGGCTGCGTCCGGTGCCGGTCGGGGTGGCCGGTGAGCTGTATGTCGCGGGCGCGCCGGTGGCCCGCGGCTATCACGGCAGGCGCGCCACCACGGCCGAACGGTTCGTCGCCTGCCCGTGGGCGCCCGGGCAGCGTATGTATCGCACCGGCGACCTCGTGCGCTGGACCCTGGAATCCGGCGGCACGCAGCTGGAGTATCTGGGCCGCAACGACGCTCAGGTGAAGATCCGCGGTTTCCGCATCGAACTCGGCGAGATCGAAGCGGCGCTGTCCGCGCACCCGGCGGTCGCGCACGCGGTTGTCGTCGTGCACACCGACGACGCGCGGGGAGATCAACTCGCCGCCTACGTCGTTCCGCGGCCCAGCGGCGTCGCCGGACTCGATCCCGCCGAACTGCGCGCGAGCCTGCGCACCCGGCTGGCCGCGCACATGGTGCCCGCGTCGATCACGGTGCTCGATGCCCTGCCGCTCACCCCGAACGGCAAACTGGACCGGACCGCCCTGCCCGCACCGCACTTCGGCTCCGGCGAGTTCCGTGCGCCGGTCACCGGCGTCGAGCGGGCCGTGGCCGCCGTGTTCGCCGAGGTGCTCGGCATCGCCGCCACCCCCGGCGTCGGGCTCGACGACGACTTCTTCGACCTGGGCGGCAACTCGCTGATCGCCACCCGCCTGGTCGCCCGCCTCGGCGCGGCGCTGGACACCACCGTCCCCGTGCGGCTGGTCTTCGAGACCGCCACGGTGGCCGGCCTGGCCGCCGCGTTGGCCCCACTGGCGGGCTCGGGCGGTCGCGCCCCGCTGCTGGCCCGCTCCCGCCCGCAGTACGTCCCACTGTCCTACGCCCAGCAGCGCATGTGGTTTCTCAACCGCTTCGACGCCGACTCCCGGGCCAACAACCTGACCACCGCGCTGCGGATCAGCGGCCCGCTCGACCACGACGCCCTCGCCGCCGCGGTGACCGATCTGGTGACCAGGCACGAAGTGCTGCGCACCCGCTATCCCGCCGTGAACGGCATCGCCCACCAGCAGGTGTGCGAGCCGGCCGAGGCCGGTGTCGCGCTCGAGATCGCCGACGTCGACGCGGACGCCGTGCCCGCCCGCGTCCGCGAACTCGCCGCGCAGCCCTTCGATGTCACGGTCCGTCCGCCGGTCCGGCTCACCCTGCTTCGGGTGGACGCCGAGGCGCACGTGCTGGTGGTCTCGCTGCACCACATCGCCGCCGACGGCTGGTCGGTGGCCCCGCTGACCCGTGACCTGCTGTGCGCCTACGAGAGCAGACGCGGGGGCGCCGCACCCGAATGGTCACCGCTGCCGGTCCAGTACGCCGATTTCACCCTCTGGCAGCGCGACCTGCTCGGCTCCGCCGACGACCGCGAGTCGCTGCTGGCCCGTCAGCTCGCCTTCTGGACCAGCGAGCTGGCCGGACTGCCGGAGCTGCTCACCCTGCCCACCGACCGTCCGCGTCCCGCCGAGGCTTCCGGGCACGGCGCCCGGCACCGCTTCCACCTGCCCGCCGACACCGCGCGCACCCTGCGCGAGATCGCCGAGAGCACCGGCGCCTCACTGTTCATGGTGCTGCACGCCGCCTTCGCCACCCTGCTGGCCAAGCTGTCCGGCGAGCGCGACATCGTCCTGGGCACGCCGGTCGCGGGGCGTGGCGAGGCCGCCCTCGACGAGCTCGTCGGCATGTTCGTCAACACGCTGGTGCTGCGCGCCGAGGTGCGTCCCGAGCAGCGCTTCACCGATCTGATCGCCGCGGTGCGCACGGCCGATCTGCGCGCCTTCGACCACGCCGAGGTCCCGTTCGAGCGGCTGGTCGAGGCGCTCGAGCCGCGGCGCTCGGCCGCCAGGCACCCGCTGTTCCAGGTCATGCTCGACCTCAACAACACCCCCGCCGCCGAGATCGAGACCGCCGGATTGAGTGCCGCCGTCCTCGACATCGACAGCGAGACAGCGAAATTCGATCTGCAGCTCAGCCTGGTCGAGACCGGCGAGGGCTTCGACGCGGTCTTCGAATACGCCACCGACCTGTTCGACCCGCTCACCATCGCCGGGTTCGCCGCCCGGCTGCGGATCGTGCTGGACACGGTGTGCGCCGACCCCGGCGTGCGCATCGGCGACATCGACATCCTCGCCGCGGGCGAACGCGCCGCGCTCGCCGCCCGCAATGCCACCGGCCGGGAGCTGGGCCCGCCCGCCACCCTGATCTCGCTGTTCCAGGAGCAGGCAGCCCGCACCCCCGACGCCGTGGCGCTGTCGTTCTACGGCAGTCACCTCACCTACCGGGAACTCTCGATCCGGGTGAACCGGCTGGCCCGCCTGCTCGTCTCCTTCGGCGCGGGACCGGAACGCACTGTCGCACTGGGCATCCAGCGCTCCACGGATCTGGTGGTCGCCATGTACGCGGTCCTGGCGACCGGCGCGGCCTACGTCCCGCTGGACCCGGAGCACCCGGCCGAGCGCCTCGACCACGTGCTGCGCACGGCCCGTCCGGTCTGCGTGCTGACCCGCGCGGGCGACGGCCTGGAGTTGCCGCCCGGCGCGGACGCCCGCCGCTGGCCGGTGCTCGACCTCGACCGCCTCGACACCACCGCCAATTCCGGCGCGCCGTTGACCGATGCCGAACGGCTCGCTCCGCTGCGCACCGGCCACACCGCCTACGTCATCTTCACCTCCGGCTCCACCGGCCGCCCCAAGGGCGTCGCGGTCGGCCACGCCGCCATCGTCAACCGGCTGCGCTGGATGCAGCAGCAGTACCGGCTGGACGCGAGCGATGTGGTGCTGCAGAAGACCCCCGCCACCTTCGACGTGTCGGTGTGGGAGTTCTTCTGGCCACTGCAGATCGGCGCACGCCTGGTCCTGGCCGCGCCCGGCGGGCACCGCGACCCGCGCTACCTGGCCGAGCTGATCGCGGACGAGGGCGTCACCGTCGCGCACTTCGTGCCATCGATGCTGGCGGTGTTCGTCGCCGAACGGACTGTGGACACCTGTGGATCGCTGCGCCAGGTGTTCTGCTCCGGCGAGGCGCTCGCCCCCGCTCCCGCACACCGGCTGCGCGCCCGCACCGGCGCCCGCGTGCACAACCTCTACGGCCCCACCGAGGCCGCCGTCGACGTGACCTTCCACGAGGTCACCGACGCCGACCTCCACACCGTGCCGATCGGCCTGCCGGTCGCGAACACCGCTGTCCACGTGCTCGACAGCTGGCTGCGCCCGGTACCCGCGGGCGTCCCCGGCGAGCTGTACCTGGCCGGCGTGCAGCTCGCGCGCGGCTATGTCGCCCGCCCCGACCTCACCGCCGACCGTTTCGTCGCCGACCCCTTCACCCCTGGCGCGCGGATGTACCGCACCGGCGACCTGGTCACCTGGTCGGCCGACGGTGAACTGATCTATCTGGGCCGCACCGACTTCCAGGTGAAGGTGCGCGGCCTGCGCATCGAACTCGGCGAAATCGAGGCGGCCCTCACCGACATCGACGAGATCGCCCAGGCCGTCGTGGTGGCCCGGGACGGCGAGCAGCTGATCGCCTATGTGATCCCTGCCGACCCCCACCCGGCCGTCACCCTGGATCTCGACGCCGTCCGGGCCGCGCTGGCCGCCCGCCTGCCCGCGTACATGTTGCCCGCCGCCTATGTCTCGCTGGCCGAATTCCCGCTCAACGCCTCCGGCAAGCTCGACCGCCGCGCACTGCCCGAACCGGTCTTCGAAGCCGTCGCCTACCGCGCCCCGGTCACCGCCACCGAGCAGATCGTGGCCACCGTCTTCGCCGGTCTGCTCGGCAACGACCGTGTCGGTCTCGACGACGCTGCGCGTATCGGTCTCGACGACGATTTCTTCGCCCTCGGCGGCAACTCGCTGACCGCCACGCAGCTCGCCGCCCGTCTCGGCGCGGCCCTGGACGCTCAGATCCCGGTCCGGTTGATCTTCGACGCCTCGACCGTGCAGGCCCTGGCCGAACGGGTGGAACCGTTGCGCGGCACCGGGGCCCGCCCCGCCCTCACCGCCCGGCCGCGCCCCGACCGCATCCCGCTCTCGGCCGCCCAGCAGCGGATCTGGTTCCTCAACCGCTTCCTCGCCGACGCCGACGGCCTCGGCGACGCGGTCAGCAATATCCCGGTCGCCCTGCGCCTGACCGGCAGCGTGGACGAAGCGGCCCTCACCGCCGCCCTGCACGACGTGATCGCCCGGCACGAATCGCTGCGCACCGTCCACCCCGCCGACGCCGACGGCCCGCATCAGGTGATCCTGCCCGCGGACACCGTGCGGGAGCGGGTCGCGACCCTGCGTGCCCTGCGCGTCGAGGAGGCGGACCTGCCCGCCCGCCTGACCGCGAGCATCGCCGCGACCTTCGACCTGACCGTCGACATCCCGGTCCGCGCGGCACTGTTCACGCTGCCCGGCGACGACCATGTCGTGCTGGTCGTCCTGCACCACATCTGCGCCGACGGCTTCTCCCTCGGCCCGCTGGCCGCCGACCTCATGACCGCCTACGCGGCCCGTCGTGCGGGCTCGGCCCCGCAGTGGCGGCCGCTGCCGGTGCACTACGCCGACTACACCCTCTGGCAGGCCGATCTGCTCGGCGACGACACCGACCCCGGTTCCCGCGCCCACCGCGAGCTCGAGTTCTGGCGCGGCACCCTCGACGGCCTGCCCGAGCAGCTCGACCTGCCCACCGACCGCCCGCGCCCGGCCGTGCCGAGCAACCGGGGCGCCACCCACCGCCTGCGCATCGATGCCGATCTGCACAGCGAACTGCGCGAGCTGGCCCGCAAGCGCGAGGCCACCCTGTTCACCACCGTGCACGCCGCCCTCGCGGTGCTGCTGGCCCGCCTGTCGGGTGCCGAGGACATCGCCATCGGCACCCCGGTCGCCGGGCGCGGCGAGCAGGGCCTGGATGGCATGGTCGGCATGTTCGTCAACACCCTCGTGCTGCGCACCCACATCGACACCCGCGCCAGGTTCGAGACCGTTCTCGACGACACCCGCCGTCGCGACCTCGAAGCGCTGTCCCATCCCGACCTGCCCTTCGAGCGCTTGGTCGAGGTGCTCGCGCCGACCCGTGCCCGCAACCGCCACCCGCTGTTCCAGGTGGCGCTGACGGTGCAGAACTTCACCGTGCCCGAGCTGGAACTACCCGGCCTGCGGGTCGCGGAGCTGCCGCTCCCGGCCGTGGCCGCCGAGTTCGACCTGCAGTTCACCGTCCGCGAAGACACCGACGCCGACGGTCGCGCCGACGGCATGGACATCGAGATCACCTACGCCACCGACCTTTTCGACGCCGCCTCGATCGCGGTGCTGGCCCGCCGCTTCACCCAGGTGCTCGACGGCGTGGCCGCCGACGCGACCGTGGTGGTCGGCGATATCCAGCTGCTCTCCGCCGAGGAACAGCGCCGCGCCCTGTACGAGTGGTCGAGCACCGGCCCCGATCGCGCGGGCGAGGTCACCGAGACGCTGGCGGATCGTTTCGCCGCCGTCGCGCACCGTGACCCGGCCGCCGTCGCGGTGCGCGGCGCCGGCGAGACGCTCACCTACGGCGAACTCGACGCCAGGTCCAACCGGCTGGCCCGCAGGCTGGTCGCGGCGGGCGTCGGCCCGGAGAGCCTGGTCGCGGTCGCGATGGCCCGCACCCCCGACCTGGTCGTCGCGCTGCTGGCGGTGCTCAAGGCCGGGGGCGGCTACCTGCCGATCGACCCGAACTATCCGGCCGACCGCATCGAGTACATGCTCGCCGACGCGCACCCGGTGTGCGCGCTGACCGGCCCCGGCAGCCCGCGGATCCGCGACTGGTTCGACGGCCCGGTCGTCGATCTCACCCGTGACGTCGATCCCCGCTACCACTGCTCGGCCCCGCTCGCCGACGCCGAGCGCCGTACGCCGCTCCGGCCCGCCCACCCGGCCTACGTCATCTACACCTCCGGCTCCACCGGCCGCCCCAAGGGCGTGGTGATCCCGCACCGCAATGTGCTGCGCCTGCTCGACAACAGCGCCGAGCTGTTCGGCTTCGGCCCGGCCGATGTGTGGACGATGTTCCACTCCTATGCCTTCGACTTCTCGGTGTGGGAACTGTGGGGGCCGCTGCTCACCGGTGGTCGCGTGGTCCTGGTCGACTACTTCACCTCGCGTTCGCCCGAACAGTTCCGCCGCCTGTTGATCGACGAGCGGGTGACCGTTCTCGACCAGACACCCTCGGCCTTCTATCAGCTCGCGGCCGCCGACGCCGCCGGGGAACCGGCGGATTACGCCCTGCGCTACGTGATCTTCGGCGGCGAAGCGCTCGAACCCCAGCGCCTGGGCGGCTGGCTGGGTCGCTACCGGCACGGCCCGCGCATGGTGAACATGTACGGCATCACCGAGACCACCGTGCACGTCTCGCATCGCGTGCTCGACTCGGGTTCCGGATCGGCGAGCGTGATCGGCGGCGCCCTGCCCGGCCTCACCGTGCGTGTGCTCGACGCCCGCCTGCGCCCGGTCCCGGTCGGCGTTCCCGGCGAAATCTATGTCTCCGGCGGCCAATTGGCGCGCGGCTATCTCGGCAGGCCCGGCCTGACCGCGGCGCGCTTCGTCGCCGACCCCTACGGCGCCCCCGGCGCGCTCGCCTACCGCTCCGGTGACCTGGCCCGCTGGACCGCCGAAGGCGATCTCGAATACCTCGGCCGCGCCGACCAGCAGGTGAACCTGCGCGGCTTCCGCATCGAACTCGGCGAGATCGAAACGGCCCTGCTCGACCTGCCCGAGGTGGCCGAGGCCGCCGTCGTCGTGCGCAACGACCAGGCCGAGGACCGCATCGTCGGTTATGTGGTCGCCGCGCGCGCCGCGTCGACTTCCCCGGCAACGGACCCGGCCGCGGCCGGACCGCTCGACACCGCGGCGCTGCGCGACCGGCTGGCTCGCCTGTTGCCCGAGCACATGGTCCCCGCCGCGCTGGTGCGGATCGATCGGATCCCGTTGACGGTCAACGGCAAACTCGATCGCGCCGCGCTGCCCGCGCCCGTGTTCACCGGCACCGCCTACCGCGAGCCGACCGGTCCGGTCGAGGAGATCATCGCCGGCGTCTACGCCGAGGTGCTCGCCAGGTCCGCCGACGAGCGGGTCGGCGCGGACGACGATTTCTTCGCCCTCGGCGGCAGCTCCCTGCTCGCAGCCAAGGCCGCCGCCCGGATCGGCGCCGCCCTGGACCGCCAGGTCTCGGTCCGCGCCCTCTTCGAGTCGCCGCGCGTGGCCGAGCTGGCCACCGTGGTCGCCGAGGCAGGCGGTTCCACCCGCCCGCGGCTGGTCGCCGGCGTCCGTCCGGATCGGCTGCCGCTCTCGCCCGCCCAGCAGCGCATGTGGTTCCTCAACCGCTTCGACGCCGCCTCCACCGCCTACACCATCCCGATGGCCCTGCGCCTGACCGGTGACCTCGATGTGGCCGCCTTGCGTGCCGCCGTCGCCGATGTCGTGGCCAGGCACGAATCGCTGCGCACCCGCTATCCCGAGGTCGACGGCGAGCCGGTCCAGCAGATCCTGCCCGCGGGCGAGGTCGCCCTGCTCCCCGATCCGCGCGAGGTCGCCGAAGCCGAACTGGCGCAACGTATCCGCGAACTCGTCGAGATCCCCTTCGACGTCACCGCCGAGGTGCCCGTGCGACTGTGGCTGCTGCGTGCGGCGGCCACCGAGCACGTGCTCGTCGGCGTGCTGCACCACATCGCCGCCGACGGCTCGTCCACCGTGCCGTTCGTCCGCGACCTGATGACCGCCTACACCGCGCGCGTGGCCGGCACGGCCCCGGCCTGGCAGCCGCTGCCGATCCAGTACGCGGATTACGCGCTGTGGCAACGCGATCTGCTCGGCGACGAGAACGACCCGGCCTCGCGCGCCGCCGAGCAGCTCGCCTACTGGACCGACACGCTGGCGGGCCTGCCCGATCAGCTCGCCCTGCCCACCGACCACCCGCGCCCGGCCAAGCAGAGCCTGCGCGGCGGACTCGTCGAATTCGCCGTCGACGCCGACCTGCACACCCGCCTGGTGGCTCTCGGCCGCGACACGGGCGCCACCCTGTTCATGGTCGTGCACGCCGCCTTCGCCACGCTGCTCGCGCGACTGTCCGGCGGTGACGACATCGCCGTCGGCACTCCCGTCGCCGGCCGCGGCGAAGCCGAGCTCGACGCCGTGATCGGCATGTTCGTCAACACCCTGGTCCTGCGCACCCGCGTCGACGGCGGCCACACCTTCGCCGCCCTGCTCGATCAGGCCAAGGCCGCCGACATCGCCGCCTTCGGTCACGCCGACGTCCCCTTCGAACGCCTGGTGGAGGTGCTCAACCCCGAGCGCTCCACCGCCCGCCACCCCCTGTTCCAGGTCGGTTATTCCTTCCAGAACCACGAACGCGGCACCCTCGAACTGCCCGGCCTCACCGTGTCGGAGATCGAATTCGACAGCGGTGTGGCGCAATTCGACCTGCACCTGTTCGCCTTCGACACCTACGGCACCGACGGCACGCCGCAGGGCATCCGTCTGGTCCTCGGTTACGCCGAAGACCTGTTCGAAGCCACCACCGTGCGCCGCTTCGCCGACCAGCTGCGCACTGTCCTCGACACCGTCGCCACCCGCCCGGACATCGCCGTCGGCGAGATCGACCTGCTCGGCGCCCAGCAGCGCCGCCGCATGCTCGTCGACTGGAACGCCACCACCCGCCCGCTGCCGCCCGCCACTCTCGCCGACCTCGCCGCCGACCAGGCCGCCCGCACCCCGGACGCTGTCGCCCTCATCGAGCCCGACCGCACCACCTCGGCGGTAGCTCCCGCTGTCGTGGAGCCGGGGCGCACCGCCCCGGCTGTGGCGCCCGCCGACGGCCACGCAGCATCTGTCGCCGCCCCGGACGCAGCCCGCCCGGCGGGTGCGCGCACCCTCACCCATGGCGAGTTCGACGCCGACGCCAATCGCCTGGCTCGCATCCTGATCCGCGCGGGCGTCGGCCCCGAAACGACCGTCGTCCTGGCCATGCGCCGCTCCATCGAACTGGTGCTGGCCATGCACGCCGTGGTCCGGGCAGGCGGCGCGTACGTGCCGATCGACCCCGATCACCCGGCCGAGCGCATCGCCTACATCGTCGAGACCGCCGCCCCGATCTGCGTGCTCACCACCTCGGCCGACGGCATGCCGATCGCCACCGAACTCCCGGTGATCGACATCGACCGCGTTCTCGCGCAGCCGCAGCCGACATCCGCCTGGGCTTTCGTGCCGGAGCCGGTGTCGATGCGGGTCCCGGAGCCGGCGTCGCTTCCGGAGCGGACGTGGCCCTCGGCCGCTCCGATCCGCGACGAGGAACGCCTCCGCCCCCTGCGCCCGGAGCATCCGGCCTACATCATCTTCACCTCCGGCTCCACCGGACGTCCCAAGGGCGTGACCGTCCCGCACGCCGCCGTCGTCAACCAGATCCGCTGGCTGCGTGTGCATTACGGGCTGGGCGCCGCCACGGTGAGCCTGCTGAAGACCCCCGCCACCTTCGACCTGTCGGTCTGGGAGTTCTGGGGCCCGCTGCTGTCCGGCGGCAGCCTGATCGTCACCGCGCCCGGCGCCGAGCGCGACCCGGACCGGCTGCGCGCCACCATGGACGAATACGGCGTCACCGTCCTGTTCGCGGTCCCGTCCCTGGTCACCATGCTGCTCGCCGCCGCGGCGGACCTGCCCCCGGCGCTGCGCCACGTGCTGGCCATCGGCGAGGCCCTGCCACCCGCCACCGCCACCGAGTTCCTGCACCGCGCCGCCCACACCGGCGCGATCCTGCACAACCTCTACGGCCCCACCGAGGCCGCCGTCTCCATCACCGCCCACGAGGTGCGGGAGGCCCCGGCCCACACCGTCCCCATCGGCGCTCCCGCCTGGAACAGCCGCGTCTACGTCCTCGACCGCCGCCTGCAGCCGGTCCCCGTCGGCGTCGCGGGCGAGCTCTACCTCGCGGGCACCCAACTCGCCCGCGGCTACCACGGCCGCGTCGACCTCACCGCCGACCGCTTCGTCGCCGACCCCTTCGGCGCGCACCTCGACACCCCCGACGCACGGATGTACCGCACCGGCGACATCGTCCGGTGGCGCGCCGACGGCACCCTCGAATACCTCGAGCGCGCCGATTTCCAGGTCAAGATCGGCGGCTTCCGCATCGAACTCGCCGAGGTCGAATCCGCCCTGCTCACCCTCCCCGGCGTCCGTGCGGCCGTGGCTCTCGCGCGCCCGGCGGGGGAGAACGCGGGCGACCGTCTCGTCGCCTACGTCGCGATGCCCGACGTCGCCGCAGCCGCAGACGAACTCGCCACCGCCGCAGCCGAATTCGCCGCTGCCGGGCCGGTTTCCGCTGGAGCCGAATCCTCCGAGGCCGCGTCCGCCGGAGTCGAATCGGCCCCGGGTACGGCCCTCTCGCCGGGGACGGCGACCAGTGCCGGACTGCCCGCCGAGGCCGCCGACGTGCGGCCGGTCGCGCCGACGGCGACCGAACTCGCGGCCCGCCTGCGTGACGAGCTGGCGACCAGGCTGCCCGGTTACATGGTCCCGGCCGCGATCGTGGTCCTGCCGCGCCTGCCGCTCAATGCCAACGGCAAGGTCGACCGGGCGAAACTGCCCGAGCCGGTGTTCGCCGAGGCACGCTCCGCAGACCCGGCCGGTGCGCTGGAGCGACTGGTGGCGGCGACCTTCGCCGAGCTCACCGGCGTGCGGGCGGAGCAGGTCGGCTCCGGCTCGGACTTCTTCGCCCTCGGCGGAAACTCCCTGCTGGCAACGAAACTGGCGGCGCGCCTGAGTGCCGCCCTGGAGGTCCGCGTCCCGGTGGCCGAGGTGTTCGACGCCCCGACCGTCGCGGCCCTGGCCCGCAGGCTCGGCGATCTCGACGGCGCGGGCGCCCGCCCGCCGCTGGTGCGCCGCACCGGCGCCGGCCCGGTCCCGCTCGCCCCCGCCCAGCAGCGCATGTGGGTGGTCAACCGCCTCGCCCCGGATTCCGCGGCCTACAACATTCCGGCCGCCATCCGCCTGACCGGCGAGCTCGACCACGCCGCCCTCACCGCCGCCGTCGCGGACCTGGTGGTTCGCCACGAGACGCTGCGCACCCGCTATCCCGACAGTCCCGACGGCCCGATCCAGGAAGTGCTGCTCCCGGAGTCGGTCACCGTCGACCTGACCCCGATCCCGGTCGATCCCGCCGAACTGACCGACCGCCTGGCCGAATTCGTCGGCCGCGGGTTCGACGTCGCCGCCGCACCGCCGATCCGCTCGGCCCTGTTCCGCTGCACCGCGCGATCGGCCGCCACGGCTCGGGAGAGCGCCGCCGCCGAGCACGTGCTCGTCGTGGTCATCCACCACATCAGCGGCGACGGCTATTCCGTGCTGCCCCTCACCCGCGATCTCGTCCGCGCCTACGTCGACCGCGCGGCAGGCCGGGCGCCGAGCTGGGAGCCCCTGCCCATCGGCTACACCGACTACAGCGTCTGGCAGCACGAACTGCTCGGCCGTCCGGGCGACCCGGACTCCGCCCACGACCGCCAGATCGCCTACTGGCGCGACGAACTGGCCGGCGCCCCGGAAGTGCTGCCACTGCCCACCGACCGCCCGCGACCGGCGCATCGCGACATGCGCGGCGACACCGTGGTGACCGCCCTCGACGCCGAGACGACCCGCGCACTGGATCGCCTCGCCCGCGAGCACGGCACCACGCTGTTCACCGTGCTGCACACCGCGCTGGCGGTTCTGCTGGCCAAGCTCTCCGGCAGCACCGACATCACCATCGGCGCACCGGTGGCCGGGCGCGGCCTGCGCGAGATCGACGATCTCATCGGCATGTTCGTCAACACGGTGACCCTGCGCACCGAGATCGACACCCGCGCCGCCTTCGCCGATCTGCTGCGCGCGGTCGGCAAGCGCGACCTGGCCGCCCTCTCGCACGCCGATGTGCCGTTCGACCAGGTCGTCGAGGCCATCGGCCGCACCAGGTCCAGCGCCTACACCCCGCTGTTCCAGGTGATGTTCGCCTTCCAGAACATGCGCCCCGGCCGGGTGGAACTACCCGGGCTGGCAGTCGAGGTCGTCGACCCGGCGCCCGTCGAGGCCAAGTTCGATCTGCAATTGACCGGTATCGAGGAGTTCGACGAAGCGGGCGAGCGCAGCGGGCTGTCGCTGCGCCTGACCTACGCCGTCGACATCTTCGACGCAGACACCGTCCGCGGCTGGGCCGGGCGCTTGCAAGCGGTGCTGGCCGCTGTCGTGGCGGACCCGTCGATCGCCGTCCGCGCGATCGACATCAGGACCGAGGCCGAACGGCAGCCAGCCGCCCGGCGCTCGGCGGGCACGAACCCGGTCCCGGCCGCGCCGGGGACGGCAGCGACGAGCGCGGCGACCGCCACCATGGCGGACCTGCCCGGATTGATCGCCGCCGCCGCCGAGTTCGCACCGACGGCCGTCGCTTTCGCGCACGGCGAGCATCGGGTCACCTATGCCGAACTCCAGGCGAAACTGGCCGGCGTCGCGAAGGCGATGGGCGCCGCGGCCTCACCCGAAGCGCTCATCAATGTCGCCCTCGCCGGGCTGGTCCCCGGCATCCTCACGGCGCTCGGCGGCGCAGGTCTGGCCGCCGCGCTGAAAACCCTTCTCGCCGAGACGAACTCCCTCGTCTCCGAAAGGAACAGCTGATGTCTCGAGCAGAATCGCTCACCCCCCGTGGACACGGCAACAGCCTCGGCAACGGCCCTGGCACCGAACGGCACGCCGCGCTGCGCCGCGCCTACGGACTGGCGGACCTGCCGAGCCTGATCGAGACCGTCGCCGATCTGGAACCGGGGCGCGTCGCGCTGCGGACCCTGGAAGGCGCGGTCGGGTACGCGGAGCTCGCGGCCGAGATCGGCGCGCTCGGCGTCGCGATGGGCGGTGCGCTCAGTCCCGACGCCCTGATCTCGGTGGTCGTCTCCGGCCGCCTGCCCGATCTGGTGGAGGCGGGGGAGGGCGCGCTCGGCGAGGTCCTCGACGCGCTGCTCGACGACGCCCTGCTGGCCGCGGCTCCGCTGCTGCCGGTGAATTTCGCGCCGGTCGAGACGCTGGTGACCGAATTCGCCGCGCAGGTGCAGCGCACCCCCGAGGCGATCGCGCTGGAATTCGAGGACACCGTCCTCACCTATGCGGAATTCGACGCCCGCGCCGAAGCGCTGGCCAGGCATCTGGTGACCCTCGGGGTCGGCAGGGAGGCGCTGGTCGGGCTGGCCGTGCGCCGGTCGATCGAGCTGCTGGTCGGCATGTACGCGGTGCTGAAGGCAGGCGGCGGCTATGTGCCGATCGATCCGGAGCATCCGGCCGAACGCATCGCCTATGTGCTCGAGACCGCCGCCCCGGTGCTGGTGCTCACCACCACCGCCGACGAACCCGCCGGGCTCGACAGCGCCCCGGTGCTGCGCATCGACGAGTTCGAGGCCGCGCCCCCGGCCGCGCCGGGGCACCCGGAACCGCTACCGGGCCCCGGGCCGGACAATATCGCCTACGTCATCTTCACCTCCGGCTCCACCGGACGCCCCAAGGGCGTGGCGGTCTCGCATCGGTCGGTGATCGCGAACCTGCGCTGGCGGCAGCGCCTGCATCCCATGCTCGCCACCGACCGGGTGATCCAGAAGACGCCGTTCACCTTCGACGTGTCGGTGTGGGAGTTCTTCTGGCCGTTGCAGGTCGGCGCGCGGCTGGTCATCGCCCGCCCCGACGGGCACCGCGACCCGGCCTATCTGGTGCGCTTGCTGGCCGAACGGGCCATCACCATCGCCCATTTCGTGCCGTCGATGCTCGCGGTCTTCGTCGCCGAGCTGGCGAGCAGCGGGGAGTCGCTGGACGCGCTGCGGATGGTTGTCTCCTCCGGCGAGGCGCTGCCCGCCGCGACCGCGGCCGCGCTGCGCGATGTGAGCGGGGCGACCCTGCAGAACACCTACGGCCCCACCGAGGCCACCGTCGACGTGACCGCCCACGAGGTGACCGCCGCCGACACCGTCACGGTCCCGATCGGCACCGTCGCCGACGACAACGAACTGCTGGTGCTCGACGACGGCCTGCGCCCGGTCCCGACCGGCGTGGTCGGCGAGTTGTATCTGGCCGGCGTGCAACTGGCGCGCGGCTACGTCGCCCGGCCCGGACTGACCGCCGACCGGTTCGTCGCCAACCCGCACGGCGCGCCCGGCGATCGCATGTACCGCACCGGCGACCTGGTGCGCTGGGCAGGCGGTAGCGACGGCGGCCCGCTCGAACTGGAGTATCTGGGCCGCACCGACTTCCAGGTCAAGCTGCGCGGCCTGCGCATCGAACTCGGCGAGGTCGAGGCCGCGCTGCTGCGCTCGGAGGCGGTCGCTCAGGCCGCGGTCGTGCTGGCCCAGCACGCGGGCGGGGACCACCTGGTCGGCTATGTGGTCCCGGCGCCGGGCGTGCCGATGCTCGACACCGGCGCGGTGCTCGACCTGGCGCGCGCGGCGCTGCCCGAGTACATGGTGCCCTCGCTGCTGCAGGTACTCGACGCGCTGCCGGTCAACGCCAACGGCAAGCTCGACCGCCGCGTCCTGCCCGCACCGGACTTCACCTCCGGCGCAGCCGAATTCCGTGAGCCGTCGACCGAGGCCGAGCGCCTGGTCGCCGGGATCTTCGCCGATCTGCTCGGTGCGGAGCGCGTCGGCGCGGACGACGACTTCTTCACTCTCGGCGGGAATTCGCTGCTGGCCACCCGCGCCATCGCCCGCCTCGGCGAGGCGCTCGGGGTGACCGTCGACGTCCGGGACTTCTTCGACCGTCCGTCGGTGTCCGCGCTGGCCGCCCTCGGCGACACCGCACGCGACGCGAACGCCTCCGCCCGCCCGCCGCTGGTCGCCCGGCCGCGCCCCGAACAGGTCCCGCTCTCGCCCGCCCAGCGCCGCATGTGGTTCCTCAACCGCCTCGGCACCGACTCCGGCCGCGACCCCGCGGCGGGCGCGGTCGACAACATCCCCGTCGCCCTGCGCCTGCGTGGCGCGCTCGATCCCGCCGCACTCGACGCCGCGATGTCGGATGTCCTCGCGCGCCACGAGATCCTGCGCACCGTCTACCCGCAGACCGCGACCGGCCCGGTGCAACTCGTCCGCCCGGTGCATCCGGTGCCCGCGCTGACCCCCACCGACGTGCCGGAATCCGCGCTGGTGGAAACGGTGCAGGCCATCGCCGTGCGCGGTTTCGACGTGGCCGAGGAGGTGCCGCTGCGGGTGCGCCTGCTGCGCAGCGGACCCGAGGACCACTCCCTGGTCTTCGTCGTGCACCACATCGCCGCCGACGGGGTCTCGATGGGCGTGCTGATCCGCGACCTGATCACCGCCTACGCCGCCCGCCGCGCCGGTTCCGAGCCCGGCTGGCGCCCGCTCGAGGTCCAGTACGCCGATTACGCCCTCTGGCAGCGCGAGGTGCTCGGGGAGGAGAACGACCCCGGCTCGGCCCTGTCCGCGCAGCTGGACTTCTGGCGCGCCGAACTCGCCGACCTGCCCGCGCAGCTGGATCTGCCCGCCGACCGGCCCAGGCCCGCGGTGTCGTCCTATCGTGGCGCGACCCACGCCTTCGCCCTCGACGCCGACCTGCGCGCCGCCGTCGACCGGATCGCCGCCCGCCACAACGCGACTCCGTTCATGGTCGTGCACGCCGGGCTGGCCGCACTGCTGGCCCGCCTGTCGGGCACCACCGACATCGCGATCGGCACACCGATCGCGGGCCGCGGCGAGGCCGTGCTCGACGATGTGGTCGGCATGTTCGTCAACACCCTGGTGCTGCGCACCGAAGTCGACGGCGGGCGCACCTTCGCCGAACTCATCGCCCACGCTCGCGAGCGCGACCTGCGCGCCTTCGCCCACCGCGACATCCCGTTCGAGCAGCTGGTCGAGGCCGTCAACCCGGCCCGCTCGCAGAGCAGGCACCCGCTGTTCCAGGTGGCGCTGTTCATGCAGAACATCGGCCCGGTCGCCCTCGACCTGCCCGGCCTACGCGCCGAACAGATCGATTTCGACCCCGGTTTCGCCAAGTTCGACCTGCAACTCACGCTCTCGGAACCGCTCGGTGACGCGCAGGGCTACCGCGCCGAACTCACCTATGCCGCCGACCTTTTCGACGGCCCGACCGCGGCCGAGTTCGCCGCGAAGTTCACCCGCCTGCTGCGCGCCGCCCTGGCCGACCCGCAGCAGCCGGTCGGCGACATCGAACTGCTCGACGCGGGCGAACTGGACTACGTGGTGACCAGCTGGAACGCCAGCGGCCACAAGGTCGCCGAGCGCTTCCTGCACGATGGTTTCGACATGCAGGTGCGCCGCACCCCCGAGGCGATCGCGCTGCGCTCCGGCGACGGCGAAACGCTCACCTACTCCGAGCTCTCCGCCCGCGCCAACCGCCTCGCGCGGTTGCTCATCGCGACCGGCGTCGGCCCGGAGACGCTGGTGGTGCTGGCGATGCCGCGCTGCGTGGAACTGGTCGTCGCGATGTACGCGGTGCTGCGCGCGGGCGGCGCGTACGTGCCCGTGGATCCGGGGCATCCGGCCGAGCGCATCGGTCACATCATCGATACCGCCGCCCCGCACACCATCCTCACCACCACGACCGCGGGCTTCACCGTGCCCGATTCGGTTCCCGCGCACGTCCCGACCTTGAACCTGGACGAGCTGGACCTCTCCGGCTACGCGCAGACCCGCATCACCGAGGCCGAGCGCGGCCCGCTGTACCCGCAGAACCCCGCCTACGTGCTGTTCACCTCCGGGTCGACCGGCCGCCCCAAGGGCGTGTCGATCAGTCACCACGCCATCGTCAACCAGCTCGTCTGGATGCACGCCGAATACGGCGTGCGCGCGGGCGACGTCTACCTGCAGAAGACCGCGACCACCTTCGACGTATCGCTGTGGGGTTACTTCCTGCCGCTGCGCGCGGGCGCGACCCTGCTCCTCGCCGCCCCCGACGGCCACCGCGACCCGCGCTACCTCGCCGAGACCGTCGCCGCCGAAGGGGTCACCCTCACCGATTTCGTGCCGTCCATGCTCGCGGTCTTCGCCAACCACGCCGAACCGGGCGAACTGGATTCGCTGCGCGACGTCTTCGTCATCGGCGAGGCGCTGCCGCCGGAGACCATCGCCGCCTTCGACGCGGTCTGCCCGGCCGGCCTGCACAATCTCTACGGCCCCACCGAGGCCGCCGTCTCGATCACCGCCCGCGAGGTCACCGTCGCCGACGGACCGCTGGTGCCGATCGGCGAACCGGAATGGAACAGCCAGGTCTACGTGCTGGATTCGCGCCTGCATCCGGCGCCGATCGGCGTGCCGGGCGAGCTGTACCTGGCCGGCGATCAGCTCGCCCGCGGCTATCACGGCCGCGTCGACCTGACCGCCGACCGGTTCGTCGCCAACCCGTTCGGCTTCGCCGGCGAACGGATGTACCGCACCGGCGATCTGGTGCGCTGGAGCCCCGAGGGCGAACTGATCTATCTGGGCCGGGTGGACTTCCAGGTGAAGTTCCGCGGCCAGCGCATCGAACTCGCCGAGATCGAGACCGCGCTGCTGGCCGAGGCAGGCGTCGCCCAGGCCGCCGCCCGGCTGTGGTCGGGTGAGCAGGGCGAGCACCTGATCGGCTATGTGGTCCCCGCGCCCGGCGCGGCCCTCGACACCGACGCCCTGCGCGCCGCGCTGACCCGCCGCCTGCCGGCCTACATGGTGCCGACCGCGCTGGTCGCGCTGGCGGAGTTCCCGCTCAACACCAGCGGCAAGCTGGACCGCCGCGCCCTGCCCGCGCCGACCCTGCGCGCCGCCGCGTTCCGCGCCCCCACCGACCCGGTGCAGGTCCTGGTCGCCGAGGTCTTCGCCGAGGTGCTCGGCGCCGAACGCGCCGGACTCGACGACGACTTCTTCGCCCACGGCGGCAGCTCGCTCGACGCCACCCAGGTCACCGCCCGCGTCGGCGCCGCGCTGGGCGGCGCGCGCGTCCCGGTGCGCACCCTGTTCGAGGCGCCCACGGTCGAGGCCTTCGCCGACGCGGTCCGCCCGTTCGCCGCACAGGCCGGCGCTCCCACGGTCCCCGCCCTGACCCGCCGCGAGCGCCCGGCCCGGATCCCGCTCTCGCCCGCCCAGCAGCGGCTGTGGTTCCTCAACCGCGTCGAGGTGCAGGACGGCGCCGACAGCGTCTACAACCTGCCCGCCGTCCTGCGCCTCACCGGCGAGCTGGACGTGCCCGCGCTGGAGCGGGCCGTGCTCGACGTGCTCGACAGGCACGAGACCCTGCGCACCGTCTTCCCGCAGGACGCGGACGGTCCGTTCCAGTCCGTGCTGCCCATCGCGACCATCGGTTTCGCGCTCGCCCGCCTGACGGTCGAGGACGCGGGCCTGACCGCCGCCGTCGCCACCCTCGTGCGCACCGGCTTCGACGTCACCACCGAACTGCCCGCCCGCGTCGCGCTGCTCGGCATCGAACCCGCCGCCCCCGGGGCGGCCCCCGAACACGTGCTGGTGTTCGTCGTCCACCACATCGCCGCCGACGCCCTGTCCATGCCCCCGCTGGTCGCCGACCTGGTCCGCGCCTACACGGCCCGCCTGCACGGCCGGGCCCCCGCGTGGGACGAATTGCCCGTCCAGTACGCCGATTACAGCCTCTGGCAGCACGAACTGCTCGGCTCCACCGAGCGCGCGGGCGACCTCGCCCACCAGCAGCTCGGCTTCTGGCGCGCGACGCTGGCGGGCCTGCCCGCTCAGCTGACGCTGCCTGCCGACCGCCCGCGCCCGGCGCGGCCCACCCTGCGCGGCGGCGCCGTCGACATCACCGTCGACGCCGAGACCACCGCGGGCCTGCGCGCCTTGGCCGCCCGCTGCGGCGCCACCCTGTTCATGGTCCTGCACGCCGCCTTCGCCGCCACCCTGTCCCGCCTCGGCGCGGGCGCCGACATCGCCATCGGCTCCCCGGTCGGTGGCCGCGGCCGTAGCGAACTCGACGCCCTGGTCGGCATGTTCGTCAACACCGTGGTCCTGCGCACCGGCGTCGACCCCGCCGTGCCGCTGGAGCAGCTGGTCGCCGAGGTGCGCGAGGCCGACCTCGCCGCCTTCGCCCATACCGAACTGCCCTTCGAGCGCATCGTCGACGAACTGGTCTTCGACCGCAGCGGCGGTGCGCACCCGCTCTTCCAGGTCATGCTCAGCTACGCGGCGGGGGAGCAGGCGCACGAGGCGCTCACCCTGCCCGGCCTCACCGTGCGCCCCGTGCCCGTCCCCGACGACGGCGCCAAGTTCGACCTGCACCTGATCATCGACGACAGCGCCGCCACCGGCGGCCTGACCGGCAGCCTGCGCTACGCCACCGACCTGTTCGACCCGGCCACCGCCGCCGCAGCCGCCACCTACCTCACCCGCGTCCTCACCGCCGCCGCCACCGCCCCCCACACCCGCGTGGGCGAGGTGGAACTGCTCGACGAGACCGAACGCGCCCGGGTGCTGCGCGACTGGAACGACACCGCGCACCCCCTCGCCGCCACCGACACCCTGGTCTCGCTGTTCCAGCGGCAGGCTGTCCGCACCCCCGAGCGCCCCGCGCTGAGCTTCGACGGCGTCACCCTCACCTACGGCGAATTCTCCGTCCGTGTGAATCGGCTGGCCCGCTACCTGATCGATCGCGGCGTCGGCCCGGATTCCCTTGTCGCCCTGGGTATGCGCCGCTCCCTCGACCTGGTGACCGGGATGTATGCCGTCGTCGTCGCCGGCGGCGGCTACGTCCCGCTCGACCCCGATCATCCCGCCGAGCGCATCGGCCACGTGCTCGACACCGCCCGTCCTGTCGCCGTCCTGACCTCCGGCGAGGATCTCGACCTCGCGAGCGGGACTCGTATCGAGCAGGTCCGCATCGATCTCCTCGACCTGAGCGGCTACTCCGCGGCCACGGTGACCGATGCCGACCGCCCGGTCCCGCTGCGCCCGCGGCACACCGCCTACGTCATCTTCACCTCCGGCTCGACCGGCCGCCCCAAGGGCGTGGCCGTCGACCACGCCGCCATCGTGAACCGGCTGTGCTGGATGCAGTCCGCCTACGTCTCGTTGAGCCCCGACGACGTGCTGCTGCAGAAGACCCCGGTCACCTTCGACGTCTCGGTGCCGGAGTTCTTCTGGCCGCTGCAGGTCGGCGCCCGCATGGTGCTGGCCGCCCCCGACGGCCACCGCGACCCACGCTATCTCGCCGACCTCGTCGCCGCCGAGCGCGTCACCGTCACCCACTTCGTGCCCTCCATGCTCGCGGTCTTCCTCGCCGAGGCGTTCCCGACCGGCGACCCCGCGCCCACCACCCTGCGCCATGTGTTCTGCTCCGGCGAGGCGCTGCCCGCCGTGACCGCACGCAAGCTGCGCGAACTCACCGGCGTGCATGTGCACAACCTCTACGGCCCCACCGAGGCCGCCGTCGAGGTCACCGCACACGAGGTCACCGACGCCGACACCCACACCGTCGCCATGGGCCGACCGGTCTGGAACACCCGCGTCTACGTGCTCGACGCCCGCCTGCGCCCGGTGCCCGTCGGAGTTCCCGGCGAGCTCTACCTGGCCGGCGCCCAGCTGGCCCGCGGCTATCTCGGCCGCACCGACCTCACCGCCGACCGCTTCGTCGCCGATCCTTTCTCCGCCGCCCCCGCCGACCGCATGTACCGGACCGGCGACCTGGTCCGCTGGAATCGCGCGGGCGAACTGGAATACCTGGGCCGCACCGACTTCCAGGTGAAGATCCGTGGCCTGCGCATCGAACTCGGCGAGATCGAGACCGCCCTGCTGGATCTGCCGGGCGTAGCCCAAGCCGCCGTTCTCGTCCGTGACGACCACGGCACCGGTGACCAGCTGGTCGCCTACCTGGTCACGACCACCGCCGCCGCCGGCCCGCTCACCCAGGACACGGTGCGCGCCGCCCTCGCCGACCGCCTGCCCGCCTACATGGTGCCGACCACCGTCGTCACCCTCGACGCCCTGCCGGTCAACGCCTCCGGCAAGCTCGACCGTAAGGCCCTGCCCGCTCCGGCGCCGGTCACCGCCGACTTCCGCGCCCCCGTGACCGCCGCCGAAATCCTGGTGGCCGGTGTGTTCGCCGAACTGCTGGGCCGCACCGGGATCGGCGCCTGCGACGACTTCTTCGCCCTCGGCGGCAACTCCCTCGTCGCCACCCAGCTCGCCGCCCGCCTCACCGCCGCGTCCGGTGTCCCGGTGCCGGTGCGCGCGGTCTTCGACGCGCCGACCGTCGCCGAGCTGGCCCGCGTGATCGACTCCGCCACAGGAAAATCCGACACCGTCGGTGCCGCGCTCCCGCCGCTGGTGGCGGGCGAGCGTACCGCGCCCGTCCCGCTGTCGATCGCCCAGCAGCGCATGTGGTTCCTCAACCGCTTCGACCAGGGTCGCGCCGACAGCGGCGGGGGCGCCTACAACATCCCGTTCGCCCTGCGCCTGAGCGGCGAACTGGACGTGGCGGCCCTGGAAGCCGCCATCGCCGACGTGGTCGCCAGGCACGAGACCCTGCGCACCGTCTACCCCGAACACGACGGCGCGGCCCATCAGGTGGTGCTGCCGGTCGGCACGCACTCGATCGATCTGATCACCCGCCCCGTGCGCGCGCGGGAGCTGCCCGAGCTGGTCGTCCACGCGGCGACCACGCCGTTCGACGTCACCGCCGAGGCGCCCGTCCGGGTGCGCCTGCTGCGCGTGCTCGACGCCGACGGACCCGAGCACGTGCTGCTGTTCGTCGTGCACCACATCGCCGCCGACGGCTGGTCCTTCGCCCCGCTGACCCGCGACCTGGCCACCGCCTACCTCGCCCGCCGCGCCGGCGACCCGCCTGCCTGGTCCCCACTGCCGGTCCAGTACGCGGACTTCGCCTGCTGGCAGCGCCGCGCCCTGGGCGAGGCGACCGAGGCCGGATCGGTGCTGTCGCGTCAATTGGCCTACTGGACAACACAGCTCGACGACCTGCCCGACGTCATCACCCTGCCCGCCGACCGCCCCCGCCCCGCCGTGGCGAGCACCCGCGGCGGCGCCGTCACCGGCCGCCTCGATGCCGACCTGCACCGCGGCATCCAGGATCTGGCCGCCGCCCACCGCGCGACCCCGTTCATGGTGTTGCACACGGCACTGGCCGCCCTGCTCAGCCGCCTCGCCGTCACCGACGACGTCGTGATCGGCGCTCCCGTCGCGGGCCGCGGCGACCAGGCGCTCGACGAGCTGGTCGGCATGTTCGTCAACACCCTCGTGCTGCGCACCCGGGTGCGCCCCGAAGCCACCCTGGCCGATCTGGTCGAGTCGGTCCGCCGCACCGACCTGGCCGCCTTCGACCACGCGCTCGTGCCCTTCGAGCAGCTGGTCGACGTGGTCAATCCGGTCCGCTCGCAAGCGCATTCGCCGCTCTACCAGGTCGCGCTCACGCTGCAGAACCAGGCGAAGCCGCAGGTCCGCCTGCATGAGCTGGAGATCGGCGCACTCGAGGTCGGGCCCGCGCCCATCCAGCTGGACATGGACTGGACCCTGACCGACCACCACGACGCCGACGGCGCGCCCGCGGGCATCGACATCTACCTGCACTACGCCCTCGACCTGTTCGACGAGCGCACCGTCACCGGCTTCCTCGCCGGCTTCGAGCGGATGCTGCGGGCGATGGTTCGCGACATCCGCACCCCGGTCGGCGACGTGGAACTCATGTCGGTGGCCGAACGGGGCCTGCTGCTGTCGGAGCGCAATGCGACCGGGCGGCAGCTGCCCGAGGAAACCCTCGACGATCTGCTGACCGTGCGCGCCGACGCCGACCCGCACGGCCGCGCGGTCACCTTCGAAGGCGCGTCGTACACCTACGGCGAGCTGGCCGAGCGCGTGAACCGATTGGCGCACCACCTCATCGAGGCGGGCGTCGGCCCCGAGACCGTGGTCGGCCTGGCCGCGCTGCGCTCGGTGGACATGCTCGTGGCCATGTTCGCGATCGTGCGCGCCGGCGGCGCCTACCTGCCGCTGGACCCCGCGCATCCGGCCGACCGCCTGACCCGGATCGTCGAGGAGGCCCGGCCCGCCCTGGTGCTGGTGGTCGGCGGCGCGGAACTGCCGCCGCTGCCCGGCGTGCGCGCGGTCGTCCTCGCGGACCTCGACCTGTCCGGCTACCCGGCCCGCCCGGTCGGCGACGACGACCGCAGAGCCGAGCTGCGCCCGGACAACCTCGCCTACATCCTGTTCACCTCCGGCTCCACCGGCCGCCCCAAGGGCGTCGCGGTGACCCACCGCGCCATCATGAACCAGCTGCGCTGGCTCGAACACCGCTACGAGGTGACCGGCGCGGACCGCATCCTGCAACGCGCCCCGCTGACCTTCGACGTCTCGGTCTGGGAGTGCTTCCTGCCGATCGCGGTCGGCGCCCCGCTGGTGATCGCCGCGCCCGGCGGGCATCTCGACCTCGCCTACTTCGCCGGCCTGCTGCGCGAACACCGGATCACCATCGCCGAATACGTGCCCTCGGTGCTGGCCGCGCTCATCGGCGAAGGCATGGGCGACGCCTTGGCTTCCTTCCGGCACCTGCACTGCGGCGGCGAAGCGCTCACCCCCGACCTGCTCGCCGCCCTGCGCGGCGTGTTCGACGGCACAGTGCACAATGCCTACGGCCCCACCGAGGCCGCCATCTCGGCGGTCTACCACGAGTTCACCGACGCCGACCTGCCCCGGGGCGACGGGGCCGAGGCACGCGAACTGGCGATCGGCCGGCCGTGCTGGAACACCCGTGTCTATGTCCTCGACGCCCGGCTGCGGCCGGTGCCGACCGGCGTGCCCGGCGAGCTGTATCTGGCCGGTGACCAGCTCGCGCGCGGATACCAGGGCCGCACCGGGCTGACCGCCGAACGCTTCGTCGCCGACCCGTTCGGCGTACCGGGACGGCTCATGTACCGCACCGGCGACCTGGTCCGCTGGAACGCCGACGGCGATCTGGTCTATCTGGGCCGCAACGACTTCCAGATCAAGCTGCGCGGCCAGCGCATCGAACTCGGCGAGATCGAGGCCGCGCTGGCCGCCGTGCCCGGGGTGACCAATGCCGCCGTCCTGGTCGCCACCGACGCGGCGGGCCGCGACGCGCTCGTCGGCTACGTCAGCGGCGCGGATCTCGGCGCCGAAGCCGTGCTCGACGAGGTGCGCGAGCACCTGCCCGGATACATGGTGCCCGCGCACCTGGTCGTGCTGGACGCGCTGCCGCTGACCACCGTCGGCAAGCTCGACCGCAAGGCCCTGCCGCCCGCCGAGTTCACCACCGCCACCACCGCCTACCGGGCCCCGCGCCCCGGGGTCGAGACCGTGCTCGCGGGCCTGATCGCCGACCTGCTCGGCGGCGGTGTTCGAGTCGGCGCCGACGACGATTTCTTCGCCCTCGGCGGCAACTCGCTGCTGGCCATGCGCCTGGTCGCCCGCGCGAATGCCGCGCTGGACATCGCGCTCACCGTCCGCGAGATCTTCGAGGCGCCCACCGTGGCCGCGCTCGCCGCCCGGATCGCCGACACCGGCCCGGCCGCGGCGCGCCCCGCCCTGGCCGCCGCCCCACGCCCGGCCCGTATTCCGCTTTCGCACGCCCAGACCCGGATCTGGCTGCTCAACCGCCTCGACCCGGACTCGCCGGTCTACAACATCCCGCTCACCATCCGGCTCACCGGTGACCTCGACACCGCCGCACTGGAATCCGCCTTCGCCGACGTGGTCGACCGGCACGAATCGCTGAGGACGCTGTTCCCCGCCGATGCCGAGGGCCCGCACCAGGTGATCCAGGAGCGGGCCCCGCACCCGGACCTCACCCCGGTCGACGCCGCCGAACCGCGGCAGGCAGTTCTCGAATTCCTCTCCGCCGGTTTCGATCTGCGTACCACCCTGCCGATCCGTGCCCGGCTGCTGCGCGTGGCCCCGGGTGAGCACGTGCTCGTCGTGGTCGTCCACCACATCGCCGCCGACGGCGTTTCGATCGCCCCGATGGCCCGCGATCTGATGACCGCCTACGCCGCCCGCACCTCGGGCGCGTCCCCGCAGTGGCAGCCGCTGCCGGTGCAGTACGCCGACTTCGCGCTCTGGCAGCACGCCGTGCTCGGCGACCCCGCCGACCCGGACTCGCTGCTCGCGCGCCAGAGCGCGCACTGGCGCGCCGAACTCGCCGGCCTCGCCCCGGTCCTCGAACTGCCCGCCGACCGCCCCCGCCCGCCGGTGGCCTCCGGTCGCGGCGCGACGGTCGAGTTCGCCTTCTCCGCCGAACTGACCGCCGCCATCGCCGAAGTTGCCCGCACGCACGGCGTCTCGTCGTTCATGGTGGTGCACGCCGCCTACGCCGCCCTGCTCGCCCGCCTGGCAGGCACCGACGACATCGCCATCGGCACCCCCGTCGCGGGCCGTGCCGAACCGGCCCTCGACGACCTCGTCGGCATGTTCGTCAACACCGTCGTCCTGCGCACCCCCGTCCCCGCCGACCGGTCCTTCGCCGATCTGCTGACCCGGGTCCGCGAGATCGACGTGCGCGCCTTCGCCAACGCCGACCTGCCCTTCGAGCGCGTCGTCGAGGAACTGAACCCGGTGCGCTCCCAGGCGCATTCGCCGATCGTCCAGACCCTGCTCACCTACGAGCACCGCGACGACACCGTGCTGCGCCTGCCCGGCCTCGAGGTCGCGCCGTACCCGCTGGACAACGGCATCGCCCAGTTCGACCTGGCCCTCGAGCTCGCCGAACACGGCGCCGAGCAGGGCGGCGCCACGGCCGTCCGCGCGGTCCTGCGCTACGCCACCGACCTGTTCGACCGGGCGACCGTGCTCTCCTTCGGCGACCGTCTGGTCCGCCTGCTCGAATCCGCCGTCGCCGACCCGACCCGCCCGGTCGGCGACATCGAACTGCTCGACCCGGCCGAACGTGCCCTGGTCCTGTCGCACTGGAACGACACCACCCATCCGATCGCCGCTCCCGACGACACCCTCGCCTCGCTGTTCGATCGCCAGGTCGCCCGCACCCCGTCCGCCATCGCCCTCACCTTCGAGAGCTCTGTCCTCGGTGACCGGGACCGCACCGGCGACGACATCGAGCACCATGCCCTGCGCCCCGGCGCCTCCCCGCTCGCCGAGCCCGGGCACGCCGACACCGACTCCGCGCATCCGGAATCCGCCCGTTCGCAGTCCGCGCGCGCGGAGCTGACCTACGGCGAACTCGCCGGGCGTGCGAGGCGACTCGCGCGTTGGCTGGTCGCCCGGGGCGTGGGTCCGGGCGCGTATGTCGCGCTGGGCATGCGCCGCTCGGCCGACCTGGTCACCGCCATGTACGCGGTCACCCTGGCCGGTGGCGCGTACGTCCCGCTCGATCCGGAGCACCCGGCCGAGCGCACCGAGTACGTGCTGCGGACCGCGCAACCGATCTGCGTGCTGACAGCGGGGGAGGACCTGCCCGCCGGGTCCGCGCCCCAGGTGCGTCTCGACCGGCTGGACCTGAGCGGATTCGGCGACGGCCCGGTCACCGACGCGGACCGCACCGCGCCGCTGCGCCCGGAGCACCCGGCCTACGTCATCTTCACCTCCGGTTCGACCGGCAGGCCGAAGGGCGTCGCGGTCTCGCACGCCGCGATCGTCAACCGGCTGGTGTGGATGCAGGACCGCTACGGCCTGCGCCCGGACGACACCGTCCTGCAGAAGACCCCCGCCACCTTCGACGTGTCGGTGTGGGAGTTCTTCTGGCCGCTGCAGGTCGGCGCCCGCCTGGTCCTGGCCCGCCACAACGGCCACCGCGACCCCGCCTACCTGGCCGCGCTGATCGCCGCCGAGTCCGTCACCACCGCGCACTTCGTGCCGTCCCTGCTCGCGGTCTTCCTCGCCGAGCCGAAAGCACGCGACTGCCGCGGCCTGCGCCGGGTGTTCGCCTCCGGCGAGGCGTTGCCCGCCCCCACCGCCCAGCGCGCCCGCACGGTCCTGGGGACCCGTGTGCACAACCTCTACGGCCCCACCGAGGCCGCCGTCGACGTCACCTTCCACGAGGTCACCGACGCCGACGTCGACACCGTCCCGATCGGCCGCCCGGTCTTCAACACCCGCCTGCTCGTCCTCGACGCCCGCCTGCGTCC
This sequence comes from Nocardia higoensis NBRC 100133, assembly GCF_000308595.1. GTDB lineage: Bacteria > Actinomycetota > Actinomycetes > Mycobacteriales > Mycobacteriaceae > Nocardia > Nocardia higoensis. The sequence goes on along the minus strand of NZ_BAGA01000132.1, from coordinate 35,722 downwards.
CGTGCCCGTCGGCGTCCCCGGCGAGCTCTATCTGGCAGGCGACCAGCTGGCCCTGGGCTACGTCGCCCGCCCCGACCTGACCGCCGACCGCTTCGTCGCCGACCCGTACGGACCAGCGGGCACCCGCATGTACCGCACCGGCGACCTGGTCCGCTGGACTCCCGAAGGCGAACTCGACTACCTGGGCCGCACCGACTTCCAGGTGAAACTGCGTGGCCTGCGCATCGAGCTCGGGGAGATCGAGTCCGCCCTGACCGCGCTGCCCGGCATCGACCGCGCCGCCGTCGTCGTGCGCCCCTCCGCCGCGGGCGACGACATGCTGGTCGCCTATCTGGTCACCGCGGAGCGGCGCAACGCCGCGTCGACCGGGACGACGACACCGCGTGAGGTCGCCGCTGCGGCGACGCCCGTCGCCGATGCGGGCCGGGCTGTCGCGGCGCGCACGGACTCGGTGCGCGCCGCCCTGTCCGACCGCCTGCCCGCCTACATGGTCCCCGCGGCCTTCGTGACGCTCGAGGAATTCCCGCTGAACTCCTCCGGCAAGCTCGATCGAAAGGCGCTGCCGGAGCCGGTGTTCGAAGCCGCGACCTACCGCGCTCCCGACACCGACGCCGAGCGCACCGTCGCCGCCGTCTTCGCCGAAGTGCTCGGCCTCGACCGGCTCGGCGCGGACGACGATTTCTTCGCCCTGGGCGGCAACTCCCTCAGTGCCACCAGGGCTGTGGCCCGCCTCGGCGCGGAACTGTCCACCGACCTGCCCGTCCGCCTGCTCTTCGACGCCCCGACCGTCGCCGGATTGGCCGCGCGCGCAGCCGGATTCACCGCGTCCGCGCCGCGACCGGAACTGCTGGCAGGCCCGCGCCCGGACCCGCTGCCGCTCTCGCCCGCCCAGCAGCGCATGTGGTTCCTCAACCGCTTCGACCCCGAGGAGACGGCAGGCAACATCCCGGTCGCCATCCGCTTCGCCGGCGATCTCGACCGGGATGCGCTCGCCGCGGCCGTCGCCGATATCGTCGACCGGCACGAGACCCTGCGCACCGTCTACCCCGACCGCGACGGCGTCGGTCACCAGCTGATCCTCGCCCCCGGCCACACCCCGGAGATCGCCGAACTCGACGGCTCCGACCCGGCGGCCGCGCTCACCGCCTTCGTGACCACGCCGTTCGACGTGACCGCCGAGGTCCCGCTGCGCGTCGGCCTGGCCCGCCTCTCCGAGCGCGAGCACCTGCTCGCGCTGGTGGTACACCACATCGCCGCCGACGGCTACTCGATGGGCCCGCTGGCCCGCGACCTCGCCGCCGCCTACACCGCCCGCGTGACCGGCGCCGATCCGGCGTGGCCCGAACTCACCGTCCAGTACGCCGATTACGCGCTGTGGCAACGCGATCTGCTCGGCGCCGAATCCGATCCGGACTCTCTCGCCGCCGCCCAGCTCGGCTTCTGGCGCGAACGCCTGCGCGGTCTGCCCGCCCAGCTCGACCTGCCCACCGACCGCCCGCGCCCGGCCCTGGCCTCCCAGCGCGCCGCGAGCGTGGTCGTGCCACTGCCCGAGGACATCGACACCGCCATCGCGACGGTGGCCGCTCGCTACGAGGCAACCCCGTTCATGGTCGTGCACGCCGCGCTGGCCGTGCTGCTGGCCCGGCTGTCCGGCACCGGCGACATCGCGATCGGCGCCCCCATCGCCGGTCGCGGCCATCGGAGCCTCGACGACCTGGTCGGCATGTTCGTCAACACCCTGGTGCTGCGCACCGAGATCACCGGCGCCGACACCTTCGACACCGTGCTGCGCCGGGTCCGCGAGGGCGACCTCGACGCCTTCGCCCACGCCGAGGTCCCTTTCGAGCGCCTCGTCGAGGTGCTCGACCCGCCGCGCTCGGAAGCCAGGCACCCGCTGTTCCAGGTGGCGCTGTTCTTCCAGAACCTGGCGCCGATCTCCGTCGAACTGTCCGGCGTCACCGTCGCCGAATACCGCATCGACCACGAGGTCTCCCGCTTCGACCTGCAACTGACCGTCGCCGAGCGATCACTGCGCTTCACCTACGCCACCGACCTGTTCGACGAGCCGACCGTGCGCACCATGGCCGAGCGCTACCTGCGGCTGCTGGCCGCGGTGGCGACCGACCGCGACGTCCCGGTCGGCGACATCGACCTGTTCGGCCCGGGGGAGTTGCGCCGCGTGGTCACCGAGTGGAACGACTCCGCGCACACCGCGCCGCTGGCCGAACTGCTGCTCGACGAGTTCGAGGCCCAGGCCGCCGCCACCCCGGACGACCCGGCGCTGGTCTACGTTCCCGACGACGATTCACCCGCCATCGTGCTGAGCTACGGTGAACTCGACCGCCGTGGCAACCAGCTGGCCCGCCACCTGATCGCCCTCGGCGTCGGCCCGGAAAGTCTGGTGGCCCTGGGAATCCGGCGCTCCGTCGATCTGGTCGTCGCCATGTACGCGGTGCTCAAGGCGGGCGGCGCGTACGTGCCGATCGACCCCGACCACCCGCCGCTGCGCATCGCCCACATCCTCGAGACCGCCGCCCCGGCCGCCCTGCTGACCGCCGACCGCGACGCGGTGGCCTTCGACTACGCGGGCCCGATCGTCGCCGTCGACGGCATCGACCCGTCCGCGTACTCCGACGAGCCGATCGCCGCCCATGAACGCCCGGCGCCGCTCACCCCGGAGCACCCCGCCTACGTCGTCTTCACCTCCGGCTCCACCGGAAAGCCCAAGGGCGTCAGCATCTCCCACGCCGCGATCGTCAACCAGGTCACCTGGATGCAGTCGCAGTACCGGCTCGACGCCGACGATGTGTACCTGCAGAAGACGGCCACCACCTTCGACGTCTCGCTGTGGGGCTACTTCCTGCCGCTGCGCGTCGGCGCCACCGTGGTCCTGGCCACCCCCGAGGGCCACCGCGACCCCGCCTACCTCGCCGAGGTGATGGGCGCCTACGGCGTGACCGTCACCGACTTCGTGCCGACCATGCTCGGCGTCTTCGCCGGTCACGTGGCCGAGTCGGGCGATACCGCCGCGCTCGGGCAGTTGCGGATGGTGTTCGTGATCGGCGAGGCGCTGGCCGCCGAGACCGTCCGCGCGTTCGGCGCGATCAGCTCCGCCGCCCTGCACAACCTGTACGGCCCGACCGAGGCGGCGGTGAGCATCACCTACCGCGAGGTCACCGGCGAGACCGAGCGCGTGGTCATGCCGATCGGCAACCCCGAGTGGAACAGCCGCGTCTACGTGCTGGACTCGCGCCTGCGCCCCACCCTCCCCGGCGTGGCGGGCGAGCTGTACCTGGCGGGCATCCAGCTGGCCCGCGGCTACCACGGCCGCCCCGCCCTCACCGCCGACCGCTTCGTCGCCAACCCCTTCGGGAGTTCCGGCGAGCGCATGTACCGCACCGGCGACCTGGTGCGCTGGGAGACCCACGGCGACACCGCCGAACTGGTCTACCTGGGCCGCACCGACTTCCAGGTGAAGTTCCGCGGCCAGCGCATCGAACTCGGCGAGATCGAAGCCGTGCTGGCCGCGGTCCCCGGCGTCGCTCAGGCCGCGGCCCGCGTGATCGGCGACCATCTGGTCGGGTACCTGCTGCCCGGCGGAAACCACGCGGCCGGGATGGACGCCGCACCCGACGCTGCCGTGCGGGCAGGCGCCAGTGCCGAGACCGCAGGCCTCGCCGTGCCCGGTGATAACGCCGCGACGGTGCGCGCGGGCGCGGCCGACCCCGCGCGGCTGGTCGAGCGAGCCCGCGCCGCCGCCCACGCCGCGCTGCCCGCGTACATGATCCCCTCGGCCCTGCTGACGGTCGAGGAGTTCCCGCTCAACACCTCCGGCAAGCTGGACCGCTCCGCCCTGCCCGAACCGGTCTTCGACTCCGGCGACTACCGTGCCCCGGTCACCGCGGCCGAACGCCTCGTCGCCCAGGCCTTCTCCGAGGTGCTCGGCGTGACCGGCGCGGGCGTCGACGACAGCTTCTTCGACCTGGGCGGCAACTCGCTCAGCGCCACCCGGGTCCTGGCCCGCATCGGCGAGCGCCTCGGCAGGCGGGTACCGGTCCGCCTGCTGTTCGAGCAGCCGACCGTGGCAGGCCTGGCCGCCGCGCTCACCGCCGACGGCGACACCGGCCCGGCGGTGGTCCCGCTGGTCGCGGGTCCCCGCCCGGAGGTGCTGCCGCTCGCCCCGGTCCAGCGCGGCATGTGGTTCCTCAACCGCCTCGATCCGGACTCCCCGGCACACAACATCCCGGTCGCGATGCGCCTGACCGGCGAGATCGACGAGGACCGGCTCGCCGCGGCCTTCGCCGCCGTCGTCGCCCGCCACGAATCGCTGCGCACCTACTACCCGCAAGGCCCGGACGGCGCCGGCCGCCAGGTGATCCTGCCCGCGAGCGAGCACCCCGTCCGCCTGACCGTCGAGGACGTCGAGCCGGATCGTCTCCAGGCCCGCGTCGCCGAATTCCTCGGCGCCGGCTTCGATGTCACCACAGAGGTCCCGGTGCGCGCCGTGCTGCTGCGCGAGAGCGTGGACAGCCGGGTGCTCGTCGCCGTCCTGCACCACCTCGCCACCGACGGCTTCTCCCTGCGCCCGCTCCTGCGCGACCTCATGGCCGCCTACTTCGCGAGCGTCGCGGGTGCCGAGCCGGCCTGGCCGGAACTGTCCGCCCAGTACGCCGACTACGCCCTGTGGCAGGCCGCGGCGGTGGACGCGGTCGCCGACCGCGAACTCGCCTTCTGGCGCGAGACATTGCGCGGCCTGCCCGAGGAACTGGCGCTGCCCACCGACCGGCCCCGCCCGCCGGTGGCCGCCAAGCGCGGCGCGACCGTGCGTGGCAGGCTCGGCGGCGACTTGGGGGCCAGGATCGCCGACCTGGCCCGCCGCCACGACGCGACCCCGTTCATGGTCGTGCACGCCGCGCTCGCGGTGCTGCTGGCCCGGCTGTCCGGCTCCGGCGACATCGCCGTCGGCACCCCCGTCGCCGGTCGTGGCGAGGCCGCCCTCGACGACCTCGTCGGCATGTTCGTCAACACCCTGACCCTGCGCACCCACCTCGCCCCGGCACAGAGCTTCGACAGCCTGATCGAGGCCACCAGAACCGCCGATCTGCAAGCGTTCTCGCACGCCACCGTGCCGTTCGAACGAGTGGTGGAGGAACTGGGCGTCACCGCGAGCCCGGCCCGCCATCCGCTGTTCACGGTGGTGCTGAACTACCAGAACATGGAGTCCGGCGCCGTCACCGTGCCCGGCCTCGAACTCGCCCCGGTCGACTTCGACGAAACCGTCGCCCGCTTCGACCTCCAGTTCACCCTGGCCGACGAACCCGACGCCGACGGTCACCTGCCCGTCGAAATCGAGTACGCCGCCGACCTGTTCGACGAGTCCACCGCCGCCGGCCTGCTGCGCCGCTTCGGCCGCCTGCTCGGCGCGCTCACCGGTCATCCGGACCAGCCGGTCGGCGCCGCCGAACTGCTCGCACCGGGCGAACGCGCCGACCTGCTCGACCGCTACGGCCCGACGACCCCGCCGTGCACCCTGGCCGACATGCTGGCCGGCGCGGTCGCGGCGAACCCCGACGGCCTCGCGGTCGTCGACGGCGAAACCCGTCTGACCTACCGCGAACTGGACGAGCAGTCCGCGCGCCTGGCCAGGATGCTCATCGGCCACGGCATCGGCGCCGAGGACATCGTCGCCCTCGCCATCCCGCGCTCGGCCCGCTTCCAGCTCGCGCTGTGGGCGGTGGCCAGGACCGGCGCCGCCTTCGTCCCGGTCGACCCCACCTACCCGCCCGACCGCATCGCCCACATGCTCGCCGACTCCGGCGCGGTCCTCGGCCTCACCGTCGGCTCCGCCCGCGCCGCCCTGCCCGGTGACACCGAATGGGTGGTGCTGGACGCCCCCGCGACGGCGACCCGGCTGCGCCACACCAGTCCGGCTCCGATCGCCACCGGCGAACTCGTGCGCCCGGTGCGCATCGCCAACCCGGCCTGGATGATCTACACCTCCGGTTCCACCGGTCTGCCCAAGGGCGCGCTGGTCACCCACGCGGGCATCGCCGGCGTCGCCCGCACCCAACGCGACCGCTACGCCGTCACCGCGAACGCCCGGGTGCTCGGCGTCGCCTCCCCGAGCTTCGACGCCGCCATGCTGGAACTCCTGCTCGCGCTCGTCGAAGGCGGCACGCTGTTCCTCACCCCGCCCGAGGTGTTCGGCGGCGACGAACTCACCGAGTTCATGGCTGCCAACGAGGTCACCCACGCCTTCATCACCCCGTCGGTGCTGCGGACTCTCGACCCCGCCCGTCTGCCCGCCTTCGGCCACCTGATCATCGGCGGCGAGGGCTTCGGCCAGGACGCGGTGGACACCTGGGCGCCCGGCCGCGCCGTGCACAACGGCTACGGCCCCACCGAGACCACCATCGTCGCCACCGTCAGCCCCGCGCTGCTGCCCGGCCACCCGGTGGAACTCGGTGTGCCGCTGGCCAATATGTCGGCCGTCGTCCTGGACGCAGGTCTGCGCCCGGTGCCCGCGGGCGTGGCCGGTGAGCTCTATCTGCGCGGCGCGGGCCTGGCCCGCGGCTACCACGCCCGCCCCGGCCTCACGGCCGAGCGATTCGTCGCCGACCCGTACGGGACCTCCGGCGAAAGGCTCTATCGCACAGGAGATCTGGCGCGCTGGACCGCCGGAGGCGCGCTGCAGTACCTCGGCCGCACCGACCACCAGGTGAAGGTCCGTGGCTTGCGCATCGAACTCGGCGAGATCGACGCCGTGCTCTCCGCGCACGAAAGCGTTCGCGAAGCCGTCACCCTCGGCCACACCGGCCCCGACGGCACGGTCTCGCTGGTCTCCTATGTGGTCGCCGAGCCCGGCCGCCACCTCGACCCGGCCGAGCTCACCGCGCACGCCGCCCGCTCGCTGACCGCCTACATGGTGCCCGCCGCCGTCGTCGTCCTCGACCGCATGCCGCTCACCCCCGTCGGCAAACTCGACCGCGACGCCCTGCCCGAACCGGTGTTCCAGGCCGCCGCCTTCCGCGCTCCGGAAACCGCGGCCCAGGTCGCGGTCGCGGCGGTGTTCGCCGAGGTGCTCGGCCTGCCCGCCGGGGAAGTCGGTCTCGACGACGACTTCTTCGCCCGCGGCGGCAACTCGCTCACCGCCACCCAGGTCGCCGCCCGCCTCGGTACGGCCCTGTCCGTCTCCGTCGGCGTCCGCACCGTCTTCGAACACAGCACCGTCGCCGACCTGGCCGCCGCCCTCGCCGAGGCGGGAGAGACCGCCCGGCCCCGGCTGACCGCCCGCACCCGCGCGGCGGACGAAGCCGTCCCGCTCTCGCTCGCCCAGCAGCGCATGTGGTTCCTCAACCGCCTCGACCACCAGTCCACCGCCTACAACATCCCGCTGGCGGTCCGCCTCACCGGCGAACTCGATGTGGCCGCGCTGGGCGCCGCCGTCGCCGATGTGGTGGCCAGGCACGAAGTCCTGCGCACCGTCTACCCCGAACGCGACGGCGAACCGGTCCAGGTCGTCCTGCCGGTCGACCGGGCCGGCATCCCGGTGCTCGTCCCCATCCCGGTCGCCGTCGACGACCTGCCCACCGCCGTCCTCGATTTCGTCGGCGCCGGCTTCGACGTCACCGACGCCCCGCCGCTGCGCGCCCGGCTGTTCCGCCCGTTCACCGGCACCGATCCCGCCGACGAGACCCACGCGGACACCGAAGCCGCACCGGTCGGCGACCGTGCCGCGGCGGCCGGAGCGCAGCACCGGTCCCAGGCCGACGAGCACGTCCTGGTCGTCGTGATGCACCACATCGCCGCCGACGGATCCTCACTCGCTCCGCTGGCCCGCGACGTGATGGTCGCCTACGCCGCGCGCCGTCGCGGTCACGCTCCCGCATGGACCCCGCTGCCCGTGCAGTACGCCGATTTCAGCCTCTGGCAGCGCGCCCTGCTCGGCGCCGAGGACGACCCGGACTCGCTGGTCTCCCGCCAGCTGCGGTTCTGGCTCGACACCCTCACCGACCTGCCCGCCCAGCTCCCGCTGCCCACCGACCGGCCGCGCCCGGCCGTCGCGTCCACCCGGGGCAGGCACGTCGACTTCACCGTCGACGCCGCCACCCACGCCGCTCTCACCGAACTGGCCCGCGCCCACGGCGCGACCCCGTTCATGGTCGTGCACGCCGCCTTCGCGGTCCTGCTGGCCAGGCTCTCCGGCACCGACGACATCGCCGTGGGCACCCCGGTGGCCGGTCGCGGCGCGGCCGAACTCGACGACGTGGTCGGCATGTTCGTCAACACCCTGGTGCTGCGCGCCCGTGTCGAACCCGCGGCGAGCTTCACCGACCTGCTCGCCCGGGTGCGTGCGGCCGACCTGGCCGCCTTCGCGCACGCCGACATCCCCTTCGAGCGCCTCGTCGAGGTCGTCAACCCGGAACGCTCCACCGCCCGCCACCCGCTGTTCCAGGTCGGCTTCTCCTTCCACAACCAGGCCGAAGCCGACGTCGACCTCGACGGAATCACGGCCACAGCGGTCGATTTCGACACCGAGGTCTCCCAGTTCGACCTGCACCTGGTGGTGACCGACCGGCACACCCCCGACGGCACACCCGCGGGCATGGATGCCGCCATCACCTACGCGACCGCCCTGTTCGACGAATCGACCGTCGCCAATATCGCCGGCCGCCTGCGGCGCCTGCTCACCGCGGTCCTCGCCGCCCCGGACACCCCGGTCGGCGATCTCCCGCTGCTCGACGCCGCCGAAACCGAACGCATCGTGCACGGCTGGAACCAGCCCGACCGGTTCTGCGCGTCCGGCACGCTGGCCGCCGGATTCCACGCGCAAGCCGCCCGCACCCCCGACGCGATCGCCGTCGTGGACGGCGACCGTACCCTGACCTACGCCCGGTTCGCCGCAGGCGTCAACCGCCTCGCACGAGTGCTCATCGCTCGCGGTATCGGCCCGGAAACCGTGGTGGCGCTGGCCATTCCGCGCAGCACCGAACTCCTGACCGCCATGTACGCGGTGCTCACCGCGGGCGCCGCCTACGTCCCGCTGGACCCGGCGCACCCGCTCGAGCGCACCTCCGCGGTCCTGGCGGCCGCGGACCCGGCGCTGGTGCTGATCTCCGCGAGCAACCCGATGCTGCCCGAGAGCGTGCGCGCGCACGAGATCGTGCTCGACATCGACACCGCCGCGGTCATCGGCGCCGAGATCAGCCCGCACCCGGTGCGTCCGTATGAATCGACCCGCCCGGCTCGCCCCGAGGACGCCGCCTACATCATCTTCACCTCCGGCTCCACCGGCACACCCAAGGGCGTGGTGGTCCCGCAGGCCGCGGTCACCCACCAGCTCGAGTGGATGCAGTCCGAATACGGCCTGACCACCGACGACGCCGTCCTGCTGCACACCTCCGCCGCCTTCGACCTCTCGGTCTGGGAGTTCTGGTTGGCACCGCGCACCGGCGCCGCCCTGGTGCTCGCCCCCGAAGGCGCGCACCGCGACCCGCAGGGCCTGCTGGACCTGATCGCCCGCACCGAGGTCACCACCCTCACCCTGGTGCCCTCACAGCTGGCCATGCTCACCGAGGTCAGCGAGGGCCCGCTCCCCGCCGCGCTGCGCAGGCTGCTGGTGATCGGCGAGCCCCTGCCCGCCGAGACGGTGCACCGCGCCGCCGCCCTGACCGCCGCCCGCCTGGACAACCTCTACGGCCCCACCGAGGCCGCGGTCTCGGTCACCAGATACCGCACCGGCGCCGGTGATCCCGGCGCGGTCGCCCCGATCGGCACCCCCGAGGCTGGCACCCGCGTCTACGTCCTCGACGACCGTCTGCACCCGGTCCCGACCGGCGTCGTCGGCGAGCTCTACCTCGGCGGCGCGCAGCTGGCCCGCGGCTACCACGGCAGGCCCGATCTCACCGCCGACCGCTTCGTCGCCGATCCCTTCGGCGAGCCCGGCAGCCGCCTCTACCGCACCGGCGACATGGTCCGCTGGACCGCCGACGGTCAGCTGGTCTTCGTCCAGCGCCGCGACTTCCAGGTCAAGGTGCGCGGCTACCGCATCGAACTCGCCGAGATCGAGCACGCCATGCGCGCCCACCCGGCCGTCGGCGAGGCCGCAGTCCTCGCCCACGACTCCGGCGCGGCCGACGCGATACTGGTCGGCTACTACACCCTGCTCGATCCCTCGCGGGCAGGCGATCGGGAGGGCGCCGAGGTCACCGCGGGTGCCGTCGATAAGGTGCCGACGCTGGACCCCGAGGAGCTGCGCGCGGCGCTGGCCCGGTCCTTGCCCAGCTACATGGTGCCCGCCGCCCTGCTGCCCATGGACGCCCTGCCGCGCAACGCCAACGGCAAACTCGACCGCGCCGCCCTGCCGCGCCCGCAACTCCGTGAACGCGAATACCGCGCGCCGGCGACAGAACTGGAGAGCGCTGTCTGCGCGACGTTCGCCGAACTGCTGCGCGCGGACCGAATCGGCCTGGACGACAACTTCTTCGAACGAGGCGGCAACTCCCTGCTCGCCACCCGCCTGGCGACCCGCTTGGCCGAAGTGCTGGGGGAGCGCATCCCCGTGCTGTGGCTGTTCTCGGCCCCGACGCCTGCCGGCCTGGTCGCCCAGCTCGAACGAGCACGCGCGGGCCGCGGCCGGCTCGACGAGGACGCCGCCTTCGACGTGCTGCTCCCGCTGCGCACCGGTGGCACCGGCGAACCCCTGTTCTGCGTCCACCCCGCAGGCGGCGTCGCCTGGTCGTTCGCGGGTCTGGCCGCCCATATCGACGCCGACCGCGACATCTACGGCCTCCAGTCGCCGGTACTGAATTCGGCCGAACCCCTGCCGGATTCGATCGACGACTTGGCCCGCCGCTACGTGCGCGAGATCCGTGCCGTCCAGCCCGAGGGCCCCTACCACCTCCTCGGCTGGTCACTCGGCGGCGCCCTGGCCCACGCCATCGCCATCCAGCTCCAGGACGAGGGCCAGTACGTCGCCACCCTCGCCATGATGGACAGCCCCCGGATCGTGGGGCCGATCGCCGTCTCCACCGTCCCGGTAGCCGACCTGGTCGGCGGCCTGCTGGGAGAACCCACCGCCGAACTCGAGGCCGTCCTCGGCGCCGACTTCGACCCGTCGGACTGGGACTCCCGACGCCTGGCCGCCCTGATCGCGGACCTCCCCGAACCGTTTGCCTCCTTCGGTCCCGACCGCCTCACGCGCCTGCTGGCCGAAGGCGCCCGCTCCCTCGACCTGCTCACCCGCTACCGCCCCCGCCGCTACAAGGGCAACCTCCTCTACTTCACCGCCGCCCACGACGACCCCACCGGCGCCACCGGCGCGGCGACCTGGGCCGAAGCCGTAGACGGCACCGTCCACAACCACGCCGTATCCGCCACCCACTGGCGCATGACCTCCGACCGCGCCCTCGCCCGCATCGGCCACGTCCTGACCACCGCCTGGGCCGAAGCCCACCGATCCTGACTCCGAAAGGCGCCCCCATGAGCAACCCCTTCGACGACGACACCGCCGAGTTCTACGTCCTGATCAACGACGAAGGCCAGCACTCGCTGTGGCCGATCTTCGCCGCCGTCCCCACCGGCTGGCAGATCGCCCACGGCGCCGCCTCCCGCGAATCCTGCCTCGACTACGTCGAAAACCATTGGCTCGACTTGCGACCCAACTCCCTCGTCGCCGCCACCCAGGGCACATAGCCCTCCGGTCGTTCGGCGATGCGCGACATGCGGTACCCGACACGAAACTGCGCCCCAGCGGTTTTCGTGTCGGGGGGATGCGCGTCGTACGGTCCACACTGGCCGATCATCTACCGCACCTGCGCCTGATCCTCGACGACCTGACCACCGTCGGCCTGCCCACCCTCCGGTCCCGCCCCGCACACCCCCGGCGCGGTTGACGTTCGTCCTGCACAAGATCACGGCAGGCAATCCCCACCTCGGCGCAGGCCTGACACCCTGGCTGCCCGACCCGCAGAATCTGCTGGGCACGCCCGGCGGTCTGGCTGACCTGCAGGCACTGGTGACGTACATCTTCCTTGTGGGCGAGACCGGCGAAGACGATCTGGACCCACCCGATCCGGCACAGTTGCTGACCTGGTCGCAGCGACTGTTCACCGCCACGAGCCTCGACGAGGTCTTCACCGCCTCCTGACAGTCAGAGGGGCCGGTCTCCCAGTCCGATTTCGACCGGCCACGCGTCAGCCGTCAGCCCGGACGCTCCGTCTCGGCCGGATCCGCCGACAGGCGGCCGGTAGCCCGATGAGCCATCGCGACGAACGCCGCGCACGCCGCCGCATCCTTCTCACCACCGGCTGCCTCGACCCCGCTGTTGACGTCGACGGCGTGCGGCCCGACCGCCGTGATGGCTTCGGCGACATCGGCCGGGGCGAGCCCGCCCGCGAGAACGACCGGACAACCGGAGCCGTCCAGCGCGCGCACGATTTCCGCGCTGATCGACCAGTCGTGGGTCCTGCCGGTGCCGCCCAGGCGATCGTCGGTGCGCGAATCGAGAACGAGGCCATCACAATCAGCGGCCGCACGCAGTGCGCGATCGATTGCTTCCGGCCCGGTCACATGCACCGCCCGCAACACCTTTCGCCCACCGGCCATCGCACGCACCCGCCGGACGGTCTCCTCGGTGACCAATCCGTGCACTTGGATGGCGTCGACTCCGATGTGATCGGCCAGTTCGATGATCGACGAGGCATCCTCGAGGTGAGTGACGAGAACCCTGGTCACGAAGGGCGGTGTGCGTTTCGACAGTTCCGCCGCACGATCCGGGGGCAACGCGTCTTCGCTGAAATGCGTGACGCCACTGATGAATCCGACGGCTTCCGCCCCGGCATCCACCGCAATTCGCAGGTCTGCTCCGGTTCGGATTCCGCAGATCTTCGCGCGTATCGACACGGTGTCGACCGTAACCGACCGACCACCGCGATCGTGGGCTACCGGCGCCGCTGCTGCCGCGGATACGGGCTCGGCTCGCGCTCGTCCTGAGCTGGAATCTCGCCGGCGCCGGCGGACGAGGTAGCCGATTCCCCACAAGGTCGCGCAGGCAGGCGCCGTGACCGGCTGGCTTCGCCGCGTCACGCGTGCGCGCGAAGTACACCGACGCTTACGTCTCGTCATTGCCGCAGGGGCCGGTCGAGGTTGATGCTGATGTGCGCTCGAGTCGGAGGAGCATCGTCCGGTCGAGGGTGCGCACCGGGGGTCGGCGGCGGCTGCTCGATCGTGGGTGAGCGAGCTGAGCGCGGGGGGTCGGCGATGCGATCTGCACTGGATGTGACCGCACTGATAGCCTCCCTGCGCGCGGCGGTCCTGGATCACCTCACCCGGGTTCCGGCTGGCAGCGGCATCGCCGACCGGGTCTCGGCAGCTGCCGATAAGTGATTGACTATTCCGCTGGATTCACAGCTTTTGTGATCGCCGTCTCTACGGTATGTTAACTACTGTTCTCAGATAGTTACTGCGGCTGGAGGATGTCGAGCGCATCCCGAAGCCGGTGGACGTCGTTGTCCCGGCTGTGGTGCCCGCCTGCGCGGGTGTCTTTCGCGTGGGCACGACAGGCCGGGGGTCGTATGCGAAGATCTGCTCCACTCACCGCGTCGGCGTTGTTGACGGCGGGACTGCTCATGTCGGGCTCCGAGGCGCTCGGGGCGGACTCGGCCGGGGCGAAGCCCGATCTGTCCGCCCTGCCCGAACCGGGAGCGGGCAGCACCGTGGGGCTGCTCTCCGTCGCCGCGGGCAGCCCGCGCTCGCTGCGCAGCGTCACCGCGCCTGCCGATGGCGCACTGGGCGCCGGTCAGGTGACGCTGCGGGAGATCTCGCTGCCGAATACCGGGGGGTTGCTCGGCATTCCGGAGATCGTGCTGGCGGCGTATCGCAATGCCGAACTGGCGCTGGAGTCCTCGATGCCCGGCTGCGGTCTGCGGTGGCATCTGCTCGCCGGGATCGGGCGCATCGAATCCGCGCATGCGGACAACGGGCGCACCGACGCGGCGGGGACGGCGGTTTCTCCCATCCTGGGGCCGGCCCTGGACGGGACGCTGCCGGGCAACGAGATCATCGCGGCCGCCGGCGGCGGATATGTGCGGGCGCTCGGCCCGATGCAGTTCCTGCCCTCGACGTGGTCGCAGTACGCCGCCGACGGCAACGGCGACGGGGTCTCCGACCCGCAGAACGTCTTCGACTCCGCGCTGGCCGCGGGCAAGTACTTGTGTTCGGGCGGGATGAATCTCGCCGATCCCCAGCAAGAGGTGCGCGCTGTCCTGCGCTACAACAACTCGTCGTCCTATGCCGCCGACGTGCTGAGCTGGTCGGCGGCCTACCGCAGCGGCGGCGCGCCCCGGCCGGTCACGGTCGCCCCCGGTCTCGTCCCGCCGTCGACCGTCACCTCGCCGTCGCGCCCGGGCGGCAGCGGCGTCGATGTGCTGGCCTCCGCACCGGGGGCGCGCCCGCTGCGCCTGCAGCCGATGGCGCCCACCGCCGTTCCCGACCCGTCGCCGCCGGTCCTGGTGAATCTGCCCGGCATCGGCGCGGTGTCGTGCGGACTGCTGTGCGACACCCCGGGCACCCCGCACGCGCCGAAGGCGCTGCCCGCACCCGTGCCCGCGTCTCCGAAGTCGCCACCCGCCCCGCGGGCAGGCGCGCCGTTGCAGGCCGCGCCTGCCGCGCCGTCGGGTGGCGGCGCGCAATTGCAGCCCGCCCCGGCGGCGCCGGCACCCGCTCCGAGCGGTCCGAGCATCGAACTGCCGCTGGGCATTTCGATTCCGCTGCCCGCCCCGCCGACCTGATCCCCCGACCGCGATCGCGAAGCCCTCGCCGGAAGACGAGGGCTTCGAGGTTCCGGCGCGCAAGCGGTCAGTACCTGGTCTGGCGCAGTTCCTTCTCGCAGGTGTCGAGGGTGAAGCGGAAGCCGCTCGCGATCACAGGCACCATGATCAGGGTGCACAGGTCCGAGGCGAACGGGGACTTCACCTCGAAACGGGAGTACCAGCGCACATGGGTGCCCCCGGGCACCTCCTCGAACCGCATGTAGCCCTCGTCGTGGCGCAGCGGCGGCGCCGAGCGCGGAATGTAGTAGCGCATGTACGTGGGCCGGTCGAACTCGAGGATCTCCTCGGTCATATGGAACAGCAGCGCGTTGACGATCCGGATGGCGCCGACGCCGTGGCCGTGGGTGTCGCCGGGGCGGACGAGGGTGACGCGACGAACCGCCGGAACCCGGTGATAATTCGTCGCATCGGTCATCCAGTCGAATACCTCGCCGATCGGCGCTGCGATCGTTCGGTGCATGTCCACGACGCGCATGCGGTTCACACTAGATACTTGCGCCGCCGCCTGCGGAGTTTCAGGTCACCCATCAGTGCGTAACTTCCGGCGTGCCGGATGAAGCGGGGGATGAAGCGGTTGACGAAGCCGACGAACATGAAAAGGTGCTCGAAGCGGCGCTGGTCGGTCGAACTCCATTCCAGCCGCATCTGCTCGCGGAAATAGGGCGCGAGGAAACCGATGGTGAGGAAACGCAGCAGGCCGCCGAACAATACGCGCAACGGCCAGGCGATCATCTTCAGATCGAGCAGATCGTTGATGTAGGCGAGCACGTACTCGTCGAGAACGGCCTGCTCGCAGGCCTTGTTCCAGTAGACGTCGAAGTCGGCGCGGGTGGCGGGCCACATCTCCTCGGTCACCTGCAGGGTGGTGCCCAGCGTCGAGGCGGTCGAGTAGAACTGTTCGGCCTGCTCGTCGCTCATCTTGCCCGACAGCATCTGGTAAGTGTCCTCGTAGCCGATGTAGAGGCAGGCGGCTACCCACAGTTGCAGGTCGCGATCGAAGGCGTTGTATTTGACGGGCGCGCCCGGCTCCGAGCGCACGTGCCGGTGCACGGCGTTCACCGCTTCCCGGTAGGCCTGCCGCTCCTCGTCGGTGCCGAGGATGGCGACCTGGAGGTAGGTCGCGGTGGTGCGTGCGCGCTTCCACGGGTGCTTCATCAGCGAACCCGACTCGACCTTGCTTTCGACCACGCCGTAGCCGACGCCGGGGCGTGCCATCTGCATCGCGACGTTGGCGGCTGCGCCGGCGAATGCCCAGAAGTCCAGTGCGTCGGACAGTTTGAGCGGCTTCTTGCTCGGCGGCCGGTGCTCGGTCGGAATGTGAATGCGGGTTTGTTCCTTGGTCAGCGGTGCGGGTTCGTGCCGGTAATCGTCCCTGGCTACGGCGGTCATGGGAGTCCTTCCCTCCTCGTCCACGCGATCCGGGGTGCGCCGTGGCCCGACTCGTCGGGTGATGCGGCACTGCACCCCGCTCCACGATGCTATGTTACTGACCATTCTTCGTGGACGGAACAGGGTGGGCAAGAATATTTGGTAACTTCTTTCGGGGCCGCCCTGACCGTGCTGACCACGGGAAATGGTGGTACGCCGAAGGCTGGTTCCGTCGAAGTCCTTCCGTAACACTGTGAATCATGAGTAACATACGGCGCGGGCGCCTCGGCCGGCCGCGCGAGCGGGTGATGCTTCCGGCCGGAGCGAAGGAAAGGAAGCACTTCAGTGTTGAAGAAACTGGATCGAATATTCAGTTATGAGATGAAGGTGTCGGAGTTCCTCGGGACGCTGATCATCCTCGCGATCCCGTACGGCTTGGTCGGCGTCGTCTGGACCCTGACGCACACCTCGCACCTACGCGAGATGCACGGCATCGACGTGATCGTCTCGTTCCTCGGCTCCATCGTCTGCTGGCCGGTGCTCATCTTCGCGAATGTGACGATGACATGATGATCCTGGTCTGGCTCATCGACATCCTGGTCTCCGGCATCAGGATCCTGGGCGGGGGTATCAGGGTCAATCCCGTACTGCGCTTCGGATTGTGGGTCGCCGTGCTGGCGACCGCGGTCGCGGGTGTCGCGGCGCTCGGGGCGGGGCTGTACTTCTTGCAGCAGTATCTGAGCAACCCGGCCTGAGCTGTTTCCCCCACCTCCGGAACGGCGGCCTAATTTACATGAACTTACTCCGATAAAGATCCATACGGAAATGGCATGACCGCTTGGTGCTCGCGCAGCCCTGAAATGCGGTGACTCTGTTCGAGTTGTCACCGATCGAGGTTTGCGAGGCCTACGAACCGGTCGGCGCATTCCGGAGAATGGCTATTCACTTACGGCTTGTGATGCGCATCTCCGTCATGGGAGACTGCACACGCTCCGCGCACTCGTAGGGAAGGCCGCCCGCGGTCGGCGAGACAAGCGGCGAAAAGCCCAGAAAGGAACTCGGGCAGCGTGACAACCACCGAAAGCCCATCGGCGAGCACGGATCTCGAACGTGCCGTCGAGGATCTGAAGGGACTGTGGAAGCGGCATCCGCAGCAGTCCCTGGAAACGCTCGGCCGGCAGGTCAGCCTGGGCCGGGCCGCGGTGATCGAGCTGTTCCGCTCGATGGTCGCCCGGCGGTTCCCGTACCGGGAGTTCATCAAGCAGTGCGCGTTCATGTCCAACGTCTCTGCCGCGCCGACGGTCTTCGTGGCGATCCCGATCGCGGTGGTGGTCTCGATCCAGATCGGCGCGCTGGTCAACCAGGTCGGCGCCACCACCTTCATCGGCGCGGTCGCGGGCCTTGGCATCATCCGCCAGGGCGCCCCGCTGGTCACCTCGCTGATGATCGCGGGTGCGGTCGGCTCGGCCATCTGCGCCGATCTGGGCTCGCGCACCATCCGTGAGGAGATCGACGCCATGCGAGTGATGGGCGTGGATCCGGTGCGCAGGCTGGTCGCGCCGCGGCTGCTGGCCGCGGTGCTGGTGAGCATGCTGCTGTGCGGGTTCGTGGTGTTCGTCGGCTTCGCGACGGCCTATATGTTCAATGTCTACGCCCAGTCCGGGACGCCGGGCTCGTTCATCGGCTCGTTCGCCTCCTTCGCGGTGGCCGACGACCTGATCGTGGCGCTGGTCAAGGCGGCGATCTTCGGTGTGCTGACCGCGATCATCGCCTGCGACATCGGCCTGCACGCCAAGGGCGGTCCGGGCGGCGTCGCCAACGCGGTGAACTCCGCGGTGGTGACCTCGGCGCTGATGCTGTTCGCCACCAACATCATTCTGACCCAGCTGTACAACACGCTCTTCCCGACGAAGGTGGTCTGAGGTGGGGACGAAGTACACCCCGCCCGCGCTGAAGCCGGTGCGGATCGCGAGCAACGCGCTGGCCGCGCCGTACCGGGCGAATCAGCGGCTCGGGCACCAGGCGATCACGTTCTTCCAGACGCTCGGCGCGATTCCGTTCGTGCTCGAGCACTATCGCAAGGAAGTCCTGCGGCTGACCGCCGATATCGGCTGGGGCAACGGCTCGCTGGTCGTCGGCGGCGGCACCATCGGCGTGGTCGTCATCCTCTGCGCGTTCGGCGGGATCACCGTCGGCATGGAGTCGTTCAACGCGCTGAACCTGCTCACCATGGGCCCGCTGACCGGCGCCATCTCCGGCTTCGCGACCACGCGCGAGCTGGCCCCGATCCTGGCGACGCTGGCCTTCGCCATCCAGGCCGGCTGCCGGTTCACCGCTCAGCTCGGCTCGATGCGCATCTCCGAGGAGATCGACGCGCTGGAGTCCATCGCGATCCGCCCGCTGCCGTATCTGATCAGCACCAGGATGATCGCCTCCACGCTCACCATCATCCCGCTCTACACCATCGGCCTGGCCACCGCGTATCTGGCGACCAAGCTGTCGGTGCTGTTCCTGGGCGGCACCTCGGCGG
Organism: Nocardia higoensis NBRC 100133; assembly: GCF_000308595.1. Classification (GTDB taxonomy): domain Bacteria; phylum Actinomycetota; class Actinomycetes; order Mycobacteriales; family Mycobacteriaceae; genus Nocardia; species Nocardia higoensis. The sequence continues at coordinate 16,993 of NZ_BAGA01000132.1, read as the reverse complement.
GCACCTACGACCACTACTTCTTCCAGTTCCTCATCGGCACCGATGTGTACTTCTCGCTGCTCAAAGTCGTGGTCTTCGTGCTGCTGGCGACCTTCATCCAGTGCTACTACGGCTATGTCGCCTCCGGCGGCCCCGAAGGCGTCGGGGTCGCGGCGGGCAAGGCGATCAAGATGGTCATCGTCGTGATGGTCTTCGCGAATCTGTTCCTGACACTGGCTATCTGGGGTATCGACCCAGGCTTCCGGATCTCGGGATAGGGGAAAAGGTGTTACTCGATCCCAGCGGCCGCGGCGCTACCGCGCGCCAGCTCACCCTGGCCGGTGTGGCCATGCTCGTTGCCTTCACTCTGGTACTCGGCGCGCTCGCGCTGCGCTACACCGGCTACTTCGAGGACAAGGTGGCGGTCAGCGCCGACCTGACCAGTACCGGCGACGGCCTGCCGCAGCGGGCCGACGTGAAGTTCCGCGGCATGGTCGTGGGCCGGGTGGACGCCGTCGAGATGGTGGCCAAGGGCCAGCGTCAGCGCGTCGACATCCATCTGGAACCGGCCGCCGCGCAGACCATCCCGGCGAATGTCACCGCGCGCGTCATCCCGAACAACATCTTCGGCGTGTCCGCGATCGAACTGGTGGACAACGGCCGCTCCGGCGCCTACCTCACCGAGGGCGCCTCCATCGCCGAGGACACCAGCTCCGAAACCATGCAGCTGCAGACCACGCTGACCGTGCTGCGCGATGTGCTCGACAACATCCAGCCGGCCAAGCTGGGCCGGGTGCTGGCCACGCTGGCCGCCGCGCTCGATCCCGCCTCGCGCGTGCCCGGTTCCACGGTCGAGCGGCTGGACCGCTGGATCACCGAGGTCAGGCACATTCCCGGCGTCGGCGAGCTGCTCGGTGACCTGGGCGCGGCCACCACCGCGCTGAGCCAGTCGGCGCCCGAACTCGTCGGGGTGCTCACCGAATCGGTCACCGCCGCGCAGACACTGACCGAGCGCAGGAACAACCTGGTCGCCCTGCTGGCGAATGCCTCGGGCGCGGTGGACTCGGTCAACAGCCTGTTCGCCCGCAATCCGAACGCCGCCAAGGATCTGGTGCCCGGTCTCGGCGACCTGTTCGGCGGCCTGGCCGAGGATCCCGACGCCATCCCGTACACCGCGCGCAACCTCAACCAGTCCCTGGCCGCGCTGGCCTCGGTGTTCACCTGGGGCCCGAAGAAGCAGATGGTCTGGAAGATGGACGTGAGCTTCACCCCGTTCCAGCAGTACACCGCCGAGGACTGCCCGCGCTACGGCGATCTGGCCGGTCCGCGCTGCGGTGGTCCGACGGTGCCCACCGAGGCGCCCGAGCAGGTGTATCCCGAACAGATGCGTCCGGGCTGGCTCGATGCCGCCGGTCCCGCGCCGACCGTGGTCGTGCCCGGCCTGCCGGGATCCGACGAGGGCGCGACGATTCCGGGGCTGCCCGGTATTCCCGGGCTCTCCGCCACCCCCGGCGTGCCGAGCATTCCCGGTCTGCCCGCGATTCCGGGCCTGCCGACGATTCCCGGCCTGACCGCGCCCGCCGCCGACGCCGAGGATCCGGCCCAGGACCCGACGGCCACCACGCCCGCGTCCACCATGCGCCCGATCGCCTCGGGCCGCGGCTACGCGGCGGTCGCGGCGGTGGTCGGCGGCAGGCCGACGGCGGCGCAGCTGCTGCTGCTCACGCCGGTGCTGGCCGGCGGCTCGGTGACCATGTACGAGACGGTCGACACGGACGGGGGTGCGTGAACGTGAAATCCGGAAAAGCATTGGCGGGGTTCAGCTTCTTCGCCATCGTGGCGATCCTGCTGACCTACACCATCTGGTCGACCCTGCAACGGTCGGTGCCGGGAACCACCCATTCCTACTCGGCCACCTTCACCGATGTGATGGGTGTGCGGATCGGTGACGACGTCCGCATGGCCGGAGTCCGCGTGGGCCGGGTCGACAAGATCGACTTCGACGAGGGGTACCTGGCGCGGGTGGACTTCAGCATCCAGGACAAGCAGCGCCTGACCACCAGCACGAAAGCGCTTGTGCGGTATCAGAACCTGATCGGTCAGCGCTACATCGCCCTGGTGCCGGGCGAGGGCGAGGGCGATCCCCTCGCCCCCGGCGAGAACATCCCGGTGGATCGCACCGAACCGTCCTTCGACGTCTCGGCGCTGCTGTCGGGTTTCGAGCCGCTGTTCTCGGTGCTGCAGCCGGATCAGATCAATTCCCTGTCGGAGACGCTGATCCAGGCCTTGCAGGGCGACAACGTCTCGCTGTCCACGTTGATCGTCCAGGCCGCCGACCTGGCGGCAACCTTCGGTCAGCGCGACGAGATCCTCGGGCAGGTCATCGCCAACCTCAGCTCGGTGCTGGCCGGCCTGGCCAACCGCAGCGGTGAACTGGAATCGCTGATCACCCAGTCCACCGCCCTGGTGGACGCCCTCTACGCCGAGGGCGAGCTGTTGAAATCCTCGGTCGACCAGGTGGCGACCTCCACCGACTCCCTGGTGGGTCTGCTCGCCCAGGTCAAGCCGGACATGGCCGCCGCGCAGGACGAGGCGACCACCGGTGTGGCGCTGCTGCTGCTCAACGGCGCCGCGCTGGACCGCGCGGCGATCCAGCTGCCCGGCCTGCTCAACTCGCTGGCCCGGTTCTCCAGTTACGGCAGCTACGGCAACGCCTACTTCTGCAGCCTGGATGTCTCGCTCTGGGGCGTGCTGCTGCCCCCCGGCCTGTTCTCGCAGGTCGGCGGCAACTCGCATTCGGAGGTGTGCCGCTGATGGCGCGGATTCGTAAGCTTCTGGCGGGCAACCGTTTTCTCTGGCAGGGAGTCGCGGCCGCGATGTTCGTGGTGCTCCTGCTGGTGGGCTCCAGCCTGGTCAAGCAGATCGGGGTGTCCGACAAGACGATCCACGCGGAGTTCGCCCAGGCCGCGGGCATGCGGCAGGGCGCGACCGTCGACGTCTCCGGCATCGAGGTCGGCACCGTGCGTTCGGTGAAGCTGGCCGGTGACAAGGTCGTCATCGACATGCGGGTGCGCGGCGATCTGAAGCTGGGCCCCGACGCCAGGGCTTCGATCAAGATGTCGACCATTCTCGGCCGCCTGCACATCGAGCTGGTTCCCGGCGACGGCAGCGGCCTGCCCGGCGACACCATCCCGCTGGAGAACACCACCGTCCCCTACAACCTGGGCAAGGTCATCCAGGACACCCAGTACGGCTCGTCTTTCGAGCGCATCGAGCGCATCGACCCGGACAAGCTGCGCCAGGCCCTCGATGCCCTCGACCAGCAGATGGGCGATTCGCCGCAGCTGACGGTGGCCGCGCTCGACAGCATCGGCTCGCTGGCGAAAGTGATCAACGATCGTCGCGACGAGGTCGATCAGCTGCTGAAGAGCATGGACACCGTGTCGACCCTGGTCGCCGACAACCAGAACGCGGTGCTGCTGTTGCTCACCCGCGGCGAGGCGATCGGCAATGCCGTGGCGGTGCGCCAGCAGATGCTCGCCCAGCTGCTCGACAATGTCGCCGCTCTCTCCGCCCTGCTGCAGGAGATGGGCATCGAGAACAACGGGCAGCTCGGGCCGCTGATCCACGATCTCAACACCATGACCGAGGGCCTCGAGAAGAACAAGGAAAACCTCGACCGGCTCTACGAGACCATGCCCGTGGCCATGCGCCAGTTCAACAATGTGCTCGGCAACGGTCCCTACGGCGACGTGCTCGCGCCGTGGATCCTGCCCGACAACTGGCTGTGCGCGGTCCAGGCGATTCCGGGGTGCCAATAATGAAGATTTGCAACAGGTTCGGTGTCACGGCAGCGGTGAAGACGGCCGTGCTGTGCCTGGCGGCCGGGGTGGCCTCGGGGTGCTCACTGCTCCCCGATTCCCTCGCCGGGCTGCCGCAGCAGTATCTCGGTGAACAGCTGCGCATCAGCGCCGATTTCGAGAACGTCGCGGGCATGTACGAGGGCAACGAGGTCGCCGTGCTCGGCGTCCCCGTCGGCCGCGTCGACACGGTGACCCCCAAGGGCAGCTACGTCCAGGTCACCATGTCGATCGACCGGGACGTGAAGGTCCCCGCCGACGCCATGGCGGCACTGATCTCCCCGCAGCTGATCACCAATCGCCACGTCGAGCTGGCCCCCGCCTACACCGGCGAGGGTCCCGTGCTCCAGGACGGCGACCACATCCCGCTGCAGCGCACCCGCGTCCCGGTCGAACTCGACCGGATTCTGGAGAACTTCGACCAGCTCGGCGCGGCGCTGAAGGGTGACGCCGAGAACGGGCCGATGGCCAGCCGTGTGCTCTTCCCGCTGCTCGACGGCAACGGCGACCGGCTGCGCCAGACGCTCGACGAGCTGGCCGGCGCCTTCGAGGTGAGTTTCGCCAACAAGGACCAGATCTCCAACACCATCATCAAGCTCAACGAGATCACCCACGTCATCGCGTCCAACGACGCGACGGTGCGGGAGTTCAGCGGCAAGCTCACCGAGCTGGTGGATCTGCTCGGCGCTCAGTCGCCCGGTCTGCACGCGGTGCTCACCCAGCTCAACGACTTCGTCGCCAACACCTCCGCGGTGGTCGGGCAGAACCAGGACCAGTTGGCCGGCGCGCTCACCCGGTTCGTGACCATCACCGAGCAGATGCGCGCCAACGCCCGCGGCCTCACCGAGATGATCGACGTGACGCCGCTGTTCTTCGAGAACCTGGCCAATGCGACCAGCGTGGAGCATCGCGCGATCCGCCTGCACGGCCTGCTCGACAAGTCGGTCTTCGACGGCGAATGGCTGTCGACCTTCTGCGAGCGGGTGCAGATGCGCGCCGACGGCTGCCGCACCGGCAAGATCCAGGACATGGGGCCCGATTTCGGCCTCACCGCCGCACTGCTCGGACTGACCTCATGAGCGCCCGCGCCTTCACCTCCCGCCTCGCCGCCGTCGCGCTGAGCCTGGCCGTGTTCACCGGCGCGACCGGCTGCGCGGTCACCGTGGACAACGTGCCGCTGCCCAAGCCCGGCATCGGCGGTCCCGGCTACAAGATCAACGCGGTCTTCACCGACGCGCTGAACCTGCCCGAACGCGCCCACGTGCGCATCGGCGGCACCGATATCGGCGTGGTCTCGGCGATCAGCACCACCAACTTCCTCGCCGAAGTGGAACTCGAGATCCGTGAGGGCATCGACCTGCCTCGCGGCACCACCGCCGAACTGCGCCAGGCCACCCCGCTCGGCGACATCTTCATCGCGATGACCCTGCCCGAGGCCGACCCGAACGCCGAACTGCTGCGCCCCGGCGACACCATCGGCGTCGAGCACACCTCGGCGGGCGCCTCGGTGGAGCAGCTGATGGTTTCCATCTCGATGTTGCTCAACGGCGGCGGTCTCAACCAGGCCGCCAAGATCACCTCCGAGATGAATTCGATGTTCGCCGGTCGCGCACCGCAACTGGCGCATCTGCTCAACGAACTCGGCGCCGCCATCGGCGCGCTCAACCAGCGCACCGCCGACATCGACAGCGTCCTGCACGGCGTCAATGTCCTGACCGGCGAATTGGCCTCCCGCAAGGAACAACTCGGCCGCGCCGCCGACACCTTCCCGGCGCTGCTCGGCCTGCTCGCTGAGAACAACCGGGACATCTCGGCGTTGATGGGCAAGGTCTCGGTGACCATGGCCGCGCTCGGCGACTTCACCGAGACCACCGGCCCCGACTTCGTCGGCCTGTTCGACAGCATCAAGGCGCTGATGGGCGGATTCACCCAGATGGGCGACGACCTCGGTCAGCTCCTGCAGCGCTACGAGGAGGTCTACCCCTCGGTCGCGGCCTCGTTCCGCGGTGAGGCGCTGGCCGTCGCGGCCACCGTGTCGTATCTGAGCATCGGCGCGCTGACCGACCCGTCGGGCAGCCGTCCACCCGAGCTGAACGACGTGCCGTTGTTCATCGGCAGTCTGGCGCAGGTGCTCGAGAAGGTCATCGGCAGGCTCAACAGCCCGCCGCGGCAGCAGGAGGGCGGCCGATGAACATCCCGCTGTGGAACTACTTGGTGCGCCGCCGGGTGGCGGTGGCCAATATCGGCCTGATCCTGGTGCTCGTCGCCGGGTCGGTCTATCTCGGCGCGGCCGTGCTGCGGGTCAACCCGTTCGCCCGCTCCTATGTGGTGACCGTCGAACTCGACAACTCCGGCGGTCTGCAGGCGGGCAACGACGTGACCTTCCGTGGCAGCCGCATCGGCATCGTGAAGGATGTGCGTGCCGGTGAGGTCGGCGTGCTCGCCGAGGCCGAGATCGACTCCGGCACCAAGGTTCCTGTCGGCGGCATCGTCGCCGTGGGCAGGCTGTCCGCCGCGGGCGAGCAGTACCTGGACTTCCGTCCGGACGCCGAGGGTGGCCCGTATCTGAAGGACGGCGATCGGATCGACCGCGAGCACACCCGCACCCCGGTGACCGTGCCCTCGGTGCTGAACAATATGAGCGACCTGATCGGCGGCATGAATCCCGATCGCCTCAATGTGATCATCAACGAGCTGGACAAGGCGCTGGCCGGCGGCCCGGACCGGTTGCGCAACATGATCTCCGGTATCAGCCGGGCCATGGCCGGCCTCGACAGCCTGCTCCCGCAGACCAGGCAGCTGATCGAGAACCTGCAGATCATCGCCGACACGACCTCGCACGCCCAGCCGGACCTGACCACCCTCACCACCGGCGCGGGCGCGCTGTTCGAACAGCTCACCGCCGCCGACCAGGAACTGCGCCGCTTCTTGGATCTGGCGCCCGATCAGCTGGCCACCCTCGGCGGTTTCATCACCGACACCGAAGACCCGATCACCAACCTCACCACCAACTTCGTGGCCATCACCCGGGCCGCGAAACTGCGCCAGCCCGCCATCGAAGCCCTGTTCCCCGCCCTGCGCGTGGGCTCGGCCGCGATCGGTCTGCCCGCCCACGACGGCGCATACCATACCCTCGTGGACCCGTGGCCTCGCCCGACCTGCGATTACCCCACGGTTCCGAAGATTCCGGTCGTCGAGACCACCGACACCAGGATCCGCCTCTACAACTACTGCGTGACCGAGGATCCGGCCCTGCAGATCCGCGGCTCCGCCAACGCCCCGCGGCCGAACGTGCCCGACAACGGCTCCGGCCCGCCGCCCGGCGTGACCGGCGACGAGCTGTCCCAACCTGTACCTCGGTAGACAAGGAATTCCCACGCCATGAGTGACAACGACGTCGATCCGGGCTCGGACAACGAAAATTCGTCCGAGAAGGCGGCCGAAACCGTGCGGATCGAGAAGAAGCCCGCCGAAACGGCGGATGACGCGGGTAGGACAAAGGCCGCGAAGACCACTGCGGCGAGCGCCGTCGCGGCAGCGGCGGACGGCGCGGAGCCGCGACCGGCCGCGAGCCGCGGCAAGCTCGTTGCCGCGGGCTCCATAGGCGCGATCGCGCTCGGCGCCGCCGTCGGCGCCGCCGGCTACTTCTTCGTCCAGAACAGCCAGAACGAAGCGCTGCTGGCCGCGCACGAGGAAGCCCGCCAGGCCGCCTGCGACTACGCTCCGCGCCTGGCCGACTACGACGCGAAGAATCTCGATGCCTACTTCGCCGGCGTTCTCGACGGCGCCACCGGCGACTGGCACGAACAGTTCGACGACACCAGCCGCGAACTGAGGGAAGTTCTCACCGAGGGCCAGGTGGTCTCCAAGGTGCAGCACGTGGAATGCGCCATCAAGACCGGTGACGAGACCTCCGCCGAGGCCGTCATCATGATCGGCCAGACCATCACCAGCGTCGGTACCCAGGGCCAGGCCTCGCCGGGCCAGCTGTCGATGATCCTGCGCATGGAGAAGACCGACGGCCGCTGGCTGGTCAACCAGGTGGACTCCCCCCTGCCCGCGCCGCAGCAGTAGCCGTTCCGCGTACGGAACCGGACCCGGCCGACGGGCTGGTCATGACCGGCGACCGCCGCTCTCCGAACGCTGGTCCGCTTCCCGGAGCCCTTCGGCGAGCCGCTGGTGGAGGGTCGCGGCCCGGAGTGTGAGGTGGTTGCGTTCGGCGAGGTTGTGCGCCTGGGCGGCGGCCTCCACGTAGAGCCGGGCGGCTGCGCGGCGGTCACCCGAGCGTTCGTGCAGGTACGCGGCCGCGGCGGAGTAGCGGGGGAGCGTCGGGTCGAGTTCGGCGAGCGCGGCCAGCCCGGCACGCGGGCCGTCCGCCTCTCCCACGGCGACAGCCCGGTTGAGCCGAACCACCGGGCTGTCGGTGAGCGCGACGAGTTCGTCGTACCACTCGACGATCTGCACCCAGTCGGTCTCCTCGGCGGTCGGGGCATCGGCGTGCAGCGCGGCGATCGCCGCCTGCGCCTGGTATTCGCCGAGCCGGTCGCGGGCCAGCGCGGTCTGGAGTATCGCGACGCCCTCGGCGATCAGGTCGTGTCGCCACCGGCCGCGGTCCTGTTCGGCCAGGGGCACGAGGCTGCCGTCGGCGCGGGTGCGGGCCGGGCGTCGGGCGTGGTGGAGCAGGAAGAGGGCGAGCAGGCCGGCGACTTCCGGATCTCCTGTGCCCGTGTGTAATTGCCTGGCCAGCCGGATGGCCTCGGCCGCGAGGTCGACATCACCGCTGTAGCCCTCGTTGAAGACCAGATACAGCGTTCGAAGAACCGTGCGCAGGTCGCCGGGGCGGTCCAGGCGGACCTCGCTCACCGTGCGCTTGGCGCGGCTGATCCGCTGGGCCATGGTCGCTTCGGGCACCAGGTAGGCCTGTGCGATCTGGCTGGTGGTGAGCCCGCCGACGGCGCGAAGCGTGAGGGCGACCGCGGAGGCCGGGCGCAGGCTCGGGTGCGCGCAGAGGAAATAGAGCTGCAGCGTCTCGTCCACATCCGCGGCCGGACCGGGTACGGGCTCTTCGGTCAGCAGGATCTCCCGACGGCGCCGGGCGGCCTCGGAACGGCTGAGGTCGACGAAGCGGCGCCATGCCGTCGTGATCAGCCAGCCCTTCGGATCCGAGGGCGGCTGCCCCGGCCAGGTTTCGACGGCGCGGATCAGGGCCTCCTGCACGGCATCCTCGGCGGAGGCGAAATCCGCGCCGCGGTGGACGAGCGCCGCCAGGACGCCGGGAATCAGCTCCCGCAGCCGGGTCTCGTCCACCGCGCCGACGGTGGTCACTCGGTGACGGTGGGAGGGGCGGTCAGGAACGGCCGGACCTCGAGCCACTCGTGGATCGGCTCGCCGCCCGCACCGGGCGCCGCCGAGAGCTCGCCGGCGAGTTCGACGGCACGGTCGTAGGAATCCACGTCGATGATCATCCATCCGGCGATCAGATCCTTGGTCTCGGCGAACGGACCGTCGGTCACCGGCGGCTTGCCGGCACCGTCGGAGCGCACCCACGCGCCTTCCGGCGCCAGCGCCTGGCCGTCGACGAATTCGCCACTGGCCTCCAGTTTCGCCGCGAAGTCGTGCATGTACTGCATGTGTGCCTGGATCTCCTCCGGCGTCCACCGATCCATCGGAACGTTGTTGACCGCCGCGGGCGCCCCCCGGTAGTGCTTGAGCAGCAGGTACTTCGCCATGACAATCTTCCCTTCGGTTCCGGCGACCCCGGTCGGTCGCTCACCCCTGGGACGGAGCGGGCACGCCGGTCTCGACATTCCCGCCCAGTTTTCTCCGATTATTTTTCCAGGGCCGATTGCGGAGCGGTGCGGAGCCGGCGATCGCCGGTCACGGGGCGGCGGGGCCGAAGAGGATGGCGTGCATGAGGTGGATGACCCGGGCCCGGTCGCAGATCTGATTGTCCGGTCCGAGCCATTGGCCCAGGTCCACGACCTGGGCGAGGGCGGCGTGCACGAGAACGCGCGCCTCGGCCGGGGAGAGCTCGGGGCGGGTCCGGACGAGCAGTTTGGCCCATTCCTCGACGTTCAGGCGCTGGATATTGCGCAGGAGGGTGCGGTCCTCCCGGGGGACATTGCTGATCTCGGCGTAGTAGACGAAGGTCAGCTCACGCTCGGCGAAGGAGCCGTCCACATAGAGTTCCACGAGTCTGGTGAGGGCTTCGCGCGGGCCGTCGGTGGAGGCGATGGCCGGCCCGATGGCCGCGGAGACGCGGTCGGCGGCGCGCCGGAAGGCGGCGGCGAGAATATCTCCCTTGCTGCGATAGAAGCGGTAGACGGCCGACGACGCGGGCAGGCCCGCCGCATTGGCGATGTCCTCGACGCTGACATTGGGATAGCCGCGCTGGTGGAACAGCTCCACCGACTTCTTGAGCAGCAGTTCGTGTTTGAAGGTGAGCGGGATCTCCGCGGGCCGGGCGGTCTCGGCGGCGCTCCCGGCGGGCGGCAGTTCGCTGTCGAGTACGGCGTAGGCGGACACGCGCAACAGTCCGGTCAGTGCCCGCACCGGGATGGAGACCTGGTGATCGGAGATGGAGCCGATCGCGCTGAGCGCCGAGGCGGACAGGACGATGCGATCGTCCTGGTCGAGTTCGGGACGGTGCTGCGCGAGCAGATCGCACAACACGTCCTGGCCGTCGGCCAGTTGCTTCATCATCGCGTGATAGTCCTCGGGCTCGAGGTAACGGCTCTGCCAGCGCAGCAGCGCGGAACCCCTGCGGTTGGCGATCGCACGGTCGATCAGGGCGCCGATGACGTGCTCGATGCGGTCACGGGCGGGTGCGGCGCGCAGCGCCGGGGGCAGTGTGACGGCTTCCTCGCACAGCGCGCTCAGCCGCAAGGCCTCTTCCCGGAACAGCGCGTACTTGCTCGGGTAGTGCCGGTAGAGGGCGGTGGAGCTGATGTCGAGGCGTGAGGCGATGTCCTCCATGCTCACACCGTGATAGCCGAGCAGTCCGAAGGCCTCGGCGGAGGCGGCGGCGATCTGCGCGCGACGGTCTCGGGGACGTTTGCGGACCACACGCTCGGCAGCCTGACCGCGACTTGCCGTGCCGCCGGAAGTGCGGCGCTTGTGCGCGTCCATTCGGCGATGTTATCCCAAACGGATGCTTGGTCGTGCTCTCTCGCGCTACCTGAATCAAACTGAATCAAAGGTCACAAAGGATCCGTAACAATGCTGCTCCTCTGCGCGATTTCAAATATCAGGATCGGAATATCCGTTAACATTACGGCGTTTGCCGCGCCGCTCGCGGAGCGGGTTGCCCGGCGCTGACCGGACGGCCGAACAGCGTGAGTTCCATCAGCAGACGCACCCGTAGCTGGGAGGCGATCGGGTCCTCGCCGAAGGAGCGGCCCAGGTCGACCACGAGCGCGAAAGCGGCATGCACGAGGAATCGGGTTTCGGCGGCAGAGAGGTCCGGGCGCACGTCGCGCACGAGCTTGCTCCACTCGTCGACGTTCAGTCGCTGGATATTGCGCAGCACGGCGCGTTCCTCTGCGGGCACGTGCTGGAATTCGGTGTAGTAGACGAACGTCAGCGCGCGCTCGGCGAACGAGCCGGAGACGAAACGCTCGATCAGCACGCTCATGGCGGCTTCCGGGCTCGGGGCCGACGCGACCGCCGGGCCGATCGCCGCCGAGACTCGATCGGCGGCGCGCCGGAAGGCGGCCGCGAGCAGATCGGACTTGCCGCGATAGAAGCGGTAGACCGCTGACGCGGCGGAAAGACCTGCGGCAGTGGCGATCTCCTCGACGCTGACATTCGGGTAACCGCGCTCGTGGAACAGTTCCACGGCCTTGCGCAGCAGCAACTCGTGCTTGAAGGAATCCGGGATATCCACGGCCGCAGGGGGTTCCGGGTCCGGCGCGGCGGCGGGCAGATCGGCCTGCGCCAGCGTCCAGCAGACCGAATCGAGCAGCTGGATCAGCGCTTTCGCGGGCAGTGTCGCGTGGTGGTCGGCGATGCTGGTGAGCACGCTGAGCATGGCGGCCCGCAGGACGCGCACATCGTCTTCGACGAGATCCGGCCGCAGCGAACGCAATTCGGTGCCCAGGGCGTCGAGCACGGTGGACTGCTGCTCGTTCAGGATCTGCTGGTCGGGCTCTTCGAGGTAGCGAACTTCCCAGCGCACCAGGGTGACTGTCGCGCGGTTGTCGATGACCGCCCGGGCCACCGCCCGCACGACATGGCGCAGCCTGCGCTCGGCAGACCAGTCCCGCGCCTCGTCCGGCAGCCGGATCGAGTCGGTCATCGCCGCGCCGACCCGCAGTAGTTCCTCCCGGAACAGGGCGTACTTGCTGGGGAAATGTCGGTACAGCGCGGCCGAGCTGATACCGAGACCCGACGCGATGTCCTCCATGCTCACGCCGTGATAGCCCAGCGCGCCGAAGGCTGCGGCCGACGCGGCGGCGATCTGCGCCCGGCGGTTCTTCGGCCTGCGCCGGATCGGACGTGGTGCCGAGTCGCCGTCGACCGCTGGTCGCGCCGTGCGGCGGTTGTCGACACTCATGAAGAACATCGTAACGATGCCGTCCCGACCGGGATTTGCCCAGGTCGATGCCGCGGCACTCGGGTCCTCCCGCCGGTCGCCGTTGCTACCGTTCGAATGGATGGTCCGACAAAGGAGTTGTGCCGATGAGCGCTCGACAGGTGGCGATCGTGCTGTATCCAGGGATGACCGCATTGGACGCGATCGGTCCCTACGAGGTGTTGCGTTTCCTGCCCGACGTACAGGTGCGGCTCGTCGGCCACGCGGTCGGGCCGGTGCTCACCGACAGCGGCGTGCTGGCGCTCGGTGTGACGCACACCTTCGAGGAGACACCCGCGCCGCACATCATCGTGGTACCCGGCGGTCCCGCCGCGACCGCCCTCGCCGGCGACCGGCGAGTGCTGGACTGGCTGCGGGCCGCGCACAGCCGGGCCGAATGGACCACATCGGTGTGCACCGGATCGCTGATCCTCGCGGGCGCGGGGCTGCTCGACGACAAGCCCGCGACCACGCACTGGGTCGCGCAATCCGCGCTCGGCGCGATGGGCGCGCGGCCGCAGCGCGAGCAGCGCGTCGTACGTTCGGACACCAGGATCGTCACAGCGGCAGGCGTCTCGGCGGGACTCGACATGGCGCTGTGGCTGGTCGGGGAGATCCACGGCCCGGCACGGGCGCAGGCCATCCAGCTCGGCATCGAGTACGACCCGCACCCGCCGTTCGACACCGGCCACCCGAGCAAGGCGGACGGGGCGGTGCGCCGGGCCGCGCTGGGCGATCAAGCGCTGCTGATGCGTTCGTTCACCGCGAGTGAGCTGGTTCGCACCGTCACCGGAGCCCAGCGCGCGATCTGGCGCAACGTGCTGCGCCGCGCCCGTCGCTGACCGTGGTGCGCCGCTCCCGCTGATCGTCCGGCGCGGTACCCGCGGTAGATCGGTACGCGCTGGATCCCCGCCGTCACGCCTGAGCCAGTCGGCGATGCGCTGCACGCTCCGGACGGCGCGCTGTCCCGCGCCGGCGGCTGATCGCGCGGCCGATCGGCATCGTGCCTGTCCGGGCGGGCTCCAGCCGTCTCGGCTCGATGGAGGACGCTGGGCAGGGTCGGTCGGGCCGTTCCCGTGGCGCTCGGTCCGTCCGCTCGTCTGCGCGCTGGGCCGCGGACTGCAAGGACGCGTCGAGGCCGGCGCTACGTGCCGGCTGGGCGAACGGCCGCGTACCAGTCCAGCAGGTCGGGGGCGTCGACGGCGCTGCGTTCGACGACGCGGGTGGCGTCCGCGCCCTGGAGCAGCTTCTTGATCGGTACCTCCAGCTTCTTGCCGGTTCGGGTGTGTGGGATGCCGGGGGCTAGCAGGATCTCGTCGGGGACGTGCCGGGGCGAGACTTCGGTGCGGATGGTCTGCCCGATACGGTCGACGAGTTCCGCGGTCAGTTCCGCGCCGGGGGCGAGCAGGACGAACAGCGGCATCCAGTAACCGCCGTCGGGCTGTTCCACGCCGATCACCAGTGCCTCGGCGATCTCGGGCAGACTCTCCACCGCCTGGTAGATGTCGGCGCTGCCCATCCGGATGCCGTGGCGGTTGAGCGTGGAATCCGAGCGGCCGTGCACCACGATGCTGCCGTGCGCGGTGCGCGTGATCCAGTCGCCGTGCCGCCAGACGCCGGGGAACATGTCGAAATATGCGTCGTGGTAACGCTTTCCGTCCTCGTCGCGCCAGAACGAGACCGGCATGGACGGCATGGGCGCGGTGACGACCAGTTCGCCGACCTCACCGCGCACCGAGTTACCCGACGCGTCGTAGGCGTCCAGGGCGACGCCCAGATAGGGCACCGACAACTCGCCCGGCCAGACCGGGACGGTGCGGGCCCAGCCCAGGAAGGCCGACACCACGTCGGTACCTCCGCTGATGGAGGCGACCGGCACACCGACATTGTCGCTCAGCCACAGGGCCGAGGAGGGCGGCAGTGCCGAACCGGTGATGCCGACCAGGCGCAGCGCCGACAGGTCGTGCTCGGCGGCCGGGCGCGCGCCCGCCTTGATGCAGGCCAGGACATAACCGGGGCTGGTGCCCAGCACGGTGGCACCGGTCTCGGCGGCCAGCCGCCACAGGCCGTCCGGGGCGGGATAGGTGGGGCTGCCGTCGTAACAGACGATGGTCGAGCCGGTCAGCAGCCCGGCGACCTGGAAGTTCCACATCATCCAGCTCGGGCTCGTGTACCAGAAGAAGGTGTCCTCGGGACCGATATCCGATTGCAGGGCAACAGCTTTGAGGTGTTCGAGGAGGACGCCGCCGTGACCGTGGACGATGCCCTTGGGCAGGCCGGTGGTGCCGGAGGAGAACACGATCCACAGCGGATGGTCGAAGGCGACCTGCTCGGTCTGCAGATCCGGCGTGCGCCCGGAGTCGGCGACTGCCTCCGTCCATGCGGTCGTCTCCGGCACGGACGCGCCGAGCCGGTGCACCACGATGGTCGAGCGCAGGCTCGGCAGGCCCGCACGCAAGGCGGCGATATCGGCGCTCTTGTCGTGGGCCTTGCCGCCGAAGCGATAGCCGTCGGCGGTGATCAGGACCGTGGGCTCGAGTTGGCCCAGCCGGTCGAGGGCCGCCTTGGGCGAGTAGTCCTGGCCACAGGCGCTCCACACGGCGCCGATGCTCGCCGTCGCGAGAAAGGCGATCACGGCTTCGGGGATGTTGGGCAGGTAGCCGATGACACGGTCGCCCGGCTGGACGCCGAGTTCCCGCAGCGTGTGCGCCATCGCGGCGGTCTGCCCGAGCAGTTCTGCCCAGGAGATCTCGCGGGGCGGCTCGTCCTCGGAGACCGCCAGGATCGCCGGACGGTCGGTGCGGGCCTGGCGCAGCACCTGGTCGACGTAGTTCAGGCGGGTGCCGGGGAACCAGTCCGCCCCGGGCATCCGGTCGTCGGCCAGCACCTCGCCCGCGATCTCCCCGAGATCGAAGTACTCCCAGACCGCGCGCCAGAATCCGGGCAGATCGCTCACCGACCATTCCCACAGCCGGTGATAACCGGCCGCCTCGGGACCTTCCGGCGCCTCGAAACTGCCGTTCTCGGCGGCGAACCGGGCGAAATCGGTGATTCTGGCCTCGGCGATATCGCTCTCGGCCGGCGTCCACTGGGGTTGCATGGCGGTACTCCTCTGTGCCTGGATGATCAGTCGCGGCCGGCGCGGCGCAGCAGTTGTTCGGCGTGCAGCAGGACCGGGCCGTCGACCATCCGGCCCTCGAAGGCGAACACGCCGCGATGATTCGGCACTTCGGCGAGAACCCGCTTCGCCCAGGAGATCTCCTCCTCCGAGGGCGCGTAGGCGGACCGGATCACCTCGACCTGGCTCGGGTGGATGGCGACCTTGATGTCGAAGCCGGAGGCCACCGCGTCCTCGGACTCGGCGCGCAGTCCGTCGAGATCGCGGATGTTCAGGTAGACCGAGTCCAGCGCCAGCTTGCCGTAAGCCTTGGCGGCAAGCAGGGTGGTGGAGCGGACGTGCCTGGCCACATCGCGATAGGTGCCGTCCGGGTGCCTGCTGCTCGTGCCGCCGAGCCCGGCGACGAGATCCTCCGCGCCCCACATGACGCCGATGGCGTTGCGGGCCCGCACCGCCCGGTTCACCGCGAGTGCCCCCGACGGCGACTCGACCAGCGCGATGACCTCGAAATCGGCGAGGTCGGTGATCTGCTCGGCGGATTCCGCCTTGGGCAGCATGAGCCTGCGATAACGGGTGTCGGCCAGGGCGAGCAGATCGAGAGCGTGGTCCTCGGTGCCCGCCGCGTTCACCCGGATCACGGTGCGCTCGGGATCGAGCGGCGTGGAAACGAGGGCCGCACGGGCGGCGGCCTTGTCGGCGGGCGCCACCCCGTCTTCGAGGTCGAGGATCACCACATCGGCCGCGGCGGCCGCCTTCGCGAACCGTTCCGGACGATCGGCGGGGCAGAACAGCCACGCCGGCCCCGGCATCTCCCATGGGCTACCCGTACCCGACATCTACTGCTCCGTTCCCGACCGGTCCGGGCGGAACCGGACCATGGTCTTACGGGTGGCCGTCGCGACCACCTCGCCGTGTTGATTGCGCGCGGTGTGCGCGAAGGTGACCACACCCTCGCCCGGTCGCGACTCGGACGCGCGCTTGCCGATGACCACGGTTTCGGCGTACATGGTGTCGCCGTGGAAAAGCGGCTTGGGAAAGGCGATTTCGGAGAACCCGAGATTGCCCACGATGGTTCCCTGGGTCAGCTGGGCGACCGAAAGGCCGACCATCGTCGAGAGGGTGAACATGGAGTTCACCAGGCGCTTGTTGAACGGCGGCAGCGCATCACTGAACGCGGCGTCCAAGTGCAGTGCCTGGGTGTTCATGGTGAGCGTGGTGAACAGGACGTTGTCGGCCTCGGTGATGGTGCGGCCGGGCCGGTGCTCGTAGATCACATCGGTCTCGAACTCCTCGAACCACAGGCCCCGCTGGACGACCCGCCGCAGTTCCGACGGCACCGAAGGCTCGGGTCGAGGTTGTGTCTTCCGCTCCTGTGACGGGGGCCCTGCGTGGTGATGCTGCGCTGCCTCCTCCGGGCCCTGACCGCTCACAGGTTGTGTCTTCCGGTCCTGTGACGGGGGCCCT
>NZ_BAGA01000133.1 GCF_000308595.1 Nocardia higoensis NBRC 100133 | reverse complement strand
GCGAGGTAGACGTAGGCGTCCGGATTGCTGCTGACCGCGCGCGCCACCGCGGGCAGCGCCTTCATCAGATACTCCATGTACACGGTGCGGAACACCGGGATCACCT
>NZ_BAGA01000134.1 GCF_000308595.1 Nocardia higoensis NBRC 100133 | reverse complement strand
CCGCCCGGTCCGCCTGTGCCGCCGGGCAATCCGGCGCCGGACTCCGGCGCCGTGCCCACCCAGGCGTGGAGCCTGGCCGACCAGGACCAGCCGCTGCTCTCCGGCCAGACCGTCGCCGGTGATCTGCTGCGCGACGGCGCGGAACGGGCCGAGGCCGTCCGCCGTGCCGGGCGTGAGCAGCAGCGCCCCGCGTTCGGGCCGCCCGCCCCCGGCTTCGGCGGCCCGCCGGCCTTCGAGAAGGGACGGCGCGATCGCGCCGGTTTCGGCGAATCCTCCGACGAGGACGAATTCGAGCCGAACTCCTTCGACGAGGACTACGACGATCGTGAGTTCGACGACGGGGCGTTCGACGACCCCGAGTTCGACAGCCGCGAGTTCGCCGCCGAGGGGTACGACGGCGATGGCTTCGACACCGGCGAGCACCGTCCCGGCCCGTACGGCTACGACGAGGACTACACCGGCGAGGATCTCGAGCCGATCGACTACGACGACGAGCCGCCCGCGAAGGGCAAGCGGTCCGTGGCGGGTCTGGCCTCGCGGGTCGCGTCCGCCAAGTCGTCCCGGCTTCCCGGCGTCAAGGCACTCACCGGTGCCGCCGCCCTGGTCGGCACCAAGCGCGCCGACCGGCCGAAGGGGGAGCGGCACGGGGAAGCCGGTGCCGCGCAACGTGATCCGGATGCCGAAGCCAATCGCAGGCAGTGGATGATCCTCGGCGCGCAGAGCACGGGCGCGGCGGTCGCGGGCATGCTGATGTTCAAGGGCTTCGAGCGGATGTGGGAGATGCTGCCCTGGGTCGCGCTGACCCTGGCCATGATCGTCATCCTCGGACTGGTGGCGCTGGTGCGCATCCTGCGCCGCACCGACGACATCCTCAGCACCGTCATCGCGGTCGTGGTCGGCATCTTCGTGACGCTCGGGCCGTTGGCATTCCTGCTCAGTACGAATTGACCCTGCTCGGCACGGATCGACACAGAGCACAGACTCGGGAAAGCGGTGGTTGTGGGGCACGTGGGGCACACCGACCAGGCGGAGCAGGGCGACCCGCGGACCGCCGGACCGCTCACCAGCGCACCGGCGGCGGAGGAGGGCGCGCCACCGCGCCGGGCCATCCGGGTCGGGCTGTCCACCGCGTCGGTCTATCCGGAGAACACCGAGGCGGCGTTCCGCTACGCCGCCGATCTGGGCTACGACGGCGTCGAGTTGATGGTCTGGGCCGAGGCGGCCAGTCAGTCCGTCACGACCGTGCGTGGTTACGCGCGCCGCTACGGCGTGCCGGTGCTGGCGGTGCACGCCCCGTGCCTGTTGATCTCGCAGCGGGTGTGGGGGGCCGACCCGGTGGCCAAGCTCGAACGCAGCGTGCGCACCGCCGAGGAGCTCGAGGCGGAGACCGTCGTGGTGCATCCGCCGTTCCGCTGGCAGCGCCGCTACGCCGAGGGCTTCGCCGCGCAGGTGATCGAGCTCGAGCAGAAGAGCGAGGTGGTGGTCGCGGTGGAGAACATGTTCCCGATGCGCGCCGACACGCTGTTCGGCCGCGGGGAGAAGGCCGCCCAGCGGCTGGCCCGCCGAGGCGGACCCGGATGGGGCGTGACCGCGTTCAGCCCGTCCTACGACCCGACAGACACCGGTTTCGACCACTACACCCTCGATCTGTCGCATACCGCCACCGCGGGCGCCGACGCGCTGGCGCTGGCCGCGCGGATGGGCCCGAACCTGGCCCATCTGCATCTGGCCGACGGTCGGGGCGCGGCCCACGACGAGCACCTGGTGCCCGGCGAGGGCTCCCAGCCGTGCGCCCAGGTGTGCGCGCAATTGGTGGCCTCGGGCTTCGCCGGGCACGCTGTCGCCGAGATCAACACGCAGAACGCGCGCGGGGCCACCGACCGCTCGGCCATGCTCGCGCGCACCCTGGCCTTCGCCCGCAGGCACCTCAACCGGGTGCCCTCGCCGAGCCCGTCCTCGGCCCGTGCCCGGGCCGACTGACAGGCCCCTATTTTCGGACACCCCCGGTGGTATGTCTCGTATCTCGGTCCGCTAGCGTCGCTGTACGCTGTACGAACCTCGGTCCGGCGCTGGCTCGCCGGAGCGGACGAAGGAGTGCTCATGACCACGGACGTGTCCGACAGCGCGCAGACCGCGAGCGCCGGGCGAACGGCCGCGCTCGATGCGCCGTTCAGTGAGGTCTGCGCGGTGCGCCGGATCGACGACGGCGCGCCCGGTGCGGACGCGGCACGCTATCGCGGCGTCATCGCCGACACCTGGACCGTCGGCCCCAAGGTGCACGGCGGCACGATGGTCGCGGGCAGCGCCGCCGCGGCGACCGCGTGGCTGCGCGCGAGCGATCCCGAGCGCGCCGCCATGGCCCCGGTCGCCGTGAGTTCGGACTTCCTCGGCGCTCCCGAACCGGGGGAGGTGGACTACGAGGTCCGCACCCGCAAGGTGGGCCGCCAGATCTGCCTGGTCGACGTCACCCTCAGCCAGGGCGGCAAGCCCCGGGTGCGCAGCGCGCTGACCTTCGGTCACCTCGACGACGCCGAGCCGGTCTTCGCCCACGATCACCACGACATGCCCGCCGAGCCGTCCGCGGACGCGGTCGGATACGCGGACACCCCGATGGGCAGGATCGTCAACGTCTCCGCGGGCGCCGACCTGGCGATGGACCGGGAATGGGCGCCCTTCCTGGCCGGTGAGACGGGCCTGCCCCGGCTGCGGCTGTGGATCCGCCCGTTCGACGGAGACCGGAGCGATCCCGAAGTCGCGGCCTATTTCGCCATGATGACCGCCGACATCAGCCCGCCGGTCCCGATGAACCTCGGTCACTTCGGCTGGGCGCCGACCGTGCAGATGACCACCTATCTGCGCCGCAGGCCCGCGCCGGGCTGGCTGCGCGTCGTGGCCACCACCCACGAAGTGGGCGGGCGGATGTTCGACTGCGATCAGCTGGTGCTCGACAGCACGGGTGCGGTGGTCGCGCAGAGCAGACAACTCGCACTGCTGCCGCAGCGCTGATAGGCCGCGTCTAGCCTTTAGTGCCATGACGAGAATTGCGGTGATCGGTGGTGGCCGGATCGGGGAGGCGTTGATCGCCGGACTGCTCGAGTCCGGGCGGCTGGGCAAGGATCTGGTCGTCGTCGAGACGCACGCCGACCGGGCCGAGCTGATCGCGAGCCGATTCGGGGTCCGGGTGACCGGTGAGATCACCGACGGAGCTGTCGGCGCCGATCTGCTGGTGATCGCGGTCAAGCCGGGTGATGTGGACGGCGTACTGGTGCAGTTGGGCAAGGCCGAGCTCAATGTGGGCGGGCGCGATCAGGTGCTGGTCTCGCTGGCGGCGGGTGTGCCGACCGCGCGCCTGGAGGCCAAGATGCCCGCGGGCTTCCCGGTCGTGCGGGTCATGTCGAACACCCCGATGCTGGTCGGTCAGGGCATGAGCGTGCTCGCGGCGGGCCGCTACGCCAAGCCCGAGCAACTCGAACTGGTCGCCGAGGTGCTCGCCAGCGTGGGCAAGGTGGTCACCGTGCCGGAGTCGCAGATGGACGCGGTGACCGCGGTGTCCGGCTCCGGCCCCGCCTATTTCTTCCTGGTGGTGGAGGCGATGGTGGACGCCGCGGTCGGCCTCGGCCTGACCCGTGATGTCGCCACCCAGCTGGTCGTGCAGACGATGGTCGGCTCGGCCGCCCTGCTCGACGAGGCGGAGCAGAGCGCGGTGGATCTGCGCGCCGCGGTCACCTCGCCCGCGGGCACTACTGCCGCGGCCCTTCGCGAACTGGAGCGAGCGGGAGTACGCTCGGCATTCCTGGAGGCGCTGCACGCGGCCAGAGATCGTTCGGTCGAACAAGGCGCCTCGGCGGAGTGATCGGGTCGTTGCGGCAACGCCGCCGCGGCAGGTGACGGCAACGCCGCCGCGGCAGTGGAACTGTGGCGGTGACATATGGCAACCGCGCGGTGATCGTGATGTAGTGCCTGATGATCGCGTTGTTGTGACAGTGTCGTAGCGGAGTTGTCATGGAACCGGCGTAATGGGCGTATTTCTCACACCCGTCGCAGTAATCCCACTGGTCCCGCTAAGCTTCAAGGAGCACGTGCGTGTCTGTTCCGCCGGTGGGGAAGCCGGCGGCGCGGACGTGCCGGAGGTCGATGGTGCAATGATGTCTGACAAGATGTCTGGAAACAGTTCGGGATCGTCACCGGGAACGTCGGGCTCGACCGGCGGTCGTGGTGGCTCTCGTGCGCAGAACGGTCCCGGTACGCCGGGGCAGTCCGTACTCGGCGGCGGAACCCAATTTCTGACCGTTGCCGAAGTGGCGAATCTGATGCGGGTCTCGAAGATGACGGTCTACCGATTGGTGCATTCGGGCGAGTTGCCCGCGGTGCGGGTCGGCCGGTCCTTCCGCGTCCATGCCAAAGCCGTCCACGACTACTTGGAGACGTCCTACTTCGACGCCGGTTGATCGACCATCCCCCCGGTCGGGCCCGGGCCGGGCGACCGGTAGGATGAATCCTCGGTTCGTGTCCGCCTGCCTGCGGCGCCAGTTCGTGGTGTCCGGTGGCCGCCGGCGGCCCGGACGCCGAAACAAGCTAGGCGTACGCCACGGCGTGCGCGCCGAGTAGAGAGAACGCGAGGACACCCTATGGGTTCTGTGATCAAGAAGCGCCGCAAGCGCATGTCGAAGAAGAAGCACCGCAAGCTGCTTCGCCGCACGC
Source organism: Nocardia higoensis NBRC 100133 (assembly GCF_000308595.1). Classification (GTDB taxonomy): domain Bacteria; phylum Actinomycetota; class Actinomycetes; order Mycobacteriales; family Mycobacteriaceae; genus Nocardia; species Nocardia higoensis. Next base: position 956 of record NZ_BAGA01000134.1, on the reverse strand, counting down.
GTGTTCAGCGGCGCAAACTCGGCAAGTGAGCCTGCGCGATCAGCTCTGAACGAGGCCCGTCACCGTTCCCGGTGGCGGGCCTCGTTTTTTGAAATAACTCGGTTTGAAACCGGATGGTGTTTCCGGTGACTGAAGTCATCGTTAGGACCTGGTAAATACTCTCGGCAACAGTGGTGCGGCGCCGCTACGCTTGACGCGAATACCGGTACGGGGACCTGGCAGGTGGGATTCGGCGGATGGGCTCTGACGTGAGAGACGGACACACTCCCAAGGTGGTGCTGGTCACCGGCGCCGGCCGATTTTTCGGCGGCAATATCGTTGCGGAACTTGCCCAGGACCCGAGGGTTGAACGTATCATCGCCGTGGACACCGTGACCCCGAGCCGGGAGTTCCAGCGTCGTATGGGGCACGCCGAATTCGTTCGCGCCGATATCCGCAATCCACTGATCCGCAAGGTGATCGGAGGAAACGAGGTGGACACTGTGGTGCATACCGCGGTGCTGTCCCGTCCGCCGTCACCGGGTGGCCGCCCGGTCATGAAAGATCTCAACGTCCTCGGCGCGATGCAGTTGTTCGCGGTCTGCCAGAAAACTCCGTCGATTCGCCGGGTGGTCGTTCGCTCGAGTTCGGCGGTGTACGGCTGCAGTCCCAAGGACCCGGCGAAATTCACCGAGGAAATGAGCGCGCGAAAACCACCGAGCGGTTGGTTCGCCCGCGATTGCATCGAAATCGAGGGATTCGTCCGGAGCCTGGCGCGGCGGCGTCCGGATATCGCCACCGCGATCCTGCGGCTGGCGCCCACCGTCGGGCCGCGATTGGCGCGCCGGGGTGTGCAATACCTGCGCTGGCCGCTCACCCCCACGGTGTTCGGCCGGGACGCGCGTCTGCAATTGCTGCACGAGCAGGACGCGGTCGCCGCGTTGGCGCACGCGGCACGCACCGCGCGTGGTGGAACC
>NZ_BAGA01000135.1 GCF_000308595.1 Nocardia higoensis NBRC 100133 | reverse complement strand
GGCGCGGCCTGCGGTGGCGTGGCGGCGCTGCGGGGTGGCCCGCGCGCGGTTCATCGCTGGTCCAGATAGTCGGCGACCGCGAGCAGCGCGTCGCGATGGGCGGCCTCGGCCTCGGCCAGGCGCTGGCCCGCGGCGAGATAGGCGGCCTTGAACAGCAGCGCGGTCTCCTGGAAAGCCGCTACGGTGGCGCGTAATTGGCTGCCCTTGTTCGCGAAGCCGGCGCTCAGCGCGCGGCCGGTGGGCAGCTCGGGGAACCCGGTCACGGTGCTCGCGGCATCACCGGCGGCCAGCGCCGCCTCGAGATCCTCGACCAGCTTGTCGCAGGCGGCGGCGAGATTCACCGCCACATCAGGGGCGAGTTCGAAACGTTCGCCGCCGTTTCCGCTCACCGCCGCGGCGTACAGCCCCCTGGCCAGCCCCTGCCCGGTATCCGGCACCATCCGCCTCGCCCCCTCGCCTCGGGTTCAACCGCTACCGCTGGGGACTCTAGCGGCGCGCGCGGGTGATGCGGGACGGGTCGATGGTCGATTGTGAGCGGGCGCACGCGAATTCGTGCGCCCGGTCGGGGTGTCCGCCGGGCGGGCGGTTTCGGACGGCGCGCCTCAGGCGGGAGCGACGTCGATCGTCATGCCCGTCGCGCGCAGCCGTTCGGTGAGCGCGTCGCCCGCGGCGGCCGCCGGGGTGAGCACGCCCGCGATCTCCGGCAGATCGTCGAAGGCCAGCGCCAAGCCGGTCTCGCCGATCATGACGGCGGTGGCCTGGTAGCCGGGATCGCCCGTGCCCGCGAAGGTCGCCAGGTACTTCGCGCCGGAGGTGGTGTGCGCGACGGTCTTCATGGTGAACCAGCCGGTGCGCCTGCTCTGCTCGCTCGGGCCGGTACCGGGCGCGGGCAGCACCCTGTCGAGCAGTTTGCGACCGACCTTCGCGCGCGAGAGCAGCGCCAGGGCGCCGATCCCGGCCACCGTGCCGCCGGTCATCGCCGCCGCGACCACCGGCGCCAGCGGGGAGGAACCCGCGCTCATCACCTCGCGGTAGCGGAAGTTCTTGCCGTATACCCAGCCGAGCAATCCGTTGCTGCGCCGCACGATCCGGGTGTTGTGACTGGCCATCACGAAGGTGCCGACCCAGCCGTCCAGGCTCGGATCGATGCGGCTCGCGCGGCCGAAGGCCTGATCGGAGAGGCCGCCGACCTCGGGTTCCCTGGCCGGGTCCACGGTCAGCGCGTACGGATCGCCGAGCACCTTCAGCTTCGAGGAGTCCGCGGCCACCGCCTCCATCATCGCGCGGCCGGAATCGATGGTGCCGCCGCTGACGCCGCCTTTGAGCGCGGCCACCAGGGTGACGTCGGTGAGCTCGCCGGTGTTGTCGGCGACCGTGCGGCGGTAGAGCTGGTAGACGCTCAGATCCGAGGGCACCGAGTCGTAGCCGCAGGAGTTCACGATCTTCGCGCCGGTGGAGACGGCGGTGTCGTGCCAGGTGTCGATGGCGTCGCGGATGAACAGCGGCTCACCGGTCAGATCCGCGTAGTGGGTGCCCGCCTTGGCGCAGGCCTCCACCATCGGCATGCCGTAGCGCAGGTAGGGGCCGACCGTGGTGATGACGGCCCTCGTGCGCGCGGCCAGGCCGTCGAGCGCCGCCTGATCGGTGGAATCGGCCACCACCAGCGCCCAGTCCGCCGCGCGCGGCCCGAGTTCCTCCTTGACCAGCGCCAGCTTGGCCGCCGAGCGACCGGCCAGCGCGATGCGCGCACCGGCCGGGGCCGCGCCGAGCACGTACTCGGCGATGAGCTTGCCGACGTATCCGGTGGCGCCGAACACCGTGAGATCGAATTCGCGGGTGTCTGTCATAGCTCTGCCACTCCTGGTCATCGGCGCGACGTGCGGCCGGCCGACGGTTGTCGTTTCCGGGACGAGAGGTGTTCGCATCGCCAGCGACGGTGGGCCCGGCCCAGCTCGGTCACCGGCTCTTCGTCGTAGAGCCATTCCCTGGCGATGCGATGCCAATTCGCGGTCGTGCGCAATTGGCCGAGCATGCCGAAGGTCAGAAAATCCGCTCGCCGGGAGAACAGATGCTCCGGCGGCAGATTCTGCTGTTTCATGCCGGCGAATTCGCTCGCCCGCGGGTCGACCGCGAGCAGGAAAGCGCCGCTGGCCAATTCGGAAGTGATGGTGAGTTCCTCGTCCACCAGGCACCATTCCGAGGCCGAGAGCACGTATTCCAGACTCTCCTCCGCGCCGATCTCCTCGGGAGAATCGATCACGCCGCGCTCGATCATCAATCGGCGCAGGTCTTCGGCGCGTTCCTCGGCGGCGGCGCGCAGGCAGGTGATCTCGAAATCGACGTGCTCGCGGTCCATCCGGTTGTAGAGACCGAAATCGAGGAAGCCGACGCGGCCGTCGTCGAGGACGAGCACATTGCCCGGATGCGGGTCGCCGCAGAATTCGGCGAATTCGAACAGTGAGCCGACGTAGAAGCGATAGATGATCTCCCCGATGCGGTTCCGGTCGGCATCGGGAAGTTCCCTGGCCTCGTCGAAGGAACGGCCGGCCAGGTATTCCGAGACCAGCACACGGGTGGTGCAGTGCTCGGGGAAGGTGCGCGGCACCACGATGAACGGGTGGTCGGCGTAGAGTCCGGCCAGCTGGGCCTGGGTGGCGGCCTCGGCGCTGTAGTCGAGTTCGCTCTCGATGTTCAGCCGCAGCTCGTCGAGCACCGCGGGAGTCACCCACGGCATGGCCGACTGCAACACCTTGCGGAACATGGTGAGGTTCTTGAGGTCCGCGCGCACCGCGGCGTCGATGCCCGGGTACTGGACCTTCACCGCGACCTGCCTGCCGTCGTGCAGGCGGGCGCGATAGACCTGGCCGATGGAGGCCGCGGCGATCGGCTCGGGCTCGAACTCGGCGAACACGCTCTCCAGCGGGGCGCCGAAGTCCTCCTCGATCACCCGGCGCATCCCGGCGAACGGCACGGTCGGCGCGGCATTGCGCAGGACGGCCAGGCGTTGCTGGAAGCGCTCGCGATGGGTGTCGGGCACCAGATCCATATCCAGCACCGACATCATCTGGCCGAGCTTCATCGCGACGCCCTTCATGGTGCCGAGCACCACGACCACCTGCTCGATGGTCCGCAGCATCGACTCCTCGGCCATCTCGGCCCGGACCGCCTCCGAACGTCCGCGCATCGACAACCGGGTGCGCTGGTTGCGCAAGACCGTGCCCGCGGCCACCGCGCCCAGCGCGGTGCCACGGGCCAGCCGCGAGGTCGGCACGTGCTTCGCCATCGAGGTACCTCCGTTGGTGCCGCCGAGATCGGGTGGTGATCTCGCCCACCGCCGCCGGACTCGGCCGGGGAGGGCACACCACCGCGTTCAGCCTAACGGCAGGCGGTGTGATGTCGCTCGCACGGGAACCGGCCGATATCAGACCGTCGGGTCGATCTCCGGGGCCGGGAGCACGTGCTGCTGCTTGTTGAACTCCGCACGGGAGCCGCCGGTGCGCGCCATGCCCTCGATCGCGCTCCACACCATCATCGTGAGGTAGTCGATGACCTCTTCGCGGGTCAGCGTCTTGTCGGTGGTCCACCAGTGCGTCGCCAGCTGGATGCCGCCGACCAGCACATAGGACCACAGCTGGGAGCCGGTGGTGTCGATGCCGCGCGAGTTCGCGTGCTCGCTGAGCACCGCGGAGACGACATCGGCGAACAGCTTCTCGAACTCCGCGAGCGAGGAGCTGTCCGAGCCGTTGCCCATGATGAACCGGTAGACCTCGGGATCCTCGTCGACGGTCGTCACATAGGCCGTCAGCGCCGAGCGGGTCAGCTGGTATTCGTCGGCGTCCAGGCTGATCGCGCCGTACACGCGCGGCATCAGGGTCTGCTCGATGAACCGCTGCATGGTCGCGTGGACCAGGTCGTTCTTGTCGGCGAAGTACCGGTAGAGGACGGTTTTCGAGACGCCGATCTGGGTGGCGATCTCGTCCATGCCCGCGGAGGCGCCGCGGGCGCGCACGGCGGCCAGCGTGCCGTCGACCAGCTCCTCGCGACGATCGATCTTGTGCTGGCGCCACCGGCGTTTGCGGCCGTCCACCCGGCCGGAGCGCACGGCCGCCGGTCGATCGGCGCGTTCACCGACGTCGACAAGGTCTTCGGTGGACAGGATGAACTCCCTCGCTCGTTTCGGGTGGGTCGGTCCGGTGGGTCGGCCTACAGCTTATGGCACAGCAGAATGGAAGACATGGAGAAAGCTCCCGGCAACCTCACCGCCCCCGTGATCGTGGCTCCCCGGCCCGCTCCGGCGGTGAATCCCGCCGCGCCGAACGGATTCTTCGTCGACGAGGCGGCCAAGAAGCGTGATCTGCGCCGGATGAAGGCGCTGGCCACCGGCCTGCTGGCACTCGCGACCGCTGTCTACCTGTGCTGCCGATGGCTGGAATCGCGCGGCGGCGGCGGGGAATGGGTGGGATATGTGCGCGCCGCGTCCGAGGCGGGCATGGTGGGCGCGCTCGCGGACTGGTTCGCCGTCACAGCGTTGTTCCGGCATCCGCTCGGTCTGCCGATCCCGCACACCGCGATCATCCGCAAGAAGAAGGACCAGCTGGGCGCCAGCCTGGGCAGTTTCGTCGGCACCAACTTCCTGGCACCGGAGGTGGTCTCGGAGAAGGTGAGCTCGGCGCAGGTCTCGCTGCGGGTCGGGCGCTGGATGGCCGACCGCGGGCACGCCGAACGCGTGGCGCAGGAGAGTTCGACCATCCTGCGCGCGGTGGTGGGGGCGCTGCGTGACGAGGACGTCGAGCAGATCATCGACAACACCATCGTCAAACGGATCGCCGAACCGCTGTGGGGTCCGCCGATCGGGCGGGTGCTCGCCGAACTGCTGGCCGACAACCGTCAGGTCGCCCTGATCGACCTGCTGGCCGAGCGCGCCCACCAGTGGGCGCTGGCCAGCCAGGAAACCGTCGACAAGGTGATTCTGGAGCAGGCGCCGCAGTGGGCGCCGAAGTTCGTCAACATCATGCTCTCGGAGAAGATCTACCGTGAGCTGGTGGAGTTCACCTGGAAGGTGCGCTCCGAACCCGAGCACGAGGTGCGGCTCGCGGCGAACCGCTTCCTCGACGAATTCGCTCGCGACCTGCAGTACGACGAGGCGATGATCAAGAAGGCCGAGCGGGTCAAGTCGCAGGTGATGGGCCGCGAGGAGATCACCGGTCTGGCCGAGGCGACCTGGCGCGCGGCCAAGCGGCTCATCCTGGAATCGGCCGACGACCCGGACAGCACGCTGCGGCGCAAGGTCGCCGAGAATGTGCAGCAACTCGGCGAGCGCTTGCGCGACGACGACGAGATGCGCGCCAATGTGGACGGCTGGCTGGATCGCGGCGTGCGCTATCTGGTGAGCAACTACGCGGCGGAGATCACCACCCTGGTCACCGACACGGTCGCCAAGTGGGACGCCGAAGAGGCGAGCAAGAAGATCGAACTGCAGGTGGGACGTGATCTGCAGTTCATCAGGATCAACGGCACGGTGGTCGGCTCGCTGGCGGGCCTGGCGATCTACACCGTCTCCCAGCTGTTGTTCCACGCCTGAACGACACTTGCTCCGGAGTCCGGCGCGCCGCCGACACTCCGTGCTAACAGAGTGCTTGCAAGAGCTAGCACTCTCTCCTAGACTCGACCACGTACAACCGCCAGAAGGTGAGTGATGGCAGACCATCCCGAGCGGCGCGTAGCGCACGCGGCGCACGACATCGGAGGTTTCATCAGGGCGCAGCGGGAAGCCGCGCAAGTCTCGTTGCGTCAACTGGCCGCGCTGGCGGGGGTGAGCAATCCCTATCTCAGCCAGATCGAGAGGGGTTTGCGTAACCCGTCCGCGGAGGTGCTCACGCAGATCGCGAAAGCGCTGCGGGTGTCCTCGGAGGTCTTGTACGTACGGGCCGGCTATCTCGAGGAGCGGCCACACAGTCCGGTTCGGGACGCGCTGCTGGGCGACACCTCCATCACGGAGCGCCAGAAGCAGGTCCTGCTGGACATCTATGAATCGTTCCGCCGTGAGAACGGCGCGGACGAGACGGAGGGGGAGCGGGACAGCGACGTTCCGAATCCGACGATCGACGTCACCCCGACACCACAAGACACTCCGCCACGCCAGGAGAGCCGAACATCATGACCGAGAAGACCGTAACCGTGACCAAGCCGCTGCTCGCCGCCGTCGGCGCCGGAGATGCCGTGTACGCGGCCGCCCTGGACGTCGTCAGCCAGGTGCGCGAGAAGGCGGGCTCGACCGCCGACGTGAGCGTGCGGGTGGAGGAGGCGCGCGAGCGCATCGCCCACGTGCCCGCCGACGTCCAGGCTCAGTTCGAATCGCTGCGCGAGCGGCTGTCCGGCCTGCCGGGCGAGCTGCCCAACGATGTCGCCGAGCTGCGCGACCGGCTGACCACCGAGGAGCTGCGCAAACTGGCCGAGGAGTACTTCTCCAAGGCGGTCGACCTCTACACCGAGCTCGCCGCCCGCGGCGAGGAGACCGTCGAGCGGCTGCGCGCCAACCAGGTGGTCGAGGAGCGTATCGGCCGGGTGGAGACCCTCTACAAGGACGCCGCCGCGCGCGCCGAGGACGTCGTCGGCAAGGTGAACGGCCTGCTGGGGCGTCCGGCCAAGGGCGAGGAGTCCGCGCCGGTGGTCGAGGCCGAGCCGGTCGTGCCCGTGGTCGACGCCGAGGTCGTCGATATTGCCACCGAGGCCGCGCCGTCGTCGGCCGAGACCGCCCCGGAGCCCGCGCCCGCCAAGAAGGCGCCGGCCAAGAAGGCCACGCCTCGCAAGACCGCGCCGAAGACCGTCTGATCCTCCGCTTCGGCGTCGGATCGACCCGCCCTCGTGCAGCCCGGCTGTGCGGGGGCGGTTTTCGTACACTGGACAGGTGGACACCGTGAACGGCTTGACCGGCCTGATTCTGCTCGTGCTGTGGCTCGCCGCGCTCGGCGCGACGATCTTCGCGCTGATTCACGCCGTGCGCCAGCGCGCCGACGCCTTCCCCGCCGTGGACAAGCAGACCAAGCCGATCTGGCTGGCCATTCTCGGCGTGGCCACCCTGCTGCTGTTGTTGCAGCCCGGCGGTCTGAGTCTGCTGGCCTTCGTGTCGATCATCGCGACCGGCGTCTACCTCGCCGACGTCCGGCCGAAGGTGGACGAGGTGCAGCGCGGGCCGCGCTGGTAGAAGTTCTGTCCGAACTCACGATGGTGCGGCGCTCCCGTCAGCGTTACTGTATCGAGCAGTAACATAAAAGGAGTGTTCGATGCGTGTTCAGCCGGCCGCCGTCCTGGCGCGGCTCCGGGCGAGGTTCCGGGCATGGTCCGCCGAACATCGGGCGAGCTTGCGCGCGCGCCGTTACCCGACCGCGGCGTTCGACCCGCCCACCGTGCCCCATGATGTGGTGCCGGTGCTCACGACCGACGGAGCTCGCCTGCGGGTACACGCCTACGGCCCGGCCGAGGCGCCCCTCGTCGTGCTGATTCACGGCTGGACCTGCGCCATCGAGTACTGGAACGCCCAGATCAACGCCTTCGCCGGTGACTACCGCATGATCGCCTACGACGTGCGCGGACACGGTGAGAGCGAACGCGGTTCGGCCCCGCTGAGCATGGAGCAGCTCGCCGACGACCTGGCCGTGGTGCTCGACGCCGCCGTGCCCGCCGGGCGCAAGGCGGTGCTGGTCGCCCACAGCCTCGGCGGCATGACTCTGCAGGCCTGGGCCGCCCGGTATCCCGACGAGGTGACCCGCCGAGCCCATGCCGTGCTGATGACCAACACCGCCCCGCACGGTCTGGTCGCCACCACCACCGTGGTGCCGTTCTTCAACCGGCCGATGCGGTTCAAGCGCACCGGCATCTCGCTGCCCGCGGTGGTCGGCAAGCTCGGGCTCGGCACGCCCATCGTGTTCCCGCCGATCGCGCCGGTACGGTGGCTGTTCGCCCGTCAGGTGATGTCCCTGGCCAGCCCCCGGGATCACGTCGATTACGGCATGGCGATCGTGCGTTCCTGCCCGGCCGCCGTCCGCGCCGAATTCGGCAGGTTGCTGGCCACCATGGACGTCGGGGAGTCGGCGAAGAACCTGCTGGTGCCCACCACGATCATCGCAGGCTCCCGTGACGACCTCACCCCGCCGGTGCACGCCGAGATCATCGCCGAAATGCTCGAATCGGTGGGCAGCCTGGACCGCTACGAGATCTTCCCGACCGGACATCTGGGCAATATCGAGCAGTTCGAGCGCTTCAACGCCGAACTCGCCCGCGTGCTCGCCGCGGTGGGCGACCAGCACGCCGAAGCCGCGGGCTGAGCCGGGGACGCGGGAGAAGCGCTCGGGAACTCAGGAGAAGACGACGGTGCGGCGGCCGTGCACGAGCACCCGGCCCTCCAGGTGCCAGCGCAGGCCCCTGGCCAGCACGACGCGCTCGATATCGCGTCCCTGACGGACCATGTCGCGCACCGTGTCGGCGTGGTCGATGCGGATGACGTCCTGCTCGATGATCGGTCCCGCGTCCAGTTCCGGGGTCACGTAGTGGCAGGTCGCGCCGATCAGCTTCACGCCGCGCGCGAAGGCCTGGTGATAGGGCCGTGCGCCGACGAACGAGGGCAGGAAGCTGTGGTGGATGTTGATCGCCCGGCCCGCCCAGTGTTCGCACAGTTCCGGCGGCAGCACCTGCATGAACCGGGCGAGCACCACCGCGTCGGGATCGTGCGCGTCGACCAGCGACCGGACCTCGGCGAAGGCGGGGCCGCGCTCGGCGGGGTCCTTCGGGAAGGGCACGTGGTGGAATTTCACCCCGTGCGCCTCGGTGATGGCGGCCAGGTCGGGATGGTTGCCGATGACGGCCTCGATGGTGGCGGGCAGCTCGCGGGCCGCCGCCCGGCCGAGCAGATCGTGCAGGCAGTGGCCGTCACGACTGACCAGCAGCACCGCGCGCCGGGGCGCGGCGGAGTCGAGCACCTGCCATTCGGTCGCCGGACCGAACTCGGCGGCGACGGCACCGAAGCGGTCGCGCAACTCTTCGATCGGGAACGGCACGGTGGCCGCGGTGATGGCCTGCCGGGTGAAGAACCAGCCGGACTCGGCGTCGGAGTGGTAGCCGGCCTCGGAGATGGATCCGCCGAACTCGGCGATGAACGAGGTGATCCTGGCGATGATGCCCGGGCGGTCCGGGCATCCCAGGGTCAGCACGTAGCGGCGGTCTTCCTGATCAGGCTGAGCGGGACTCATGAGCCCATCTTTACAGGCCGCGCGGACCGGGGCGCCGGGTGCCGGTGGCTGTGGCCGGGCACCGGCCGGTCACAGATCGTAGAACGGCTCGGCGTAGTGGAATTCGCCGGAGATCCGGGGCTCGAAGGCGGTCAGCGGCCGGACCTGGAAATGCGAGATCCAGGCGGGCTCGTCGGGGGTGATGCCGAGGCGGGCCGCGGGCACGAAGCCGAAGCGCGGGTAGTACTCCAGACTGCCGAGCAGGCCGATCAGCGGTTCGTCCAGGGCATCGGCGGCCCCGATCGCGGCGTGCATCAGCGCCGATCCGACTCCGGCGCGCTGATGGTCGGCGCGCACGCCCAAGGGGCCCAGCGCCAGCGCGGGAAACGGGCCGACCGAGGCTCTGGTGAGACAGACGTGCCCCACGATCTCGTCGAACTCGACCGCGACCAGCGAGAGGGTCGCGATCCAGCCGGGGTCGCGGCGTAGTCGCTCGACCAGTCCCACCTCGACCGGCTCGGATCCGGCCGGATCGGCGGGGGCCGCGTCGGTCCGGCCGCCCGTCCCCACGGCATCACGGACGGCGGCGAATGCGCTGCGATGCACGTTCGCTATCGCGGCGGCGTCGCCGGGTTGTTCGCGTCGGATCAGCATCGTGTCTCCTCCCGGAGGTGAAGGGCCGTGCACACGATCCGCCGACCTGTCTGTTTTCAAGTCTGCTGGACCCGCACCGGCCTCGCAACGCCATTTGCCTGCCACCCGGGGCGGCCACGGGGCGCGAATGTGCCAGACTGCGCCGCATGGCTGAAACCCCGTCGTTGACCAGGGCCGAGGTGGCCGACCGCATCGATCACACGCTGCTCGCGCCCGAGGCCACCGACGCCGATGTCGCCGCGCTGGTGGCCGAGGCCAGGGAGCTCGGGGTGTACGCGATCTGCGTGTCACCGTCGATGCTGCCGGTGCGCGCGCCCGGCCTGGTCGTGGCGACCGTCGCGGGCTTTCCCTCCGGCAAGCACCACTCGCTGGTGAAGGGCGCCGAGGCCAGGCTCGCGGTCGACCAGGGCGCCGCCGAGGTGGACATGGTGATCGACGTCGGCGCGGCGGTGGCGGGGGAGTACGGCGCGGTGCTCGCCGACATCCTGACCGTGCGCGAGGCGATCGCCGATCGGGCCGTGCTCAAGGTGATCATCGAGTCGGCCGCCCTGACCGACGAGGCGATCGTCGAGGTGTGCCGGGCCGCCGAGCGCGCTGGCGCCGATTTCGTGAAGACCTCCACCGGATTCCATCCGGCCGGCGGCGCGAGCGTGCACGCGGTGCGGCTGATGGCCGAGACGGTCGGCGGCCGCCTCGGCATCAAGGCCAGCGGCGGGATCCGCACCGCCGAGGCGGCCGCCGACCTGCTCGCGGCAGGGGCGACGCGCCTCGGGCTGTCGAAATCGCGTGCCGTGCTCGACGGTTTCGCCGATTAGGCGCGGTTGCGGGCGAATCGGCGCTCAGCAGCGCATGTCGCTGTTGCCGGTGGCCTGCAGTTCGGTGTGCCCACCCGCCAGGGTGACGTCGATGCCGTCGTCGGTGACCTCGATGCCGGTGGCCTGCAAGCCCATCGGGTAGCTCTGCAGGCTCTGGGTGAACACATCCACGATGCCCGACACCAGGTCGGTCGGCAGGCCGAAGCCAAGCAGTTGCGCCGACATGGTCTGCACGTCGACCGCCCCGGCGGTCACCTGCGGGCGCACCTCGAGCTGGGCCAGCCCGCCGAGCACGTCCAGGGTGATGGTGTCCTTCGATGCCGAGGACTTCACGCCGCTGACCAGGCCGCCGAGGGTCTCGGCGATGCCCTCGTCACTCCAGGTGACCTCGGCCGAGGAGCTGCCGACGGTGCCGCTGCCGTCGTCGGCCATCTCCAGATCCTCGAACTTCGCGTGCACGTCCATGCCGACGGCGGGACCGAACTTGTCGCCCTCGCTGTCGACGGTCACCGAGGAGACCTTGCCGTCGACCCAGGTGAGCAGCAGCGGCTTGGGGCCGAAGCCGACGTCGATCTTCGAGCCCATCTGCTGCTCGAACTGGTCACTGATGCAATTGGATATGCGGTGCCGGGCATACGCTTCGGCGGCGACCAAGGCTGTGACCAGCAGCGTGGCCACCAGGGCCAGGGCGATCACCAGTGTGCGCCTGCTGACCCGCGCGGTGACGGGGGGCTTCGTAGTCATGCCGACGATTCTCGCCTACGTTCCTGTGCGCGCTCTGTGGTCGCGATGAGGGACTCGAATGTGACATCCGACACAGGTTCGCGGCGTAGCCTGTGATCATGGCTGGCGAAGCGGCGGGCCGCGTACCCGAATCCGTCGACCGACCGTGGCGTGTCCTACGGCGACTCGCGGGCAGGCATGCCGGGTACTTCACCACCCGCCAGGTGCTGCGCACCGGCTGCGAGGCCAGGGTGCGCGACGCGTTGGCCGAGGGCGCGGTCCGCCGGGCGGGGATCGGCATCCTGCGGATGAGCGAATGGCCGGACGGGCCGCTCGACGAATTCGCCATGTGGTCGGCGTGGTTCGACGGCGCGGTCGCGGTCTCCCACCACAGCGCGGCGGAACTGCACGGCATCGGCCGGTTGCGTCCGCGCTTCCTGCACCTGTCGGTCGGCTCCGGGCGTCCGCCGGTCACCTCGCACCTGGTGGTGCTGCGGCGCACGCTGGCCGGGCCGGATGTGGAATCGGCCGGATCGTTCCTGGTCACCACACCGGTGCGGACCATCACCGATCTGGCCGAGACCGATATCGCCCAGGCCGCGCTCGACGAGGTGGTGCGCGACGCGGTCACCATCGGCCGGTGCCGGGCCGCCGAGATCGCGACCGTGGTGGCCGGGCTGCCGCAGCGCACCGCCGTCCGGGTGCACCGCGCGCTCGACGCGGTGTGACCGGCCCGCTGTGTGATACCGGACCCGCGTGCTCGGCCGCCGGGCGGTGGTGACGGGCTCAGGGATCGGGCGCGACGGTCGACCACGGGACCGACAGCACGTTGTCGCGCATCCTTCTGCGGTATTCGCGAACCGGCAGACCCTGCTGCCGCAGCAGCTCGGCCGCCGCCCGCCAGCGGACCCGCGGGCCGAACGGCGCCATCGCGGCCGCGTGCGCCCACGCCCGATCGGCGGCGGCCAGCAGCGCGTGCACCCGCTCGCCCTGCACATTGCGGTGGATGAGCGCCTTCGGCAGCCGTTCGGCCAGATCCGATGGCGTCTCGACGGTGAACGGATCCCACGCCAGGGTCAGTGATTTCGGGCCGGTGCGGTCGAGTAGCACCCAGGCGCAGCGGCGGCCCAGTTCGTCGCAGGTGCCGTCGACGAGCAGGCCGTCCGGGGCCAATCCGGCCGTGATCGTCGCCCAGGCGCCCGCCACCTCGGCTTCCCGGTACTGGCGCAGCACATTGAACGCCCGCACCAGCACCGGGCGCAGACCGGCCAGCTCGAAACCGCCGCGAGCGAACCGGACGCCGTCGCGGTCGGGGACCACACGCGCCGGATCGATCTCCAGGCCGACCACCCGGACGTCCGGACGGGCCGTGCGCAGGCGGGTCGCCAGCTCCAGCGTGGTCCACGGGCTCGCGCCATAACCGAGATCCACGACCAGCGGATCGGGAGCCGCGCACAACCGGGTGCGCACCAGTTCGTCGTGCACCAGCCAGCGGTCGCTGCGGCGCAGCCGGTTCACCCCGGTGGTGCCGCGGGTGATGGTGCCGATCGGGCGCGAACTCAGCTGGTCTGCTTGCGCTTTTCCAGCCACTTCACGGTCTCCTCCGCCTCACCGCGGAACAGGTCGACCAGGTTGACCAGCATCAGTTGCTCGAGGCGCGGGCCCACCATCGGGATGAACACCTTCGCCTCCGGGGAGAAACGCATGGTGCAGCCGGTGTCGGTGGGGAACAGCGTGATGTCGCCGCGCAGACTGCCGGGACCGCCCGGGATGGACGCCGCGAACCGGCCCTCGGTCTCCCCGGCGTCGAACCGGTCCCAGGTCTCCTTGCGGGTGATGACCATGTCCTTGCGGATCACCGTCTGCGCGATCTCGGGCAGCATCTCCCGCGGCAGGACGTGGTGCAGCACGATCTCGATCCCGGCAGCGGTGACCTCGAGGCTGCGCACCTCGTTGCCGGGAGTCAGCTCGCGCATCCTCTCCATCCGCGCCTCCCAGTAGTCCTGGGAGGACAGCGCCTCGTACAGCTCCGCGGTGGTGTGCAACGGGTAGCGAGCCGAGTAGTCCAGACGACGTGCCATGCCGCCTACGTTAGAAGGCGGCAGCCCGATCTAACGCCGGGGGGCCGGTCAGCGACCGGACAGCCAGGTGTTGGTGAACTCCGTCTCCGAACGCAGCAATTCGATCAGGTGCTCCTTGATCGCGGCCTCGATCTTGCCGCCGAACAGCGGGACCTTGACCTCGATGGTGCCGTCGACGACCGCCGTGGCGGCATTGTCGTCACCGGTCAGCGTGATGATGCCCGACATCTTCGCCGGCGCGCCCTCGACGGTCGCCTCGTAGCTCGCCGCGTTCCCGTTCCAGGTCTCGGTGCGCGGAATGATCAGGTCACCCGGGCGGACCGCGGTGACGGCGGGCGGCAGCAACTCGGCGGCGATGGCCTGCACCATGTGGATACGCACGGTGTCGCCCTCGGCGGCGACGCTCTCCAGATGCGCGTTCGGACCGCCGACCTCGGTGATGCGGTCCTTCCAGTACTGCTCGTCGGAGAATGCCGCGCGGACGGCCGAAACGGAATGGATATAGGCGGCCGTATACGCCAGGGGTGTTGCCATGGGTGGACACGCTACCGTCTGGGGCGTGCGAATCTCACCTGTGGTGTCGGGCGATGCGGTCCGCGACCTGCTGGCCGGAACGGGCGCGGTGGTGCGCGAGCGGGTCCGGCTGGCGGAGCTGACCACGCTGCGCGTCGGCGGTCCGGCGGTGCTCGCCGAATGCGCGAGCACCGACGCGCTGGTGGCGACGGTGCGGACGCTGGATGCCGCCGGGGTACCGGTGCTGCTCGTCGCGGGCGGGTCCAACCTGCTGATCTCCGACGCGGGCTTCGACGGCGTGGTCGTGCGGATCGCCACCACCGGCGTCCGGATCGGCGGAGGGGGGCCTGCCGATGCCGATCGCGGTGCCGTCGGCCTCGTCGGCGGCGCGGGCGCTGCCCCCCGGACGGATGCGGTCGCGGCTGCCGCGGGCGATGTGGATGCGGTAACCGCGGTCGCCGAGGCGGGGGCGAACTGGGACAGCGTGGTCGCCGCGACCGTCGCCGCCGGGTACGGCGGACTCGAGTGCTTGTCCGGGATCCCCGGTTCCGCGGGCGCGACCCCCGTCCAGAACGTGGGTGCCTACGGCGTGGAGGTCGCCGATCTCCTGCGCCGCGTCCAGCTGCTCGATCGCGGCAGCGGCGAGATCCGCTGGGCCGAACCCGCCGAACTCGGCTTCGGTTACCGCACCAGCGTGCTCAAGCACAGCGACGCCGCGGTCGTGCTCGCCGTCGAATTCGCCCTGCGTGCCGACGGGCTCAGCGCGCCGCTGCGCTATCGCGAACTCGCCGGCGCGCTCGGCGCGGCCGAAGGCGACAGCCGCCCGGCCGCCGATGTGCGCGCGGCCGTGCTGCGGTTGCGCGCGGGCAAGGGCATGGTCCTCGATCCGGCCGACCACGACACCTGGAGCGCGGGCTCCTTCTTCACCAACCCGGTGGTGCCGGCCGCACGGGTCGAACAGGTGCGTGAGGCGATCGTCACCCGGCTGGGTGAGGTGACGATCCCCACCTATCCCGCGCAGGACGGCGTGAAGTTCTCGGCGGGCTGGCTGATCGAGCGGGCGGGCTTCGGCAAGGGCTTTCCCGGTGCGGACGCCCCCGCCCGGCTGTCCACGAAACACACGTTGGCGCTGACCAACCGGGGTGCGGCCCGTGCGGCCGACATCGTGGAGCTGGCCCGCACGGTCCGCGACGGTGTGGCCGAGCGCTTCGGCATCGTGCTGGAACCGGAGCCGGTCACGGTCGGCGTGCGGTTGTAGACCCGCCGCGTGCGCGGCCGGGCCGCCGGTTCCGACCGGCGTAGATTCGACGGCTGTGAACTACCGAGCCCGGACCCGCGGACCGGTCGTCGTCGTATCGGCAGTCCTGCTCGTCGTGCTCGCCCTGTTGTCGGGCTGCGCGGGCGAGAGCGCGCCGCCCGACGATTCGCCGGTCGCGGAAGTGACCCTCGACCCCGGTGACGGCGCGACCGACGTCAACCCCGTCGCACCCGTCTCGGCGCGCGTCGAGGACGGCGTCATCGACCGGATCGCCCTCACCAATGCCGCAGGCAAGCAGGTCGCCGGTGAACTCGCCGCCGACCGGCGCGGCTATCGCATCACCGAACCGCTCGGCTACGGCGCGACCTACACCTGGTCGGGCACCGTCACCGGCGCCGACGGCAAGACGGTCGCCGTCGAAGGCGGATTCACCACCGTGACCCCGGAGGACACCCAGCCCGCCACGCTCAATATCGGCGACGGCCAGGAGGTCGGCATCGCGGCCCCGATCATCCTGCAGTTCACCGGCTCGGTGGAGAACAAGGCAGCGGTGGAGAAGGCCCTCACCGTCACCACCGACCCGCCCACCGAGGGCGCGTGGGCGTGGTTCCCCGACGACAACGGCGGCTCCCGCGCGCACTGGCGGCCCCGGCAGTACTGGACGCCGGGTACGGCCGTGCACCTGGAGGCGAAGCTCTACGGTCTGGACCTGGGCGGGGGCAACTACGGCGATGCCGACCTGACCACCGATTTCCGGGTCGGCCGGAGCCAGATCGTGCAGGCGAACGCGCCGAGTCACCGCATTCAGGTGGTCCGTGACGGCCAGGTGCTCTTCGACTTCCCGGCCAGCTACGGCGAGGGCAACGAGGCGCGCAATGTCACTCGCTCGGGGATCCACGTGGTCACCGAGAAGCACGAGGACTTCATGATGTCGAACCCGCCGTACTACGAGAACGTGCGGGAGCGCTGGGCCGTGCGCATCTCCAACAACGGCGAGTTCATCCACGCCAACCCGGCCTCGCTGGCCTCCCAGGGGTCGGCGAATGTCACCAACGGCTGCATCAACCTCTCCGACGAAGCCGCCGCGGCCTACTTCCCGACCGCCCTCTACGGCGACCCGGTCGAGGTCACCGGCACCTCCATCGCGCTGTCCGCCGCCGACGGCGATCTCTACGACTGGACGATCGACTGGGGCACCTGGCAGACCATGTCGGCCCTGGACGGTTCCTCGGATTCCGTGGTCTCCGCAACCCCGGTCACGCCTGCTCCGCCCCGGTAGACGTGCGGTCCTCGGCGGTCGAATCGAGGATCCACTGCCGGTAGCCCGGGTGGGACCGGGAGATCGGGACCGCGACCACCGCCGGAATGGTGGCCGGATGCTGTGCGCGGACTCGTTCGAGGATGGCAGGAACGAGCGAATGCCGGGTGTGTAGCACGACCATCGCCTCGGCGACCTCGTCGATCGCGCCTTCCCCGCGCTGGATCGAGCGCACGCCGGGCACGATCGTGCCGCGCGCGGCGAGCCGGTCGACGATCAGGTCGCGGGTGAATTGGCCCAGCCATTCGGCGGATTCGGCGGTGATCGAGACATCCACGATGGCCTCGGCCGCGGGCTCCGCTGCGCGGGACGCGGGAGCCAGCGCGGGGTCCTGGCGCAGGATCGCCTCGTGCAGCGCGCTCACTTCGGGGCCGGGGTCGATGCCGAGTTCGTCGGCGAGCCTGGCCCGCAGGTCCGCGTAGGACGCGAGCGCCTCGCGTTGTCGCCCGGATTGGTAGAGGGCGCGCAGCTGCGCCACGCGTAGACGTTCGCAATACGGGTGGTGCGCCACCAGATCTGCGAGTTCGGTGGCGAGCCGGTCCGATTGGCCGAGGTCCAGCCGGGCCTGGGCGTGTTCGCCGATCACGGTGACTCGTTCCTCTTCGAGTGCCCTGGCGGCGGCGGCGGGGAACGCGTCGTCGGCGAAATCGGCGTAGGCCGCGCCGCGCCAGTGGCCGAGCGCTTCGGCGAACAGGTCCGCCCTGGCACCGGGATCACGTGCGGCGCGGGCCTTCTCGACCAGCCCCCGGAAGATCATCGCATCCACCGATTCCGCGCTGACCTCCACGCGGTATCCGGCGGGCGCTCGCGCGATCGAGGCGCGCGCGCCCGGCTCGGCGGCGTCCAGCGCCCGGCGCAGCTGGGAGACCCGCGACTGCAGCGTAGCTGCCGGATTACGCGGCAGGCGCGGGCCCCACAGGTCTTCGATGAGCCGGTCCGCGGGCACCGGGCGGCCCTCGTGGGCGAGCAGGTCTGCCAGCAGGGCCCGTACCTTCGCGTCGGGGATCGGTACCGGAACACCGTCGTTCGTCCAGACCTCCAGCGGGCCGAGCACACCGAAACGCACTCCGGCACCGTAGCCGACCCGAAGGAAATCCGAAGTGGCCTCGGGCAGCCTGCGATTCGCAACCGAGGCAACGAAGGAGAACCGCTGTGACCAGGAGTCGGGAGATCAGGTTGGCGTCGCGCCCGTCGGGTGTGCCCACGCCGGAGAACTTCGAGCTGGCCGAGGCCGTGCTGCCCGAACCAGCGGAGGGGCAGATCCTCGTGCGCAACACGCTGATGTCGGTGGATCCGTACATGCGGGGACGAATGGACGCGGGCGCGTCCTACATCGAGCCGTTCGCGATCGGGGAGCCGCTGGAGGGGCACGCGATAGGCGAGGTCGTCGCCTCGCGGGCCGCGGCGATACCGGTCGGGGTGAGCGTCGCGCATTTCGCGGGCTGGCGCGAATTCGCGGTGCTCGACGCGGCGGCCGTCACCGTCGTGGACACGCTCCGTACCCGTCCCGAGGACCATCTCGGCGCGGCCGGGCAGACCGGCTTCACCGGCTATCTCGCGGTGCGCGAAACCGCCCCGGTCCGCGCGGGCGACGTGGTGTTCGTCTCCGGAGCGGCGGGGGCGGTCGGTAGTGTGGCCGGTCAGCTGGCCCGGAGATTCGGCGCCGCTACCGTCATCGGCTCCGCGGGTGGCCCGGCGAAGGCCCGCGCGGTGACCGAGACCTTCGGTTTCGACTCGGCCGTCGACTACCGGGCGGGCTCGCTCACCGAGCAGTTGGCCGAGGTGGCGCCGGACGGTATCGACGTCTATGTCGACAATGTCGGCGGCGATCACCTCGAAGCCGCGATCAGCGCGATGCGTCCGCACGGGCGGATCGCGGTGGTCGGGATGATCAGCGGCTACAACGACGTCGAACCCGCTCCCGGACCGCGCAATCTGTACAACATCGTGCTGTCGCAGTTGAGCATTCGCGGCCTGCTCGTGACCGAACATCTCGACCGCCTACCCGCCTACGCGACGTTGGCGACCCGCCTGCTCGCCGAGGGCGCTCTGCGCGGCGCGGAGACCGTCGTCGACGGCATCGCGAAGGCCCCGGAAGCACTGCTCGGCGTGTTCACCGGCGCGAATATCGGCAAGATGCTCGTCCGCCTGTGAGGCGCGGAGCGTGCGAAGGGATCAGCTGCGCCGGGCGAAGCGGCTCGGGGCCGCCTGGTCGCGCGGCGCGACGATGATCTGATCGAGGTTGACGTGCGGCGGCCGGGAGGCCACGAAGCCGACGATCTCGGCGATGTCCTGCGCCACCAGCGGGTCGATGCCCTCGTAGACCTTGTCGGCGCGTTCCTGATCGCCGTCGAAACGCACCAGCGAGAACTCGGTCTCGACGGCGCCGGGGGCGATCTCGGTGAGCCGTACGGGTTTGCCGAGCAGTTCGCCGCGCAGGGTGCGGTGCAGCACGGCCTGGGCGTGCTTGGCCGAGGTGTAGCCGGAGCCGTTGTCGTAGGCGTGGAAGGCGGCCACCGAGGTGATGGTGACGATCAGGCCGTCGCCGGAGTCGATCAGCTTCGGCAGCAGCGCCTTGGTGACGCGCAGGGTGCCCAGCACGTTCGTCTCCCACATCCAGCGCCAGTCGTCGAGGTCCGCCTCGGCGACGGTGGCCAGGCCCTTCGCGCCGCCCGCGTTGTTGACCAGCACGTCGACGCGGGGGATCGCCTCGGTGAAGGCGCGCACCGAATCCTCGGAGGTGACGTCGAGTTCGAGCGCGGTGCCGCCGATCTCCTCGGCGAGCGCGCGCAGCCGCTCGATCCGGCGGGCGCCGACGTAGACGTGGTAGCCCTGGCTCGCCAGGTGGCGCGCGGTGGCCTCCCCGATGCCCGAACTTGCTCCCGTGACGACCGCGGTGCGAGTGCTCATGGGCCCCGATCCTAGGCGGGTGACGCAGGCCACCCGGCGCGCGGTGCGTGACCGGCACCTAGCATGCGGGTATGGCTACACGGGACGCGGTCAGCGCGGATGGCACCAGGATCGTCTATCGGGTGAGCGGGCCGGAGGATGCCCGAGCGCTGGTACTCGTGCACGGCTGGTCGGCGAATCTGACCTGCTGGGGCGAAGCCGCCGAGCAGTTGGCGCGGCGTTTCCGGGTGATCGCGCTCGACCTGCGCGGCCACGGCTACTCCGACGCCCCGGCCACCGGCTACGACGACCCGGCCAACTGGGCCGCCGACCTCGCCGCCGTGCTGACCGCCGAGAACGTGACCGCCGGCGCGGTGCTGCTCGGCTGGTCCTACGGCGGCATCGTGATCAGCGACTACCTCACCGCGCACGGCACCGGCGCGGTCGCGGGTGTGGTCTACGTCGGATCGATGGCCAATATCGGCCGGGTGCCCGGCGCCGAGGTGGGCGAGGCGCTGAAGGAGGCCATGGCCGGGGTGTTCGAGGAGAGCCCGGGTAAGGCGATGCGCGGCTTCGCGGCCTTCGGCAACGCCAACACCGGCGACCGCCGCGACAAGGGCGTGGACGCCCAGCGCCTGTTCGGCATGAGCATGGCCACCCCGCCCGCGGTGCGCAAGGCGCTGTTCTACCGGACCGCCGACAACACCGAGACCCTGCGCGGCCTGGATGTGCCGGTGCTGGTGCTGCACGGCACCGCCGACCCGGTGGTGCCGATCGCCAACGGCCGCTTCATCGCCGAGACGGCGCCGAAGGCGCGTGGCTCGTACTGGGAGGGCGCGCAGCACGGGCTGTTCATCGAGGACCCGGAGCGGTTCGTGGCCGAGGTCGGCGAGTTCGCCGGCGATGTCGCGTAATCCGTCCATTCCGAGAGCGGGTCGCGCACCCAGAAACCCGTTGCGCGCGACCGGAGCGGCGCAGATCACGGCCGCGATCGGCGGATTCGCCGGACCGCCGTAAGCGCCCGGCAACAGCTTGTGATAGGCATCACTTGCTTCGGACCGGGCGTTCGGTCCGTTGCGGATGAGTGCACACTGGAGTGTGTGAGTCATCGTGTGGACCGTCGGCCGAACCGCATCGCCGTACTGTCCGTGCACACCTCCCCGCTCGCCCAGCCCGGCACCGGAGATGCCGGCGGGATGAACGTGTATGTGCTGCGTACGGCGGTCGAACTGGCGCAGCGAGGCATCGAGGTGGAGATCTTCACCAGGGCTACGTCCTCGCATGTCCCCCCGGTTCAGGAGGCCGCGCCCGGCGTGCTCGTGCGCAATGTGGTGGCGGGCCCGTTCGAGGGGCTGGACAAGCACGACCTGCCGACCCAGCTGTGCCCGTTCACCGCGGAGGTGTTGCGGCAGGAGGCCCGGCAACTTCCTGGCTACTACGATCTCGTGCATGCGCACTACTGGCTGTCCGGCCAGGTCGGCTGGCTGACCAGGGACCGCTGGCGGGTGCCGCTGGTCTTCACCGCGCACACCCTGGCCGCGGTGAAGAACGCCGCGCTGGCCGAGGGCGACGCCCCCGAGCCGCTGGCCCGTGAGATCGGCGAGAAGCAGATCATCGCCGAGGCCGACCGGATGGTCGCGAACACCGCCGAGGAGGCGCGGCAGCTGGTCGAGCTGTACGGCGCGGAGGAAGGGCGGATCAACGTGGTCCCGCCCGGCGCCGACCTGAGCCTCTACCACCCCGGTGACCGCGCCGCGGCCCGCGCCGCGCTCGGCCTCTCGCCGCACGAGCAGATCGTCGCCTTCGTCGGCCGTATCCAGCCGCTGAAGGCGCCCGACGTGCTGGTGCGCGCCGCCGCCGAGCTGCTGCGCCGCGACCCGGCCCGTGCGCTGCGGGTGCTCGTCGTCGGCGGCCCCTCCGGCTCCGGCCTGCAACGTCCCGACGCGCTGATCGACCTGGCCGCCGAGCTCGGCATCAGCGACAAGGTCACCTTCCTGCCCCCGCAGCCGCCGGAGCAGCTGGTGCAGGTCTACCGCGCCGCCGATCTGGTCGCGGTGCCCAGCTACAACGAATCCTTCGGCCTGGTCGCCATCGAGGCGCAGGCCAGCGGCACCCCGGTGCTGGCCGCCGAGGTGGGCGGGCTCGGCACCGCCGTGGTCGACGGGACGACCGGCCTGCTGGTGCGCGGCCACCGTATCCCCGACTGGGCCGACGCCCTCGGCGCGCTGCTCGGCGATCCGCGACGGCTGCGGGCCATGGGCGCGCGCGCCGTCGAACACGCCACCGGGTTCTCCTGGGCGCACACCGCCCAGGGACTGCTGGACAGCTATTCCGCGGCACTGCACGATTTCCACAGCGCGCGGGCCGGTCTGGGGCGCGGCGCGCCGGACCGGACCAGAACGTGGGCGTCGCGACGGCGCCGGGTGGGAGTTTCCTGATGAGCGCTACCGGTGGCATCGCCGAGACCGCGTCGATCATCGACGAGACGCTGCGCGAACGCGAGATCGAGTACACCCGGCCGGCCGACGACGTCTTCGTGGTGGTCCTGCCCGGCGAGCGCAAGCTGAAGACCACCGTCATGCTCAACGTCGGCAAGCACGGCGTGCGCGTCGAGGCCTTCGTCTGCCGCAAGCCGGACGAGAACTTCGAGGGCGTCTACAAATTCCTGCTGCGGCGCAATCGCAGGCTCTACGCGGTGGCCTACACCCTGGACCGGGTCGGTGACATCTACCTGGTCGGCAGGTTGGCCTCGCACGCCATCACCCCCGACGAGCTGGACCGGGTGTTCGGCCAGGTGCTCGAGGCGGTCGACGCCGACTTCAACACGCTGCTGGAGCTGGGTTTCGCGGAATCCATTCGCCGGGAATGGAAATGGCGGGTCTCGCGCGGTGAGTCACTGAAGAATCTGCGGGCTTTCGAGCATCTGGTGAACACCGGTGAGGACGGCTCGGGCGCCGCTTCCGAGGCGTCCCCGGACCGGGTCTCCGGCACCGGCACCTGACGCTCGTCCCCCGGCGGCAACCACGTAGCGTTACCGCGCGAGACAAGCACGCGCGCACGCCGACGCCGCCCCGCGCGGCGATCCGGTATGCGCGCCTGGGGAACCGGGGGTTCGGCAGATGACTGTTCTGGCACTCGACATCGGCGCCACCAAGATCGCCGTCGGACTGGTGGGGGCCGACGGAGTCACGCACGAGGTGGGCCGGATCGCGGTGCCGCCCAGCGGAGTCTGGGAGGCGGTGCGCGGGTTGCTGCTCGCCGCGGCCAACGGACACACCGTCTCGATCGTCGGCATCGGCGCGTGCGGGCCGGTGGACGCGACCGTCGGGGTGGTCGAGCCGCTCAACATCCCCGAATGGCGCGACGGTTTCGCGCTGGTGGACGCGGTCCGCGAGACCTTCCCCGGCGCCACCGTGCGGATGGCCGTGGACGGTGTCTGTCTGGCCTTGGCGGAGCGGCATTTCGGCGCGGCCCGCCAGACCCCGGACGCGCTCGCCATGACGGTCTCCTCCGGCATCGGCGGTGGCATCATCGTCGGCGGCATGGTCGCGGTCGGGCACACCGGCAATGCGGGCCACATCGGGCACATGATCGTGCCCGGTTCCACCGATCCGTGCGCGTGCGGCGGCGTCGGTTGCGTGGAGGCGGTGGCCAGCGGCCCGTCCGCGGTGCGCTGGGCGCGCGAGCGCGGCTGGGAGGGCGCCACCGGCGTGGAACTCGCGGCCGCCGCCGAGGCGGGGGACCGGATCGCGAAGGCCGCGCTGCGGCGCGCGGGAATCGCGCTGGGACAGGTCATCTCGTCGGCCGCGGCGCTGCTCGACGTGGATCTGGTTGTGGTCGGCGGCGGGTTCGCCCAGGCGGGCGAACCGTTGTGGCGGCCGTTGCAGGAGGCGCTCGGCGCACACGCCCGCATCCAGTTCCTGGGCGATCTGCGGGTGGTGCCCAGCGAGCTCGGGGAGAACGCGACCCTGGTCGGGGCCGGTCTGCTGACCGCGCTGGGCGGGCCGGCCTGAGGGAGACCGCCACCGGGCCGGGGCCCGGCGCGTCGTTAGACTACGGGCCATGACGTACACCCTCGTGCTGCTGCGCCACGGCGAGAGCGAATGGAACGCCCTGAACCTGTTCACCGGCTGGGTGGACGTGCACCTCACCGACAAGGGCATCGCCGAGGGCAAGCGCGCCGGTGAACTGCTCGCCGAGCACGGCATCGCGCCCGACATCGTCTTCACCTCGCTGCTGCGCCGCGCCATCTCCACCGCGAACATCGCCCTGGACGCGGCCGACCGGCACTGGATCCCGGTGGTTCGCGACTGGCGGCTCAACGAGCGCCACTACGGCGAACTGCAGGGCAAGAACAAGGCCCAGATCCGCGACAAGTACGGCGAGGAGCAGTTCATGCTGTGGCGGCGCAGCTACGACACCCCGCCGCCGGCGATCGAGGCCGACAACGAGTACAGCCAGGCGGGCGACCCCCGTTACGCCGACATCGAGGTCCCCGAGACCGAGTGCCTGCTCGACGTGGTGAACCGGATGGTGCCGTACTGGGAGTCCACCATCTCCAAGGAACTGCTGGCGGGCAAGACGGTGCTGGTGGCCGCGCACGGCAATTCGCTGCGGGCGCTGGTCAAGCACCTGGACCAGATCTCCGACGAGGAGATCGCCGGGCTGAACATCCCCACCGGCATTCCGCTGCGCTACGAACTCGACGAGAACCTGCGCCCGGTGCGGCCGCGCGAGTACCTGGATCCGGAGGCCGCCGCCGCGGGCGCGGCCGCGGTCGCCAATCAGGGCGGCAGCAAGTAGTTCTCACGCGCGGCGCGTTTCGTGTCGCGGTGCGAGTGATTCGTTTCGTCGAGGCCCGGCCGATATCGGCCGGGCCTCGACGGCGTCTCGGCCCGGGTCGTATTGCGCTGCCGCGCATTTGCCGCCCGCGAAATCGCGGGATTCGTGATTGTCCACAGGGGTCGACTTGTCCACACTGTCTGAGTCGAGCAGTTCTTACTCAGCGGTAAGTGTGCGAGAATTCCGGCGTCCCATTTCAACGGAGAGGTGGACCACAGGCGATGAGAAAAGCGTTCCGGATCACGGTCGCCGGTCTGGCGGCCGCGTTCATCCTGCCGTTCCTCGGTGCGGGCGGCGCGACGGCGGGGCCGTTGCCGACGGGACCCGACGGCGGTGCCGCGGGCCAGGCCTGGGCGGCCACCCACGACGGTCCGCAGACCTATCCGAACATCCACATCACCTGGGACGTGCCGATCACCATGAGTGACGGCACCGTGCTGAAGGCGAATCTGTATCGCCCGGCGGACATCTTCGGCCTGCCCGCGCCGGTCGCCATGCCCACGGTGGTCAACATGACCCCGTACACGAAACTGGTGTCCAACCTCGCCGATCACGCGGGTGAAGTGCCCGGGCTGTCCGAGGCGATCATCGGCCTGGCCCGCGAGATCGACATGACCGGCACCCCGCTGGCGGGCGTCACCGATCTCACCAAGGCGCTCGGCGGTGGCGAACTGCGCAACTTCGCGGTGGACCGCAGCCTGGTGCGCAGCGGCTACACCCAGCTGGTGGTCGACGTGCGCGGCACCGGTTTCTCGCAGGGCGAGTGGGACATGCTGCGCGACCGCGAGCAGCAGGACACGGTCGAGGTGATCGAGTGGGCCGCGCGGCAGCCGTGGTCCAACGGGCGTATCGGCATGTCCGGGATCTCCTACTCCGCGATCAACCAGGTGCAGGCCGCGGAGAAGGCGCCCGCCGCACTGCAGGCCATCTTCCCGATCGTGCCGGGCAGCGACCTGCTCAACGACGTGCTCGCGCCCGGCGGCGGATTCGGCCTGAACTTCATTCCGCTCTGGCTCACCGCGATCAACACGCTCAAGTGGATCCCGGATGTGCAGTCGCTGGTGACCGGCAATTTCGATCAGCAGTGGCTGACCGACCGGATGGACTCGCCGCTGACCTATATGGACGTATTCCTCAACGCCTACAGCAACACTCGCGTCGAGGACCTCGATCCGCGGGTGCGCAGCCTGCTCTCGGCCGACAGCCCCGAACGCAGGGCCTGGCTGGGGGATCCGAGCCGGATCAGCATCCCGACTTTCGTGGTCGGCGGCTGGCACGACCTGTTCACCTACTCGCAGTCCCAGATCTACAACCAGATCTCGGTCGCGCCCGGGCAGAAGCAATTGCTGATGGGCAACACCTACCACCTGAACTCCGGCGCCGAGTCGGGCAAGCCCGGTCTGCCGCCGCGCCTGGACGTGCTGCAGCGCGCCTGGTTCGACCGCTGGCTCAAGGACATCGACAACGGCATCGATCGCTACGGTCCGGTGACGCTGCGCGAGCAGGGCGGCGGCTGGGTCACCCGGGAGGGCTTCGGTGATTCCGCGCCCGCCGAGGAAGCCGCCGTGCACCGGCGGATGTACCTGTCGGGCGCGCCGAGCGGCACCGCGCAGAGCGTCTACGACGGCTCGCTGCTGGCGAACGACGACGGCAGCACCCAGCGGCTCACCGTCGCACCGGGTCTCACCGGGCTGTGCTCCAACGACGCCGGGCAGGCCACCGCGGGCGTGCTCGCCGCCATCGACGCCTGCGGTGCGGACGCGCGCATCCACGAGAGCAACGGGTTGACCTTCACCA
This sequence comes from Nocardia higoensis NBRC 100133, assembly GCF_000308595.1. Taxonomy (GTDB): domain Bacteria; phylum Actinomycetota; class Actinomycetes; order Mycobacteriales; family Mycobacteriaceae; genus Nocardia; species Nocardia higoensis. The sequence continues at coordinate 5,795 of NZ_BAGA01000135.1, read as the reverse complement.
GCGCGCCGGTGGCGGGTGAGACGGTGATCTCCGGCCCGGTGGCCGTCCGGCTCAACACCGTCCACGACGCGGTCGACGGCTACTGGTCGGTGACGATCAACGACGTCGCCCCGGACGGGCGCTCGACCGTGCTGTCCTCGGGCCAGCTGGCGGCCTCGTTGAGCGCGATCGACGAATCGCGCAGCAGCCGCTCGGCCAACGGCGACTACACCGATCCGCGTCCGCAGGCCTCGCTGGAGACCCGGCAACTGGTCACGCCGGGCGAGCCGGTCACGCTCGACATCGCGCTGCCCGCCACGCAGGCGGTGCTGAAGCCGGGACACCGGCTGCGGGTGGACGTGTTCGCGGGCAACTTCCCGAAGGGACTGCCGATCCTGGCGATGCTGGCCGATACCGGCCTGCGGCCGCAGCACGTGCAGCTGGATCCCGCCCGCCCGAGTTTCGTCAACATCCCGGTGCGGGGAAACCCCGGCTGGTGATCACCGTTGGTCGCCGGGCGTGCGATGACACGCCTGGCGAACAACGCGTTAACTCCCGGCCAACGCGGCTGAAATGGCCTGTGACCTGCGTGAAACTTCGCGAACCCGGCGTTGTGCGGCTCGCCCGCGACCGTACGATTCAAGTGTGAGTGTCGCGCAGTCGGTTGTTCTGGCAGTCCTCGCGGCTGTCGTCGGACTGGCCGTCGGCGGGCTGCTCGTGCCCTATGTCAACGCCCGCCTGGCGGAGCGCAGGCAGGCCGATGCCGGCCTGACCATGTCGCAGGTGCTCGACCTGATCGTGCTCGCCTCCGAGAGCGGCATCGCGGTCGTGGACCGCTATCGCGACGTCGTGCTGGTGAACCCGCGCGCCGAGGAACTCGGGCTGGTCCGCAACCGGTTGCTCGACGAGCGGGCCTGGTCGGCGGTCGAGAAGGTGCTCGCCACCGGCGAGGCCGCGGAGTTCGATCTCACCGCCAAGAACCCGCTCCCCGGCCGCAGCCGCATCGCCGTGCGCGGGGTCGCCAGACAACTGTCCCAGGAGGAGACCGGCTTCATCGTCCTGTTCGCCGACGACGATTCCGAGCAGGCCAGGATGGAAGCCACCCGACGCGATTTCGTGGCCAATGTCAGCCACGAGCTCAAGACCCCGGTCGGCGCGATGAGCCTGCTGGCCGAGGCCATGCTCGAATCGGCCGACGATCCCGAGGCGGTCAGGCATTTCGGCAAACGGGTGCTCGGCGAATCGCGCAGGCTCGGCAAGATGGTCACCGAGCTGATCGCGCTGTCGCGCCTGCAGGGCGCGGAGAAGCTGCCCGAGCTCGAGGTCGTCGATGTCGACACCATCGTCATGCAGGCCGTGGACCGTTCGCGCACCGCCGCCGAGGCCGCGGGCATCACCGTCAGCACCGACCGGCCCAGCGGGCTGGAAGTGCTCGGCGACGAGACGCTGCTGGTCACCGCGCTGTCCAATCTGGTCGAGAACGCGATCGCCTACTCACCCAGCGGCTCGCACGTCTCGGTGAGCCGGGCGCTGCGCGGGGAGTACGTGGCCATGTCGGTCACCGACCGCGGCATCGGCATCGCCAAGGAGGACCAGGAAAGGGTGTTCGAACGGTTCTTCCGTTCCGACAAGGCGCGCTCGCGCCAGACCGGCGGCACCGGCTTGGGCCTGGCCATCGTCAAGCACGTGGCGGCCAATCACAACGGCGAGATCGCCCTGTGGAGCAAACTGGGCACCGGTTCCACGTTCACCCTGCGAATACCCGCTCATCTCGAAGCCGGCCTCGACGAGGATCCCAGCGGCGCCGAGACGAGTCCGAAGGAAAACGCGCCGCGTCCTCAGGGGCCGGGCAGACCGAATGGTGTGGAGGCACGCAGATGACGAGAGTTCTGATCGTCGAGGATGAGGAGTCGCTGGCCGATCCGCTCGCGTTCCTGCTGCGCAAGGAGGGATTCGAGGTCACCGTGGCCGGCGACGGGCCCTCGGCGCTGGCCGAGTTCGACCGGTCCGGCGCCGATATCGTGCTGCTGGACCTGATGCTGCCCGGTATGAGCGGCACGGACGTGTGCAAGCAGTTGCGGACCCGTAGCGGCGTGCCGGTCATCATGGTGACCGCGCGCGACAGCGAGATCGACAAGGTGGTCGGCCTGGAACTGGGCGCCGACGACTACGTCACCAAGCCGTACTCGGCGCGCGAGCTCATCGCCCGCATCCGCGCGGTGCTGCGCCGGGGCTCCGGCGAGGACCCCGACGGCGGCAGCGAGAACGGCGTGCTCGAAGCCGGGCCGGTGCGCATGGATGTCGACCGGCACACCGTGCTGGTCAACGGCAGCCCGGTGACCCTGCCGCTGAAGGAGTTCGACCTGCTGGAGTACCTGCTGCGCAACTCCGGCCGGGTGCTCACCCGCGGCCAGCTGATCGACCGGGTCTGGGGTGCGGACTACGTGGGCGACACCAAGACCCTCGATGTGCACGTCAAGCGGCTGCGCTCGAAGATCGAGGCCGATCCGGCCAAGCCGGAGCACCTGGTGACGGTGCGGGGACTGGGCTACAAGCTCGAGGCCTGAGCGGCCCGGAAACGCGATCGCCCCTCGAACGTCTCGGCGTTCGAGGGGCGATCGATGTTCGGGGCCGGTTCGCGGGAGTCGGGCGGCGCGCGGCGCGCGCTCACCCGACGACCGGGTCAGGGCAGGTAGTACCAGGCGGGGCCGAGGCCGGGCAGATCGGTGAGGTGCAGGGGGATCCAGCCGAGGTCGTCCTCCTGCTGGCAGTCGTAGTACGCCACGGTGTCGCCGTTGCCGCGGCAGGCGATGGTCCGGGAGACGCCGTAGGGGCTCACGATGAGGCTCTTGCCCTGCGCCTTGGCGTCGAGCGCGCCAGGGCCGAGCGCGTCGGCGAACGCGGCGGTGACATCCGAGTACTGAGTGGGGTCCGCGGCGGGTTCGGCGTGTGCGGCGCCGGTGGCGGCCAGCGCCGCGCCCGCGGCGATCGACACGATGGTCAGAGCTTTCCTCATGAGGGACATACAACCCCATTCCGGTTACCGTTCCGGTACGCGGGGGTACACGGACGGCTACCAACAGGTGGTATTCCTCTGATTCAGGCTGAGCGAAAATCCGTGCGGGTCAGGACCGCTCGGCCGCGCGCTCGGCGTGCGCGGTGGCCGGGTGCACGGCGATCAGGCCGAGTCCCTCGCGCCTGCGGCAGTGCCCGGCCAGTACCTCGTAGGCGGGTGCGCCGAGCAGTTCGGTGAGTTCCGGGCCGTAGGACTGCCAGACCGGCCGCGCGCCGACGTGCGCGTCCGGCGAGCCCGAGCAGTACCAGTCCAGGTCCTCGCCGCCGGGCCCCCAGCCGCGCCGGTCGTATTCGGTCACGACGGTGCGCAGGATCTGCACCCCGTCGGGGCGGTCCACATATTCCTGGGTGCGCCGGATCGGCAACTGCCAGCACACATCCGGCTTGACCGTGTGCGGCAGCAGACCGCGGCGCAGCGCCATCGTGTGCAGCGCGCAGCCGACCCCGCCTTCGAAGCCGGGACGGTTGAGGAACACGCACGCGCCCTCGTAGCGGCGGGTTCGCAGGGCCGGCTCGTCGTCGAGCTCGTCGACCTCGAGATAGCCCTTCCTGGTGATCTTTCCCTTGTCGTTACGTGCCGCGTCCATCAGCTGCCAGTCCTGCGGTGTGAGCATTTTCACAGCGTCGCGGAGGCGTTGCTGATCCTCTTTGTCGGAGAGGAAGGCCCCGTGCGAGCAGCAGCCGTCGTCGGGGCGGTCGGCCAGGATGCCCTGGCAGGCGGGAGTGCCGAAGACACACGTCCAACGCGACAGCAGCCAGGTCAGATCCGCCACGATCAGGTGTTCGTCGTCGGCGGGGTCGACGAATTCGATCCATTCGCGCGGGAAATCCAGATCCACCTCGGGGGCCGGGGTGATCTTGTCCGCTGGTCGGGGCCTGCTCGGGCTGTCCGCCGCTGCGCCTACCGTCACGGACAATGACGCTAACAGTTCCCCTCGCCCGCACGTAACTGCTGGTCGACCCAGTACCGTGTTCTTGTGCGCCTAGGGGTACTCGACGTCGGAAGCAATACCGTCCACCTGCTCGTCGTGGACGCGCATCGCGGTGGCCATCCCATGCCGATGAGCTCGACGAAAGCGACCCTGCGGCTGTCGGAGAACATGGACGACGACGGTTGCCTGACCGAAGCGGGCGCCCAGCGGCTGGTCTCGACGGTGGCCGAATTCGCCAGCATCGCCGAGACCTCGCAGTGCCAGGAACTGATGCCGTTCGCCACCTCGGCGCTGCGCGACGCGACCAACTCCGAGGAAGTGCTCGAACGGGTCCGCGCCGAGACCGGCGTGCAGCTGCAGATCCTCAGCGGTGAGGACGAGGCGCGGCTGACCTTCCTCGCCGTGCGCCGCTGGTACGGCTGGAGCGCCGGGCGGATCCTCAACATCGATATCGGCGGCGGTTCGCTGGAGCTGACCGTCGGCGGTGACGAGGACCCCGATGTGGCGTTGTCGCTGCAACTCGGCGCGGGCAGGCTCACCAGGCAGTGGCTGCGCGAGGACCCGCCGGGCAAGCGCCGGATCGCGGTGCTGCGCGACTGGCTCGACGCCGAGCTGGTCGTGCCGGCCAAGCAGGTGATGGGCGCGGGCCTGCCCGACCTGGCCGTCGGCACCTCCAAGACCTTCCGATCGCTGGCCAGGCTGACCGGCGCCGCTCCGTCGGGCGCCGGACCCAGGGTGCGACGTACACTGACCAGCTCAGGCCTGCGTCAGTTGATCGCGTTCATCTCCAGGATGACGGCGTCGGACCGGGCGGAATTGGAAGGCGTGAGTGCGGATCGGTCGCAACAGCTGGTCGCTGGGGCGCTGGTCGCGGAGGCGAGTATGCGGGCGTTGGCGCTGGACAGCATCGAAATCTGTCCGTGGGCGATGCGCGAAGGGCTGATCCTGCGCAAACTGGATACCGATACGAACGGTGGACCGGTGGTCGCGGTGCCCGGCGCGATGATCAACACGGTGCCACTGTCCGAGGGTGACGGCGCGAAATCGGGTCCGATCGAAACGGTGTCGTAATGAGCGAGGATTCCAAGCAGCTGTCGGTGGCCGAGCTGCTGGCCCGGAACGGCCAGCAGGGTTCGGCCTCCGGCGGCGGCAGGCGAAGGCGCGGTGGTCGCGGCATCTCGGTGGCCGAACTGACCGGCGATCTACCGGTGATCCGCGACGGCGGTGCGCACTCGGCCCCCGACGAGGAGGCGGCGCGGGAGCAGGCCGAATCGCCCGGCGATTCGCCGATGTCGGGCCCGATCACGCGCTACGACCCGCTCGCGGGTCCGGCGCCCGCCTCCCGGCACGGCGCCCCCGATCCGGACGCCGAGCCGGTGCCTGCGCCCGAACCGTCCACCGGACGCGGCGGACGCAGGCGCAAGCTCGACCCCGACGACAATGCCACCGTGATCGTCGGGCGTCCGACGGCCGCCGCGGGGCCGGCGTCCTTCGCGCCCCCGCCGCAGACCTTCGAACCGCCCGCCCCGCCGAGCTTCGAACCTCCCTCCGCCCCGCGGGCTTTCGAACCGCCCGCGCCCGTCGCGCCCCCGGCCGGTCCGCCGCAGGGCGGCCCCGACAGCAGCCGTCTCAGCCGCGCCGACCGCCGTCGCGCCGCCGAGGTGACCGAGATCTATCCCGTTCCGATCGCTCCCGCCGAGGAGCCGGGCCCGCCCGCCCCCGGCTGGGCGCCGGCGCCACCGGATTTCGGGCCCGCGCCGCGACCGCTGTCGCCGATGCCGCCGCGCCCCGGTCCGGACGAGCGCGCAC
>NZ_BAGA01000136.1 GCF_000308595.1 Nocardia higoensis NBRC 100133 | reverse complement strand
CTGCTGCTGCCGCGCCGTCGGGCCGGGCAGGATCGGACCGGGCCGTCGACCGTGCGCCGCTGAACGCGACGGACGCGATCGGCCGGAGCGCGCCGATCGCGTCAGGGGCGCAACAGCACGGTGCCGAAGGCGACCCGGTCCTCGAGCATCCGGTGCGCGCGGGCGGCGTCCGAGAGGGGCAGAACCGCGCCGATCACCGGCGCCAGCAGGCCCTGTGCCGTGGCAGCAAGGGCGGCCGGGCGCCGACGGGCCACTTCGCCGAGCCAGGCGTCGCCCGCGCAGCCGGTGAGCGTGAGCCCGCGCAGGATCAGTTCCGTCGCGCTCAGGTGCGCGGGTGCGCCGTCCAACCAGCCGTAGCTGAGGATCCGGCCGCGCAGCGGCGTGATCAGGTCGAGCAAGGGCGTCAGCGAAGCGCCCCCGATGGAGTCGAAGACGACGTCGACCGTGCCGCCGGCCAGGACTTCGGCCAAGCGGTCGGCCCAATCGGGCGCGCTGTGGTCGATCACCTCGTGCGCACCGTTGTCGCGTGCGAGCCGCGCCTTCTGTTCGCCGCCCGCGGTGCCGACGACCCGCGCCCCCGCGGCGGCGCCCAGCCGGGTGAGGCAGCCGCCGACACCGGTTGCCGCTGCCTCGACCAGGATGGTCTCGCCCGCGACGACCGACGCGGCCTGCATCAGCGCCAGCGCCACCGACCCCGGCATCTGCATCGCGGCGGCGTGCTCGGTGGTGAGCCCGTCCGGGATCACGGTCACCGAATCGGCCTCGGCCGCGACGAGTTCGGCATAGGAGCCGAAGCCGCTGGTCGACGCGACCACCCTGGCGCCGAGCAATGTGGGATCCACTCCCGCGCCGAGGTCGACCACCGTGCCCGCCGCCTGGAAGCCGAAGACCTCGGGCAGTGGCGCCGGAAAGGGAAACGCACCTGCCCGGACCTTGGTCTCCGGGTACAGCACCGGCACCGCCTCGGCTCGGACGAGGACCTGCCCGTCGCCCGGGTGAGGTGCGCCGACCTCGCGCGGCACCAGGACCTCGGGTGCCCCGGTCTCGGTCATTACGATTGCCCGCATAAAGAACTCCATAAGTTGACTGTCGGTCCAGATTGTTCGCAGACAATATGGACCGGCGGTCAACTTGTCAACGACCATCGCGGTGTTCGCCGCCGGGAGCGGCGAGTGCCGAGGAAGTGGGTGCGATGACCGGCCGCCCTCCCACCGAGCGCGCCGATGCCGCGCGCAACCGTCGAGCCATCCTCGACGCCACCGCCGCGCTGCTGGCCGAACACGGCGCGGCCGGAGTGACGATGGATCGCGTGGCGGCGGCGGCGGGTGTCGGGAAGGGCACCATCTTCCACCGGTTCGGCAGTCGCGCCGGCCTGCTCTACGAGCTCATCGCCGAGGGTGCGGTCGAACTCATGGCGGCGGTCTCCGCCGGCCCGCCGCCCTTGGGGCCGGGTGCCGCGGCGACCGACCGGCTACTCGCCTTCTTCGATGCCATGACGACTCTGGTCACCGACGACGTGGAATTGATCGCGGCCTACCAGGCGATGCCCCCGCATCCCCGCAGCGCCGAATTCCACGCGTTCTGGGCCGAGCACATCAACACACTCCTGCGCGAGGCCCGGCCCGATGTCGACGCCGATACCGTGGGCGCGCTGCTGCTGTCGATGGTCGGCGGGGAACTCGCGCAGCGCCTCGCCAGGGCGGGGGAGGTCGACCGTCTGCGCGCGGGGATCCGGGAAGTAGTGCGTTCGGTCCTGCGCGCTCCGTGATCGGCCGCGTCCACCGGCCTGCCGGTTCCCGATCGCGAGGCGCGCCGACAAGCCGGGCGCGTTGATCACTGATCGGTTGCCCGGCGGTGGATACTGCCGGGATGCTCCGGCCGATGCCAGGTGACCCAGCCGCAACACGCCCGTGCTCGTGGCGCAACACAGCGGCAATCGCGCGCCCCTACCGTGGGCCGTCCGGGAGTTGGGAGGTGCGTGGTGGATCTGGACACGATCCGGGAGATCGTCGTACCCCGTGACCGGGCCCGATTGGCCGAGGTGGGGTCGGCGCCGGGGACCGCGATCCTGGCCGGCGGGACCTTTCTCTATTCCGAGCCGCAGGAGAATCTGGAGCGGCTCGTCGACATCACCGGGCTGGGCTGGCCCGCGCTGACCTTGCACGACGGGCTGGAGATCGCCGCGACGTGCACGCTGTCGGAGTTCGCCGGGGCGACGCCGGGGCGGGAACTCGGGCTGTCCCCGCGCTGGTTCGGTCTGCCCGCCACCGCGTTGTTCGCCGCGTCCTGCCGGGCGCTGCTGGCCTCGCACAAGATCTGGCGCAGCGCTACCGTCGGCGGGAACATCTGCCTCGCGCTGCCCGCGGGCGCGGTGCTGGCCGCGCTGGTGGCCCTGGACGCCGAAGCCCTGATCTGGCCCGCGTCGGGTGGGGAACGTCGGATGCCGCTGCGGCAGTTCGTGATCGGTCCCGGCCGCACCGTGCTCGGGCCCGGCGACGTGTTGCGCTCGGTGAAGGTGAACTCGGTGATCCTGATGTCGCGCACCGCGATCCGCAAGGCGGCGCTGGCTCCGCTCGGGCGCTCCGGCGCGCTGGTGATGGGCCGCCGCGACATCGACGGCGCCGTGGCGCTCACCGTCTCGGCGGCGACGACCAGGCCTGTCGTCCTGGACTTCTACGGTGTCCCCGCGCCGGACGAGCTGGACGAGGCCGTCGCGGGCATCGACGAGGAACTCTGGTTCGACGATCCGCACGGCGATCCGGAATGGCGCGCGCACGTCACCGGCCTGCTCGCCCTCCAGGTGTGCGCGGACCTGACCCGCGGTGGCCGATCATGAAGTTCGAAATCGACGGCCGCACTGTCGAAACCGACGCCCGGCCCGGCCAGTGCCTGCGCACGCTGCTGCGCGAACACGGCGCGCTCGCCGTGAAGAAGGGCTGTGACGCGGGGGACTGCGGCGCGTGCACCGTCATGCTCGACGGACTGCCCGTGCACTCCTGCATCATCCCGGCCCACCGCATCGACGGCGCGGCCGTCACCACCGCGAGCGGACTCGGCACTCCCGGGCAACTCCACCCGATCCAGCAGCGCTTCCTGGCGGAGTCGGCCTTCCAATGCGGGTTCTGCACCGCGGGCATGGTGGTCACCGCGGCCGGGTTGTCCTGCGGCGCCGCCGGCGCGCCGCCCGCCGCGGACCTGCCCGAACTGTTGAAGGGAAACCTCTGCCGTTGCACGGGCTATCGCCCGATCCTGGCCGCGCTCGGCTCGCCGCGGCCGTGCGAGCCCGCCGGAACCACCGGTTCGGCACAGCGGCGCGGCGCGGCGGGCATCGGCTCCGTCCTGGGTGAGGACCTGCGCGCCCCGGCCGGACCGCGCATCGTGACCGGCAACGAACCGTTCACCATGGATTTCGTCGCGGGCGAATCCGAGCAGGCGCCGCCGACCGCGCCGCTGGAGCTGGCCGTGCTGACCAGCCCGCACCCGCACGCGCGCATCGTGTCGATCGACACCGCCGCGGCCGCGGCGCTGCCGGGCGTGCACGCGGTGCTCACCCACGCCGACGCGCCGGATCGCGCCTTCTCGACCGCCAGGCACGAGGCCCGCTCCGACGATCCCGACGACACCTACGTGCTGGACAGCACGGTCCGGTTCGTGGGCCAGCGGGTCGCGGCCGTGGTCGCCGACGATCTCGGCGCCGCGCTGGCGGCATGCCGCGCGATCCGGGTCGAGTACGAGCTGCTGCCCGCGGTTTTCGAGCCCGAGGACGCGCTGGCCGAGGGGGCGCCGCTGCTGCACGGCGAGAAGACCGGGCAGGCGCGGATCGCCGACCCGGCGCGGAACCTGGTCGCCGAGGCGCACGGGGAAGTCGGTTCGATCGCGGACGGTCTGGCGCGCGCGGCCAAAACGGTGCGCGGCGTGTGGCACAGTCCGCGCGCCCAGCACGTGCATCTGGAAACCCACGGCGGCGTCGGCTGGCTCGACGGTGACGGGCGCCTGGTGATCCGGTCGAGCACCCAGGTGCCGTTCCTGGTGCGGGCCGAACTGTGCGAAGTCTTCGGACTCGAACGCGAACGGGTGCGGGTGTTCGCGGCGCGGGTCGGCGGCGGGTTCGGGGCCAAGCAGGAGATGCTGGCCGAGGATCTCATCGCGCTCGCGGTGTTGCGGACGGGTAGGCCGGTGCGCTACGAGTTCACCCGCTCCGCGGAGTTCGTCTCCGCGACGAGCAGGCATCCGATGCGGGTCGAGGTCACCGCGGCCGCGGACGCGCAGGGCGTGCTGACCGCGCTCGCGGTGGACGTGCTCACCGACGCGGGGGCGTACGGCAATCACAGCCCGGGCGTGATGTTCCACGGCGTGAGCGAATCGGTGGAGGTCTACCGCTGCCCGAACAAGCGGGTGGACGCCCGCTCGGCCTACACCAACAATGTGCCCTCCGGGGCGTTCCGCGGATACGGTCTCGGGCAGATCATCTTCGGCATCGAGTGTGCGCTCGACGAACTGGCCAGGGAACTGGCGATCGACCCCTTCGAGTTCCGCGCCCGCAATGTGGTGGTACCCGGTGACCCGTTCGTCGGTTCGAAGGTCGAGCCGGGTGATCTGGTGTTCGGCAGCTACGGCCTGGACCAGTGCCTGGCGAAGGCTCGGGCGGCGCTGCGGCGCGGCAACGGCGTGGCCGCGCCCGGACCGGATTGGCAGGTCGGCGTGGGGATGGCGCTGGCGATGATCGCGACCATTCCCCCGCGCGGCCATCACTCCGATGCCTCGGTCGCGCTGCGTCCTGACGGCCGGTACGAATTATGTTTCGGCACAGCGGAATTCGGAAACGGCACGACGACCGTGCATCTCGGTCTGGCGGCCACCGCCCTCGGGGTGCCCGCGGAGCTGATCGACATCAGGCAAGCCGACACCGATCTGGTCGGCTACGACACCGGCGCGTTCGGCTCGACCGGCATCGTGGTCGCGGGTAAGGCCACCCACCTGGCCGCGATCGAGTTGCGCGAGCAGATCCTGGCCAGGGCCGCCGAGCTGACCGGCTGCGCGCCCCGCGATTGTGTGCTCGGTCCCGACGGGGTGCGCTGCGGCGCCCGGCTGGTCACCCCGGCCGAGCTCACCGCCGACGGCGAACTGCTCGCCCGGGCCTCGCACGCAGGCACGCCGCGGTCGGTCAGCTTCAATGTGCAGGCTTTCCGGGTGGCGGTGCAGCCGGCTACCGGGCAGGTGCGCATCCTCCAGTCGATCCAGGCCGCCGACGCGGGCACGGTATTGCATCCCGCGCAGTGCCGGGGGCAGGTGGAAGGCGGCGCGGCGCAGGCCATCGGCACCGCGCTGTACGAGGACATGCGCAGCGATCGAGGCGTCGTCACCACCGACGCGCTGCGCCACTATCACATTCCGCAGGCCGCCGACCTGCCCGTCACCGAGGTGGAATTCGCCGAGACGAGTGATGAACTCGGCCCGCTCGGCGCCAAATCCATGAGCGAATCCCCCTACAATCCGGTCGCTCCCGCCCTGGCCAACGCCATCCGGGATGCGACGGGCGTGCGGATGTACCGGCTGCCGATGACCGCTGACCGCGTCTGGCGCGCCCTGCGAGAAGGAGAGTCACGATGACCGCGACGCGGTTGCCGGAGAACGTGCGCGCCCGGATCGAGGCCATGCTCGAGGCCGTCGACGCCGGATTGCGCGCCCACTATCGCGGACCCGGCGAACGGGCCCAGCCGATCCACACCGCCTACGTGCCCGCCGACCGGGTGACCGCCGAAACCCCGGTGACCTGGGGTGTGACCGCCCTCGACCTGCTCGACCGGCACCGCGGCGAGCTGGCCGATCTCGACGCCTCGGGCGTGCTTTCGGACGTGCGCGAGCGGTTGCGCACCGACCCGATCCAGGACCTGCGCATCGACTTCGAGGACGGTTACGGTCCGCGCCCGGACGACGAGGAGGACGCCGCGGCGCTGGCCGCGGGCAAGATCCTGGCGGGCTGGGCGGAGGCCGCGCACGCGCCGCGCCGGTTCGGCATCCGGACCAAGGGGCTCGGCGGGCTGGAACGACGACGTGCGCTGCGCACCGTGGAACTCGTCCTCGACGGTGCCGGGGGCGTGCCCGAGGGCTTCGTGGTGACCGTGCCGAAATTACGTGCGGCCGAACAGGTGTCGGCTCTGGTCGCGCTGTGCGAGGGGCTGGAGCGGGGCAGCGGATTGGCGGCCGGGTCGCTGCGTTTCGAACTGCAGATCGAGAGCCCGCAGGCGATCATCGGCCCGGACGGCAACGTGCCGGTCGCGCGGATGCTCACCCTCGCCGAAGGCCGTTGCGACGCATTGCATTTCGGCACCTACGACTACACCGCAGACTGCGGCGTCGCCGCGCCGCACCAGGCGCTCGATCATCCCGCCGCCGACTACGCCAAGGCGGTCATGCAGGTGGCGGCGGCGCAGACCGGGGTATGGGTGTGCGACGGCTCGACCCAGATCGTGCCCGGGGGCGACCCGCCCGCGGCCCTGCGCGAACACCACCGGCTGGTCACCCGGTCGCTGCGGCGCGGCTACTACCAGGGCTGGGATATGCACCCCGGCCACCTGATCACCCGCTGGGCGGCCACCTACGACTTCTTCCGGTCCGCGGTCGCGGTCGCCGTGCCCCGGCTGGGCGCCTATCTCGGTGAGCGCGGTGAATCCGGCGCGGACGTGGTCGACGAGCCCGCCACCGCGCAGGCGCTGGCCTCGACCGTGCTGCGCGCGGTGCAGTGCGGCGCGTACCACGAGGAGCGGTTGCGCGCCGACGCGCCCGGCCTCGGATTCGACCTGGTGCGGGCGCTCGCGCTGCGGCAGCCGTTGCCCGATCTCTAGCTCCGCGGGTGCTCTCGTACACCGACCCGCTGCCCGCTCGCCCGCACCGGGTGCTCGTGGCCGGGGGCGCGGGTTCGGGAAAGACCACCCTCGCCGGTCGGTCGCCGGGCCGCGCCGGTTTCCGTACCGGCGGCGTCCTCAGTCGAAGAGGGCGCGCACGAACGGGATCGAGTCGACGAGCGAGGCGTTGACCGCGCCGCTGTGGTCCTCGTTGTAGACCTTCAGGGTCACCGGCTCGCCGCGCGCCATCAGGGTCGCGGCGAAACGCAGGGTCTGCGGGGTGAGCACGTCGGTGTCGCGCAGGCCCTGGCCGAGGAACAGCGGGCGGTCGTAGCCGGATTCGGGTAGGCCGAGATAGCCGGCGAGCAGGCCGTGCGCGTCGGGCAGGGAGTTCAGCGGGCGGGCGAACAGTGCGCCGAGCACGACGTCGTTCGCGGTCAGTTCCTTGCCGAAGTCCTCGAGGCAGGCGGTGCGGCCGCGCTCGACCCAGTCGCGGCCCGCGTCGGTGAGCAGCGAGCCGATGCCCAGTTCGGGATGGGCGGTCTGCAGGCCGGCGAGCAGGTACAGCACGTAGGCGCTGGTGTGCGGGCCGAGCTCGATCGGCGGCACGCCGGGTCCGAGGAACTGCAGGATGTCCTCGATGTAGGCGGGCACGCCGGTGCCGACCGCGCCCCGGTAGTCGAGATCCGGGCCGCCGAGTTCGGTGGCGTAGCGGGCGGTGAACACGGCCGCCGCACCGCCCTGGGACTGCCCGACCACCACCCATTCGCGCGACAGGCTCGGGTACTCGGCGGTGGCCGCGCGCACCGCGTCGACGATGTTGTGCGCCTCCACCATGCCGTCGAGGTAGGGGTGCTCGCCCGGCGTGCCGAGCCCGGCGTAGTCGGCGGCCACGACCGCGTAGCCCTGGTCGAGCCAGGCACCCAGGTAAGCCCAGTCGCGTTCGCGCGCCCCCGGCCCGGCGATGCTGTAGGCGCAGTCGTCGCCGATGCCCACGGTGCCGTGCGCCCAGGCGATCACCGGCCAGCCGCCCTGCGGCGGCTCGCCCTGCGGGAAGTAGACGGCCGCGCTCGCGGTGGTCGGCGCGTCGCCGACGGTCGTCGAGCCGTACCGGATGCGCGCGCCCGAGCCGGCCGCGGGCGGCGTCGCGACCGGGGCCAGCGGTTGCACCGACTCCACCACGCCCGGCGTCGGCGCTGCCTGCGCCGGGGCTGCCACGAGCACTGGGGTGAGGGCGCAACCTGCGGCGACAGCCGCGGCGGCGACGAATCTGCGCATCCGATGTCTCCTGTTCGGCGGTTCTTCGATCGGGTCCCACTCGATCCGGCCCGGCCAGTCTCGCGCATGTCCGCCCTCGCGCCGGGTAGGACCACATCGGTGGTGCGGGCCACAGGATGGTCCCCTCGCTTCTGTGAAACGACTCACAAAAGCCCGACCACGGCGCGTCGTGGGCGGTCCCCCGCGCTCGAGCAAAACAGTACGAGCGTTATGGTAAAACCGCACGTCAGAGCTACCGGCGGGTAGATTGGGCCGCTGCTATTCGCAGGCTAATTTTGCAAACTTAGCAAGAGGCCATGCAAAGCTAGCTGGATTTCGCACAAAGAACAGGTAGACGGCATTTTCTTCGTGTGCCATCGTTTGGGAGTACACCCCGAAGGCATAGCAAGCCTGCAAAGCGCCGCCCCAGCAGTTCGAGCGCCACGCTCGGTCTCGAAGCGGCCGACCTACCGACCTACCGAAGGAAGTGGAGTCAGGAATGTCGACCACCGGCACCCCGAAGACCGCCGAGGAAATCCAGAAGGATTGGGACACCAACCCCCGCTGGAAGGGCGTCACCCGCAACTACACCGCCGAGCAGGTTGTGAAGCTCCAGGGCAGCGTCGTCGAGGAGCACACCCTCGCCCGCCGTGGCTCGGAGATCCTCTGGGACCTGGTCAACAACGAGGACTACATCAACTCCCTCGGCGCCCTCACCGGCAACCAGGCCGTGCAGCAGGTCCGCGCCGGCCTGAAGGCCATCTACCTGTCGGGCTGGCAGGTCGCCGGTGACGCGAACCTGTCCGGTCACACCTACCCCGACCAGAGCCTGTACCCGGCCAACTCGGTCCCGCAGGTCGTGCGTCGCATCAACAACGCGCTGCTGCGCGCCGACGAGATCGCCAAGGTCGAGGGCGACACCTCGGTCGAGAACTGGCTGGCCCCGATCGTGGCCGACGGCGAAGCCGGCTTCGGTGGCGCGCTGAACGTCTACGAGCTGCAGAAGGCCATGATCGCCGCCGGTGTCGCCGGTTCGCACTGGGAAGACCAGCTGGCCTCGGAGAAGAAGTGTGGCCACCTCGGTGGCAAGGTGCTCATCCCCACCCAGCAGCACATCCGCACCCTGACCTCCGCGCGTCTGGCCGCCGACGTCGCCGACGTGCCGACCGTCGTCATCGCCCGCACCGATGCCGAGGCCGCCACCCTGCTGACCTCCGATGTCGACGAGCGTGACCGCGAGTTCCTGGACGGCACCCGCACCGCCGAGGGCTTCTACGGCGTGAAGAACGGCATCGAGCCCTGCATCGCCCGTGCCAAGGCCTACGCGCCCTACGCCGACCTCATCTGGATGGAGACCGGCGTGCCGGATCTCGAGGTCGCCAAGAAGTTCGCCGAGTCGGTCCGCAGCGAGTTCCCCGACCAGCTGCTGGCCTACAACTGCTCGCCGTCCTTCAACTGGAAGGCGCACCTGGACGACTCGACCATCGCGAAGTTCCAGAAGGAACTGGGCGCCATGGGCTTCAAGTTCCAGTTCATCACCCTGGCCGGCTTCCACTCGCTCAACTACGGCATGTTCGACCTGGCGCACGGCTACGCCCGCGAGGGCATGACCGCCTTCGTCGACCTGCAGGAGCGCGAGTTCAAGGCCGCCGCCGAGCGTGGCTTCACCGCCATCAAGCACCAGCGCGAGGTCGGCGCGGGCTACTTCGACACCATCGCCACCACCGTCGACCCGAACACCTCGACGGCCGCGCTGAAGGGCTCCACCGAAGAGGGTCAGTTCCACTGAGCCGAAACGGCCGGTGACAACTCGGGTTTCGTAGCGGAGCCAGCCATGTTCCGCCCGCGAACCAGTCGTCCTCTACGCCAGTAGGGGTGTACTGCCCTCCCTCGTCGAACAGCCCCGGCGAGGGAGGGCATCCCTATACCTTGGGGACCAGCCAGATCAGCCCAGTCAGAGACAGACCCCAGCCAGACCAGACCAGCAGGAGCGGGACGTGAGCAGCGAGAAGATTCAGCGTGTCGGAGTCATCGGTGCCGGACAGATGGGCGCCGGAATCGCCGAAGTGTGCGCCCGTGCGCACGTGGACGTGCTCGTCTACGAACAGACCAGGGAGCTGGCCGCCGCGGGCCGCGCCCGCATCCTGCGCTCGCTGGATCGCGGCGTCAGCAGCGGCAAGATCACCGAGCGCGAGCGTGAACAGGCCGCCTGGCGGCTGCGCTTCACCTCCGATCTCGGCGACTTCGCCGACCGCCAGCTGGTCGTCGAAGCCGTGCTGGAGAACGAAGAGGTGAAGACCTCGATCTTCGCCGAGCTCGACAAGGTCGTCACCGATCCCGACGCCGTGCTGGCCTCCAACACCTCCTCGATCCCGATCATGAAGATCGCCGTCGCCACCGCCAATCCCGAGCGCGTGGTCGGCATGCACTTCTTCAACCCGGTGCCGGTGCTGCCGCTGGTGGAGCTGGTGACCACGCTCAAGACCAGCGAGGCCGTGTCCGCGCGCGCCGAGGCCTTCGCGAGTGAGGTGCTGGGCAAGCAGGTCGTGCGCTCGGCCGACCGCTCCGGCTTCGTCGTCAACGCCCTGCTCGTGCCCTACCTGCTCTCGGCCATCCGCATGGTGGAGTCCGGGTTCGCCACCAAGGAAGACGTCGACAAGGCGATGGTGCTCGGCTGCGCCCATCCCATGGGTCCGCTGGCCCTGACCGACCTGGTCGGCCTCGACACCGTGAAGTCCATCGCCGACTCCATGTACGCCGAGTTCAAGGAGCCGCTGTACTCGGCCCCGCCGCTGCTCATGCGTATGGTCGAGGCGGGCCTGCTCGGCAAGAAGTCCGGTGCGGGCTTCTACCAGTACAACAACAAGTAACAACCCAGGTCTGCCGCGGGTTCGTGGCGCACCCCGTTACCGCCGCGCGCGGTAGCGGGGTCTCGCGCACCGGGACCGTCGCCGGCTTCGGTCCCGGCCCCGCCTGCCCCGGCGCTTCGCGGTGTTTCCCGCGGCGGCCGACATAAGCTGCAAGGACGAGAGCGCAGCGCTGAGCGTCGCCGGTCGGCGTACGCGCAGCCGATCGAAAGGGAGTTCCCGCGCATGGTCAACGTCACCGAGGGTTACGGATCGAGCATTCTGGGCTACCCCAGGATCGGACCGCACCGGGAGCTCAAGCGTGCGCTCGAGTCCTACTGGCACGGCTCGCTCACCCGCGAGGAGCTGCTCGAGGTCGGGCGCGACATCCAGGACTCCCAGTTCCGCGAGCTGGCCGCGACCGGCCTGACCCAGGTCCCCGGCAACACCTTCTCCTTCTACGACCACATCCTGGACAACGCGCTGCTCTTCGGCGCGGTCCCGCGGCGCTTCCAGGATCTGCAGGGCGAGATGGATCCGCTGGACTTCTACTTCCTGATGGCGCGCGGCCGACCCGACCTACCGCCGCTGGAGCTGGTGCGCTTCATCGACACCAACTACCACTACCGTCAGCCCGAACTCGAGGCCGACACCGAGTTCTCCCTGCATCCCGAGGCCCTGCTCGACGAGTTCGACCGGGCCATGGCCGTCGGCATCGAGCTGCGCCCGGTGGTCCTCGGCCCGGTCTCGCTGCTGCTGCTGTCCAAGGCGGGCACCCAGCCCGGTGCGGCCGACTTCGACACCCTCACCCTGCTCGACAAGCTGCTGCCCTACTACGAGGAACTGTTCGAGATCCTCGCCAAGCGCGGCGCCACCTGTGTGCAGCTCGACGAGCCCGCCTTCACCAGCGAGCGCACCGAGGCCGAGCTCGCCGCCTTCGAGCGGGCCTACCAGCGGCTGTCCAAGGCGCCGCTGCGGCCGCGGATCCTGGTCACCGGCCAGTACGGCGATTTCCGGCCCGCGCTGAACATCCTGGCGGCCACCGGCGTGGAGGCCATCGGTCTGGATCTGGCCGCCTACCGCCTCGATCCCGACGAGCTGGCGAAGGTGCCCGGCATCCGCCGCAAGCGGCTCTACGCCGGCGTCATCAGCGGCCGCAACGTCTGGCGCGCCGACCGCTACGTGACCCTGGAATACCTCAACGCGCTGGCGAAGGTCTGCCCGGATCTGGTGGTCTCCACCGGCAGCACCCTGCTGCACGTGCCCTACGACCTGCTCGTCGAATACGACATCGACGGGCACGTGGCCGACCGGCTGGCCTTCGCCAAGCAGAAGGTCGGCGAGGTCGTCTCGCTGGCCAAGGCGCTCACCGAGGGACCGTCGGACAAGTGGCGCAAGCGTCCGCGCGAGGTGCACTTCAAGCAGAAGCACGCCGTGCGCCAGCGCGTCTACGCCGTCACCCCCGACATGCGGGCGCGCGAGCCGTACGAGGAGCGTCGCGCCGCCCAGCAGGCCAGACTGAACCTGCCCGTCGTCCCGGCCACCACACTGGGTTCGTTCCCGCAGTCCGACGCCCTGCGCCAGGCCCGCCACGAACTCGCCGAGGGCAAGCTGTCCTACGAGGAGTATCGCAAGCGCGTCGAGGCCGAGATCGAGGCGACCATCCGGCTGCAGGAGGACATCGGCCTGGACGTGCTCGTGCACGGTGAGCACGAGCGCAACGACATGATCCAGTTCTTCGCCGAACTGCTGGACGGCTTCGCCACCACCCGCTTCGGCTGGGTGCAGGTCTACGGCTCGCGCTGCGTGCGCCCGCCGATCATCTACGGCGACGTCTCGCGCCCGGCGCCGATGTCGGTGGAATGGACCCGCTACGCCCAGTCGCTGACCGACAAGCCGGTCAAGGGTATGGTCACCGGCCCGGTCACCATGATCGCGCGCTCGTTCGTGCGCCAGGACCAGCCGCTCTACGAGACCGCCGACCAGGTGGCGCTGGCCATCCGCGACGAGGTCGCCGATCTGGAGAAGGCGGGCATCGCCATCATCCAGGTCGACGAGCCCGCCATCCGCGAGATGCTGCCGCTGCACAACCGCGGCCGCGCCGAATACCTGCGCTGGGCCGTCGGGGCGTTCCGCCTGGCGACCTCCGGCGTGCGGGCCGACACCCAGATCCACACCCACATCGGCTACTCCGGCCGCACCGAGATCGTCGACGCCATCGAGGAACTCGACGCCGATGTCACCGCGATCGTGGCCACCCGCTCCACCGAGTGGGTGCTGAAAGCGCTCAAGGAGGACGCCGCGGGCGGTCACGGCCTCAGCCACGGCGTCGGCCCCGGCGTCTACGAGAGCCGTTCGGCCCGCATCCCCGACATCGACGAACTCGACGAACTGCTGTCGGCCGCCGCCGAAGCGGTCACCCCGGAACGGTTGTGGGCCAACCCCGACGGCGGTCTCAAGACCCGCCACTACTGGCAGCTCGAGCCGTCGCTGCGCAATATGGTCGCCGCCGCCCGGCGCGTCCGGCGCAGGACCGGCGCCGCTTCCGGTGAATAATCGCGTACCGGTTCGTCGCTGATACCGAGGCATCACAGCGGTGTGCCGGTGCTGCTTTCCTGGCGAGAAGTAGCACCGGTGTCCGCGAGTCGGCACGGCAGACGGACCTTTCGCGGTCCGCGCCGTACGGGAGAAAGAATCCTGGTCAGGCGTTCTTCTCGGCGGGATCCGCCGGTGAGGTGTCCGCGATGTGCAGCGCCGAGCGGAAGAATCGGGTCCAGGGTTTCCTGCGGCCGGGTTTGCCGCCGGGGGCGGGTGCGCCGGGGGCGTCGGCCTGGACTTCGTAGCGGCGGATGTATGCGCCGGCGAAGGCTTGGACCGTGGCGGTGACCGGGATGGCCAGCAGGGCGCCGGTCGCGCCCAGCAGTGCCGCGCCGGCCAGGACGGCGCCGAAGGCTACGGCCGGGTGCATGTCCAGCGTGGTGGCGGTGATGCGCGGTTGCAGGACGTAGTTCTCGAACTGCTGGTAGATCAGGATGAAGCCGAGGATCCACAGGGCCGCGCGCGGATCGTCCACGAGCGCGACGATCACCGGGACCGCACCCGCCAGATAGGTGCCCACGGTGGGGATGAACTGGGAGACGACGCCGACCCACAGGGCCAGCGCCAGGGCCGACGGGACGTCGAATATCCGCAGGGCGGCGTAGTGGGCGATGGCCGAGCAGAGGGCGAGCAGGCCGCGGGAATAGATGTAGCCGCCGGTCTTCTCGACGGCGATGTCCCAGGCGCGCAGCACATGCACCTGCTTGTGCGGCGGCAGCAGCGAGCAGACGGCGTTGCGGAAGCGGGGGCCGTCGGCGGCGAAATAGAAGGTGAACAGCAGGATGCCGAGGCCCTGGAACAGCACGCCGAGTGCCGCGGTGCCGATGCCCCAGGCGTTTCCGGCGAAATCGACGATGTAGCCCTCGAGCTGGCCGCTCCAGTCGGTCGCGTGCCGGCGGATGTCGTCGGCGGACAGCTGGGTGCCGAAGGTGCGGTTGATCCAGTCGACCACTTGCACGGCGTTGGTCGGCGCGTTCTGCACCAGCGAGGTCACCTGGTCGATCAGCAGGGCGCCGAGCGCGCCGAAGAACGCCGAGATGATCGCGATCAGGCCCAGGAACACCAGGCCGGTGGCCAGGCCGCGGCGCATGCCGCGGGCGGCCAGCCAGTTCACCGCGGGTTCGATGGCGAACGCCAGGAACAGCGAGATCAGCAGGATGGTGAGCAGGCTCTGCAGCCGGTCGAGCATCCACAGCCCGAACATGAGCGCGCAGATGGTGGCGGCGGCCAGCACGAAGGCGCGCAGCAGCCATGGCGGTGTCGCGATGTCGACCTCGGTGCGTGCCGCGGCGCGGGCAGGTGCGGACACATCGGGGGCGGCGTCCGCGGTGGTGGAATCGGCGGTGGTGGAATCGGCGGGCGTCGTGCCGGGATCGTTCTCGCCGGAAGCGTTCGAGTCGGTCTCGTGGTCGGGCACAGCTCAAACGGTAGCGATCCGGCCGGTCGGTGCGCACCACATGCCGGGCGAGCGGCGACAACGTCGCGGACACGACAGCCGCGCCGTTCGCCCGGCATGTCGCCACACCGTGACTGTTTCCGCTGGTTCGTGACCGACGGTGCCCGCTGAAGCGCGGTCGCCGCCGGCTAGATCGTGGCCGCGTCGATGACGAAGCGGTACCGCACGTCGCTGTCGACGACCCGGTCGTAGGCGTTGTCGATCTCGTCGGCGGAGATGAGCTCGATCTCGGCGCCGATGCCGTGCTGGGCGCAGAAGTCCAGCATCTCCTGGGTCTGGGCGATGCCGCCGATCATGGAACCGGCCAGCGAGCGCCGCAAGGCGGCGAGATGGAAACTGCGCAGCGTGGTCGGGTTCTCCGGCATGCCGAGCTGGACGAAGGTGCCGTCCCGGCGCAACAGCCGCAGATACCTCTCGACGGGCAGGTCGGCGGAGACGGTATTGAGGATCAGGTCGAAGCGATTGCGCAGTTCGCGGAAGGTCTGGTCGTCGCCGGTGGCGTAGTAGTGGTGCGCGCCGAACCGCTTGCCGTCCTCCTGCTTGCTCAGCGAATGGCTCAGCACGGTCACCTCCGCACCCATCGCCGCGGCCAGCTTCACGCCGATGTGGCCGAGACCGCCCATGCCGAGGATCGCGACCCGCTTGCCCGGCCCGGCGTTCCAGTGCCGCAGCGGGGAGAACAAAGTGATGCCCGCGCACAGCAGCGGGGCGGCCACATCCAGGCCGATGCCCTCGGGGATGCCGAGCACGAAATTCTCGGTGACGACGATCTGCGTGGAGTAGCCGCCGAGGGTGTAGCCGCCGGGCTGCACGGACTCCTCGACCGGGTGGTTGTAGGTCTGGACCGAGCCGCGCAGGCAGTACTGCTCCTCGTCGGCGAGGCAGTTCTCGCACTTGCCACAGGAATCGACCAGGCAGCCGACGCCGACCCGGTCGCCCGCGCGGAACCGGGTGACCGCGCTGCCGACGGCGGCGACGATGCCCGCGATCTCGTGACCCGGGACGCACGGATAGCGGGCGCTGCCCCATTCGTTGCGGGCGGTGTGGATGTCGGAATGGCAGATGCCGGCGTACTTCACGTCGATGAGCACGTCGTGTGCGCCGGGTTCGCGGCGTTCGACGGTGATCTTCTGGAACGACCCCTCCGGCGAGGACAGGGCGTAGGCGGCGACAGCGGTGCTCATGCGTACATCACTACCGGCGCATGCGCCGGAATGGCAACCGGTCGGCGGCGTATGCGGCAACAATGGGAGCAATTCCGGTCGCCGGACCGGGTGAGGCGGAGGGCGCATGCGCGAGGATCGGCGGGGTGGCGGCGGTACCACCGCCGTGCTCGTGATCGTCGCGCTGGTGGTGGCCGGGTTCCTCGGATTCGGAGGCGGGTGGCCGTTCCAGGGTTCCGACACCACGACCGCGACGCTCACCAGGCCGCCGACCCCGCCGCTGGACCAGGCCGACGTCGCCGCCGCGCTCACCCCGGCGATGGTCCACATCACCACCCGCACCCGGGCCTTCGGGCAGGGCTCCGCGGGTTCGGGCATCGTGCTCACCGCCGACGGGCAGGTACTGACCAGCCATCACGTGATCAAAGGGGCCGAAGAGGTCAGCGTCGTCTCGGTCGCGACCGGCGAGAAGTTCGAGGCGACCGTGCTCGGTTACGACTCGACGGCCGACATCGCCCTGCTCTCGCTGATCGGCGCCGAGAAACTGCCGATCGCGCGGGTGGGCGCGTCCGCCGGCCTGCGGGTGCGCGACGAGGTGCTCGCGCTGGGCAACGCCGGCGGCACGGGCGGCACGCCGACCGCGACGCCGGGCCGGATCACCGCCCTCAACAGCACGATCGTGGCGCTCAACGCGGCCGACTTCTCGCGTAAGGCCCTGCGCGGCATGGTCGAGATCGAGGCGCCGGTGAGTCCCGGTCAGTCCGGCGGCGCGCTGGCCGACTGGCAGGCGACGGTGGTCGGCGTGGTGACCGCCTCCGCCGGGCAGACCGAGCCGGAGCCCGAGCCCGCAGCGCCGACGAGCACCGAGTCGCAGCGCCCCGGCGCCTCGCCGCCGCGCGAGCGGTCCGAACCGGCGCGGGCGGGCGGTTACGCGGTGCCGATCGACACCGCCATGAAGGTGGTCGAGCAGATCCGGTCGGGCATTCCCAGCGACAGCGTGCACATCGGCCAGACCGCCACCCTCGGGGTGCTCATCTCCGACGCGCGACCCAGCGGCGCCCGGGTCGACGTCGCGCTCTACGGGCTGCCCGCCTACGGCGCGGGGATCAGGGACGGGGAGACCATCGTCTCGCTCGACGGACGGGCCATCGGCAGCTCGCGTGCGCTGCGCAACGCCATCGACAAGCGGCGACCGCGGGAGACGGTGCGCATCGGCGTGGTCGGCGCGAACGGGGTGGAGCGGGTCGTCAGCGTCGAACTCGCGCTCGGCACACCGAACTGACCCGCCCCGCACCTGCCGCGCTCAGCCCAGGCTGAGCCAGTAGTCCTGGAAGCGCAGGAAGACCAGCAGCAGCACCACCGCGTAGAACACCGCGACGATGGTCCAGCGCCACTCGGCCACGATTCCGAGCGGGCCGCTCGCCCGGCCCCACAGCAGGTCGGTGAGCAGCGCGAGCAGCGGCGGCACGGCTGCCCACACCACCATGCAATACGGGCACAGCGCGCCGATGCGGTAGAGGCTCTGGAAGATCAGCCAGCAGACGAAGACGATGCCGAGCAGCATGCCCAGCCACAGCCCGCCCCAGATCCACCGGGGCATTCCGACATGGGCGACCGCCAGCACGCCGAGGGTGACCACCACGGAGAAGCCGACGATGCCCATCAGCGGGTTGGGGAAGCCGAAGATCGCGGCCTGATGGGTGGTCATCACCGACCCGCAGGACAGCACCGGATTCAGGCTGCAGGAGGGGACGTAGGCGGGGTCGACGAAGATCTTGAAGCGTTCGACGGTGAGGGTCACCGAGGCGATCCAGCCCGCCAGGCCCAACAGCAGGATCGGCCAGGCGGAACGAGGCGGTGCGGCGATCACTGTCCGGCAGCCGCCCGGGCGATGGCCTGCTCGAGCTCGGTGGGCGCGACCTTCGCACCGTCGACGAAGACCGTCGGGGTGGAGTTGACGCCCTCGCCGAACACGGCCTGGGTCTTGTCGGCCACGAACTGCGCGTAGGTGCGGTCCTGGATGCAGCCCGCGACGGCGTCGCTGTAGCCGGAGTCCACCGCGATCGCGACGAGCTGCTCGTCGGTGTGCCCGGGGCCGCCCTCGGCGGGCTGCTGGGCGTACATGCGCTCCAGCCAGCCCTGGAACTTCGCCGGATCCTGTTCGGCGACACAGTAGGCGGCATTGGCCGCGCGGCTCGAGTACTCGTTGGTGGAAGCGCGGTCGAGGAACGAGATGACGTTGTACTCGACGGCCGCGACGCCGCTGTTCACCGAGTCCTCGAGGACCTTGCCGTAGCCGCTCTCGAAGGCCTTGCAGGCCGGGCACTGCAGGTCGGCGACCACCCGGACGGTGACGCGGGCATCGGGCTTGCCCACCCGGATCGCGCCGCTGTCGGTGATCGAGCCGGTGACCGCGCCCGCGACCGGCGCGGACGGAGCTGGGATGGTCGGGGTGGCGGCCGGACCGTCGTCGCCGCGCAGGGCGATGCCGATGCCGATGGCCGCGATGAGGGCGATCAGCACCACGGCCACACCCGCCTGGATGGCGATTTTGCGCTTGCGGTCGGCGCGCTCGGCCTCCGCCAAGATGTTGCGCCGTCCCGGATTGTTGCTCACCGTGCGTTCACCACGCCTTTCGCTAGCCTGACGATGGGGCCTGCTCCGACGATGCTAGTGGCGTGCGCGCCGCCGGGCGGTCGGGCACGGCCCATCATGGCCGGTGAACCTGAGAGAAGGCGAAACGGGGCGCGGGTCGGTGGCCAACGTCCGCGGCGTGCGTGTCCTAGGTCCGCCGCGAGCGTGACCGAGGACTGTGCTGCGACCGGGGGCTGTGCCGTGACCGGGGGCTGTGCGCGGCGCGGCGCGGCCTACCATTCCCCGGTGACCGACTACGACTTCGAGCATCCGGACACCTCGACCCTGCCGCCGCGGCAGCGCCGCATCCTGGAAGTGATCCGGGACTGGGTGGTCGAGCACGGGTACGCGCCCGGCACCAGGCAGATCGGCGAAGCCGTCGGGCTGCGCTCGCCCTCGGCGGTCGCCCGGCACCTGCGCGCGCTCGAGGAGCGCGGGTTCCTGCGGCGCGGGACGGCGGTCGCGCGACCCATCGACGTGCGGCTGTTCCTGCGCGCGGAGTCCGCGGCGGCGGGCGGCGAGAACACGGTCACCGTGCCGGTGGTCGGCGATATCGCCGCGGGCGCGCCGATCCTCGCCGAGGAACACTGCGACGACACCCTGACCCTGCCGCGCGAACTGGTCGGCCGCGGCACCGTTTTCGCGCTGCGGGTGCGCGGCGACTCGATGATCGACGCGGCGATCTGCGACGGCGACACGGTCGTGGTGCGCAGCCAGCGGGAGGCGCAGTCCGGGGACATCGTCGCGGCCATGATCGGCGACGAGGCCACCGTGAAGGTGCTGCGCCGCCGGGGCGGGCATGTGCTGCTGGAGCCGCGCAATCCGGCCTACGAGGTGATCGACGGCGACGAGGCGGTCATCCTCGGCAAGGTCGTCTCGGTCATGCGCCGGGTCTAGGCGGCGGCCGGGACGGGACAGCTGTCAGGAGGCGTCGAGGCGGCGCTTCTCGGCTTCCACGTCGAACCGGGCGGCGGGCCACTCGAGATCCAGGCCCGTCAGGGCGTGGATGAGCAGTTCGTTGACCGCGAGCCGGGAATACCACTTGCGGTCGGCGGGGATGACGTACCACGGAGCGTTCGCGGTGCTGGTGCGCTCCAGCATCGCCTGGTAGGCCTCGCGGTACTCGGGCCAGTAGGCGCGCTCGTCGATGTCGGCGGGGTTGAACTTCCAGTACTTGTCGGGACGCTCCAGGCGCTCGCGCAGGCGGCGCTTCTGTTCGTCGAGCGAGACGAACATGGCCACCTTCACCAGGGTGATCTCCTCCTCGCGCAATTGGCTCTCGAAGTGGTTGATCTCGTCGTAGCGGCGTTCCCACTCCTGGACCGACACCAGTTGGCGCACCCGGGCGACCAGCACGTCCTCGTAGTGTGAGCGGTCGAACACCCCGAGCTGGCCGGGGCGCGGCAGCGCTTTGCGGATACGCCACAGATAGTGATGGCGCAGCTCCTCCTGGGTCGGCACGCCGAAGGCCGCGTGGTCGACGCCCTGCGGGTCCACCGCGCCGATCACCGAGCGCACGATGCCGCCCTTGCCCGCGGTGTCCATCCCCTGCAACACCAGCAGCACGCTGCGCGGATCGCCGGATCTGCCGTTGGCGTAGAGCTTCTCCTGCAGCTGCGACAGCACGACCGAGCGTTCGGCCAGCAACGCCTGCCCCTCGGTCTTGCTCCCGTCGAAGCCGGGGGTGGCGGAGGTGTCCAGATCGGCGACCCGCAGGCCGTCGGCGCGCAGCAGTTCGGTGATATCCCCCGACCAGTTGTTCGGCATCGTCCACAGTTACCACAGCGGCCGGGCGGTCGCCGGTCAGCGGATCTGCGCGAGCCGCAGCAGATGCTGGGCGAAATCCTCGTCGGAGACCGGGGTGAGGATCAGGTCGTGGGAGGTGGTGAGCAGGTAACGGCCGTCGCCGGAGACATCCAGCCAGCTGCGGTGCCGGGTCGGCGGCGACATCGGATTCTCCGGATCGACGGTGACGGTGAGGAAACCGCGCCCGTCCAGCGGCTTGCGCAGGGTGTTGCGGAACCGTTCCGGGCCGTCGCCGGGCGCCGCGCCTCCGGTCAGCTCGCCGAGCACCCGGTCCTGCGGTTCGCGCAGGGTGCCGAGCCGGCCCGGCGGCGCCGAGCCGATCGCCTGCACCAGGCGCGCGCCCAGAGTGCGGGCGTGGCACATCAGCACCGTCATCTTCTCCCGGCCCGCGATCAGGATGCCCGCGTGCTGGTGGACGACGGCGGCGAAGATCAGCACCCGGTCCGCACCGCTGCCGTTGCGGCCGGGGATATGGCGTTCGCCCGAGACGGTGATGGTGGTGGCGTCGGTGCGGGCGCACAGCATGAGAGCGGCGGCGAGGTCGGGATCGGCCTGGCGGGCGAAACGCTGTGGCAGCCGCAGCGCCGCGTGCTCGGCCTCGGTGCGCACCAGCGAGGCGGGCATCATGTTCACCGGATACGGCCTGCGGTCCAGGTTCGTTTCGCTTTCCCAGACATGGGTGAACTCGTCCGGGGTGAGGACCCATCTCACCGTGCGGCGCTCCCACCCGCCGGGCTCGGCTCGGGTGGCCCGAACCGGGGTACCCGGTCGCCGGTGGCGGGCATGACGGGCGAGTAGACGTAGGTCATGGTGTCGCGCACGTCCGCTTCGATCTCGGCGGCCGCGCGCTCGTGCTCCATCCGCCGCCGCCCGCCCAGCACCGCTTCGGCCACCGGATCGGCCAGCGGGACATAGCGCGCGGGCGGCGGGATGGCGGCCCGGACGGTCTGTGCCACATCGCGATCGAGTTCGATCAGCCGCTGCACCGTGCGGCACACCTCGTGCGCCTGGATGCCCAGCGTCACGAACGAGCGGGTCGCCTGGTTCGCGGCCTCGGCGGAAGTGCCCGACCAGCGGGCGAATTCGCGCGCGGTGGCGTCGGCGAAGGTCTGGAACGCCTCGGCGAGGGTGTCGGCGCCGGTGCGCCAGGCCTCGGCGGTCGCGCCGAGCGCGGCCGGGTCGAGTGCTTCGCGCACCTGTTCCCAGATCTCGGCGTGGGTGTAGGCAGCGAACCGCTCGCGATTCGGCGCG
>NZ_BAGA01000137.1 GCF_000308595.1 Nocardia higoensis NBRC 100133 | reverse complement strand
CATCTACCTGGTGTGCGCCGCCGGGCGTGGCGCCGCCGAACTGCTCGGCGTGCTGCGCTCCCGGCTGGGCAACGATCCGGTGACCGAGCGGGAGGTGGTGCGCGTGGAGCTGGCGAAGATCAACCGGGTGCGGCTGGGGCGTCTGCTGGACGAACTCGCCGGCGGCGGGCGCGCGGAACGGGGCCGGGCATGAGCGGGCGAGACGCGCCGGACGCGCCGGCTCCGTCGAGTGGGCCGCGCGGCTCCGGCGACCCGGGTGCGTCGGGGCACCCTGGTGCGGCCGGCGGGCTCGACCGGTCCGGCGGGCCGCGTGCCTCGGATGAGCCCGGGGCGTCGGCGGTGCAGGGCACGGTGAGTACGCACGTCCTCGACGCCGTGCGTGGTGTGCCCGCTGCCGGGATCGGCGTCGCGCTCTACGCGGGCGATGAGCCGATCGCCCGGGCGACCACCGACGGCGACGGCCGGGTGCCCGCGCTGGTCGCCGGTTTGCGCCCGGGCACCTATCGCCTGGTGTTCGCCACCGGGGACTATTTCGCGGCGCGGGGGGAGGCGACCTTCTATCCGGAGGTGTCGGTGACCTTCGCGTCCGGACCGGGACACCACCACGTGCCGCTGTTGCTGTCCCCGTTCGCTTTTTCCACCTATCGAGGGAGTTGAGCGCCGATGCCGCTGACCGGGCCGATCGAACTGTCGGACAACCGCTACGGCAAGTCCGAGAACCGCATCGTGCGCATCCACCGTGACGGGCCGCGCCACGAGATCCGCGATGTGAACGTCTCCACCACGCTGCGCGGCGATTTCGCCGACGCCTACATCAGCGGCGACCAGTCCGCGGTGCTGCCCACCGACACCCAGAAGCAGACCGCCTACGCCTTCGCCAAGGACCCGGGCCTGAGCCCGATCGAGGAGTACGGGCTGGCACTGGCCCGGCATTTCGTCGACGACATCGCGCCGGTGCGCGCGGCGCGCGTCGCGATCGAGGACTACGCCTGGCAGCGGGCGAAAGTGGGTGCGGGCGAACACGATTTCACCTGGGTGCGCCAGGGGCCGCAGGTGCGCACCGCGGCGGTGACGGTCGGGCCCGCCGGTTCCTGGGTGGTCGGCGGGGTGCGGGATCTGGTGCTGCTCAAGTCGACCGGCTCGGAGTTCGCCGGATTCCTGCGCGACGAGTTCACCGTGCTCGAACCCACCGACGACCGCATGCTGGCGACCTCTCTGACGGCGCAGTGGCGCTTCGCCGAGATCGAGGGCGTGGACTGGGAGGCCACCTACGCGGGCGTGGTGGCCAGGATGATCGAGGTGTTCGCCACTCATCACTCGAAAGCGTTGCAGCAGACATTGTTCGAGATGGGCACCGCGGCACTCACCGACTTCCCGGTACTGGCCGAGATCCGGCTGGCCGCGCCCAACAAGCACCATTTCGACTACGACCTCGGCCGCTTCGGCATCGCCAACAACGGCGAGGTATACCACGCCGACGACCGGCCCTACGGACTGATCGAGGCCACCCTGAGCCGCGCCGACGCCCCGGAGGCCGGGCAGGCATGGGCGCTGTGAGCGCCGGAGACAGCGGCGCGGCGGAGCAGGGCGCCGCGAGGACGAACGCGGCGGATTCGACGGGGCCGACGCTGGTGATCGACGGGTGCGCGGTGGCCACCGTCGATGCCGCGGGCACCGAATACCGCACCGGACACGTGGTGCTGCACGGCAATCGGATCGGCGCGGTCGGCCCCGGTCCCGCGCCCGTCCTCGACGCGCCCCGCATCGACGGCCGCGGCTGCCTGCTCACTCCCGGCCTGGTCAACACCCACAACCACCTCTACCAGTGGATCACCCGCGGCCTGGCCGCCGATCACACCCTGTTCGAGTGGCTGCGCACGCTCTACCCGATCTGGGCGGGCATCGACGAGGACGCGGTGCGCGTGGCCGCCACCGGCGCCCTGGCCACACTGGCCCGCACCGGCTGCACGACCGCCGCCGACCACCACTACGTGTTCCCCCGCGCGGGCGGCGATCCGCTCGGCGCCGAAATCGCCGCGGCTGCCGAGGTGGGACTGCGTTTCCATCCCTGCCGTGGATCGATGGATCTCGGCACGAGTTCCGGTGGGCTGCCACCGGATTCGATCGTGGAATCACTCGACGAGATCCTCTCCGCGAGCGCCGAAGCGATCGCCCGCTGGCACGATCGGTCCTTCGACTCCATGCTGCGCGTCGCGCTGGCCCCCTGCTCGCCGTTCTCCGTCACCCCGGAACTCCTGCGCGAATCCGCCGCGCTGGCCAGGGCCGAAGGCGTGCGCCTGCACACCCACCTCGCCGAGACCACCGACGAGCTGGATTACTGCCGAGAGCATTTCGACGCCACCCCGACCGAGTACCTCGAAGGCTTGGGCTGGGTGGGCCCCGATGTCTGGTTCGCCCACGCGATCCATCTCGACGACGCGGCGATCTCGACGCTGGCCCGCTCCGGCTCCGGCGTCGCGCACTGCCCGACCTCCAACGGCCGCCTCGGCGCGGGCATCGCCCGGGTGCCCGATCTGCTGCGGGCCGGAGTCGCGGTCGGGCTCGGCGTGGACGGCGCGGCCAGCAGCGAGTCCGGCGCCATGCTCGACGAGCCGCGCCAGGCCCTGCTCTACGCCCGCGCGGTCGGCGGGCCCACCGCCATGAGCGTGCGCACCGCACTGGAACTGGCGACCATCGGCGGGGCGAAGGTGCTGGGCCGCGAGTCCGAGATCGGTTCGATCGAAGCGGGCAAGCTCGCCGACCTGGCCCTGTGGCGGATGGACACCCCCGCGCACGCCGGTATCGAAGACCCGGTGGTGGCACTGATCCTCGGTGACCGTCCACCCGTGGCCGCCCTGGTCGTGAACGGGCGGGTCGTCGTGCGCGACGGGCAGGTCCGCACGGTCGACGAGGCCGAGACCGGTCGCGCTGTCGCCCGTGCCCAGGCCGCCCTGGTCGCCGCGGCCGGGTGATCGTGCCCGCGCGGCGCCGACGGATCGGTTCGCGGCGAATTCCGCCGGGCGCCCGACAGGGCCGCGCCGATCCCGCAGCCGACCCCGACGATCAGCGGACGGTCACGACGCCGTCTTCGAAAGTGATCGAACCTTTCTCGAACGTACTCACCTTCGCGTCGCCGACTTCGATTTCATCGCTGGTCGGGTAGCCCAGCGCCCCTTGGCTGCCGCCGAGTTCATTCCACTTGTTCCGTATCTCGCCCCAGACGATATGCGCGGGACTACCGTTCTTCTGAATGATCACACCACCGACGAACCACTGATATTTGCCGTCGGGATTCGCCTTCTCGGCCCCCAACGGCGGTCCGAGATCCGCCTTCTGCGAGGCGTTCGCCGCAGAATACTTGTCCAGCAGACTTCCCGAAATCGTGTACTCGACGCCGTCGGCACCCCGCATCGTCGTGGAATCGATCGCCACCGTGGACGAATCGTTCGAATGGGACGACGAAAACGGGATCGCCACGAGGAGAGTCGCGACCGACACAGCGAGGACCACCCCGGCGGCCGCCAACCACTTCCGGCTCCGGGTGAACCCGGCACGCCGCTCGTCGGCCGATTCGGTGATCGGCGATGCCGGCGGCACACTCGCGGTCCACTGCGAACCCGTGGGCTCGTGTGGACCCGCCTCGTGGATTCGAGTGGGCTCGAGTCGTCTCCGAGACGTCGCGACGGCCTCGGCCGCCGCGTCCGCGAACGCCGAACAGGTGGGGTAACGGTCCGCGCGGTCCTTGGCCATCGCCCGCGCGACCACCCGGTCGAGCTCGGCGGGGATATCCGGAACGATCCAACTCGGCGCCGGTATCCGCCCGCCCAGATGCGCGTGCATCAACTGGGGCAGGGAATCGCCCGGATACGGCGGCTCACCGGTCAACAGATGGAAGAGACTGCATCCCAGCGAATAGACATCCGTACGACCGTCGAGCGTGGTCCCCTCGAATTGCTCGGGCGCCGCGTAATGCAGGCTGGCGACGAGGGTTCCGGACTTGGTGCGGTAGGCCGTCTCGGCGAGCGCTTTGGCGATTCCGAAGTCCGCCAGCAGAACACGGCCGGGCCGACCCGGCCCGTCTTCTTCCAGCAGCATGTTCGCCGGCTTCACATCGCGGTGCAGAACATGGTTCTCATGCGCGTAATCGAGCGCCTTCGCAATTTCTCCGATGATGTGCACGGCCCGGGCGGGTTCGAGTCGTGCTCGGGCCACTGCCTCGGCGGCGTTCGTTCCCGCGACGTATTGCATCGCTATCCACAGCTGACCGTCTTCACGTCCGCGATCCAGCACCGAAACGATATTCGGATGATCGAGTCGCGCCGCATGATCGGCTTCGCGCTCGAACAGAACACTCGCCTGCCGGTCATGGGTCAGAGACCTGTGCAATACTTTCAGCGCGATTTTCTTGGGGATTCGCGGATGGGCCGCAAGATATACCGACCCCATACCGCCGGCGCCCAACAGTCGTTCGATCGTGAATCCAGCGAAGACCGTGCCGGGGGCCGGTTCACCCACCATCATCTCCCCACAGTCGGTCGCCGAGCACAGGGCTGAGCGTGTTCGACAAGAGAGCCTAGCCGATCGTTATCGGAATGACGTCCGGAGCTGCATCAAACAGATGATGCCGCAGGCGAGTTCGAGCAACCCCTGGTGAAGGTCGGCTCGCACCACGGAAAAGACGCGGAGGCGTTCGAAAGGTTTGCCGCCTCTGGGAGAGCGGCGCTGCTCATGACAGCGCGAACTGCACCACCGCCGGCCCGCGGACTCCTCCGAAGCGGCTCGGCCCGACGAAGCTGCCTGCGGGGATGTCGCCGACTGCCGCCAGCAGGGTGGGAAGCGCGCCGCCGTCCGCGTGCTGACCGGCAAGGGGAGAGACGTCATCGCCCGCATGATCGCCGGGGACGCCGTGGCGGGCCGAACTCCGGCCACGGTACGGACTGCGCCGATCGCCGGACTTGACCTCAACAATAGTTGAGGAAGAAAGGTGGTGTGCGGGCGACCGGTTGGGTCGCCGAGACACGAGTGGGAGATTTCCGATGACACAGACATCGACCGGCGCTGCCGTCGTCGCGCCGCCCTTGCGGCTGGCCGTGGTGATCGGCAGCAGCAGGCAGGGTCGTTTCGCACCGGTCGTGGCCGAGTGGTTCCTGAAGCGGGCCGAAGCGCGGCCGGAATTCGCGGTCACCCTCGTCGATGTGGGCGCGCTCGAACTGCCGCACGCCTTCGGGGCGCCCGCGCCCGGGGCTGCCGACACCCGGGTCGCCCTCGCCGACGCGGACGCGTTCGTGATCGTCACGCCCGAGTACAACCACAGCTACCCGGCGGCGTTGAAGAATCTCATCGACGCACACGGCCCGGAATGGCAGGCGAAACCCGTGGGCTTCGTCAGCTACGGCGGGATATCGGGTGGCCTGCGTGCGGTCGAGCACCTACGGGGCGTTTTCGCCGAACTCCACGCCGTCACCGTGCGCGATACCGTCAGCTTCCACAATCCGTGGCGGCCCGATGGCGCACCGGACGGACCGGCGGCGGGTGAGGGGGCCGGGACCGCCGCGACAACCCTGTTGGACCAGTTGGTCTGGTGGGGCGAGGCGCTTCGCACGGCGCGGGCCGTTCGCCCGTACGGGCGGTGAGGAAATGCGAGACAGCATGTCGGCGGTCGCGTCCGGCGCCCGGCCGGAGCGGGCCGCTCGCAACCCGATGACGGTGGCCCTGGTCCTGGTGGCCGGGACGATCATGGCGACCCTGGATCAGACCATCGTGAATGTGGCGATCAATCGGCTCTCGGCCGAATTCTCGGCGCCGCTGGCCGCCGTCCAATGGGTGTCCACCGGATACGCGCTCGCGGTCGCCGGGGTGGTTCCGGTCGCCGCCTGGGCGATGGGCAGGTTCGGGGCCAAGCGTCTGTATCTGGTGGCCGTGACGATTTTCGCGCTCGGTTCGCTGTTGGCCGGGGCGGCATGGAATATCGAGTCGCTGATCGCGTTCCGGGTCCTCCAGGGTTTCGGCGGCGGACTGCTCATGCCGGTGGGGATGACGGTTCTGCTGCGCGCGGCGGACCCGGAGCGGCTGGGGCGCGCCATGAGCACGATGGGGCTGGCGATCCTGGTCGGTCCGCTGGCGGGGCCGGTGCTCGGTGGTTATCTGATCGACGAGATGTCCTGGCGCTGGATGTTCTTCGTGAACATTCCGCTTGCCGTGGCGGTGCTGATCCTCGCCGTGCGGGTGTTCCCGGCCGACGCGGCGCAACCGCGGCAGCGTATCGACGCGGTCGGGCTCGCGCTGATGTCACCAGGTCTGGCCCTGCTGATCTACGGAGTCACCGCCGCCGGTGAGCGTGGCGGACTACCGATCGGACCGGTGCTGCTGCCGCTGCTGACGGGCGCGGTGCTGGTGGCGATCTTCGTCCACCGCGGCTTCACCGCCCCGCAGCCGCTGCTCGACCTGCGCATACTGCGCAGGCGCGAGGTCGGGGCCGCAGCCGCGCTGGTCGGCCTGTACGCGGCGGGTTACTTCGGCGCGATGTTGTTGCAGCCGCTGTACTTCCAGGTGGTGCGTGGTGAATCCGCATTGGTCGCGGGTGCGCTCGGTATCCCCTTCGCGCTGGCGTCCGGTATCACGATGCAGGTCGCGGGCCGGCTCATCGACCGCTTCCCGCCGGGTCGCTATCTGCCCGTCTCGATCGCGGTCGGGATCGCCGGCTTCCTGTTGTTCCGTGCTCAGCTGGACACCGACAGTTCCTACTGGGGACTCTGCGCGGCCATGCTGCTCATGGGCGCGGGCGGCGGCGGGACGATGATGCCCGCCCTCACCACCGCGACCCGCGCGCTCACGCCGGAGCAGCAGGCGGGCGGCAGCACGACGGTGAACCTGGTCAGCACCACGGCGATGGCGGTCGGTACCGCGGTGGTCGCGGTGGCGCTGTCCGCCCTGCTGCCGGTCACCGGCGGCCTGCAGGCGCTGCACGAACTCGACCCCGTCGCGCACGCCGCGCTGGCGCCCGCTCTGGCAGAGGCGTTCCGGGACGCCTACCTGATCGCGCCGGTCCTCATGGCCCTGGCCGCGGTACCGGCT
>NZ_BAGA01000138.1 GCF_000308595.1 Nocardia higoensis NBRC 100133 | reverse complement strand
GTACGAACGCGCCGGCAATCGGCGCCGCCTCACGGAGTCGGCCGCGCGCGCGAACCGCCTGGCCGCGGCATGCGGCGGCGCGAGCACTCCCGCCCTGCGCGCCGCCGCCCAGCCCCTGCCGCTGACCGCCAGGGAACGCGAGATCGCCAATCTGGTCGCGGCGGGCCTGTCCAACCGCCAGATCGCCGACCGGCTCACCGTTTCGGTGCGCACCGTCGAGGGCCACCTCTACCGCGCCTGCGGGAAAGTGAACGTGACCGACCGCGACGCGCTGGGCGCGCTCATCCGCGGGGAGAAGCCCGCGGACACGCGTGAGGACAACGGAACCGGGTAGCCGCCCAACATGACTTCACCCGAGCACGCCTCCGCGAATCCGGACTCCGCCGACACCCCCGCCGAGCAGAACCCCGACGTCGAGGTCATCGGCTACTCCGTGCCGCCCGCCGACGATCCGGACAATCCCGAAGAAGGCCCCCGCGGCGAATAACCGCCCGCTCCGGCCGTATCCCTCGGGCTAGGCTGACTGTTCGTAGTCGGGACGGAGGGGTGACATGGACAGACGCGGTCTCGTGGTCGGCGCGGCGGCAGCCGCCCTGGTCCTGTCCCTGAGCGCCTGCACCGAGTCCGGCTCCCCGGTGCCGGCCACGACACCCGTCTCCACCTCGTCCACGCTCTCGCCCGAGCAGCAGGACAACCTCCGCATTGCCCGGCGCCTCGCCGAACTCGGGTGCGACACCAACAGTTGCATCCAGACCTACTTCGCGTGCAAGGACGGCTACCTCACCGGCGAGGCATGCGACTTCTACCGCAGACATCCGCTCTGATCGCGGAGCCGGTGTTCGGCTCTGTCAGAGCGCGCCGTTCCCGGTCGCCCACTCGGCGGTGGGGGCAGCGATGAGTTCGGCGTTCTGATCGTGACCGAGATGCGGGAGTTCCCGGTGATGGGCCAGCGGCAGGGCCTTCGCGGTCGCGGCGGCGGCGGTCTTGATGCTCGCGGCACTGTCGGCGCCGGACAGGACGAGGGCGGGCACGGTCAGGCCGGACCAGTCGGCCGGGCGCAGGGCCTCGCCGCGGGTGTAGGGGCCGATCACCGCCCAGTCGTGCGGGGTCGAGGCGGCGAGGGCCTTCATGGTGCGCCAATACGGAGTCAGGCGCATGGTCGTGACCATCGTCGGCGGCACGCCCATCACCTTGCGCAGGTAGAAGGCGGCGGCGCGGCCGGACTTGCCGTCGGCGACGAGCTGGTTCAGGCGGGTGCCGAGGTCGGTGGGCGGGACGTGACCGGATCGGTCCACGACGAACGGCGGCTCGAACGCCACCACCCGCGTGAGCGCCGGAACGCGGTCCGAGGCCGCTGCCCGCAGGGCCAGTATCGCGCCGGCCGACCAGCCGAACAGCGTCACCGGACCGCCCGCGGCGCTCGCCAGCGCCGCGAGGTCGTCGATCTCGTTGCCCGCCTGGTAGACGCCGGGAGTATCGCCGCTGTCACCGCGCCCGCGCCGGTCGTAGACGATCGCCGCCAGGCCGTGCTCGTCGGACAGCAGCCGGGCCAGCTCGGTCAGCTTGGGCGAATGCCGGTCTTCGAGCGCGCCGCTGACGAGGATGACCGTGCCTGGTGCCGAATTCCGCGCGCCGATCCGGTCGAACGCGATCGTGGTGCCATCCGCCGAGGTCACCGTCTCCATGCGTATGCTTCCTTCCGGTCTTTCGCCCCGGCCGCTGCCGGCTCGGTCATCGGTCCCGTCGCTTCCATCATCCGGTGCCAGGCTCGTTCGCCCGGCACCGCGTCCACAGTGCCCGCGCCGCCGATGCGGCACCGCGCGTGTCGGGCGTATCGATAGCCGAATCACATATGTGAGCGGACGGCGTCGGACCCACTACGATGACCCGAACTCGGAGGAAGGCAGCTTGTGACGGCAACGTTCGATGTGGGTGCGCATTCGCAGTCGCTGGTGGGACACCACTACCGGCTCGACGACTACTACGAGGTCGGACGGGAGAAGATCCGCGAATACGCCCGCGCCGTGCAGGATTACCATCCGGCGCACTGGCAGGAGAAGGCCGCGGCCGAACTCGGCTACACCGGCCTGGTCACGCCGCCCACGTTCTTCTCGATCCCGGCGATGCTGGCCAACCGCAGGCTCTTCGAGTCCGTGGTCAAGGGCTACGACGTCTACGTGCAGACCGATCAGGTCTTCGAGTGGTACCACCCTGTCGTCGCGGGCGACCGTCTGACCAGCGATGTGGAACTCTCCTCGGTCCGGCGGATCGCGGGCAAGGATCTGCTGACCGTCACCAACACCTTCACCGACCAGGCGGG
Organism: Nocardia higoensis NBRC 100133; assembly: GCF_000308595.1. GTDB lineage: Bacteria > Actinomycetota > Actinomycetes > Mycobacteriales > Mycobacteriaceae > Nocardia > Nocardia higoensis. Next base: position 145,321 of record NZ_BAGA01000138.1, on the reverse strand, counting down.
CAGTGTGGTGCAGGTCATGCACACCACCGTCGTCGGCATCACCGCCGAGGAGGTCGACCCCGGCATCGGTGACGCCATGAAGACCGTCATCATGCACGGCCTCGACGTGGACGCCCCGGCCACCACCGTCGCCGAGGGAGTGCGATCGCCCGCCGAGGACGGCTCGCTCTCGACCCGGTTCGCCGCCCCACGCGCCCCGCACACCGCGGTGCGCTTCGACGAGGTCGCGGTCGGCGACGCGCTCCCGCCGCGCACCGTGACGCTGACCCGCGGTGATCTGGTCAACTACGCCGGCGTGGCCGGTGACGCGAACCCGATCCACTGGAACGAGCGCATCGCGACGCTGGCCGGCCTGCCCGATGTCATCGCTCACGGCATGCTCACCATGGCCTGCGGCGCCGGTTTCGTCACCGACTGGCTCGGCGATCCGGGCGCGCTGGCCAAGTACACGGTGCGCCTGTCGAATTACACCGTGGTCGAGGCGGATTCGGTCGGCATCGTCGAATACACCGGCAAGATCAAGTCGGTCGATCCCGAGTCGAGGACCGCCGTCGTCCTCATCACCGCGAAGTCGGTGGGTCGCAAGATCTTCGGCCTCGCCACCGCCGAGGTCCGCCTCTCCTGAGCTGCGGCCGGACGGTGCCCGGTCGTCGTCGGACGGCCGGGCGGACCGGGCTCAGTCGGCGCGGTCGCGGACCCACGAGGGCTGGATGAACACGGCATCCGCTTCGACCGCGAGTTCGCCGCCGACCGACAGGGATCCGACGACGAACGTCTTCGCCCCTTCGACTCGGTCGACGCGCGCCTCGACGCGGATCTTCCCCAGGGGCGTCGGCTTGCGGTACCTGAGCGCGAGGGTGCCGGTGAACGAGGGCTGTCCGCCGTGAGCCGCTGCCATGCCGAGGAGCTGGTCCAGCAGCAGGGCGGAGACTCCGCCGTGCACCAGTCCGGGCGGCCCCTCGTAGGCGGCGCCGAGGGTGAGCTCGGCCCAGTGCAGCCCGGTGTCGTCGCGTTCGACGACCATCGGCGGCGCGATCGGATTGCGCACGCCCACCGCCGCGTTGCCCCACGCCATCATGGTGCCGTCGGAAGTGAATCTGGCACCGAAGGAGCCGTCGATCTGCTGCGCGCGCAGCCGGGCGGTCGCCGCGCGGACGGTTGCCTCGACCTCGCGAATGGTGTGCTCGTCGACCTCGGTGCGGACGGTCGCGTCCACGAGCTCACGGACCGCCTGCGTGAGCGGCCCGTACAGAGCGATGCGGCGGTCGATTTCGGCGGCGTCGATGTCGTCGAAGTGGATCTGCACGCGTACCTGCCATCATGTCGTGAGCGCTCTGGGTGGAGGTCGCCCGTGGCCGGTAGGCCTGGGTTTTCCTTCGAAAGTAAGTTACCAACCGGTTGGAATCGGCTGTCGTTGCCCTGGTTGCCGGCCGATCATGCGGGCACACCGCTCCTCGGGCGACGGTGGCCGCGGTGCGGCGGCCGCCGGTGAACCGTCCGGCTGCCGGAGTGGGCCTGCGACATTGCGGCCGCTTTGTGGTAGCGCGCGGTGCGGGTGGCGCGAGGGGCCGATCAGAACAGCGTCGGTTCGCCGAAGCCCGGGGTCCGCTCGATCTCGAGCAACCGCGCCTTCGTGCCGATGCCACCCGGCGCGGAGAACCCGTGCAGCGCGTGGTCGGCCGCGAGGACCCGATGGCACGGAACGATCAGGGCGATGGGGTTGCGGCCGAGCGCCTGCCCGACCGCCTGCGCCGCGCCGGGCAACCCGACGCGTTCGGCGACCTGCCCGTAGCTCAGCGTGTGACCGGGATCGATCGCGCGGGTGATCTCGTAGACCTTGCGGTGGAAGTCCGGCACGCCGCTGAGATCGAGTGGTATCCACCGCAGATCGTCCAGCGTGCCCGAGAGATGGGCGCGGACGCCGTCGACGGCCGCTCGGATCACGCCGGTCGGCTCGGCCTCCGAAGTACCGGCCCGAAGCAGCCGCGCCCGCGCCGTGGCCGGATCGGCCTCTGGCAGCAGGAAGCCGACCACCGCACCCGCACGCCAGTTGATCGTGCACTCGCCGATCGCTGTATCGAACAGCGCGGTGAAGATGCGCGCCGTGTTGGTCGGCGCGTCGTCGGGCCCCGTGGGACTCGAGGCCGCGGGACCGGACCGACGGGCTGGTGCACTCATGGGACCAGTGTGCACCCGGGGTCCGACGCGAAAGGAACTCGCGGCCAGTCCAGTCCAGTTTTCTGCAACTGGACTGGACTGGTTCTCTGGTCGCGCAACGGCGCGGCCGGGCTGAGCGGAAGAACGGAGCGCCGGGCTGCCGCCGCTCGCTGATCAGGCGGCTCTGCTGTCCTCCTCGTGGCTGCGCACGGCCGTGATATCCCGCAATTGCCGCTGATAGTCATAAGATCCGGGATCGGAGTCGCGGTGTGTGCCCGGCATGCGGAGCTGCTCCTGCAGCCGGGAGGCGACCGGCCGTCGGCGGACGGACCGGTAGGCCAGGAGGGCGACGGCAAGCGCGATCAGGAGCGGCAGCAGAGTGGTCATTCCCCCAGGGTCGGGCCACTGGCCTTGCTTTTGAATATCCACTACGCGAATACTGGACTTTATGGCGACTCGAGTGATCGGCGCGGCCGGACTGGCGCGCGACCTGGGCAACTGGCGCACGGTCGGTGCGGACGAGCCCGTGCACCGCGGCAGGCCCGCCTACCTCGCGCTCGCCGAGGGCATCCGGCTGCTCATCCACGACGGCCGCGCCCCGCTCGGCGTCGCGCTGCCGAGCGAACGGGATCTGGCCGCCACTCTCGGCGTCAGCCGCACCACCATCACCTCGACCTACGCCCTGCTGCGCGAACACGGCTATCTCATCAGCAGGCAGGGATCGCGTTCCACGGTGGCGCTGCCACCGAGCGTGCCCAGCGATGGCACCAAGGCCTCGCGCGGCATCCTCGCCACGATCATGGCGCCCGAGCTGACCACCGTGGACCTCACCTATGCCGCCATGACCGCTCCGGAGGGCATCGAAGAGGCGTATTCCGACGCGCTGCAACGGCTTCCGACCTACCTGGGCACGCACGGCATGGATCCGGTAGGCATGCTGGCCCTGCGCGAAGCCGTCGCCCGCCGCTACACCGATCGCGGACTGCCCACCGACCCCGACCAGATCCTCATCACCCTCGGCGCCCAGCACGGCCTGCGCCTGCTGCTCAACGTGCTCGCCGCCCCCGCGGCCCGGGTGCTCATCGAGCATCCCTCCTACCCGAACGCCATCGAGGCGATCCGGGACGTCGGCGCCCGCCCCATACCGGTGCCGCTGCTGCTCGAGAACCCCGCCGCCGGGTGGGATCTCGACGGTATCCGCAGCGCCGCCCGCCAGACCGCCGCGACGTTGGCCTACCTGGTCCCCGACTTCAACAACCCCACCGGCATGCTGCTCGACGCCGACGGCCGCGCCGAGCTGGCCGCGATCGCCCGCGAGACCAGGATGACGATCATCGTCGACGAATCCATGGTCGATCTCGGCCTCGATCCGCACACCGAGACCATGCCGCCGCCGGTGGCCGTGTACGGCAAGGGCAGCGAGATCATCACCATCGGCTCCGCCTCGAAATCGTTCTGGGGCGGTCTGCGGGTCGGCTGGATCCGCACCGGCGCGTCGCTGATCACCCGGCTGCTCGGCAGCCGTGCCACCGTCGACCTCGGCACCCCTGTGATGGACCAGCTCGCCACCGTCCACCTGCTCGAACACGCCGACGAGGCCCTGGCCCGGCGCCGCGAGCAGCTCCGCGCCCAGCGCGCCGCCCTGCTCGACACCATCGCCGAGGAACTGCCGGACTGGAAGGTGCACCCCGGCGCGGGCGGCATGTCGGTCTGGGCGCAACTGCCCGCCCCCGTCTCCACCGCCCTGGCCGCCACCGCGCCGAACCACGGCGTATTGCTCGCCGCCGGACCACGTTTCGGCGTGCAGGGCGCGTTCGAACGGTTCGTCCGCCTGCCCTTCATCCACCCGGAGCCGACACTGCGGCTCGCCGTCGAATCGATCGCGTCGGCCTACAACGCGCTCACCCCGCGCGCCGCGCAACCGCTCGACCCGCTGAACCTTTCCGTGCGCTGAGCTCCGCCCCGTCGGCTGAATCGGCTCGGTCCGTGGCTCGGGTTCGTCGAACCGGCGCGGCGCGTGGCTCGGGCTCGGTCCTGTCGAACCGGCGCGGCGCGCCCGCCGACTCTCCCGGCCACGATCGCCGCCGGGGCGATGGCCGGTGTACGCCCTACCCCGGAAACGCGAACGGCCCCGCCGCGACAGCGAATCGCGGCGGGGCCGTCGGCGTGGGATCTCAGTCCGCCCAGACGGATTCGATCGGGGTGCCCTCGTTCGGGGGCGGGGTCGGCACGGCCGCAGGCGTGCGCGAGAAGCGCGGCGCGGGCGCGTGCTGCACGACGCCGTCGATCTCCACCAGGCCGGTGCGCGCGACGATGTGCTCGTTCTCGGTGGCCTCGCTCAGCGTGAGCACCGGGGTGGTGCAGGCGTCGGTGCCCGCGAAGATCTCGGCCCACTCGTCGCGGGTCTTGGTCTTGAATTTCTCGGTGAACAGCTTTCGCAGGTCTTCCTGGGCGTTCGGGTCGATCTGGGCGGGCAGGTCCGCCGGATCCAGCTCGAGGCCCTTCAGCAGCTCGGCGTAGAACTGCGGCTCGATCGCGCCGACGGCCATGTACTTGCCGTCGGCGGTCTCGTAGGTGTCGTAGAAGGCCATGCCGGTGTCGAGCAGGTTGGTGCCGCGCTCGTCGGACCACAGGCCCACCCCGCGCATGCCCCAGATCATGTGCGAGAGCGCCAGCGCGCCGTCGACCATCGCGGAGTCGATGACCTGGCCCTTGCCGGAGTTCTGCCGCTCGACCAGCGCCGCCAGGATGCCGAACACCAAGAACATGGAGCCGCCGCCGAAGTCGCCGACCATGTTCAGCGGCGGCACCGGGCGCTCACCCTTGCGGCCGATGGCGTGCAGCACACCGGTCAGCGAGATGTAGTTGATGTCGTGACCGGCGCGATCGGCCAGCGGGCCGAACTGGCCCCAGCCGGTCATCCGGCCGTACACCAGGCGCGGGTTGCGGGCCAGCGCCTGCTCCGGGCCCAGACCCATGCGCTCGGTGACGCCGGGGCGGAAGCCCTCGATCAGCACGTCGGCCTTCTCGATCAGACCGAGCACCTTCTCGACATCGGCCGGATCCTTGAGGTTGGCCTCGACGATCGTGCGGCCACGCCACTGCGGGCGTTCCATCACGGCGGAGAACTGGTTGGGCCGCTGGACGCGCACGACATCGGCGCCCAGGTCGGCCAGCAGCAGGGCGGCGTGCGGGCCGGGGCCGATGCCTGCCAGCTCGACAACACGGATGCCCGCGAGCGGGCCCTGCTTGGTGGCGGTGGATGGTGTGCTCACGCCTTACCTCGGTTCGTCGTTGATCCAGGTCACCGGCAGCCGGTGCCTCCCGCCGGAGCGGGCCCGGCGAGCTGTATTGACACTATGACAATAACTGTGGCTCGGACAGGCCCTGCCCCGCGTGCACATCACGCCGCGATGGGCGAGAATCCGTGCGGCGCGCGAGAGCGGGCGGACGGAGGGACGCGAGCATGAGTGTGTGGGGCGAAATCGTCGTCGGCCTGGTGATCCTGGTCGGATTGGTCGGCATCATCGTGCCGGTGCTGCCGGGTGTCCTCGCCATCTTCGGCGCCATCCTGGTCTGGGCGATCATGACCGGCGGGGCGACGGCCTGGGCGGTCTTCGCGATCGCCACGGTGCTGCTCGTGGTGTCCGGGGTGATCAAGTACCTCTGGCCCGGCCGCAACATGAAGGAAGCGGGGGTTCCCAACCGGGCCTTGTTCCTCGGGGCGGCACTGGCCATCGTCGGCTTCTTCGTCATCCCCGTGGTCGGCCTGTTCGTCGGCTTCGTCCTCGGCGTCTACCTCAGCGAACTGCAACGTCTGAGCGATGGCAAACAGGCGTGGACATCGACCGTGCACGCTCTCAAGGGCGTCGGCCTGTCGATCCTCGTCGAACTCGCCGGCGCGCTGCTGGCCACCTGCGTCTGGGTGATCGGCGCCATCGTCGCCTGAGCGGGGTCGCCCGCTCGAAACGCTGTTGCCGGACCCGCCGTCACCAGATAGCGTCGCCTGCCATGGTGGCGTGGTCTCAGCTGGCGACCTTCGCGGGGCTGGCATTCGTGCTGGTGGCGCTGCCGGGGCCGAGTGTGCTGTTCACCGTCGGCCGGGCGCTGACGGTCGGGCGGCGAGTCGCGTTGCTGACCGTCGCGGGCAATGCGGCGGGCATATACGCGCAGGTCGTCGCCGTGGCGTTCGGGCTCGGCGCGGTGGTGGTGGCGTCTGCGACGGTCTTCACCGTGATCAAGCTGGCCGGCGCGCTGTATCTGGTCTACCTCGGGGTGCAGGCGATCCGGCATCGCGCGAAGCTCGCGGGGGCCTTCGATTCCGGGGGAGCAGCCGATGCCGTCGCCACGGTGAGCGCGCTGCGCGACGGCTTCGTCGTCGGCTTCGCCAATCCGAAGACCATCGTGTTCCTGGCCGCCCTGCTGCCGCAGGTGGTCGATCCGGCCCGTGGCACGGCGACCGAGCAGATGCTCGTGCTCGGTCTGTGCATCCCGGCGTTCGGGCTGGTCTGCGACTCGCTGTGGGCGATGGTCGCGGGTTCCGCGCGGACATGGCTGGCTCGCACGCCCCGCCGCCTGGCCGCGGTGGGTGGGGCGAGCGGGCTCGTCATGATCGGGCTCGGCGCCTCGCTGGCCCTCACCGGCCGCAAGGACTGACTCTCCCGCGAGAGCGAGCGCGCGTCAGTAGTCGACGATCCCGAACGGAATGGTGTCGGCGGGTTCGAAGGCGGCCGGGGGCTTGCGCCGGATGGGCTGCGTGGTCGCCTCCGGGGCGGGCAGCGGCAAGGTCGGATCCGGGTCGTCGAACTCCGGGCGCTGCCGGGCGGGCAGGCGGTAGAACGCCCGGGCGTTGTCTTCGAGCACCGCGTACATGTCCGCGCCGACCACATCGCAGATCAGGTCGACGTCGGAATCGCGGAACGGGCGGCCCGCCCTGGCGCCGGGCAGGTCGCTGCCGAACATGAGGGCCTCGGGATTGACCGCGTGGATGCGGCGCAGCGTGTCGGCCACGTTCATCGCGACCCGGCCGAACCCGGTGGCCTTCACCCGCGCGCCCCGGTCGACGAGGTCGAGCAGGTAGGGCAGGCCCTCCTGGGACATGCCGAGATGGTCGACCGAGAGCGCGGGCAGCTTGGAGATCACCGGCTGCAGCGAGGCGAGCATCTGCCCGTCGACGTAGACCTCGACGTGCCAGCCGGCCAGCTCGTGGGCGCGCAGGGCCTGCACGGTCATGCGGGTGATGTCGGTGGCCGCCCGCTTGAGATTGAAGCGCAGCGCGCGCACGCCGACGCGGTCGAGTTCGACGATCTCGTCGTCGCTCGCGTCGAGGTCGAGGCGGGTCACCCCGACCCAGTCCTCGCCGAGCTCGGCCAGCGCCGCTTTCAGATACGCCTGATCGGTGCCCTGGAACGACGCGCTGACCACGGCCCCGCCCTGGACGTCGAAGCGCGCCATCCGCTTTCGGTAGTCGGCGATGGTGTACGGCTCGGGCAGGTAGCCCTCGTTCTCGGTCAGCGGGAACCGCGGATCGATGATGTGGACATGTGCGTCGAACACTTGTACAGAATGCCTCGAGATCGCGTCGCTGTCGCACTCCTCCCATCGGCAAGCACGGGGAGGCGGACATGGAAGAGGGGCGCACGCTGCGCCCCTCTCCGGATGGAATTCGGAAAAACTAGACCTTGTGCGGTTCGCTGGCGCGCAGCATGTCCTCGCGCTCGACGACCTTGACCCGCTCACGGCCTTCCGGCTCGCCCAGCGAGCGCTCGTGCGCGTCGAGGCGGTACCAGCCGGCCCAGGTGGTGAACGGCAGGCCCTTGGCTTCCAGGAAGTCGATCACGGCCTGCGGGTCCGGGTTCTCGGCGGGGGTGAACGACGGTGCGTCGTCGAGCAGGCAGGCGATGGTCTCGTTCGCGTCGCCCTTGGTGTGGCCGATCAGGCCGACCGGGCCGCGCTTGATCCAGCCGGTGACATAGGTGGCCGGGATGTAGCGGGCGGGGCCGTCGGCGTTCTCGTCGGCCAGCACGCGACCGGCCTCGTTCGGCACGGTGCCCGCCTGGTCGTCGAAGGGCAGTTCGCTGATGTTCTGCGACAGGTAGCCCACGGCGCGGTAGACGGCCTGGACGTCCCAGTCCTTGAACACGCCGGTGCCCTTGACGTTGCCGGTGCCGTCGAGCTGGGTGCGTTCGGTGCGCAGGCCGACGACCTTGCCGTTCTCGTCGCCGACGACCTCGGCCGGGGACTCGAAGAAGTGCAGGAACAGCTTGTGCGGGCGATCGCCCTGGTCGCGGATGGCCCACTGCTCGAGGGTGTTGGCGACCATGTCGACCTGCTTGGAGTGGCGGCGCGCGGCCTCGGAGCCCTCGTCGTAGTCGATGTCCTCGGGATCGACGATGACCTCGATGTTCGGCGAGTGGTCGAGCTCGCGCAGCTCCAGCGGGGTGAACTTGGCCTGCGCCGGGCCGCGACGTCCGAAGACGTGCACCTCGACGGCCTTGTTGGCCTTGAGGCCCTCGTAGACGTTCGGCGGGATCTCGGTGGGCAGCAGCTCGTCACCGGTCTTGGCCAGCACGCGGGCGATGTCGAGGGCGACATTGCCGACGCCGAGGACGGCGACCTTCTCGGCCTCCAGCGGCCAGGTGCGGGGCACATCGGGGTGGCCGTCGTACCAGGAGACGAAGTCGGCCGCGCCGTAGGAGCCGTCCAGGTCGATGCCGGGAACGTTCAGCGCCCGGTCGGCGTTGGCGCCGGTGGAGAAGATCACCGCGTCGTAGAAGCGACGCAGGTCGTCGAGGGTGATGTCGGTGCCGTAGTCGATATTGCCGAGCAGGCGCACCTGCTCCTTGTCGAGCACCTTGTGCAGGGCGGTGATGATGCCCTTGATGCGCGGATGATCCGGGGCGACGCCGTAGCGGATCAGACCGAACGGCGCGGGCATGCGCTCGTAGAGGTCGATGCTGACATCGGCATCGGACTTCATCAACGCGTCGGCGGCGTAGATTCCGGCCGGCCCGGCGCCCACGATCGCGATGCGGAGCGGGCGTGCGCCGTTGGCCGGCGCTGCACTCTGTTCGGTCATCTTTTACGCGCACCCTTATCGGTCGAAAACTTCAACTGGAGTTTGTTCTCAGCTTAGGCCCTTGTACTTAGCCCAGGCTAAGTCGACGCTTCGATCCGGTCGCCAGGCCGGAAGGAACGTCAGCCGCTCGCCGTCGGAAATCCAGGTCACGGCGGCTCCTCGCGGGGCCGTGATCGGCCATTCTATCGGGTGGGGCCCGCACGCCTTCGCGGCGTGGTCCCCGCAGTCACCACGCTACCCGCGTGAGCGAGCCGGGCAACCGCCCCGTCGGGGGCCGCCGCCGGTGCGAGCCCGCTCACCAGGGATCATCGATCCATGGCCGACAGCGAACGCCCAGCACCGGACGAGCCCGTCATCCCGATCGATCAGACCGACGAGCGGTCGATGACGCCGTTCATCGCCGCGGGGGTGGTCGCGGTGCTGGTGGTGATCGCCATCGTGCTGGGCGGGGTGCTCTCGCCCGCTGAGAAAAATGTCACAGAGGCCGATCGGATCAGTGCGGCTGTGCACAACTTCGTCGAGGGTGTGAACGAAACCGACGAGGTGCCGCCGCCCGGCGCCGCGTGCGCGGACTTCGACCCCGGCCGCTCGCCGCTGGCGGCGCCGGAAGATTCCGGCAAGACAATCGAACTGAGGTCGGTCACCGACCACACCGTCAACGGCGACCGCGCGAAGGCCACCGTCACGACCACGATCGACGGCGTCGCGCAGACCGGTACCTGGAACCTGGTGCGCGGCGAGCGCGGCTGGCTGGTCTGCACCGAGTGAATCGGTTGACAGCGTGACTTCGGGGCGTGCAATCTCGGAACCGAGGTCATGAGTACCAGCGCCAAGCCCCGGCTGGCTGGTCGGCAACCCTCCTCCGCGGCGGGGTGCTCCGGGTGACGACCCGGCCGTATCGATGACGGTGCGGCAAGTGCGGATTCACAGGAGGTTGGAATGAGTTATGCCGGGGACATCACCCCGTCGCAGGCGTGGGAGCTGTTGCGTGACAATCCCGCGGCTGTCCTGATCGACGTGCGCACCGAAGCCGAATGGCGCTTCGTGGGCGTGCCCGAAACCAGCGCCATCGACCGGCCCACCGTGCTGATCGAATGGGTCGACGGTACGGGCTCGCCCAACCCGCGCTTCGCCGAGCAGCTGAGCAAGGCCCTGGCCGGGCGCGATCCCGAGGCTCCCGTCGTCTTCCTGTGTCGCTCCGGCCAGCGTTCCGCACACGCCGCCGGTGTGGCGACAGATCTGGGAATCACCCCCGCGTACAACGTGATCGACGGTTTCGAGGGTCCGCTGGACGCCGACGGTCGTCGCGGTGGCGCGGGCTGGCGGGCCGAGGGCCTGCCGTGGAGGCAGTCGTGATCACCGGAGGCGCGTTCGACAAGCCACTGCCCGAGGGCGTCGGCCCCGCCACCCTCGGGGTGCGCGGCGGGCTGCGCCGCTCCGGTTTCGAGGAGACCGCCGAGGCGCTGTACCTGACCTCCGGTTTCGTCTACGAGAGCGCCGAGGCCGCCGAGGCCGCGTTCACCGGCGAGGTCGAGCACTTCGTCTACTCCCGCTACGGCAACCCCACCGTGGCGATGTTCGAGGAACGCATCCGCCTGATGGACGACGCGGAGGCCGCGTTCGCCACCGCCAGCGGCATGTCGGCGGTGTTCACCGCGCTCGGCGCGCTGCTGAAGGCAGGCGATCGTCTCGTCGCCGCGCGCAGCCTGTTCGGCTCCTGCTTCGTGGTGTGCAACGAGATTCTGCCGCGCTGGGGGGTGGAGACGGTGTTCGTCGACGGCGAGGACCTCGACCAGTGGGAGCAGGCGCTGTCGGTGCCCACCACGGCCGTGTTCTTCGAGACTCCGGCCAACCCGATGCAGACCCTCGTGGACGTGCGCCGGGTGACCGAGCTCGCCCATGCCGCGGGCGCGAAGGTGGTGCTGGACAACGTCTTCGCCACCCCGCTGCTGCAGAAGGGCTTCGATCTCGGCGCCGACGTGATCGTCTACTCCGGCACCAAGCACATCGACGGCCAGGGCCGGGTGCTCGGCGGCGCGATCCTGGGCAGCCAGGAATACATCGACGGCCCCGTCAAGAACCTCATGCGCCACACGGGCCCCGCGTTGAGCCCGTTCAACGCCTGGACCCTGCTCAAGGGCCTGGAGACCATGCCGCTGCGCGTGCGGCACTCGACGGAATCGGCGCTGAAGATCGCCCGCTTCCTCGAAGGCAACTCCTCGGTGGGCTGGGTGAAATACCCGTTCCTGGAATCGCATCCGCAGTACGACCTGGCCCGCAGCCAGATGTCCGGCGGCGGCACCGTGGTCACCTTCGAGCTCGCCGCCGCCGACGGCGAGGGCAAGAAGCGCGCCTTCGAGGTGCTCGACCGGTTGCGGATCATCGACATCTCCAACAACCTGGGCGATGCCAAGACGCTGATCACCCACCCGGCCACCACCACCCATCGCGCGATGGGCCCGGAAGGCCGCGCGGGCATCGGCTTGAGCGACGGCGTGGTGCGCATCTCCGTCGGCCTCGAGGACGTCGAGGATCTGCTCGGCGATCTCGAACAAGCTTTGAGCTGAGACGTTTTCGAGCCCGCCGGCTCGTACGAACACGATTCGGCCCCACCGCTCGAAAGAGCGGCGGGGCCGAACTGTCGTGGTCGACCGGGTCGCACTCCGGTCGGGCCGGGATGCGCCCCGTCTCAGCCGAGCGCGCGCAGGCGCGGGGCGAGATCGCGCTGGAACAGGCCGAGGAAGCGGCGCTGGTCGTGGCCCGGCGCGTGGAAGACCAGGTGGTTCAGCCCCGCGTCCAGATACGGCTTGATCTGCTCGACCGCCTCGTCCGGATCGCTGGCCACGATCCACCGCTTGGCGATCTGCTCGATCGGCAGCGCGTCGGCGGCGGCTTCCATCTCGATCGGGTCGGTGATGCTGTGCTTCTGTTCCGCGGTCAGCGACAGCGGCGCCCAGAAACGCGTGTTCTCCAGCGCCAGTTCGGGATCGGTGTCGTAGGAGATCTTGATCTCGATCATCCGGTCGATGTCGTCGACGGTGCGCTCCACCTTCGCCGCGCCCTCGGCCAGCGCGGGCATCAGCTTCTCGGTGTAGAGCTCCATGCCCTTGCCCGAGGTGCAGATGAACCCGTCGCCCGCGCGCCCGGCGTAGCGGGCCACCAGCGGACCGCCCGCGGCGATGTAGACGGGCACCCCGCCCTCGGGCACGTCGTAGATCGACGCGCCGACGGTCTTGTAGTACTGCCCGTCGAAGTCGACGCGATCACCGGTCCACAGCGCCCGCATCAGGTCCACCGACTCGCGCAGCCGCGCGAACCGCTCCTTGAACTCCGGCCATTCGCCCTGGTAACCGGTGGCGATCTCGTTGAGCGCCTCACCGGTGCCCACACCCAGCATCACGCGCCCCGGATACAGGCAACCCATGGTGGCGAAGGCCTGCGCGATCACCGCCGGGTTGTAGCGGAAGGTCGGGGTCAGCACCGAGGTGCCCAGCTGGATGCGTTCGGTGTGCGCGCCCACGGCCGCCATCCAGGCCAGCGAGAACGGCGCGTGCCCGCCCTTGTGCCGCCAGGGCTGGAAGTGGTCGCTGACGCTGGTCGAGTCCATGCCGTGCTCTTCGGCCAGGACCGCGATGTCCACCAGTTCGCGTGGACCGAATTGTTCCGCCGACGCCTTGTATCCCAGCTTGAGATCACCCATGTGCGCGTCTCCTCTGTCGCTCGTGTGCTCGGCTCTCACCGCCGATTCCGACCCTAATCGAGGAACCGCTCCGGACACCGATCGACGTCGTGGAAGAGCACGTCCACCCGGCGTGGATCTCCGAACCGGGCCGCCGCCGACCCGAGCCCGTGTGCGCGATGATTTCGGCTACGGGCCCGAGGGCTGGGCGTCGCTGCTCTCTGTGCTTGCCAGGATCGCGCTCGCGACGACATCGCGCACTGACGTGCCGTTTCGCCGAGGCGGAAGACAGCTCAGTCGGCCGGCGCGACCCGGATGAGATTGCCGTCGGGGTCGGTGGCCAGGAAAGTGCGCCCGAACACCTCGTCGTGCGGTTCCATCGCGATGCGCACGCCCCTGGCCACCCAGTCGCGGTGCAGCGCGTCGATCCGGTCGGCGCCGCCGTCGATCGTCAGGCACACCTCGCTGGTTCGTGTCACCGCGGTCAGGTTGTCGTCCTCGACCCCGCTCCAGAGCGCGAGCTGAACGCCGCCACCCAGGTCGAAGGCGACGAAGCGGGGGGCTTCGTACAGCGGCTTGATGTCGAAGAGTTCGCCGTAGAAGCGGGCCGAGGCGGGCGCGTCGGTGACGTAGACGATGAACATGTTCGGTGCGGTCATGTGCGTACTCCATGTGTCGATGACAGTGACCGCAGCAGAGTGCAATTCATATACGACGGAATCCGTCGTGATTTCTGGAATTGTCGAAAATATGACCCCGGATCGCTTCTTCGCCCTGCTGCTGGCCCTGCAGACACGCGACTGCCTCACCACCGCCGACCTGGCCGACCAGGTGGGCGTCTCCACCCGCACGGTGGTGCGCGACCTGCGCTGGCTGCAGGACGCCGGCTTCCCGGTCCTGATCCGGCGCGGCAGGTGGGGAGGGGTCTCGCTGCTGCCCGGCGGCGCGCTCGACACCGCCCGCCTGACCCCCGACGAGCGCGACCACCTCGCGCTCGTCGGCCTCGACCACGCACAGCGCGACCAGCTCGGTGGCCGCGACGACGGCCGCCGCGCCCTGGACAAGGTGACTCCGCGCGCACGGCCCCGACCCGGACAACTGCTGCCGTTGAGCGCGGTGATCGTCACCGACAACCGGCCGTGGTTCTCGATGCCCACCGGCGGCGTGGAACCGGCGAGGCTCGCGGGAGACCTGCGGCGCGGCGTGCGACTGCGCATCAACTACCGGCGCGCCACCGAAGCCGAGCCCACCTGGCAGGTCGTCGATCCCTACGGCCTGCTCGCCAAGGGCGGCCGCTGGTACCTCGTCGCCGACAAGCAGGGCAGTCCGCGCCTGTATCTGCTCGAACGCCTGGCCGACTGGGAGCCACTGCGCGTCCCGCGCCGGTTGCGCCCGGGCGTGACGGCGGCGCAGGTCGCCGCCCAGGTCACCGCGAACTGGGAGAACACCGAGAATCTGCGCGTCGAGGGCCTGTTGAGTGTGAGCCAAGCAGAGCGGGCGCAACGAATCCTCGGCACCCGCCTCACCCTCCACCCGCCCGCGGACGGCGAGCGGATCCCGTTCACCCTCACCTGCCGCGTCCTCGAAGACGTCCGCCAGCTCCTGCCCTTCGCCGACCAGGTACTCGTCACCGCCCCCGCCGAAGCCCGCGCCCACCTGCGCGAGCTGGCCGCCCGCACGCTCGCGCAATACAGCTCACCGTGACCTCCGTGCGCGACGGCCACCCCGCGATGGCGCAGAATCGGCGGATGACCAACAGCCAGGCGAGCGAGAGCCACCTCAACGACGACGAGCCCGTCCTGTCCTACCTGACCGACATGGACGGCGTCTTGGTCAGTGAGGACCACCTGGTCCCCGGCGCCGACAAATTCCTCGCCGAACTGCGCACGAACGAGATCCCCTTCCTCGTCCTCACCAACAACTCCATCCGCACCCCGCGCGACCTGCAAGCCCGCCTGCGCCTGACCGGCCTGGACATCCCGGAGGAGGCCATCTGGACCTCCGCCCTGGCCACCGCCGCCTTCCTCGACGCCCAGCGTCCCGGCGGCACCGCCTACGTCGTCGGCGAATCCGGCCTCACCACCGCCCTGCACGAGATCGGCTACGTCCTCACCGACCGCGACCCCGACTACGTAGTCCTGGGCGAGACCCGTACGTACTCTTTCGAAGCCATCACCACCGCCATCCGGTTGGTCGAGCGGGGCGCCCGCTTCATCGCCACCAACCCCGACGCCACGGGGCCGTCGCGCGAGGGCCTGCTCCCCGCCACCGGCTCGGTCGCCGCGCTGATCAGCCGCGCCACCGGCCGCGAGCCCTATTACGTCGGCAAGCCGAACCCGTTGATGATGCGCTCGGCTCTGCGCCGAATCGGTGCGCACTCGCAGTCGGCGGTCATGATCGGCGATCGGATGGACACCGACGTCATCTCCGGCCTGGAAGCCGGTATGCGCACGATCCTGGTCGCCACGACCGGCATCTCCACCCGCGACTCGGTCGAGCAGTTCCCCTACCGCCCGACGTTGGTCCTCGACTCGGTCGCCGATCTGGTCGGCCGCACCGCCGACCCCTTCGCGTGATCGAGTGCGGTCGGCGAAGACGCCGCTGACCGTTTCATACCGCGACGACGGTGATCCCCGGTCCGCACAGCAGCGTCAGGTCTTCGGTGCCGGAGGTCAGACGGCGACCGGCGGTCGCGCGACCCGCGCCACCGCGGCCAGCACGACATCGACGGCGTACTCGTGGCCGTGCAGACCCTCGATCCGGATCAGTTCTGCTGCATCGTCGCTCACCTGTCGAGTGATCTCGTGGACGTCCGAGCGGGACAGCGTCCAGGCGATCCGAATCTTCGGGAGCCGGCCCTGCTCGGCCTCGAGCCGTGTCATCGTGGTGGTGCCGACCCGGATGTCTCCAGACGAGCCCGCACCACACACGCCGCCGGTGACACCAGCAACTGCGGGTAGTCGACCTCGCCCGCAACGGGATCGACCGCCGCCGACTTCTCCGCCGCCGCCCGCCCCGGCACGATCCGCAACCGCGTCCTGTGGACGCCGCAGATCCTGCTCGGCCTGTTCTTCATCCTCGCCTCCGGCGCGCCGAAGCTCATCATGCCGGGCGCCCTGACCGAGAACGCCGTCGACAACCTGGTGATCCCGTTCAGCCTGCTCGTCTTCATCGGGATCACCGAGGTCGCCGGCGGCATCGGCCTGATGGTGCTGGCCGTGATCTTCGCCCGGATCGCCTACGAGCGCCGCGCCATCGTCGGCGAACTGCGGAACTCGCTGTCGCGGTGAGATATTCACGCACGAGACCGGCGATCGACGGCCTGCGTCGATCGCCGGTGTGTGCCCGGTTCGATTTCCGATCAGGGAACGAACACTTCGGTCGTCGCCGGAATGTTCGGACGGTCGGTCCGCACGGTGAGCGCGACCCGGCCGGGGCCGGTGTGGAGGTAGAGGAAGTCGGGCGTGGTGCCGGTCTTGAATGCCGGGATGAAGTGGGTCAGTGAGCCGCGCTGACCGGTGTCGAGATTGTGCCAGTCGATGATGGCGGTCACGTCGCAGGCCAGCACGGTGGGCGCCCAGGTGCCCAGCGGCGAGAAGCCCTGCGATAGACGAAGTTCGATCGAATGGGTGCTTCCCGGAGCACTGTAGTGGGTGCCGGCCAGGGGGCCGTCGTAGCCCGTGCCCGCGGCATTGAGCATGCCGACGCAGACGCCGTTGCCCAGGGTCCAGGCCGGCGCCGAATTGAACTGCGTCATGGCGCAGGAGCGCGGGCCGACATTGGACCAGCCGAGTTGGCAGGGGTCGGCGGCGTTGGCGGCGCCTGGTGAGGCTACGGCCATCGCTGCTCCGACGAGTGCGGTGGCTGCGGTTGCGGCGAATCCACGTCCGAGTTTCATATCCGGATGATCGTGAACTCTCGGGCGAACATTACTGTTCTCGAGATTTCGATCGTGTTTCCGTCGGGGTTCGGCACGCGACTGCGCCGGGCAGAGGCGGCCCGCGACGGATCCGGGAACGCGCGCTCACCGGCACGTCGGTCGTACGCCACCAGCGCGCGCCTGGGCATCCTGGTCGGTCACCGGACAGGGATGCCCAGGCGTTCGAGTCCTACAGCTCGCGAGCGATCAGGGATTTCATGATCTCGTTGGCGCCGCCGTAGATCCGCTGCACCCGGGCGTCCTCGTACATCCGCGCGATCAGGTATTCGCGCATGTAGCCGTATCCGCCGTGCAGCTGCACGCAGCGGTCGATCACCTCGCACTGCTTGTCGGTCAGCCAGTATTTGGCCATCGCGGCTTCGGCGGCGTCGAGCTCACCGCGCAGGTGCGACTGGATGCAGTGGTCGAGGAAGACCTCGCTGGTGCGGGCGATGGTCTGGCATTCGGCGAGTTCGAACGCGGTGTTCTGGAACTCGAACAGGCTGTGTCCGAACGCTTCCCGCTGTTTGCTGTACGCGACGGTCTCGTCCACCGCGCGCTTCGTTGCGCCGACGGCCTGCGCCGCGATGATCAGCCGCTCCTGCACCAGCTGGGTCATCAGCTGACCGAAGCCCTGGCCCTCTCGCTCGCCCAGGAGACTGGAGGCGGGCACCCGCACGTTCGTGAACGACAGCTCGGAGGTGTCGGCGCCGTGCTGGCCGACCTTGTCGAGCACCCGGCCGACCGCGAACCCCGGCTGGTCGCGCAGGTCGACGATCAGCATGGAGACCCCCTTGGCGCCGGCCTTCGGGTCGGTCTTGACGGCCATCACGATCACGTCGGCGGAGGAGCCGTTGGTGATGAACGTCTTCGAGCCGTTGATCACGTACTCGTCGCCGTCGCGGATCGCGGTGGTCTTGATCGCTTTGAGGTCCGAACCGGCGCCCGGCTCGCTCATGCCGATCGCGCCGAGGATTTCACCGGTCGCCATGCCGGGCAGCCACGTCCGCTTCTGTTCCTCGGTGCCGTACTCGAGAATGTAGTGCGGCACGATGCCGCTGTGTACGGAGATGCCGAGGGACAGATCGCCCGCGTACCCCTGGGCCTCGAACACGGCGAGGTCGTGCGCGAAGGTGCCGCCCCCGCCGCCGTACTCCTCGGGGATCGAGCAGCACAGCAGACCCAGCTCGCCCGCCTTCAACCACACCTCGCGGTCGATGCGGCGCTGGGCGTCCCACTTCTCGTTGTGCGCGACGACCTCACGCTCGAAGAATCCGCCCGCGAGCTCGGACAGTGCACGGACCTCGTCGTCGTGCCAGGTGGGTACGTACTTTTTCATCAGCTGCTTTCATGGTCGATCGTGTGCGGATTCGTCGGTTGCCTGCGATGCCCGCACTCACACGGACAAGATCATCGCGATGCCCTGACCGCCGCCACCGCAGAGAGCGGCCGCGCCCGTGCCGCCGCCCGCGGCCCGGAGCGAATGCGCCAGCGACAGGGCGATGCGCGCACCGGACATGCCGACCGGATGCCCGACCGCGATCGCGCCGCCGTGGATGTTGACCTTGTCCGCGTCCACGCCGAGCTGACGCATCGACGCGATCGCGACACCGGCGAACGCCTCGTTGATCTCGAGCAGGTCGAGGTCGGCGACGGTGGTCTCGCCGTCACGCTTCAGCGCGGCCTCGATCGCGTTCGCGGGCTGGTGCAGCAGCGAGGTGTCCGGACCGGCGACCAGAGCGTGGGCGCGGATCTCGGCGAGCCATTCGATACCGCGGGCCTGCGCGACGTCCTTGCGCATCACGACGACCGCGGCCCCGCCGTCGGACAGCTGCGACGACGCGCCGGCCGTGATGGTGCCGTCCTTCGCGAACGCCGGACGCAACGTGCCGAGGGACTCGACCGTGGTCTCGGCGCGGATGCCCTCGTCGGCGGTGACGGTGACGGTGCCCTTGCGGGAGACGATCTCCACCGGCGCGATCTCCGCGGCGAACGCACCCGACTCGGTCGCCGCCGCCGCCAGGCGGTGCGAGCGGGCCGCGAACTCGTCCTGCTCGGCGCGGGAGATGTTCTCCGACGCCTGGTAGCGCTCGGTGGACGCGCCCATGGAAATGCCGTCGAAGGCACAGGTCAGCGCATCACGGTCGAGGGCGTCCTCGAAACCGGCGGAGCCGTACTTGAGGCCCTGACGAGCGCCGCGCACCAGGTACGGGGCGTTCGTCATCGACTCCATGCCGCCGGCGACAACGACCTCGGCCGCGCCGGTGGCGATCAGCCGGTCGGCCTGCATGATCGCCTCGAGGCCGGACAGACACAGGTTGTTGACGGTCGTCGCCGGGACGGTCATCGGCAGGCCCGCCGCGACCGCCGCCTGCCGCGCCGGATTGGGGCCGACGCCGGCCTGCACGACGGTTCCCATCACCACGGCGTCGACGTCGCCCGCCGCGATGCCCGCGCGCTCGATCGCGGCGGCGATGGCCCGTCCGCCGAGGTCCGCCGCCGTCAGGGACGCCAGCGCGCCCGACAGCTTGCCGATCGGGGTCCGGGCCCCCGCCACGATGACACTGGTGCTCACTACTGTTTCTCCTTCAACTGTTCACTCTTGGTGGTATCGGGGGCCCGTGATGGATTCCGGACGCGTGCAGCCCGGGTCGATCCTCGATGCCGGGGGCGCGTATCCCGTGCGGCGGGGCTGAGATGCTCGTTCGTCAGGGGGCGAACAAGCCTCGTCGGGCGCGCTCATCGTGTCACTGTCGAGCCCTTCGAAATCGGCTGCGAGAGCCGGGGACTGTTCGACCTGCCGGTCCGCGAGCCGCCGCTCAGATGCATGGCCATCCTATAGTTGGACATCATCCTAAACCGCCTCATGATTGAGCAAGTCCTTCCGGGCATACCCCACCGACGGCCTCGAAGAGGCGATGGACGCGTTGATGGACGTTGACTCCATCACGATCCGGACATCACCGTCGGTTTGGAGAGCGGCAGCATCGACGGTGCGATGTACCTGCGTGCGCGCACCAATGAGGAAGCCATTTCCGTCGCGAAGAACGCCTTGGCGCAGGCCATCCACAACAGCGGTGGGCCGTCGGACTGGGCAGAGCGTGCCGAAGACGCTCTGCGCGACGAGCAGTACGAGGCACACGTTCGACGCGCTGATCTGTTGATCGCCTGACCGCCGCTGATCGCGGGACGACGGATCTCGGATGCGAGGACGAGGTCCCTCATGAATACCGGGTTTTGCCTCGACCAGCTCCGCGGCAGCCATGACCAGCGACCAGTGAGCAATAGTCGCCACCGGTGGCGGCGGTGTCCGCCGAGCCGGCAGACCAACCGTCGGTCGAGTGATCCCACCCCGCCGTTCAGAGGGGGAACCGCACGCCGGTGAGTTCCTCGGAGACGGTCCACAGACGCTGCTGGACCGCTTCGTCGTGGGAGTCGGCGCTGGAGGTGACCGGCTTCGGATATCCCCGGGTCTCCCCGAGGTTGCCGGGGCCGTAGTACTGCCCGCCGACGACGGCCGGGTCGGTGGCGGCGCGCACGGTGGGCAAGGCGCCCATGGCGGGCACCTGGGAGATCAGCGGCGCGAGCCAGGAGACGGGCAGGCGGAGCGCGGCGGGCGTGTTGCGGATGAGTTCGGTGTTGGACATGCCGGGGTGGGCGGCGACCGCGACGGTGGTGCCGTGCGGTGCGAGCCGGCGCTGCAGTTCGTAGGTGAACATCAGGTTGGCGAGTTTGGCCTGACCGTAGGCGCCCATGCGACTGTACGAGCGCTCCCACTGCAGGTCGTCGAAGTGGATGGCGGCCCGGATGCGGTGGCCGGTGCTGCTGACCGTCACGACGCGGGAGCCGGGGACGGGCAGCAGGCGGTCCAGCAGCAGGCCGGTCAGGGCGAAGTGGCCGAGGTGGTTGGTGCCGAACTGCAGCTCGAATCCGTCGGCGGTGGTCTGCCGCGGGGTGTACATCACGCCCGCGTTGTTGATGAGCAGGTCGATGCGCGGGTGGGCAGCGCGCAGGTCGGCCGCCGCGGCCCGGATCGAGTCGAGGGATGTCAGGTCGAGGGCCTGGACGCTGACGTCGCCGGTCATGCGGTCGGCAGCCTGCCTGCCCTTCTCGATATCGCGGACGGCCAGAACCACCGTCGCCCCGCGTTCGGCCAGCATCCGGGCGGTCTCGAAGCCCAGCCCGGTGTTGGCGCCGGTCACGATCGCCACCCGGCCGTGCTGGTCGGGAATGTGCTGCTCGGTCCAGTTGTCGCTCATCACGCACTCCTTAGGAACCATCGGTCTTTTATCGACCCAAACGTAAGAGACCGCCGGTCTTATGTCAAGAGACCGGCGGTCTTCAAGCTAGGGTGAGGGCGTGACGTTTCAGAGGGCGCGCAGCGAGGAGCAGCGGAAGATCCGTCGTCAGGCGATCCTGGACACGGCGGCGGCGATGCTCGGGGAGATGCCTGTGGCCGAGGTGAGCCTCAACGAGCTCAGCCGGCGGGTGGGCCTGGCCAAGTCGAATGTCCTGCGGTACTTCGAGTCTCGTGAGGCGGTCCTGCTCGAACTGCTGGACGCCGCCCTGGCGAGCTGGCTCGCCGACCTGGCGGAGGAGCTGGCCGCGGGCGTCGAGGCGCACGCGGAGCCGGAAGCGCGGGCGGGGCAGCTGGCCGAGATCCTCAGCCGGTCACTGGCGGAGCGGACGGTGCTCTGCGATCTCTTCGGCGCGCAGGGTGGCGTCCTGGAGCGCAATGTCTCGGTCGAGGTGGTCAAGCGGCACAAGCGTTCCTCCCTCGCCCGGCTCGCGACCATGGTCGAACTCATGCAACGTCACCTGCCGGAGCTCGGCGACGGCGCGCGGCAGTTCTGCTTGATGAGCCTGGTGTCGGCGGGCGCCCTGTCGACGTACGTCCCGCCGCCGCCCAGCCTCCTCGCCGCCTACGCGGAGGAACCCGCCCTCGGCGTGCTCCACATAGAACTCCGCGACGCCCTGCGAGACGCCTTCACCGCGTCGCTCGTGGGCCTGTTGCCCCGCGCCTGAACATTGCGGGTCGATGTGAGTGAAAACGGCCCGGGTATAACGCGATTGGTAATCCTTCGCCGGAATGAATCCCGACCCCTACGTCGAAATCCAGTTCCTCAGCGGTCCCGCCGATCGGAAGTTCCCCGACCTCGGGCCCGGAGGCGGTATGTCAGCGGCAGCAGTTCGGGTCCGGGACAGTGCGGAGCGCGGCGAGATCGCCGCCGGTGCATCCGGCGTCCGGGTCGGCGAGCAGCGGGGAGATGAGTTCGACCCGGGCCGGGTCGGCGAGCGCTTTCAACACGCTCGTCCACGCCCATTCGCCGTGCGCCCGGACAGGTCACCGCTGTCGGTGCGCGCCTGGTCCTCCGAGCGAGACGGCATGCAATCCTTGGGTCTGTCGAAATCAGCGGCGATCAGCCCAGGCTTTTGCGGAATTCCACACCCTCCTGAGCGGCCTGTATCGATTCCGTGATGTCGACGACAGGATAGATCTGGTAATCGGCAATGAAGCCGAATTTCCCGGGAGCGTCGGCCAATTCGTGCGGATTGTCGGTCTCGACCACCGCGAATCCGCCTATGGCGTCGAGCCGGCCCACGAATTGATGGTATGTCGTGCCGGCAGCGGGCTTCCAGTTGGCGAATGCTTCCAACGCGCGCTGAATACTCGCTTCGTTCTCTCTGGCGGTGCCGTTCCAACGGTATTGCCACGAAACCACGTACTTCATCTCATCCTCCTGGGAGACGGTGGCTGGGAGATGGCGCGAATTTGTGGTTCAGCGGGGACGGTCACATCGAGCAGCGCATGTCCCCACAAGCGAGTCTTCTCGCCGGGTGAACGCATGACGAGTGCCGAAAGTCCCTTTTGCATACCGACGAGGAACAGCCGCGTCGATCTCTTTCTGCGTCAGCGCTGTTCAGCGGTCCAGGATTCGGTTCGGGATCGGCCATAACGACCACCACCCCGTCGGCATACTCGTGCCGTTCACCTGTGGACTTGCCGCCGAGGGCCCACCGTGCCGGGTGATGCGCAGTCCGAAAACGCAGGACGCTCTGTGCGACTAGCAGTACGAGGCACACGTTCGACGCGCTGATCTGTTGATCGCCTGACCGCCGCTGATCGCGGGACGACGGATCTCGGATGCGAGGACGAGGTCCCTCATGAATACCGGGTTTTGCCTCGACCAGCTCCGCGGCAGCCATGACCAGCGACCAGTGAGCAATAGTCGCCACCGGTGGCGGCGGTGTCCGCCGACCCGGCAGACCAGCCGTCGGTCGACTGATCCCACCCCGCCGTTCACCGCATCGAGGAGCGGACGGCGCGTGCCATTCCTGCATGCGTTGGATGCGCGTCGCGTGGCAAGTGCGCGCTCGCTGGTCGTCGGTCCGACAGTCACACGATAATGGCGCGGTGGCGAACCGCTGGGTCGGAGTGACGATCGACTGCGTCGATGTGAAACGGACGGCCGCGTTCTGGAGCGCTCTGCTCGACCGCCCCCAGGGACCGTCCGAGCCCGGTTGGGTCTATCTCGGACGCCCTGATGACCCGCAGCCGCGCCTGGTCTTTCAACCCGTGGCCGAACCCAATAGACGCCTCGGCCCGCCCGAACTCATCGCCTGCCGCTGAGGGCGACGCTGCGAATTGTCGACCTTGCGCTGCAGGGTGAAGGTTCGACGTCGCCATCGCCTCGCCGATTCGAACGCGAGCCGTGAGACTGCTGAGCAATCCACGAGATCGCGCCCGCCATCTGCCGTGTGATGCCACTGCGAGAAAAACTTCGGCCGGCAGCGATGACTCCTCGGCGGCTCCTCCGTCCTATCAGGTGAACGCGCTACCAACCCGGCGCGACCGACCAGAAGGACCGGACATGACCACCGCCGACTCCACCGCCGACTTCTCCGACGACCTCACCAACCGCCCCGGCAAGATCCGCAACCGTATCCTGTGGACCCTGCAGATCCTGCTCGGCCTGTTCTTCATCATCGCCTCCGGCGGGCCGAAGCTCGTCATGCCGAACAGCCTGATCGAGAACGCCCCCGAGAATCTGGCCATCCCGTTCGGGCTGCTCATCTTCATCGGAGTTGCCGAGGTCGCGGGCGGTATCGGGCTGATGGTGCCGCGACTCAGCGCCCTCGCCGCCGCGGGGCTGTCCGTGTTGACCGTGCTCGCCGCCGGGACCCAGGCGTTCATCGCCGACAAGCCCGCGATGGCGATCTTCCCGTTGGTGCTCGCCGCGATCTTCGCCTGGATCGCCTACGAGCGCCGCGCCACTGTCACCGATCTGCGGAACTCGCTCTCGCGGTGACCCGTTCACAAGCACGATCGGCGATCGGTGGCCCCACCGATCGCCGATCGTGCGTTCTCGGATCGATCGCCCTCGGGTTGGGGGAATCGATCCGACGCCGGCCCGCGATCACCGGCGGGGGGCGCGAGCTTCTGCGCCGCAGTGGATCACAGGTGAGCCGCCCTCGGGAGGCCTTCAGTTGGGCAGATAGCACTTGGGCGGAGATGTCTCGGACGACGAGGTGACACCGCCCTGCAGCGAACACAAGAGCACGTCGAGTGGACTTCCGCCCGGGAGCCATGCGGTCCCGGATCCCAGCGCTTCACTGCTGCCGGTGGGCGCGGCCACGGCCTGACCGCCAACGGCCATCAGAGCCCCCGCCGATACCGCCGCGATCACAGCCGCTTTCGCGATCATTCGCATCTCACACTTCCTCGCTCACTCGGGATCGATGGCCACGCCCCAGCGCAGTCGCCTCGAGGTGGCCGAACCGCGAACCGAACGCTAGCGGTGACCGAAACAAGTGAAAAGCCGTGATTTCATGGGGGTCGGGACCATCGGGCCGATTTTTCTCCGCGCGGATCGACCCGGCATCGGCTACGTTGACACCGACCGCACGGGCCACGAACAGGAGGCGATGAATATGGCTGCGCACAGCCTGTTCCGTCATGCCCTCCGGCAGGAGCGACCCGGGCGCTAGCGCCATCGCTCCTGCCCTTCCCGAACAGGAGCACACCCGTGCCGATCGACCCCGATCACTCTCGTACTCTCGAAAACCCCGGCGCTGCCGATGATCTCGTCACCGCGCGACTGCGGCTGCGCCGCTGGACGCCCGCCGTCGCCGCCGCGGTCGCCCATGGCCACCGCGACCCGCGGTGGGCCGAGGACTTCCCGGCCGACGGTGACTGCGTCATCGCCACCGAACTCGCGAACCACCCGTCCTGGTACGGCCCGTTCGGTCACCGCCTGATCGTCGAAGCCGCGACCGGGCTGCTGGTCGGCTCGACCGGCCTGTTCTGGCCACCCGCCGACGGCAGGCTCGAGATCGGCTACGGCATCGTCGCGTCACGGCGCGGGCACGGCTACGCCACCGAGGCCGTCGCCGCGCTCACGGCCCACGCCCGCACCGCACCCGAGGTGCGGACGGTGTTCGCGCGGGTCTCGACCGACAATCCGGCTTCGATCGCGGTACTGCGCGCCTGCGGATACCGGCAGACCGGCGCCGACGGTGACACCCTGCGCTACGAGGCATAGCCCTCCCTGATCATCGGCGGGCGAGCGCATCGACCGCTCGCCCGCCGATGCCCGGACGGGAGTCGCACTCGGCTACCGACCGGACCGGCCATCCCGCGGAGGCCCCGAGGTCAGGCTTGCGAACCCGCGTATCGGTGCGGTGGCCGCGCCAGGTGCCGAGGTGCACCGCGGTCGGGCTCCGCATCGCCCGGCGGGTGCTCGCTCCGGGCCGGTACGTTCGAAGTATCGGTTCGATAGCGAACAACCGGAGGTGCACGATGGGAATGCTCAGCAAGGCCATCAAGAGCGGTGTCGCGCTCAAGGCCTTCCAGGTCGTCAAGCGCGAGGCGGCCAAGCCGGAGAATCAGCGCAAGGCGCGGGAATTGGCGGCGAAGTTGCGTCAGCCGCGTTCGCACTGATCGGTTGCCCGGATCGGGTGGAGCCCGGAACCGCGCTTCGTCGCCGGGCAGCGGGGCCGTCGGGGGCCGACAACCCCGCCGCCCGGGATCGCGGTGACCTCGGTGGTGCCGGTCGGCCGGATGATTCAGCTGCTCGCGGCGCGGCCCGACGGCGGCCCGTCCGCGCGGGCGGAATCGGTGAGCGTTTCGATGGCGGCTGTCAGGTCGATGAGGGCGGTGACGATCTCGGCGAGGCGGTCGCGGCCGAGGTGATCGGCTAGTTCGGCCGCCCGCCGGGCGTGCTGGGGGTTGATAGCGCGCACGGCGGTGAGGCCCTCGTCGGTGATGGCGACGAGCTTGGCGCGGCGATGGGTCGGGTTGGGCCGGTACTCGGCCAGACCCTTGGTGACGAGCAGGTCGGCGATGCGCTGGACGCTCTGGCGGGTGATGCCCATGGCGCGGGCGATCCCGGCGACGGGCAGCGGTTCGTGCATGATCGCGCCGAGCACCTGCCACCAGGCCGCGGTCAGGCCGGCGGGCCGGGCCAGCTCCTCGGCGAGGCTGAGGAAACGGCCGTTGAGGCGGAACGAGGTGATGGCCGCCGCGCTGAAGAGCTCCTGTTCGGACGGCGTGGGCGCAGCGCTCATGCCCGGGCCGCCTCGTAGGCCTCCAGTTCGGCGTAGGCGGCGGGATCCTGGCCGTCGTAGACGCGGAACCAGGCGTCGAGGATGCGGGGTTCGTAGAGTCCGAGCACGCCGAAGATCTCCCGGGCGAATTCGAACGGCGCGGTGCCGGAGGCGGTGACCAGAATTCCTGTGTCGTCGGTCACGGCGGGCCGGGCGACGAAATGCTGCCCGCCGGCGTAGCCGCTGTAGGCGAGGAATTCGGCCGCGTTGCTGGTGTGCCGCCTGGTGTCGAGCAGGCCCGCGCCGGCCAGGCCGAAGGTCGCGCCGCAGATCGCGGCGACGGGCGTCCCCGCGGCGAGGAACTTCCCCGCTGCGGCGGCGAAGGGCGCGAGCCGGCCCGTGACCCAGGTGTCGGCGCCGGGCAGGATCAGCATCGCGGCGTGCGCGGGGTCGATCTCGTCGAGTGCGAGGTCGGGCACGATCCGCGATCCGCCCTTGGTCCGGATCGGGTCGCGGGTCGGCCCGACTGTGATCACCTCGTAGCGCCCCGGCTCGACCTGCCAGGCGGGATTGTTGATGTGCGCGGTGGCCGCACCGGTCTCCCAGTCGGCGAGGGTGTCGTAGACGGCGGCGTAAACGGGCATAGGGGACATGAGGTTCCTCACGGTAGGATGACAGTATGCTGTCATTTTGACAGGGTGCTGTCAACTGCGCTGATGATCTTCTTCGTCCCGAGTTCTGCTGTCGCCCAACGATCCGGGCCACTTGTGCGGAACGGCTATGAGGCGGGCCCGGCAAGATCAGTTCCGCTCACTAAGCTTTGAGACATGGCCGACACTGCTCCGTCCATCGTCTACATCGCCTCACCCGAGGGGGAAACCGGGAAGTCCACGGTTGTCCTCGGGGTACTGCAGATGCTCTGCGCCACCACCGCGCGGGTGGGAGTGTTCCGGCCGATCACGCGTTCGACCACCGAACCCGATCACATCCTGGAGCTGCTGCTCGAGCACAGCACCGCCGATATCGACTACGCACAGGCCGTCGGCGTCACCTACGAGCAGGTGCACGCCGACCCCGACGCCGCGATCAGCCAGATCGTCGAGCGCTTTCACGAGGTGGCCGCGGTCTGCGATGCGGTGGTGGTGGTCGGCAGCGACTACACCGAGGTCGCCAGCCCCAGCGAGCTGCGGTTCAACGCCAGGATCGCGGTGAACCTGGAGGCGCCGATGCTGCTGGTGGTGCGCGGCGCCGAGCGCACACCCGCCGAGATCAAACATCTGGTGGAGGTGTGCGCGAGCGAGCTGCGCACGGAGCACGCGAGCGCGGTCGCGATCGTCGCCAACCGGTGTGATCCCGAGCAGCTCGACGAAGTTCGTTCGGCCCTGCGCAGTTTCGGCCTGCCGTCGTGGGCGCTGCCGGAGGTGCCGCTGCTGATCGCGCCGACGATGGCCGAACTGTGCGAGGCCGTGAACGGCGAGATGTACAGCGGCGACCCGGAGATGTTGCAGCGCGAGGCGTTGAAGATCATGGTCGGCGGCATGACGGCCGAGCACATCCTGGAGCGGCTGGTCGACGGCGTGGTGGTGGTCGCGCCCGCCGATCGCTCCGACGTCCTGCTCAGCGTGCTGAACGCGCACGAGGCGGCCGGCTTCCCCTCGCTGTCGGGCATCATCATGAACGGGGGCCTGCTTCCGCATCCGGCCGTCGCCCGGCTGATGGAGGGTCTGAAGCCGCGCCTGCCCATTCTCACCACCGAACTGGGCACCTACGACACCGCCAGCGCCGCCTATCGGGCCCGGGGCAAGATGTCGGCGGGCAATCCGCGCAAGGTCAACACCGCGCTCGCGCTGATGGAGCAGTACGTCGACGCGCCGGAGCTACTCGGCCGCATCCGGGTCGAGCGCAGCGATGTGGTGACTCCGCAGATGTTCGAGTACCAGCTCATCGAACGCGCCAGGGCCGACCGCAAGCGCATCGTGCTGCCCGAGGGCGCCGACGATCGCATCCTGCGCGCGGCGGGGCGGGTGCTGCAGCGCAAGATCGCCGATCTGGTGATCCTGGGCGATGAGGCCACCGTGCGCGCCCGCGCGGCCGAGCTCGGCGTGGACATCGCCGAGGCCGAGGTGCTCGACCCGCGCACCTCCGACTACCTGGAGAAGTTCGCCGCCACCTACGCCGAGCTGCGCAAGCACAAGGGCATGACGCTGGAGCGGGCTCGCGAAAAAGTCGGCGATATCTCGTATTTCGGCACGATGATGGTGCATGAGGGCATTGCCGACGGCATGGTCTCCGGCGCCGCGCACACCACAGCGCACACCATCCGCCCGTCCTTCGAGATCATCAAGACGGTGCCCGGCGTGGACACCGTGTCGAGCGTGTTCCTGATGTGTCTGGCCGACCGGGTGCTCGCCTACGGCGACTGCGCGGTGGTGCCGGACCCCAGTTCCGAGCAACTCGCCGATATCGCCATCTCCTCGGCGGCGACCGCGGCCCGCTTCGGCATCGAGCCCAGGGTGGCGATGCTGTCGTACTCCACCGGCGAATCCGGCAGCGGCGCGGACGTGGACAAGGTGCGGGTGGCGACCAGGCTGGTGCGCGAGCGCGCGCCGGAGCTGCTGGTGGAGGGCCCGATCCAGTACGACGCGGCGATCGAGCCGACCGTGGCCGATGCCAAGCTGCCCGACTCCGAGGTCGCGGGCCGGGCGACGGTCTTCATCTTCCCCGACCTCAACACCGGCAACAACACCTACAAAGCGGTGCAGCGCAGCGCGGGCGCGGTCGCCATCGGCCCGGTGCTGCAGGGCTTGAACAAGCCGGTGAACGACCTCTCGCGCGGGGCGCTGGTGGCCGACATCGTCAACACCGTCGCCATCACCGCCATCCAGGCGCAGGGCTGAGCGAGGGGTTCGCAAGGGATGAGTGGAGCGGGCGTGAGTACAGCGTGTGAAAACCTCGTGCTGGTGATCAATTCCGGCTCGTCGTCGATCAAATATCAGCTGCTGGAACCGGATTCGGGTCACGTGGCGGCTTCCGGACTGGTCGAGCGCATCGGCGAGGACGACAGCGCGATCGAACACCGGTGCGGGGAACGCGTTCTCGAGCGCAACGGGCGCATCCCCGATCATCGCGCGGGCCTGAAGCAGGTCTTCGAGCTGTTCGACGAGACCGGTTTCGACCTCGCCGGTGCCGGGTTGCACGCGGTCGGGCATCGGGTGGTGCACGGCGGCGAGGTGTTCCACGCGCCGACGCTGGTGACCGACGAGGTGGTCGAGACCATTCTCGACCTCACCGATCTGGCGCCGCTGCACAACCCGCCCAACGCGATCGGCATCGAGAGCGCCCGCGAGCTGCTGCCGGAGGTGCCGCAGGTCGCGGTGTTCGACACGGCCTTCTTCTTCGACCTGCCCGCCGCCGCGACGACCTATGCCATCGACAGGAAGATCGCCGCCGAGTACGGCATCCGCCGCTACGGGTTCCACGGCACCTCGCACGAGTACGTCTCCGGCCGCGCCGCCGAATTCCTCGGGCGCGACTCGAAGGGCCTGCGCCAGATCGTCTTCCATCTCGGCAACGGCGCCTCGGCCTCGGCCGTACTCGACGGCCGCCCGATCGACACCTCGATGGGTCTCACGCCGCTCGAGGGGCTGGTGATGGGCACCCGCCCCGGCGACCTCGACCCCGGCATCCTGGGGCACCTCGTGCACGCGGGCGGATTCGACGTGGAGCGCCTCGACGAACTGCTCAACCGCGAGTCCGGGCTCAAGGGCATGGCCGGGGTGAACGACTTCCGGGAGTTACGCAGGCTCATCGACGCAGGCGATGAGCCCGCCCGGATCGCCTACGACGTCTACGTCCACCGCGTGCGGCGTTACCTGGGCGCGTATCTGGTCGGCCTGGGCGGCGTCGACGTCATCACCTTCACCGCGGGCGTCGGTGAGAACAGCCCGGATGTGCGGGCCGACGCGCTGGCCGGTCTGAGCGCCTTCGGCATCGAGGTCGACCCGGAGCTGAACGCCGCGAAAGAGCGTGGGGCGAGGAGGATCTCGCCGCCGGACGCGCCGGTGGCGGTGCTGGTGGTGCCGACCAACGAGGAATTGGCGATCGCCCGCGCGGCCAGCCGGGTCGTGACCGGGGGCTGAGCACCGGGCGGGTCAGGACCTGCCCCCGGTATCGAGGGCGCGGTAGACGGCGGTGAGGTAGGTCGCGGCTCGCGGCGATCCCAGGATGTCGGGGCCCATGTTGTTCATGACGTAGCTGATCGTCGTGCGCCGGTCGAGGTCCACGATCGCCATGGAGCCGCCCCAGCCGCCCCAGAACGCGATGCGGCCGTCCGGGATCCAGGACGCGGTCCGGCGGTCGGGCAGGGCGAAGCCGATGCCCCACCTCAGGTGCAGGCCGTTGACGAGGTCCACGCCGCAGGACTGCTGGTCGAAGATCAGGTCGATGGTGCCGGGTTTCAGGAGCGTGCCCGAGGCGTGCGCGCCCGCGCGGGCGAGTGGGGCGAGGATCTCGGCCACCGATCTCGCGTTCCCGTGCCCGTTGGCCGCGCCGAGGTCGGCCGCGCGCCAGGCGGGGGTGTTGGCTGCGGCGGCGCTGAAGGCCGGACCGGTGAAGGTCTGGTACGCGACGGTGTCGTGGTCGAGCGCCTCGACGTCGAACTCGAGTTCGGGCACGATGACGTCGGCGACCCGTGCGAGGTCGGCGCCGGAAACGCCGATCCGGAAATCGGAGCCGAGCGGCCCGGCGATGTGCTCGTGCACGAACTCGCGCAGCGACAGACCGCTCAGGCGATACACCAGCTCGCCGACCAGATGGCCGTAGTTCAGGACGTGATAGCCCGACGCCGAGCCGGGCCGCCACCACGGCGCCTGTGCGGCCAGCCGGGCCGCGGTCGCACGCTGGTCGTACAGGTCTTCGAGCTGTGCGGGACGGTCGAGGCCGGACACCCCCGAGGTGTGGGACAGCAGATGCCGCACCTGCACGTCCTGTTTCCCGTTCACGGCGAATTCGGGCCAGTACCGGGCGACCGGCGCGTAGACGTCGAGTTCACCGGCGTCGACGAGCAGCAGGGCGGCCAGGCTCGTCACAGTCTTCGTGATCGACCACAGATCGGTGATCGTGTCGCGCTGCCAGGGCTGCGTGCGGGCCGCGTCGCGATGGCCGCCCCACAGGTCCACCACTTTCTCGCCGTCGACATCGACGACCAGGGACAGGCCGACCTCGGCGCCGCTGCGCAACTGTTCGGCCACGGCGTCGCGGACGGGTTCGAAGGCGGCCCCGACAGTTCCGTTCAATTCGATCATGCCGACAGTCTCGAACCTTGACATATGTGTCAGGGTCAAGGGAATCCGGTGCTAGCCTGCGCACGTGCGTATCGGTGAGCTGGCCGCCCGGGCAGGGGCGTCCGCACGGCAGGTGCGGTTCTACGAGGCGGAGGGCTTGATCACCTCGACCCGGGCGGCGAACAACTATCGCGACTACAGCGAGACGGCTCTGGGCCGCGTCCGGCAGATCCGCGAACTGCTGGACGCGGGACTGTCGATCCACGTGATCCGCGCGATCCTGCCCTGCCTGGAATCACCCCGCGACCCCATCGTCTTCGAAGGCGTGCTCCCCGAAACGGTGACGCTGCTCGAACACGAGCGCGAACGGCTGACCGGGCGCATCGACGTCCTCACCCGCAATCGCGACGCCATCGACGACTACCTCACCGAACTGCGGCAGCGCGCGCACTGATCAGGGGCCGAGGTCTCGCTCAGAACAGGGTTTTCGCGCGCAGCGAGTTGGCGAGGTCGACGAGCGCGTAGCGGTGGGCGCGCCCGGGCGCGACGCGGGCGAGCGAGCGCAGCCCGGCTTCGGTGCCTTCGCGCAGGTCGCGCTCGGTGAACGGCGCGCCGAGGAAATGAGCGTCGTGGCGGGCCGGTTCGCGGCCCGCCTGCAGCCAGGTCAGGGCGGCGCCGAGCACGATGACGCGCATCTGTGGCACCCTGCCCTCGCCCGCGGGCAGCGCGGCGATCCGGTCGGCGGCGACGTGCAGGGTGGTCTCGGGCAGTTCGGCGACCGGGGCGGCGGTGAGCAGCAGCAGGATCGCGGTGAGCCGGGCGGTGGTGTAGGCGCGGGAGGTCGCGGGGACCTCGTCGAGGGCGCGCACCGCGTCGTCCACCCGGTCCGCGGCGGCGAGTTGGCGGGCCAGGCCGAAAGCGGCGCTGACCACCGCGCGATCGGTGCGCCAGACGGTCTCGTAGTACTTCTCGGCGTAGGCGCGCCATTCCTCCCGGTCGGGGGCATCCCAGTGCTCGAGGATCAGTTCGGCGGTGGCGGCCAGCGCGAGCTTGGGTGCGATCTCGCCGGGCAGCACCCGCAGCACCTCTTCGAAACCGGCGAACGCCGCCTCGAACCGCTGCTCGCGCAGGTCGGCCAAGCCGCGGAACCAGTGCACCCGCCAGTCCGCGGGCTCGAGACCGGCGAGCAGACGCAGCGCTTCGGCGGCCTGCCCCTGATCGAGGCGGATACGGGCCTCGGCCAGCCGCAGTTCCGTGTGCGCCGTCTCGGGGGCGTGCTGCGGATCGGACTCGATGCGATCGCGAGCCGCCAGGAGCGCTTCCAGCGCCTGCTCCGGATCCGGTTGCAGGGTCGAGGCCAGCAGGCCGGCCGCGGGATCGGCCGGGTCGATGAGCGGGATCGGCAGCGCGAGAGCGACCTCGGTGGCCCGCAACCGGGCGTCGCGCGCGATTCCGTCGACGTAGGCGTCGGTACCGCTGATCAGTTCCTCGGTGCCGAACCCGCCGCGCTGTGGACTGAACACTGTGGACAGCTGGGGATGTTCCGCGCCGGACTCCGCTGCCAGGATCTCCCGCAGCACGCCCGCCGCCTGCGCCGACATCGCGCGCGCCGAAGGGAACCGGCGGGCCGGGTCGGGATCGGTCGCGCACAGCAGCAGCCGGTGGAAGAACTCGTGCCGGGCGAGCACGGGATGGTGGGCCGGATCGGGGATGCCGTCGGTGTAGTAGCCGTGGTCCATCGGCATATCCAGCGTCAGCACCGCCAGGGTGCGGCCGACGGTGTGGATGTCGGAGGCGACGGTGGGGCCGGTGGAGGCGATCTCCGGGGCCTGGAAACCCTTGGTGCCGTAGAGGGTTCCGTAGGCATCCAGGGCGGTCACCGCGCCGAGGTCGATCAGTTTGACCTGGTCTTCGGTGACCATGATGTTGTCCGGCTTGAGGTCGTTGTAGGCCAGGCCGATCGAGTGCAGGTATTCGAGCGCGGGCAGGATCTCCAACAGGTAGGCGATGGCCACGGTGACCGGCATCCGCTCGGGACGCTCGTGATCGTCGAGCAGTGAACGCAGCGACCGGCCGCCCACGTACTCCATCACGATGTAGCCGACCGGCTCGCCGTCCTTGCCCGGGTGCTCCACGAAATTGTGGATCTTGACGATGCTCGGATGCGCCACCTCGGCCAGGAACTGCCGCTCGGCCACCGCGACCGCCTGCGCTTCGGCGTCACCGGTGTGCAGCAGTCCCTTGAGGACCACCCAGCGGTCGCTCACATTGCGGTCGATCGCCAGATAGATCCAGCCCAGCCCGCCGTGCGCGAGGCAGCCCTGGATCTCGTACTGCCCGGCGACCATCTCGCCGGTGTGCAGCGACGGACGGAAATCGTAAGGGGCGCCGCAGTTCTCGCATGCTCCCGCGGATGTCGCCGGAGTCACCGCCGTGGCCCGGCCGACCGGCTTCGCGCACCGCCCGCAATAGCGCCTGCCCTCGCTGACCACCGGGTCGGTCAGTACGGCGGCCAGTGGGTCGGCGGGCGGGATCGCCGGGACCGGGACCAGGCCGCCGCCGAGTCTGCGGACGGTCGCCCGGGAGCGGGAGGTCCGCACACTGCGGCCCGAGGCGGTCGGCATCGAGGCCGGGCTCGCGCCGGAGGCGGGCTCGGCCTGCGGGCCGGAGCTGTGTGCGCGCTCCGGTTCGGAGCCGGAGCCCGATCGCGGGGCGACTTCGGCGGGGCGAAGCTCGAACCCGGTCGGGCGCGGGGTCAAGCCGGTGGGTGTGCCACCGGCTTCGGGCCGGGGCATCACGCCGGTCGGCGGGAAGTACTCGGCGCCGGGCCCGGGCATGGGTTCCGGCGTGGGCAGGTTTTCGGCGCGGGCGCCGTATTCCGTGCCGGTCGGCGGGAACTGTTCGGTGGCCGGTCGGGGCCGCAGGCCGGTGGCAGGAAGGTCGTCGCGTTCCCGCGTGGGCCAGGCGACGGTGGCGGGTGCGGCCTCCGGGGTGGGCCGCCCGACGCGCAGTGGCTCGGTGCGGGTCTCGGCCGTGTCGTCGTCGCGGCTCGGCGCGGCGGGCCGCAAGCCACCGGCGTGCGAGCGGTCGGGATACGCGGCGTCGGGGCGCGGGGCGTCGGGTTCGTTCATCGGCGCTCAGTCCTCGTAGGTCGCGGCGGGCGGGGTCGGCGCGGGTCCGAGGACCGAGAGCCATCGGTTGTAGAGGCTGGTCCAGGTGCCGTCGGAGCGTAGGCGTTCGAGCGTGCTGTTGACGAAGCGCACCAGATCGTCGGCGTCCTTGGGGATGCCGATGCCGTAGGGCTCGGCGCTGATGCTGTCGCCGACGACCTCGGTGTAGGGGTCCTGGGCGGCCAGGCCGGCGAGGATGGCGTCGTCGGTGCTCACCGCGTCGACCTGGCGCTGCTGCAAGACCACCAGGCAGTCGGCCCAGCTCGGCACCGTCAGCACGGCGGCGGCCGGCTGTTCGCGGCGGATGCGCTCCAGCGAGGTGGTGCCACGCACCACGCAGACCCGTTTGCCCGCCAGGTCGGCGATGCCGTTGATGCCGGAATCCTTCATCGCCAGCACCCGCTGGTCGGCGCGCAGGTACACCGTCGAGAACGCCACCTTCTCCTTGCGTTCGCAGGTGATGGTCATGGTCTTGGCGACCACGTCCACGGTCCGGTCCTGCAACGCCTGCTCGCGATCACCGGAACTGAGCGTGCGGAATTCGACCGATTCGGAATCGCCGAGCAGGTCGGCGGCGATCTCGCGGGCGATGTCGGCGTCGAAACCGACCACTCGGCCGGTGGTCGGATCACGGAAGCTGAACAGGTTGCTGCCGGTGTCCAGGCCCACCACGAGCCTGCCGCGGCGGCGGATGGCGTCGAGGGTGGGACCGCTGGTCGCGCCGGTCGGGCGCAGGCTAGCGGTCGGGTCGTCGCAGGATTGCTCCTCGCCCGGCGGCAGCGGCGCGGCGGTGTCGAGCAATTCCGCTCCCGCGGGCAGCGGCGGACTGGTGAACGCCGATCCCGACGGACGGCCGACCGGCTCCGGCGCCGACGCACAGCCGGTGAGGACCGTGCACCCGGCCAGCAGCGCGGCGCACACCGCGCGCCGGGCCCTCATCGGTACTCCCGCAGTCGCGGCCAGAGACCGGCGCAGACGCCGCCGATCGCGAGCAGCCCGAGCACCAGGGCGCCGGGGGCGAGGAAGTCCAGCGCGCGCGCCGCCCGCCAGGTGTGTTCGCGCTGGTGGGCGCGGGTCTGCGCCAGCGCGTCGTCCAGCGCGGAGTCCAGCATGTCGACCGCCGCCGCGGACTCCGAAGCGCCGGAACCGGTGGCGACCTCGGCCGCCCCGGTGTAGTCGCCGCGCGCCAGCGCCTCGTTCATCCGCTCGTGCGATGCCAGCCAGCGGGCCAGCGCCACGCCCGCTTCGCCGACCTCGTCGGTGGCCGGAGCGCTGTCCGAGTAGCCCTCGAGCAGGTCGGTGATCCGGGCGGTGCTCTCGTCGAAGATCCGGTCGTAGTCGCCGCTCGCATCGCGCCGGGCCAGTTTCAAGGTCTCCGCCGTGCGCGCCTGGTGGGTGAGGATGCGGCTCTCGACCAGCCGGGAACCGGGCACCGTGCCCTCGTCGCGTCCGCTGGTCATCGCCGCCGCCGAGATCGACCCGCCGATCACCGTCCAGGCCAGCAGGATCAGCATCGCCGCCGAGGCGGCCAGCAGACCGGGATTGAGCATGCGCCGCCACCGCCGCGCCAGCATCGTCTGCACCCACGCCAACGCCCCGAGCGCAACGAGCAGCAGCACGATGGCCGTCCACGGCGGCACAACATGCCTGCGGGCGGCCTCGTCGACCGCCGCCGACCGGTGGTCCTCCAATTCCTCGGCCATCGG
Source organism: Nocardia higoensis NBRC 100133 (assembly GCF_000308595.1). Taxonomy (GTDB): domain Bacteria; phylum Actinomycetota; class Actinomycetes; order Mycobacteriales; family Mycobacteriaceae; genus Nocardia; species Nocardia higoensis. The sequence continues at coordinate 108,784 of NZ_BAGA01000138.1, read as the reverse complement.
CAGCAGCGTGCCCTGCATCTGGTGCGATGCCTCGCTCAGATACGCCGCGCCCACCGGGTAACCGCTGCGATTGTCGGCCCGGGCGGTTTCGACCAGGCCCGTGTACACCGGCAGGCCGGTGGCGATGCCGGTGCGCAGCCTGATGTCGGCGGCACTGTCGCCCGCGCCGATCACCAGTTCGGCCGCGGCCTCGCCGACCGCCCGGGTATAGCGGTCGCGCACCGTCTGCGGTTCCAGCCCGCCGGAGATGAAGGCGGTGGCCGCGGCGGCGTCGGCGATCGACATCGAGGTGTAGAGCCGGTGCGCGGAGTGCGCGTCCGGTTCGGTCTCGGTCAGCAGCACGTCGAGGGCCAGCTGTCGATCCCCGACCGTGCCCGAGGCGACCACGGCCGCGCTCGCGCACAACGCGATCAACAGCAATCCCGCCGCAATCAGCAAGCCAGGGGAGGAATTCGCGAAGGCGCGCACGTTCTCCGGGTCCAGCCGCTCCCGCAGCGCGGCGGCCGCGGCGGCGCGCTGCCTGGCGCCCGGTTTCTCCGGCGGTCGCGCGTGCCGGGTCGGCCACGGCGCGCGCGTACCCATCCCGGTCCGTCCCGGCTCTCGCCCGCCCCCCGCCCCGGGGCCGGCCCGTCCGCCCCCGACTTGCCGTCTCCGCCTGCGCGTCTGCCTCGGCGCCCGGATCTTCCCCGGTCTTCGATTCGGCCCACGCGCCGGCGCCGCTTCCCGCCCGTGTCATCCGTCCACCTCCGCGGTCCGCGTCCCGGCCGTGCGCCTGCATCGCAGTTTATTGTGGTCCTATCGATGCCGCGGCGCGTTGTACACCCCCGGAGCGGGTGCGAGGGGGGTGGTGTGCCGTGGGCGGAACAGGATGGTTGCGATGCGTGGTGACGGCGACGGGTGGTCCATCGGCCCGGACGGCCTACGGCACTGGGGTAAGTACGGTGCTGCCGGATTGTTGCTGCGAGCCCCGCTCGCAGGTGGAGGCTCGGCCGTGCTCCTGCAGCACCGCGCCCCCTGGAGCCACCAGGGCGGCACCTGGGCGCTGCCCGGCGGCGCCAAGGACAGCCACGAATCCTCGGTGCACGCCGCGGTCCGCGAAGCCGAGGAGGAAGCGGGCATCGCGCACACCGAGATCCGCGTGCGCGCCGAGCGGGTGACGGCATCGGTGCCCAGCGGCTGGACCTACACCACCGTCGTCGCCGACGCTCCGTCCACCCTCGAGACCAGCGCCAACCGCGAGAGCCTCGAACTCGCCTGGGTTCCCGAGGACGAGGTCACCGACCGCCCCCTGCACCCCGGCTTCGCCGCCGCGTGGCCCGCCCTGCGCGCCACCCCGGCCCGCGCCCTGCTGGACGAACTCGACTCCGACGGCCGTGACGCCGACGCGATCGCCGCCGCCCTGCCCCGCACGGTCGACCTCGCCGACCAGGGGTTCGTCTGGCTGCACACCGATCCCGACGGTCCCGGCGGCGACGCCCGCATCGTCTCCGCCCAGGAAGGCGAGTCCGCGGCATCGGTATCCACCCTGCTGATGACCGTCCGCCAGATCCTCGCCTGAGCTCGCCGGGCTACTCGGCCGTGCCGGTGAGCGTGATCCGGTAGCGCCGCACCGGACCGAGGCCGGTGTCCACGAGGCCTTCGAACGCGCCCCCGTTCCGCTCGATCGTCCTCGCCGAGGCGACATTGTCCGTCGCGCAGACCAGCAACACGTGGTCCATGCGCAGCGTGCGCGCCTGATCGAGGATTCGGCCGAGAGCCCAGGTAGCCAGGCCGCGCCCGCGCGCCGACGGCCTGATGCCGTAGCCGATGTGGCCGACGCGCCGCACGAGCTCTCCGTTCCCGTGCCTGAGCGCGATGCCGCCCGAGCACGTGGCCGTCTTCGTGGAGTGCCGGCCCCCATTCCCGATGCGCCCGCAGCCACGCCGCGTGTAAGCGGGTGGTCGGCGCGACGAGCTCGGGTGTCACTGTGCGGCGTTGGCCACCAGAGCGTCCTTGAGTTCGCGGGCCGCGGCTTCCGGATCGCGGGCTTCGGTGATCGCGCGGACCACGACGATGCGCTGCGCGCCGGCCGCCAGCACCTCGGGCAGCCGCTCGGCGTCGACCCCGCCGATGGCGAACCAGGGGAGGGTGGGATGGGACTCGGCGGTGGAGCGGACCAGATCCAGGCCGGCTGCTTGGCGGCCGGGTTTGGTCGGGGTGGTCCACACCGGGCCGGTGCAGAAGTAGTCGATGCTCTCGTCGATGGCGGCGAGGCCGGCTTGGGCGCGGTTGTGGGTGGAGCGGCCGATCACCACGTCGGGGCCGAGGATGCGGCGGGCGTAGGCGGGCGGTAGGTCGCCCTGGCCGAGGTGCAGGACGTCGGCGCCGGCGGCCAGTGCGATATCGGCGCGGTCGTTGACCGCCACGAGTCCGCCGTGCCTGCGCGCGACGGCCTTGAGTTCGGCGAGCGCGCCCAGTTCGGCCTTGGCTTCCAGGGTGCCGAACTCGGCTTCGCCTGCCGAGCCCTTGTCCCTGAGCTGGATGATGTCGACGCCACCGGCGAAGGCGGCGTCGGCGAACCTGGCCAGATCGCCCTTTTCCCGGCGCGCGTCGGTGCACAGGTAGAGCCGCGCGGTGGCCAGGCGCTCACGGGGCGGCAGGGGGCGGTTCGGGTGGGAGGGTTGCACGTCACAGACGGTAGCCGCGCTACGGTGGGGAAGCGAGCACAGGGCGTTCCCGTGCCGATATGCGACGCCGATCAGGTAGGTGGAAAACATGCGGACTCTGGCCGTCGTCGGCGGCGGTGCCATCGGATTCGCGGTGGCCTGGCGGGCCGCCGAGGTCGGGTGGCAGGTCACGCTGTTCGACGCCGCCGCGGGCTCGGGCGCGTCCCGGGTGGCGGGCGGCATGCTCGCCCCGCTGTCGGAGGGCTGGCCGGGGGAGGACAGCGTTCTCGGATTCGGCGCGGCCTCGCTGGCCCGCTGGCCGGAATTCGCCGCGCGGGTGGAGGCCGCCACCGGCGTGGCCGTCTTCGTCGCCGACGAGACCCTGACCGTCGCGCTCGACGCCGCCGATGCTGCCGACCTGCGCACGGTCGCCGACTGGGTGGGCGAGCGCGGCCACCACCTGCGGCTGCTCGATCGCGCCGGGGTGCGCGAACTCGAACCCGCCCTGGCCAGGACGATCCGCGCCGGGCTGCTGTCGAGCGAGCCCGCCATCGACAACCGGCTGCTGTTCGGTGCGTTGCGCGACGCCGCGGTGGCCGCCGGGGTCGAGCTGCGCGAGCACGCCGTGACCGATCCCGCCGCGCTGGACTTCGACCAGGTGATCGTCGCCGCGGGCGCCGCGTCCGGCGGGTTGTGGCCGGACCTGCCGGTGCGTCCGGTCAAGGGCGAGATCTTGCGCTTGCGGCATCGCCCCGGCGTCGCGCCCGCGCCGACCAGGGTGATCCGTGCCAGGGTGCACGGCCGCCCGGTCTATCTGGTGCCTCGCGCGCACGGGATGGTCGTCGGCGCCACCCAGTACGAGGTGGGCTTCGACACCACCGTCACCGTCGCGGGCGTGCGCGACCTGATCGCCGATGCCGAGGCGATATTCCCGGCCATCGGCGAATACGAGCTGGCCGAGGCCTCCGCCGGCCTGCGTCCTGGCACCCCGGACAATCTGCCGCTCATCGGCAGGCTCACCGACAAGGTCGTCGCCTCCACCGGTCACGGTCGTAACGGCATGCTCGCCGTCCCGCTGACCGTCGACGCGACCCTCGCCCTGCTCGCCGGGGACATACTGCCCGAGGCCGCGGGCGCCGACCCGCACCGCTTCACCGCGACGTCGTCCACCGCGTCGCCGTCCGTCACAGGAGGAGTTCGATGACCGCCATGTCCATCCCCATCGGTGTCACGGTGAACGGCGAGGACCACGAGTTCCCCGAGCCGCTGACCATCAGGGAGCTGCTCGAGCGTCTGACGCTGCCCTGCCAGGGTGTGGCCGTGGCCGTGGACGGCGCGGTCTTCCCGAAGTCGCGCTGGGACGAGCAGGTCGGCCGCGGCTGGTCGATCGAGGTGCTGACGGCGGTCCAGGGTGGCTGAGCTGTCCCATTCCGGGTTGTCCGGTCCCGGGTTGTCCGATCCGGCAACGGCGGCGGGCGCCCTGCCGCCGCTGCGCATCGCCGACCGCGAATTCGGCTCCCGGCTCATCATGGGCACCGGCGGCGCGGAGAATCTCACCGTGCTGGAGGAGGCGCTGATCGCCTCCGGCACCGAGCTGACCACCGTCGCCATGCGCCGCGTCGACGCCGCGGGCGGCACCGGCGTGCTCGATCTGCTGAAGCGCCTGGACATCATGCCGCTGCCCAATACCGCGGGCTGCCGCACGGCCGCCGAGGCCGTGCTCACCGCGCAACTGGCCGCCGAGGCGCTGGGCACCACCTGGGTCAAGCTCGAGGTCGTTGCCGACGAGCGCACCCTGCTGCCCGACTCGATCGAATTGCTCACCGCCGCAGAGCAACTCGTCGATGCCGGTTTCACGGTCCTGCCCTACACCAACGACGACCCCGTCCTGGCCCGCCGTCTCGAGGACGCAGGCTGCGCGGCCGTCATGCCGCTCGGCGCCCCCATCGGCACCGGGCTCGGCATCGGCAATCCGCACAATATCGAGATGATCGTGGCCGCGGCGGGCGTCCCGGTGATCCTCGACGCGGGCATCGGCACCGCCAGCGACGCCGCCCTGGCCATGGAACTCGGCTGCTCGGCCGTACTGCTGGCCACCGCCGTCACCCGCGCCAAGCAGCCCCCGCTGATGGCCGCCGCGATGGCCGCCGCCGTGCGCGCGGGCCTGCTCGCCCGGCAGGCGGGCCGCATTCCGAAGCGCTTCTGGGCTCAGGCCTCTTCCCCACTGACCCCTTAGACGGCCGGGACTCCGGTCATTCTCGAGGATGACCGGATTCCACCCCTGAGTGGTGACGCGGAAGGCCCCTCGGTAGGGAATGCTGGTGCCCATGATCGAAGTGAGGGGTCTGACCAAACATTACGGCCGGACCGCCGCCGTCGAGGATCTCACCTTCACCGTCCGGCCCGGACAGGTGACGGGCTTCCTCGGACCCAACGGCGCGGGCAAGTCGACGACGATGCGGATGATCCTCGGCCTGGACCGGCCGACGGCGGGCACCGCGCTCATCGACGGCAAGCCGTACCACGAGATCGAGAACCCGCTGCGCACCGTCGGCGCGTTGCTCGACGCCAAATGGGTGCACCCGAATCGTTCGGCGCGCGCCCACCTGCAATGGCTGGCCGCGTCCAACGGCATCGAGAAGTCGCGAGTCGAGGAGGTGCTGCGGCTGGTCGGCCTGACCGAGGTCGCGGGTCGCAGCGCGGGCGGGTTCTCCCTCGGCATGTCCCAGCGGCTGGGCCTGGCGGGCGCGCTGCTCGGCGATCCGAAGGTGCTGCTGTTCGACGAGCCGGTGAACGGCCTCGATCCCGAGGGCATCCTGTGGATCCGCCGGTTCATGCAGCGCCTGGCCGCCGAGGGCCGCACGGTTCTGGTGTCGAGCCACCTGCTCTCGGAGATGGCGCAGACCGCCGAGCACCTGGTGGTGATCGGCCGCGGCAAGCTCATCTCCGACACCACCACCAAGGAGTTCATCGAGCGCGCTTCCGAGCAGAGCGTCCGGGTCCGCAGCCCGCAGCTCGACGAACTGCGCAGCGTGCTGACCTCGGAGAACCTGACCGTGCGCGAGGACGGCGCCGGTGCGGACGGCCCCGCGCTGCTGGTGGCCGGCGTGACCAGCGACGCGGTCGGCACGCTGGCGAGCAAGAACAACATCACCCTGTTCGAGCTGTCCCCGCAGCGCGCCTCGCTGGAGGAGGCGTTCATGCGGATGACCGGCGGCTCGGTGCAGTATCACGGCGAAGGCGCCGACCAGGTGGGCGTGCCGGGACCCGGCGCGCAGATCGCAGCGATGGGAGGTGCGCTCCGATGAGCGTATTGGCCGCGGAACGAATCAAACTGACCTCCACCCGATCGCCCTGGTGGTGCACCGGCCTGGCGATCGTGTTCTCTCTCGGCATCACCGCGCTGTTCGGCCTGCTGCTCAACGTCACCATGAACGCGTGGAAGGACGATCCGTCCATCGCGCCGGAACCGCCGCTGGCCGACAATGTGCTCTCCGCGCTCGGCATCACCGGCGCGGCCTTCCTGCCCGGCTTCGGCTACATCCTCATCATGATCATGTGCGCGCTGGCCGTGACCAGCGAATATCGCTTCGGCACCATGCGCGCCACCTTCCTGGCCGTGCCGAACCGGACCGCGGTGCTGGCCACCAAGGCCGGGATGCTCGCGGTCGGCGCGGCCGTGCTGTCGGGGGTGCTCACCTTCCTGAGCTTCCTGATCCTGAAGGTGGTCACCACCGACGAGGTCGGGGTGAATCTCAGCCTCACCGACGGCGATACCAAGATCTTCTACGCGGTCCCGATCTTCATCGCCCTGGTGGCCGTGCTCTCGGTCGGTGTCGGCGCGCTCATCCGCCAGTCGGCGGGCGCGATCTCCCTGTTGATCGTCTGGCCGGTGCTCATCGAACCGATTGTCGGCGCGTTCGGTAAGTACGGACGTAATATTCAGGTGTTCCTGCCGTTCCAGAACGCGAACCGCTTCCTCGGCATGGAGGACACCGGCTTGCCCTGGCACTGGGGAGCCTGGGCCGCGCTCCTGTACTTCACAGCCTTCGTCGCGATCGTCTTCACCGCCGCGGTGGTCGTGGTCAACAGGCGCGACGCCTGACACAACAAGCCTCCCGGGCAGCGCCCTCGCCGCCCGGGGATCGCGGATGCGACCTTGTCGGGAGGTCCGCTCCGCGTCGGCGCGGTCACCACTGCCCGGTGATCGCGCCCCGAACGGCCCGGCGTGCGAAGGACTACCTTCCACGCCGGGCCGTCGTCGTTCTCGTCGATGGTCGTCGGACACCGCCGGACAGCCGCTGCGGCTCGGCGTCGCGTCTGCTCCGACGAGGTGGTCGCCGATGCCGATGTGACAGGATCACGGGGGTTCGGCGATCTGCAGCAGGAGGACTTTTCGTTGGTTCTGTCGTTGGGAGCCAATGGTTCTCGCTGGTTCCGGGTGGCGATTTCGGTGTTGGTGGTCGGGGTGGGAGTGCTCGGTGCGCCGGGATTCGCGGCGGCCGGGGACGGTGTCGATCCCTATATGGATCAACTCGCCGAGAATGCGCAGACGCCGGAATTCCACTGGGCCGATTGCGCGGACGGATTCGAGTGTTCCTCCGCCCGGGTGCCGTTGGATTACCGCGAACCCGGTGGCGAGCAGATCGAATTGGCGGTGATCAAACTGCCCGCGACCGATCCGGGGCGGCGTATCGGGACGTTGTTCGTGAATTTCGGCGGCCCCGGGCCGTCCGGCGTGGATCGGTTACGGGAGCGGGCGCGTTGGCCGTGGTTGTTCTCGGAGGAATTGCGCGCACGGTTCGATCTGGTGTCCTGGGATCCGCGCGGGGTGGCGCGCAGCTCGCCGGTCGATTGTTTCGCCGACGCCGAGGAGCAGCGCGCGTTCCTGGGTGCCATGCCCGAGCTGCCGACCGTGCCGGGCGAAGAGGCGCCGTTCTTCGCCTGGTCCCGGGAGTTCGCCGAGCGGTGCACTCGGCATGCGGGCCGGATCCTGGATCACGTGTCGACCGTCGACACGGCGCGGGATCTGGACCTGTTGCGGCGCGCCGTGGGCGACCCGGAACTCACCTACCACGGTATTTCCTACGGGACGCAGGTCGGCGCGATCTACGCGAACATGTTCCCGAGCCGGGTGCGGGCGATGGCGTTCGACGGTTCGCTGGACTTCGAGGGCAATGTCACCGGCCACGGGGACCAGGGATCGGCCGTTCCGCTGGACGCCAGGCAGAATGTCGCCGCCGGAATCGCCGCCACCTTCGACGAATTCCTGCGGCAATGCGCCGCCGCCGGACCCCGGTGCGCTTTCTCGGCCGGCGATCCGAAGTCCAAATGGACGGTGCTGGCCGAGCGCGCTCGGCTGGCACCTATTCGCCTCGATGGCGAGGCGTGGACCTACGCGGCGGTCCTCGGCGCCGCGTCGAGCCTCTCGCAGTCGTCGAATTACCCCGCCCTCGCGACCCTGCTGCAACGGTTGTTCGACGCGGGCACCACCGTCCAGGGTGTGCTGCCGGTGGCGAGTGGCGGCCCCTACCCCGGCAACCGGACCGAGGCGTACCACGCGATCCAGTGCGCCGACAGCACCGTCCCGACCGACCCGGCCGCCTACAGCCGCGCCGCGATCTCCGAAGACCAGCGCGTGCCCTACTTCGGCCGGATCGCGGTCTTCAGCAGTACCGCCTGCGCGTTCTGGCCCGGCCCGGACCCCGATCGCTACACCGGCCCGTGGAATCGCCGCACCGCCGCCCCGATCCTGGTGCTCAACACTCGCTACGACCCCGCGACCCCGTTGCCCGGAGCGCGGGCGGGCGCCGCGCAACTGGCCGACGCGCGGGTGGTGATCGTCGAAGGCGCGGGCCACAGCACCATGTACGCGCCGAGCACCTGCGCCGAACAGGTCAAGCGGGAGTACCTGTTCACCGCGTTGCCGCCGCCCGAGGACACCGGTTGCGCTGTCGACCGATCTCCCTTCGACTGATCCGGGACAACGGCGACCTCGTGTCCGGGTACGACGAGCTGTCCCGATCCCGTGTGCTCATGGGCGCCCGCGCGGCTCACACCACGGCGGAGGATGTCAGCCCAGGCCCCAGAAGAGCCCGGCCGCGGCAGCCAGCGCGCCGCAGATTGCCAGGCCGATGGCGACGGGCCGGGAGGTCTTCCACAGCGAGTAGGCGCCGCCGAGCAGGAAGCCGGCGAGGGCGAGCAGCAGGATCATCGTCACGTCGGTGGACATTGGGCCGATTCTGCCGTGTGCTCGGGTCGGCGGGTGCACGATAGGCGGGTGGCGCGTCCGACGCGGGCTCGCCGGTGCGGTTTCGCGCCGGGTTCCGGCTCTCCGGATAGCGCGCTGATCTGCGGGAACAAGTAACAAGCACGCTAGCTTGATTTTTTCTGGCGCGAGTGTGATGCTGGGCGCGACAACCGACCGATTCATCGACAGGGAGGCACCGGGCTGATGCGTAGGCTGGCCGCCGATCCGGATGTCATCAGGATCGGCAACTGTTCCGGGTTCTACGGCGACCGCCTCTCCGCCATGCGCGAGATGCTCGAGGGCGGGCAGCTGGACGTGCTCACCGGCGACTACCTCGCCGAGCTGACCATGCTCATCCTCGGCCGGGACCGGATGAAGGACCCGAGCCTCGGTTACGCCAAGACCTTCCTCACCCAGATCCGCGACTGTCTCGGACTCGCCCTGGACCGCGGCGTGCGAATCGTCGTGAACGCGGGCGGCCTGAATCCCGCGGGCCTGGCCGAGAAGGTGCGCGAGGTCGCCGCCGAACTCGGGCTCGACGCGAAGATCGCCCACGTCGAAGGCGACGACCTGCTGCCGCGCGCGCAGGAACTCGGCCTCGGCGCGCCGCTCACCGCCAACGCCTACCTCGGCGCGTGGGGCATCGTCGAATGCCTCCGTGCCGATGCCGACATCGTGGTCACCGGCCGCGTCACCGACGCCTCGGTCATCGTCGGCCCCGCCGCAGCCCACTTCGGCTGGGCCCGAACCGATTTCGACGCGCTCGCGGGCGCGGTCGTCGCGGGCCACATCATCGAGTGCGGCACCCAGGCCACCGGCGGCAACTACGCCTTCTTCACCGAGATCGCCGACCTCGGCAGGCCGGACTTCCCGATCGCCGAGATCCGCCGCGACGGCAGCAGCGTCATCACCAAACACGAGGGCACCGGCGGCGCGGTCACCGTCGACACGGTCGAAGCCCAGCTCATGTACGAGATCCAGGGCGCTCGCTATGCCGGACCCGACGTCACCACCCGGTTGGACAGCGTGCGGCTCAGCCAGGAAGGCCCGGATCGGGTCCTGGTCTCCGGTGTCACCGGCGAGGCGCCGCCCCCGCAGCTCAAGGTCTCGCTGAACACCCTCGGCGGCTTCCGCAACGAGATGGAGTTCGTCCTCACCGGCCTCGACATCGAGGCCAAGGCCGACCTCGCCCGCCGCCAGCTGGAGTCCTGGCTTCCGGTGCGCCCGGCCGAACTGGAATGGACCCTGGCCCGCCTCGACCGTCCCGACGCCGACACCGAGGAGCAGGCCAGCGCCCTGTTGCGCTGCGTGGTCCGCGATCCGGACCCGAAGAAGGTCGGCCGCGCGTTCTCGGGCACGGCGGTGGAACTGGCGCTGGCGAGCTACCCCGGCTGCAGTTTCACCACCCCGCCCGGCAACGGCTCGCCCTACGGCGTCTACACCGCCGGCTACGTGGACGCGGCCGAGACGGCCCACGTGGCGGTTCTGCCCGACGGCTCACGTGCCGAGATCGCCCCGTCCGAGCAGACGAAGCCGCTGGAAGCGGTCGCCGAACCCGAACTGCCGCAGCCGTTCCCGGGCGGGCGGGTCCGGCGGGTCCCGCTGGGCGCTGTCGCGCTGGCCCGCAGCGGCGACAAGGGCGGCGACGCCAATATCGGCGTCTGGGTGCGTACCGAGGAAGCCTGGCGCTGGCTCGCGCACACCCTCACCGTCGAGACACTGAAAGAACTTCTGCCCGAAACCGCCGACCTGACCGTCACCAGACACCTCCTGCCGAACCTGCGCGCGGTGAACTTCCTCGTCACGGGCCTGCTCGGCAAGGGCGTGGCGTATCAGGCCCGGTTCGATCCGCAGGCCAAGGGACTCGGCGAATGGCTGCGGTCCCGTCACATCGATATCCCCGTGGAGTTGCTGTCATGACCGAAAACCCCTGGAACACACCCGAACGTCGCGAACTACGCGCCACCGTGCGCGGTTTCGTCGAGCGCGAGGTGCTGCCCCACCTGGACCAGTGGGAGCGTGACGGCGAGCTCCCGCGCGAGCTGCACAAGAAGGCGGGCGAACTCGGCCTGCTCGGCCTGCAGTTCCCCGAGGAGGTCGGCGGTGGCGGCGGCACGGCCATCGACACCGCGATCGTCTGCGAGGAGATCCACCAGGCCGGCGGCTCCGGCGGCCTGTTCGCCTCGCTGTTCACCTGCGGCATCGCGGTCCCGCACATCGTGGCCTCGGGCAACCAGGACCTCATCGACCGCTACGTCAAGCCCACCCTCGCCGGTGACATGATCGGCTCGCTGGCCATCACCGAGCCCGGCGGCGGCTCCGACGTGAACAACCTGTCGACCACCGCGCGCCTCGAGGGCGATCACTACATCGTCAACGGCTCCAAGACCTACATCACCTCCGGCTGCCGCGCCGACTTCGTGGTCACCGCGGTCCGCACCGGCGGCAAGGGTTCGGGCGGCATCTCGCTGCTGGTCGTCGACAAGGACACCCCGGGCTTCACCGTCAGCCGCAAGCTGGAGAAGATGGGCTGGCAGGCCTCCGACACCGCCGAACTGTCCTATGTCGACGTGAAGGTGCCGGTGGCGAATCTGGTCGGCCCGGAGAACGCCGGCTTCTACCTGATCGCGGGCGCGTTCGTCAGCGAGCGGCTCGGCCTGGCCGTGCAGGGCTACGCGCAGGCGCAGCGCTGCCTCGACCTCACCCTGGAGTGGGTGCGCAACCGCGAGACCTTCGGCCGTCCGCTGATCAGCCGCCAGGCGGTGCAGAACACCGTCGCCGAGATGGCCCGGCGCATCGACGTGGCCCGCGTCTACGCCCGCGAGGTCGCCCGGCGCGCCGCCGAGGGCGAGACCGACCTGATCGCCGAAGTGTGCTTCGCCAAGAACACCGCCGTCGAGGCCGCCGAATGGGTTGCCCACCAGGCGGTTCAGCTGCACGGCGGCATGGGCTACATGCGCGAGTCCGAGGTGGAGCGCCAGTACCGCGACATCCGCCTGCTCGGCATCGGCGGCGGCACCAGCGAGATCCTGCTGAGCCTGGCAGGCAAGCGCCTGGGTTACCAGGCCTGATCGGAAGGGTGGCGGGCATGACCGTGTTGCGCAGCGTTCTCGACACCGCCGCGGCGGAATACCGCGCGGCCGCGGAGTCGATGAGCGCCAAGCTCACCGAGGTCGAGGCCGAGTTCGTCAAGGCCGTCGAAGGCGGCGGCCCGGACAAGCTCGCCCGCCACCGCAAGCGGGGCAAACTCACCGCGCGCGAGCGCATCGAGTTGCTCATCGACGAGGACTCCCCGTTCCTCGAACTGTGCCCGCTCGCCGCGTGGGGCAGCGAATTCCATGTCGGCGCCAGCGTCGTCACCGGCATCGGAATCGTGGCAGGCGTCGAGTGCATGATCGTCGCGCACGACCCCACCGTGCGCGGCGGCACCTCCAATCCGTGGACGCTGCGCAAGAACTTGCGCGCCAACGACATCGCCCGCCGGAACCGGCTGCCGCTGGTGAACCTGGTGGAGTCCGGTGGCGCGGACCTGCCCACCCAGAAGGAAGTCTTCGTTCCCGGTGGTCGGCTGTTCCGCGACATCACGCAGCTGTCCGCCGAGGGCATCCCGACCATCGCCCTGGTGTTCGGCAATTCGACCGCGGGCGGCGCGTACGTGCCCGGCATGTCGGACTACACGGTGATGATCAAGGAACGCTCCAAGGTGTTCCTCGGCGGCCCGCCGCTGGTGAAGATGGCCACCGGCGAGGAATCCGACGACGAATCCCTGGGCGGCGCCGACATGCACGCCCGCGTTTCCGGCCTGGCCGACTACCTGGCCGCCGACGAGCAGGACGCGATCCGCATCGGCCGTTCCATCGTCGCGCGGCTGAACTGGCGCAAGCGCGGCCCGGCCCCGCAGCCGGTGCTCGAACCCCGCTACGACGCCGAGGAACTGCTCGGCATCGTGCCCTCGGATCTGAAGATCCCGTTCGACCCGCGCGAGGTGATCGCCCGCATCGTCGACGACTCCGATTTCGACGAGTTCAAGCCCCTGTACGGCAGTAGCCTGGTGACCGGCTGGGCGCGCCTGCACGGCTACCCCGTCGGCATCCTCGCCAACGCCCGCGGCGTGCTGTTCTCCGAGGAAGCGCAGAAGGCGGCCCAGTTCATCCAGCTGGCCAACCAGTCCGACACCCCACTGCTGTTCCTGCACAACACCACCGGCTACATGGTCGGCAAGGAGTACGAGCAGAAGGGCATCATCAAGCACGGCGCGCTGATGATCAACGCGGTGTCCAACTCGAAGGTCCCGCACCTGACCCTGCTCATGGGCGCCTCCTACGGCGCGGGCCACTACGGCATGTGCGGGCGCGCCTACGACCCGCGCTTCGTATTCGCCTGGCCCAGTGCCAAATCCGCCGTCATGGGCGGAGCGCAGCTGGCCGGCGTGATCTCCATCGTCGGTCGCGCCGCCGCCGAAGCCCGCGGCAAGGCCTTCGACGAGGAGGCCGACGCGGGCATGCGCGCCATGATCGAAGCGCAGATCGAGGCCGAGTCGCTGCCGATGTTCATGTCCGGCAGGCTCTACGACGACGGTGTCATCGATCCCCGCGATACCCGCACGGTGTTGGGCATGGCGCTGTCGGCCGTCCACAACGCCCCGATCGAGGGCGCCGCGGGCTTCGGCGTCTTCCGGATGTGAGGCAGTCGTGAAGGTGAGCATTCATGATGGCGAGGCAGTCGTGGTGGTGAGCGGCAGATGACGATTTCCACTGTGCTGGTGGCCAATCGCGGTGAGATCGCGCGCCGGGTCTTCGCCACCTGCCGTCGCATGGGGCTGGGCACGGTCGCGGTGTACTCCGACGCCGATGCCGAATCCCCGCATGTCCGCGATGCCGACGCCGCCGTTCGCCTGCCCGGCAACACTCCCGGTGAGACCTATCTGCGCGGGGAGCTGATCGTCGCGGCAGCGCTGTCCGCCGGTGCCGACGCGGTGCATCCGGGATACGGATTCCTCTCCGAGAACGCCGAATTCGTGCAGGCCGTGCTCGATGCCGGGCTCACCTGGATCGGCCCACCGGTGGCCGCCATCGAGGAGATGGGTTCGAAGGTCGCCGCGAAGAAGATGATGGCCGCCGCGGGCGTGCCCGTCCTGCCCGAACTCGATCCGGCCGAGGTCACCGACGCCCACCTCCCGGTGCTGATCAAAGCGTCGGCCGGTGGCGGTGGCCGCGGTATGCGCGTGGTGCGCGACCTGGCCGAGCTGGACGCGCAGATCGAAGCCGCACGGCGCGAGGCCGAATCCGCCTTCGGCGACCCCACGGTGTTCTGCGAGCGCTATCTCGAGACCGGCAGGCACATCGAAGTGCAGGTCATGGCCGATACCCACGGCACGGTGTGGGCGCTGGGGGAGCGGGAGTGTTCCATCCAGCGCCGCCATCAGAAGGTCGTGGAGGAGGCGCCCTCACCGCTGGTCGAGCGTATCGACTCCGCGCGCGCGGCCGCGGCTGCGAGCCGTACGCACGCCGAGGGTGCGGACTCCGGCCGCCGCGAGGTTCCCGGCGGTGCGCACCGGCCGTCGGATGCGCCGGCGTGGCACGACGATGGCCCGGGGATGCGGGATCGTCTGTTCGAGGCGGCGCGCCTGGCCGCCTCCGCCATCGGCTACACCGGTGCGGGCACCGTCGAATTCCTGGCCGACGAGACCGGCGAGTTCTACTTCCTGGAGATGAACACCCGTCTGCAGGTGGAACATCCGGTCACCGAGTGCACCACCGGGGTCGATCTCGTCCGGCTCCAGTTGGCCGTGGCCTGCGGCGACCCCCTGCCCGCCGAGCCGGCGGCGATGCGCGGCCACTCCATCGAGGTCCGCCTGTACGCCGAGGACCCCGCGCACGACTGGCAGCCGCAGAGCGGCACTGTGCACCGCATCGACATCCCGCGGGTGGCAACGGAATTCGCGCCGCTGACCACCCCGGGCATCCGTCTCGACACCGGCGTGCTGGACGGCTCGGTGGTCGGTGTGCACTACGACCCCATGCTCGCCAAGGTCATCTCCTACGCCGAAACCCGCACGGAAGCGGCGCGTCTGCTGGCTTCGGCGTTGCAGGGCGCCCGTATCCACGGCCTGGTCACCAATCGCGACCTGCTGGTCCGGGTGCTGCGCCATCCCGCCTTCCTGGCGGGCGACACCGATACCGCCTTCTTCGCCACCCACGGTCTCGACACCCTCGCCGCCCCGCTGGCCGACCCCGACGGCGAACGTCTGTCCATCGTCGCCGCCGCTCTCGCCGACGCCGCCGCCAACCGCGCGACCGCCCGCACCGGCGGCGGATTCCCCAGTGGCTGGCGCAATCTGCCCTCCCAGCCGCAGCGCAAGTCCTACGAGAGCCGCCTCACCGGCGCCCACGACGTGGACTACCGCCACACCCGCGGCGGTGTCCTCGTCGAAGGACACGAGGGTCTGGAGCTGATCGAGGCCACCCCGGAGCGCGTCGTCCTGTCCGTGCCCGGTGAACGCGGCCCGGTGCGCCGGAGCTTCGACATCGCCCGCTACGGCGACCTGGTCTGCGTCGACTCCCCGCTCGGCCCCGTCGGCGTGCGCAGGCTGCCGCGTTTCAGCGACCCCGCCGATCAGCTCGCCACCGGCTCGCTGCTGGCCCCCATGCCCGGCACCGTGATCCGCCTCGGCGCGGCGGCGGGCGAGCGGGTGAGCGCCGGACAGCCCGTGCTCTGGCTGGAGGCCATGAAGATGGAACACACCATCGCCGCGCCCGCCGCGGGCGTGCTCAGCGCGTTGAACGTCGAGGTAGGCCGTCAGGTCGAGCTCGGCGAAGTACTGGCCGTCGTAGATCCCGACGACGCGATCGACGAGAAGTAAGGACCGACCATGAGTTTCATCGAGACCGACGAACGCAAGGCGCTGCGCGCCGCGGTGGCCCAGCTGGCCCTGAAGTACACCTACCGCGACTACGTGCTGCCCAAGTCCCGCAAGGGCGAGCCGCTCACCGAACTGTGGGAAGAGGCGGGCGCGCTCGGCTTCCTCGGCGTGAACCTGCCCGAGGAGTACGGCGGCGGCGGTGCGGGCATGTACGAGCTGTCGCTGGTGATGGAGGAGCTGTCCGCCCAGGGCGCGGGCCTGCTGCTCATGGTCGTCTCCCCGGCCATCTGCGGCACCATCATCAGCCGCTACGGCACCGACGAGCAGAAGCAGAACTGGCTGCCGCGCATCGCCGACGGCTCGGCCAAGATGGTCTTCGGCATCACCGAACCCGACGCGGGCTCCAACTCCCACCAGATCACCACCACCGCCCGCCGCGACGGCGACGACTGGCTGCTGACCGGCCGCAAGATCTTCATCTCCGGCGTCGACCAGGCCGAGGCCGTGCTGATCGTCGCGCGCACCGAGGACCACAAGACCGGCAAACTCAAGCCCGCCCTGTTCATCGTCCCCACCGACGCCCCCGGCTTCACCAAGGTGGCCCAGGAGATGGACATCATCGAGCCGGACCACCAGTACAACCTGTTCCTCGACGATGTCCGCCTGCCGTCGACCGCCCTGGTCGGCAAGGAGGACGCGGCCCTCATGCAGCTGTTCGCCGGGCTGAACCCCGAGCGCATCATGGGCGCCGCCATGGCCATCGGCGTCGGCCGCTACGCCATCGACCGCGCCGTCGAATACGCCAAGGAACGCACCGTCTGGAAGACCCCGATCGGTGCGCACCAGGGCATCTCGCACCCGCTCGCCAAGGTCAAGATCGAGCTCGAGCAGGCCAAGCTGATGATGCAGAAGGCCGCGACCCTCTACGACGCCGGCGACGAGATGGGCGCCGCGGAGGCGGCCAATATGGCCAAGTACGCCGCGGGCGAGGTCAGTATCAACGCGCTCGACCAGGCCATCCAGACCCACGGCGGCGCCGGCCTGACCGCCGACTACGGCCTGGCCGCCATGCTCGGCGCGGCCCGCATCGCGCGGATCGCGCCGGTCAGCCGGGAGATGATCCTCAACTTCGTCGCCCAGCACTCGCTCGGCCTGCCGCGCTCGTACTGATCCACAGCCGTCCCGAGGAGAACACGATGCTGGTGCGCTACGAGATCCGCGACCGTTTCGCGGTCCTGACTCTCGACTCGCCGCACAACCGCAACGCCCTGTCGACCCGTCTCGTCGCCGAACTGCTGCGCGGTCTCGACGACGCGGCGGCCGATCCGGCGGTGCGCGGCATCGTGCTCACCCACACCGGCAACACCTTCTGCGCCGGAGCCGATCTCACCGAGGCGAGCGACGCCGATCCGGCCGTGGCCGCCGACCAGCGGACCCGGACCATGATCGGCGTGCTGCGCAGGCTGGTGGAACTGCCCAAGCCGGTGATCGCGCGGATCGACGGCAATGTGCGCGCGGGCGGCATGGGCATCGTCGCCGCCTGCGATCTCGTCGTGGCGGGCCCGTCGAGTTCGTTCGCCCTCACCGAAGTACGTATCGGCCTGGCGCCCTTCATGATCTCGCTGACCCTGCTTCCGCGCCTGGACCCGCGCGCCGCGAGCCGCTACTACCTGACCGGTGAGAAGTTCGACGCCGCGACCGCCGAAAGCATCGGGCTGGTCACCCTCGCCGCCGACGACCCAGCCGCCGAGGTGGCCCGGCTGTGCGCCGAACTGCGCAAAGGCGCGCCGCAGGGGCTCGCCGAGGCGAAGCGACTGGTGAACGCGGCGATTCTGGCCGAATTCGACCGGAGTGCGGAGGAACTCGCCCAACGCTCGGCCTCCTTCTTCGGCACCCCCGACGTGCACGAGGGCATGACCGCCTTCCTGCAGCGTCGACCGCCGCACTGGGCAGAATGACGATCATGGCGACACCGCACGAACCCAAGCAGGACCGCAGCCGGGCCACCCGGCAGCGGCTGCTCGAGGCGACCATCGACTGCCTGGCCGAAATGGGCTGGGCCGCAGCCACGGTCGCGGTGGTCGCCGAGCGCGCGGGCGTCTCCCGCGGCGCGGCCCAGCACCACTTCCCGACCAGGGAAGAGCTCATTACCGCCGCCCTCGAGTACATGTTCGACATCCGCACCGAACAGGCGCTGCGCGAGGCCGAAGCCCTCTCCGAACATCTCGACGGCCTGGCCCGCACCGAAGCCGTCGTCACCGGCCTGGTCGAATCCTGCACCAGCCCGCTGTTCAAAGCGGCCCTGCAGGTCTGGACCCACGCCGCCGCCGACCCCGCCCTGCGCGAGAGCATCGTCCCGCTGGAAGCCCACTTCGGCCGGGCCTCCCACCGCCGTGCGGTGGAAGCACTCCGCGTCGACGACTCCGACCCGGTGACCCACCACCTGGTTCAGGCCACCCTCGACCTGGCCCGCGGCCTCGGCCTCGCCGACGTGCTCACCGACGACTCGCAGCGCCGCAAACAGATCGTGCAGCAGTGGGCCGCCACCCTGCACACGGCCCTCGCCGCCACCTCCGCCGCGAAGCCCGCCTGACGTATAGGGGATTTGTCCCGGACCAGGCATGGACGTCGCCGACCCTGCCGAGGCCGGGTTGTCGTCCGTGCGGACGCTCGAAAGCGGAAAGAGCTCCCCCACTCTCGCCGTGACCCGGAGCGCACGCGCGATGTCGTGGAAGCCGACGTCTACGAATCGGGCCGCTCGGCGGCCACCCTTCGCCGTGACGGCGATGACATCGTCTTCGAACACAACGAGGCGTACCGCGCCGAAGTCGCAACGAATACACAGGTGTCATGGCCGTAGCAGCGATTGGGGTGTCCGATGAACAGGCCGAGATCGCACCGGGAATCCCCGGCACTCGTCGTCGCGAAGCAGATCCTCGAGAATCTGGGGAGGCCGTCGATCGGCATCACCGGTTCGGCGACTCTGGGACCTTCCGTGCAGGCCGCCGACCTGCGGCGCAGGATCCGACCGGGGAAAATGGGGTTGGACCGGTCGCCGGCCGGGCATGGCACAGAGGACCGCGAGAACATCGCGGCGCTGTAGGTGCACCGAGGGTGCGGCGGCTACCCCGCTGGGCCTCGGACTGGCACCACCTGATTCCTGTATTGCCGGTGTGACGGATACTGACCTTCGGTGACGTCCACGGCTGTGTGCGGACGCCACGGACGATGACGTCGGAAGGTGCGGGCTGTGGCGATCGATCAGGCGGGCCGGCGGCACGTGGTGGTGCTCGGCGCGAGCATGGCCGGGCTGCTCGCGGCGCGGGTGCTCAGCGAGAGTTTCGAGCGGGTCACCGTGATCGAGCGCGACGATCTGTCGGAGCCGGGGGACCGGCAGGGGGTTCCGCAGGGGCGGCACGTGCATGCACTGCTGGCGCGGGGCAAGCAGATCTTCGAGGAACTGTTCCCCGGGTTCACCGAGCAAGCGCTCGCGGACGGGGCGGTCGAGTGCCGGTCGCTGACGCAGATGCGGATGACGATCGCCGGGCAGACCTTGCGGCAGGCCGATGCGGGCTATTCGTTGTTGCAGGCGAGCAGGCCGTTTCTGGAATGGCGGGTGCGTGAGCGCGTCCGGGCGCTGCCGAACGTCACTCTCGTGGTCGGCTGCTCGGCGTCGGGCCTGCTCACCGCGGACGGAAACCGGCGGGTGCGCGGGGTTCGTATCGAGTCCGGGCGGGACGGGACGCGGGAGGTCGAGGCCGATCTGGTCGTCTCCTGCATGGGCAGGCACGGGCCGATCGAGGACTGGCTGGAAGGGCTGGGCTACGAGCGGCCGCGGGCCGACGGCGTGCGGATCGACATGAAGTACGCGAGCCGGTATGTGCGGCTGCCCGCGGGTGCGGTCGCCGACAAGGAGATCGTGGTCGCGAATCAGAATCCCGCGCGCGGCTTGGCGCTGTTCGAAGTCGAGGGCGATCGGCACATCCTCACCCTGATCGGCTACGGCGCGGACCATCCACCGACCGGCGACGACGGGTTCTGGCGGTTCGCGGCCTCGGTCGCCCCGCCCGATGTGCGCGAAGCGCTGCTCGACGCCGAGCCGTTGACGCCCGTCTCCACCTACCGCTACCTGGCCAATCAGCGTCGACGCTACGAACTGCTGACCCGCTTCCCGGACGGCTTGCTCGTGATGGGCGACGCGGTGTGCAGTTTCAGCCCGGCGTTCGGCCAGGGCATGAGCGTGTCGGCGCTGCAATCGCTGTGCCTGCGCCGGGTGCTCGCGGAGTCCTCCGGCGAGCCGCTCGCCACGCGCTGGTTCCGCGCGGTCGCCGCCGAGATCGACGACGCGTGGATGATCACCCGGCTGTTCGACCTGGCCATGCCGCATGTGGACGAGGGCGGCCGGATTCCGACGCGCGCATTGGAGTTCGCCACCCACGTCGCGATGTCGGTGGGTGCGCGGGATGCGCGTGTGGGCAGGCAGATCGCGCGGATCGCGGGACTGCTCGACGAGCCGGTCAGTGTGCTCGATCCGATGCTGCTCGGTCGCGCCGCGGCGGCGCTGGGCGCGAACTATTTTGTCGCGCTGCGTAATTCCGCGCCGATGCGTTCGATGGTCGCCGCGCTTCCTGCACCCCTGCGCGGCCTGGCACCTCTGCCCGCCGGCGCCCCTCGCGCGAGCCTTCCCGAGTCATCGGGTTTCGATCCGGTGCCCTACGGCCCCGCTCGTGGCTTCCATCGCCTGACCGTTCGCGAAGTCCGGCGCGACACCGCCGACAGCGTGATCGTCGAATTCGATGTACCCGGACACCTTTCCGAACGCTTCCGATACCGCGCCGGGCAGCACGTGGTGATCCGGGGAGCGGGCACGACGGCCTCGGTCCGCCGCACCTACTCACTGTGCGACGCCCCGACAGCAGGCGTCCTCCGGATCGCGGTGAAATACCAGGAGGGCGGCCTGTTCTCCAGCTACGCCATCGATGAACTGGCGCCCGGCACGGTCCTGCACGTCTCCGAGCCCACCGGCGCGTTCACCGTCGATCCCTGCCTCGGCGCCCGCTATGTGGCGGTCGCGGCGGGCAGCGGCATCACCCCGATCGTCGCGCAGATCGCCGCGATCCTGGAAGCCGAACCGGACACCACCGTCACTCTGCACTACGGCAGCCGCGACGACCGCACCATCATGCTGCGCAGGCAGCTCGACGACCTGCTGGCCCGCCACGCCGACCGGCTCCGGATCGTCCACCACCTCTCCCGCGCCAACGCCTGCCCCGGCGACCCCGCCTTCCGCTCAGGCCGCATCACCCCCGAGGTCGTCACCGCCGAAGACGCCGACCACTGGATGCTCTGCGGCCCGCGCAAACTCGTCACGGACACCGTCGACGCCCTGCTGGAGCGCGGCGTTGCGCGGGCGGCGATCTCCTTCGAACTGTTCGACACCGCCCACCCGAGCGCGCCGAGCGCCGCGGATGCCGACGGTCCGACCACGTCCGTCACGCTCGTCGGCGACGGATTCGACCTGCGATACGAGATGCCGCGCAGCGCAACCGTTCTCGACGCCGCCTTGCCGCACCGCGAAGACCTTCCCTATTCCTGCCTCGGCGGATCCTGTGGAACCTGTCTTGCCGCGGTGGATTCCGGCTCGGTGGAACTCCCCGACGATCCGCTGCTCGCGCTCACCGATGCCCAGCGATCCGCGGGCAGAACGTTGCCCTGTGTGGCCCGCCCGACCTCGGCCGAGCTGACTCTCCGCTTCGTCGACCCCGACTCGTCACCGAGCTGATACCGAACCGTTCCCCGGACCTATGGTTCGCACATGAAACGAAACGTCTTGTGCCTCCGATGATTCGGTTGGCACCTGCCACCAGGCGGGGCCCAATCCTCGGAGGAAACATGACGCGATCAGTTCTGCTCATCGCCGCCACCGCCACCGCTGCGGCCGTGCTCACGGCGTGCGGCGGCGAAGACGCCTCGGACAACGGCTCCGCGGCCTCGAGCACCGTGTCCCCGAACGCCTCGGCCCCGGCGACCACCCCCCGCACTCCGGCACCCGGTCCCGACGCGGGGACCGCGGCCCCCGCTCCCGATGCCACCGTGCCCGCTCCCGAGGCGACGGAGCCCGCCCCCGAGGCGACGGTGCCCGCTCCGGAGCCGACCGTGCCCGTCGACACCGGCGTGACCGAACCCCCGGCGTCGTCGGACGACCACTGTGCCATCGTGACCGACGAATACCTGATCACCTCGCTCCGCATGACAGGCCCGCCCGACTCACTGGTCCCGCTCCAGGACTCGCGCTGCGTCGGCACCTTCGCCTCGGCGAACAACTGGCCGGAGGGCGCCCTCCATCCCGAGTTGTACATATTCCAGTACTCCGAGGCGCACGGGCACTGGCGCTTCGTCGAACACGGCTACGGCGGCATGGACTGCGCCGGCAAGTACGGCCTGTCGCCGGAGGCCGCCTCGATCCTCCGCTGCTGACCGCGCACCCACAACCGGGTGACGCAGCGGCAGGGAGGCGTCGGCCTCGAGCGGCGTACCCCGAGCAGATGACGCGGCGCGGCCGCCGGCGCCACATCGGCCGTACTGCCGTCGATCCGCCGGATCCAGTGCGCCTGGGTGACAGAAGGTTCGGCGAAGCCGGGGTCGATCGATGCACAGCGGGAGCTGGGCTGGGTCGAGTGGTCACGCGCCGGTCGGCAACGGGAGCAAGGCGCCTCGGCTGGTGTAGCCCGGCTCCACAGCCGGCCACGGTCAGTTCGGGGTGGTCAGGTCGTAGACGGTGACGCCGTCGACCTCGAGCGCGGTGAAGTTCTGCACGACCCAGTCGCTGATCCGGGAACTCTCCGACTCGGTGCTTCCGCCCGGGCCGCCGCGGCCGCCGCCGAGGAAGTAGTGGATCTCGCCGTCGCGCACGTACTGCTGGAATTGCCCGAGGGTGGGGGACGGGTCGCTGCCGTTGAAGCCGCCGACGGGCATCACGGGCTTGCCGGTGGCGAGCTGGGCGCCCGCCGCGCTGTTGGATCCCACGGCGGCGGCGATCCAGGTGTAGTTGGAGGCGTCGGTCTCGAGCAGGGTCAGCAGTTCGCTGCCGGGTGTCGTCGCGCCGAGGAGTCCGCCGGGGCCGCCTCGCATGGCCGGTCCGCCCGGGCGACCGTCGGGAGTGCCCGCGGGGGAGCCGTTCGGTCCGCCGGTGGCCTCGCCCGGCGTGGTCGCCGAGTCCGGGAATCCGTTCGCATTGGGTGCGGCGCCGAGGGGCGCGAGGATGTCGCCGGTGGCCTCGTCGTCGGGCGTGCCTCGGCCGGGGAACGGTCCGCCCGGCATCGGGGAGCCGCCGGGCATGGCGCGCATCTCGCCGGGCATGCGCGGTCCTCCGGGGCCGTCCCAGCCGCCGGTCGAGGGGCCGGCGATGGGGATGGAGCCCTGGTGGGAGCCGCCGAGCGTCTGCACGGTGTAGGCCACCGGACCACCGAGGCTCGCGAAAGCCGCTGCCACGGCGACCACGGCCAGTGCCTTGCGCGCAACGGTGGCGAGCACGCCGAGCGTGGCGGCGACGCCCGCGACCAGGATCGCCCAGCGCAACCACGGCACGAAATCCGCGCTGCGCGACAACAACATCCACGCGGTGGCGGTGCTCAGCGCCGCCGTCGCCGCGAGTGCGAGGCGCACCCACAGCCGGTCGCGTTCGCGCCAGGCCAGGACGGTGCCCGCGCCGACGAGAGCGGCGATGCCGGGGGCAAGTGCCACGGTGTAGTACTGGTGGAAGATGCCCTGCATGAAGCTGAAGACCAGGCCGGTGGCGATCAGCCAGCCGCCCCACAGGATCAGCGCGGCGCGCTTGTCGTCCGTGCGGGGAGCGCGGCCGCGCAGCACGAGACCGGTGCCGAGCAGGACCAGCGCGGCCGGGATCAGCCAGGCGATCTGACCGCCTTGGGCGTTGTCGAACATCCGGGTGATGCCCGTCCGCCCCCACATCCCGTTGCCGCCGGGCGGTAGTTCACCGCCGCGGCCGACGCTGCCCGTCTCGTGACCGTTGAGCCTGCCGAGGCCGTTGTATCCGAGGGTCAGCTCGATGATCGAATTGTTCTGGGAGCCACCGATCCACGGTCGTGACGCCGCGGGCCACAGCTCCACCGCCAGCAGCCACCAGCCCGCGGCCACCACCATCGCCGCACCAGCCGCGCACAGTTGCGCGACGCGCTTGCCCAGCCGTGGCGGCCCGGCGATCAGGTAGGTGAGCGCGAGTGCGGGGACGACCAGCAGCACCTGCAGCTGTTTGGTCAGGAAGCCGAATCCGATGAACGCGCCGGTCAGCACGAGCCAGCGCCAGCGCCCGTCGGCCACCGCGCGGGTCATCGCCCAGGCGGCCGCGACCATCAGGAAGATCAGCAGCGCTTCGGGATTGTTGAAACGGAACATCAGCGCCGCCACCGGCGTCACCGCGAGCGCGAGCCCGGCGAGCAGGCCGGCGGCCGGGCCGAAGACCCGGCGCACCGTCGCCCACAACAGCGCCACACTGCCCACGCCGAGCAGGACCTGTGGCACCAGCATGCTCCAGCTGTTGAGCCCGAAAACTCGCGCGGACAACGCCATCGGCCACAGCGAGGCGGGCGGCTTGTCGACGGTGATGGAGTTGGCGGCGTCGGAGGAGCCGAAGAAGAACGCCTTCCAGGATTCGGAACCGGCTTGCACCGCCGCCGAATAGAAGGCGTTGGCCCAGCCGTTGGCGGAGAGGTTGTAGAGATAGGCCGCGGTGGTGCCGAGGAGAAGCAGGGCGAGCAGGACGTATTCGCGGCGGAGCGGGGTGTGCGCGGTCGAAGCCCGGTGCGCGGGGGAGGGGGTCGGTGCGGAGTGGGTGAGCGTCGCGGTCACCAGGTGGCTCCTGACGGGTCGTCGGTGCGAGGGAACTCGGCCGTGGCCGGGGTGGCGGACCGGACGGTGCGGGAACTGCCCGCGTCGCGGAACACCCAGCGCAAGCCGACGAAGCGGGCAATGGTGGCGACGAGGTTGGCCAGGACCAGCACAGCCAGTTCGACGTAGACGGGGGCGTCGACGGCCCAGCGGTGCAGGGCGAACAGTGATCCGCTGGTCACGAGCAGGCCGAAGCAGAAGACCAGCAGGCCCTGGAACTGGTGGGTGAGCACGCGGGACGAACCGCGCACGCCGAAGGTGAAGGCGCGGTTGGCGGCGGTATTGGCGACGGCGGTCAGCAGCAGCGCGCCGAAGTTGGCGGCCTGCGCGCCGATGGCCGGCTGCAGTAGTAGATACAACAGGATGTAGGCGAGGGTCGAGCCGACGCCGACCAGCGCGAAGCGCACGACCTGCCCGACCATGCCGAGCGGGACGCCGGGGACCAGCGGTTCTCGTCCGATGGCCGCGCGCAGTTCCTCCAGCGGCAGCGCGCCGGTGGAGATCGCCCTGGCCAGCCGCCACACGCCGCGCAGATCCTTGCGCGCGGTATCCACGATGTCGACGCGGCTGTCGGGGTCGTCGATCCAGTCGACCGGCACTTCGTGGATGCGCAGCCCGGCGCGCTCGGCGAGCACGAGCAGTTCGGTGTCGAAGAACCACTCGCCGTCCTCGACGAGCGGCAGCAGTCGATGCGCCACCTCCGCGCGGACCGCCTTGAAGCCGCACTGGGCGTCGGAGAAGTGCGCCCGCAGCGCGGCTTTGAGGATGAGGTTGTAGCAGCGGGAGATGATCTCGCGCTTGGGGCCGCGCACGACCCGCGACGCGGCGTCCAGGCGGGTGCCGATCGCCAGGTCCGAATGGCCGGACACCAGCGGGGCGACCAAGGGGAGCAGCGCGTCCAGATCGGTGGACAGGTCGACGTCCATGTAGGCGAGCACCTGCGCGTCGGAGCGCTCCCAGACCGCGCGCAAGGCGCGACCGCGGCCTTTGGCGTCGAGGTGCACCACCCGGACGCCCGGCATCGAGGCGGCGAGGTCGTCGGCGATGCGCAGCGTGGCGTCGGTACTCGCGTTGTCGGCGATGGTGATGCGTGCGGAGAACGGGAATCCGTTGCCCAGGTATGCGTCCAGCCTGCGCACGCAGTCGGCGAGCCCGGCCTCCTCGTTGTAGACGGGAATCACGATGTCCAGCACCGGCGCCCGGTCCCCGGCGGCGGAAATCCGGGCCGCCACGGGGGCGACTGTTGCCACGGTCTCGGTCATGGCTTCCACGATCGAGCCCGTGGCTCCCGCCTCGCTGGGACCGAGCTGGGAGGTTCCTGGGAACATCGGGCCCGGTGTTGCGTCGAGCCGCTAGGGCTGGGGAACCGCCACCGGCCGGCGCAGACGCAACACGGTGTCGGCGCGGGTGCCCGCCTGTCCTTCGGGACCGACCATGTCCTTCTCGACCCGTTCGCTGGTCTCGACCGTCCACGGCCCGGACGGCTCGAGCAGCGCGAGCGTGCCCTCGATGGTGGGGAACTCGAAGGCGGGCGGCTCGGTCATCCAGCTCGGCCAGCCCGCGTGCCCGACGATCAGGAACACTCCGCCCGGCGCGACGGCCTCGGCGGCGCGGAACAGGATCGAGTCGCGCTCGCCCGCCGCGGCGACCGGAGAGTGCAGGAACTGCGCGGACACCAGGTCGAAGGCGCCCTCGGGGAAGGACTCGAGCAGGTTGTGGCGGACGAAGGTGATGCGGTCGGCCACCTCGGCGTCGGTGGCGTGCTTCGCGGCGCGCTCGAGTGCGGTCGCGGAGATGTCGGTCGCGGTGACCTGCCAGCCGCGTTCGGCCAGCCAGATCGCGTCCGCGCCTTCGCCGCACCCGAGGTCGAGCGCCGTGCCGGGGGCCAAGGCCTCGGCCTCGCGGGCGAACAGCGGGTTCACCTTGCCCGACCAGATGTTGTCGCGCTCTCGGTAGAAGTCTTCCCAGAACTGCTCGGGTGTGGATTCGGACATCGTTTCTCCTCGTCACGGGGGGTCGTGACACGAGGGTGCGCTCCGCCGCCGCTGGCTGGCAAGTTGTGTTGCCGGTTCGGCAAAAATTCTCGTCGCCGCCACCGTGCGGAACATCGTTGTTCCGGCTCGTCCGCGCCATTGCGGATGGTGGTGGCGACTACTGAAAGTATCGGCCGCGCTGACCAGCGGGCGCACGGGCATGCTTCCGTTCGACGGAAGTGTCGATTCGGGTCGGCGCCGTCGTCACGAAGGAACGCCGTTGTTCCGATGCCGCGCCGTTGCGGGTTTGCGTGACGGCGACTGAATCCAGTGTCGCGCCGGGGTACGACAAATTCCGCGCACGCCCGGCGCGGCGCGGTTCAGGACTCGTGCAGCCGCCAGAGCGGGGACACCGGGCCGTGGCCTGCGCCCAGGTCGTAGGCGGCTTCCAGGCAGCGACGGGTCCACTCCTTGGCGAAGGCGAGGGCGTCGGGGACCTGGTAGCCGTGGGCGAGCGCGCAGGCGATGGCGGCGGCCAGGGTGTCGCCACCACCGTGGTCGTTGCCGGTGGCGATGCGAGGCGCGGTGAACTCGTGGAAGGCGTGGCCGTCGAACAGCAGGTCGGTGCTGACCTGGGAAGAGCGCAGGTGCCCGCCCTTGACCACCACCCAGCGCGGGCCGAGCGCGTGCAGGGCCTCGGCGGCCTTGCGGGCGGTGGCGTGGTCGGTGACCTCGATGCCGGTGATCAGCCTGACCTCGTCGAGGTTCGGGGTCACCACCGTGGCCAGCGGGAACAGGGTGTTGCGGACAGCGTCGAGCGCTTCGGAGTGCAACAGCGGATCGCCGTGCATGGAAGCCGCGACCGGGTCGACCACCAGCGGCGTCGGCCCGTCGCCGCCGATCCCGACCTCCCGGCACACCGCGGCGACCGCCTCGATGATCGCCGTCGACGCGAGCATGCCCGTCTTGGCGGCGTCGACGCCGATGTCCCCGGCCACCGAACGCACCTGATCGGCGACCACCTGCGGCGGAATCTCGTGGAAACCGCTGACGCCCACCGAGTTCTGCACGGTGACCGCGGCTACCGCGACCAACGCGTGCACCCCGCACAGCGCCATGGTGCGGGAGTCGGCCTGGATGCCTGCGCCGCCACCGGAGTCGGTGCCGGCGATGGTGAGGACGCGGACCGGAGTCCGTCCTTCGGCGGGGATGGGCAGCAGTTTCACAACAGGCACATTACGGTCCGGCCGCCTCGCCGCTGCGCCGGTCCCGCTGGAACGCGTGGCAATGCGACCGCCCGTCTCGGGCGGCAGCGGTCGGCGGAGCGGCTTGCGGAAGTTTATTGAAAATGATTATCGTTTGCGGCATGAGTGAATCCCTGCGCGTCGATCCGCTGCCCGTGACCGTTCTCTCCGGCTTTCTCGGAGCGGGCAAGACGACGCTGCTCAACCATGTCCTCGCCAATCGGGAAGGTCGCCGCGTAGCGGTGATCGTCAACGACATGAGCGAGGTGAACATCGACGCCGCGCTCGTGGCGGGCCAGGGGCATCTGGATCGCACCGAGGAGAAACTGGTCGAGCTGACCAACGGCTGTATCTGCTGCACATTGCGTGAGGACCTCATCGAGTCGGTAGGCAGGCTGGCGCGCGAAGGGCGCTTCGATCAGCTCGTCATCGAGTCGACGGGGATCTCCGAGCCGATGCCGGTGGCGGCGAGCTTCGAGTGGGAATTCGAGGACGGGTTCCGGCTCGGCGATCTGGCTCGGCTCGACACGATGGTGACCGTGGTGGACGCTTCGACGTTTCTCGCGGAGGTGGTGCGCGGTCAGGCGCTGGCCGAGCGCGATCTGCAGGCGGGCGAGGGGGACGGGCGCACGATCGCCGATCTGCTCGTCGACCAGGTGGAGTTCGCCGACGTGCTGTTGATCAACAAGACCGATCTGGTGAGCGAGTCCGCGGCGGGAACCGTGGAGGCGACCGTGCGCCGGATGAATCCGCGCGCGCGGGTGCTGCGGACCGAGCGCGGCGTGGTCGACTTGTCCGAGGTGCTCGGCACCGGCCGCTACAGTCCGGCGCTCGCCGCGGAATCCGACGGCTGGGACGAGGAATTGGCGGGTGGCCACGTCCCGGAGACCGAGGAGTACGGGATACGCAGCATCACTTTCACCGCTGAGCGGCCGTTTCATCCGGCGCGGCTCGCCGACGCTCTCGTGCAGATGCGAGGAGTATTGCGCAGCAAGGGTTTCTGCTGGATCGCCAGTCGTGCCGAGTTCGCGGCGGTGTGGTCGCAGGCGGGCCCGAATCTCACGGTCGAGCCGGCCGCATGGTGGTCGGAACTGGATGGTTCGCCCGGGCAGGAGATCGTTTTCATCGGTGTGCGGCTCGACGGCGACCGGGTGCGGGGACTGCTGGACGGGGCGCTGGTCACCGATGACGAGTTCGAGGCCGGGCCCGCCGAGTGGGCGGCGTACGAGGATCCGTTGCCTGCTTGGGGTGAGTTGCACGAGCACGCGTGAGAAGTGTCCGGCGATGTGCCGTGTCTAGACAGATAGTGCGATATGTCTTACCGTCGAAACATGTCGCCTGTGGAGTCTCGAAGTACTCCTGTCTTTCGGCCGTGTACCAGCGCCACCTGGGCCGACCCGTGGCCCATGTACGCGGCGCTGCGTGCGCACGAGCCGGTGCACCACGTGGTTCCCGAGAGCCGGCCGGAGAACGACTACTGGGTGCTCACCCGGCACGCCGACGTCGTCGCCGCGGCCCGCGACACCGCGACCTTCTCCTCCCGCGACGGCCTCACCATCGAATACGGCGAGCTGGAGCGGATCGGCTTGACCGCGAATCCTCCGATGGTCATGCAGGATCCGCCGCAGCACACCGAGTTCCGCACCCTGGTGGCGCGCGGGTTCACGCCGCGGCGGGTGGAGGCGCTGGAGCCGATGGTGCGGGCCTTCGTCCGGGAGCGGCTGGATCGGCTCGGGGCGGGCGGCGACATCGTCGAGACGCTGTTCAAGCCGCTGCCGAGCATGGTCGTCGCGCATTATCTCGGTGTGCCGGAACAGGATCGGGAGCGGTTCGACGGATGGACCGATGCCGTGGTGGCGGCCGGAGCGCGCAGGACGACCGAGCAGGCCCAGGCGGCCTCGATGGAGATGGTCGGCTACTTCGCCGAGCTGATCCGGCGCAGGCGCGCCGAACCCGGTGACGACACCGTCTCGCTGCTGGTCCAGGCTGGTCTGGGCGCCACCGACGAGGATGTGACCGGGCTGGTGCAACTGCTCGCCTACACCTGGACGATGGTCGCGGGCGGCAACGACACCACCACCGGACTGCTCGGCGGGGCGGTCGGGCTCCTGCACCTGAACCCCGCGCAGCGCGATGCGCTGGCCGCTGACCCCGGGCTGATCCGCCCCGCGATCGAGGAGTTCGCCCGGCTCACCTCCCCGGTGCAGGGCCTGGCCCGCACCACCACGCGTGAGGTGGAGATCGAGGGCGTCACCATTCCCGCGGGCCGCAAAGTGCTGCTCGTCTACGGCTCCGCCAATCGCGACGAACGAGTCTTCGGCTCCGACGCCGCCGACCTGGACATCACCCGGAATCCGCAGCACATCCTCACCTTCGGCCACGGCCCGCACCACTGCCTCGGGGCGGCCGCGGCCCGCATGCAGGCCCGTATCGCGATGGAGGAGCTGCTGGCCCGCTATCCCCGTTTCATCGTGGACATCGACGGTGTCGAATACGCCGACGGCCCCTACGTTCGCCGCCCCACCCGGGTGCCGTTCCGGAGTGCGGCGTGAGCGGGGACTGGTTGGCCGGTCAACGCACCGAGCTGGCTGCCGAACGCATTCTCGACGCGGTGCGCGGTCTGTTCCTGGAGCGCGGCGTGCGGGGAGTGTCCGGGATCGGCATGGCCGAGGTGGCTGCCGCCGCGGGGTGCTCCCGCGCCACGCTCTACCGCTACTTCCCGAACCGGCAGGAGCTGTT
This sequence comes from Nocardia higoensis NBRC 100133, assembly GCF_000308595.1. GTDB lineage: Bacteria > Actinomycetota > Actinomycetes > Mycobacteriales > Mycobacteriaceae > Nocardia > Nocardia higoensis. Next base: position 78,164 of record NZ_BAGA01000138.1, on the reverse strand, counting down.
CGTCGCCTTCGCCGGGCGGGAGGCGCGCCGCGTGGTCGCCCGGGTGTGGCGGGATCGCGGCGCCGCAGCCGATCCCGCCGCCGCTCTGCTCGACACCTTGACAGCGATTCTGGCCGAAGTGCGCGACACCCCGCATCTGGCCGTCTGGTTCGAGCCGGTGAACGCCGGTGTCGTCGCGCGGCTCGCCGATTCGTCGACGGTGGTCGAGGGATTGGCCCGCGATTTCGTGGCCACGCTGCGGCCCGATCTCGACGCGCCCGGCGCGCGCAGGCTCGGCCGGTGGACGGTGCGGGCGGTGGTCTCGCTGCTCACCCTGCCCGCCTCCGATGCCGAGGAGGAACGGGAGATGTTGCGCGCCTTCGTCGTGCCGTTCCTCGTGGACCAGCGCATCGCGGTGTGAGCGATCTCGGGGCACCGGCTGTGGCGCGACGAACCTGCCGACGACTGAGCCGTATGCCGTGGATCGGTGATCGGACCCGGCGCGGGTACAGGTCAGCGGGGGCCGAGGAAGAGGGTCTGGGTGCTGCGGCCGAGCGGGCCCCGCTCGTCGAAGAGCGCTGATTCGGCGAGGCCGATGCCGCCGGGCTGGGGGTGGGTGACAGCGTCGAGGCAGACCCATTCGCCGGCGGGCTGACGGTGCAGGGTGACCGTCAGATCGGTGTTGATGAACAGGTATTTCGACCAGTCCAGGACGGCGCTGACACCGTTGCCCGAGTCGGCGGCGGCGAGGGTGCGCTCCAGGGGGCTCGGCGTGGTGCCCGCGACGATCGGGTACTTCAGCCGGATCCAGCAGACCGCCGGGCCCGGCTCCGCGAAAGCGCCGCGGACGAAACGGTATTCGATGCCGGTGTGGAAGCCGATCGGCTGGCGGGAGGGGAACGGGGTCGGCGGCGGCGCGGTATCGGGGTGCGGGCGGTTGCCGGTGGGCCGGAACTCCTCGGGCACGTCCAGATCCGGGTCTGCGCGGCGGAAGCGCCAGGCGTTGGCCTTCATCACCGGGCCCCGGTCGGCGGACAGCGTGGCCTCGAGCAGTTCCACGCTGCGCCCCGGTCTGGTGACCCTGGTCTCGACGGTGAGCGGGGCCAGCGGCACCGGGCCGAGGATCTCCACCGCGACCCGGCCGATATGGAATCCCTCGCGCGGCTCGCAGCGTTCGAGCGCGTGGCCGATCAGGGCCGATGGCGGGCCCGCGTGCTGGGCGTCGGGGGACCACGGGCCGCGGGTGAGTTCGGTGGACACGAAGCGACCCGGCTGCTCGGGGTCGGGCAGGTAGAAGGCCTCGGGGAGGTCGGTCATGGTCGGTCCCGTCCATCTGGCCGGCGGGCCGCCGGGCACGGATACTTCGTTCGGGAAACGATTCTGCCAGCGTCCGGTCGTTCGGAGAGATGCGCCTCGGCGGGCCGGGCGGTCAGGGGCGGCCGAAGACTAGGGCGGTGTTGTGACCGCCGAAACCGAAGGAGTTGTTGACGGCGTAGTCGATCCGCTGCTCGCGGGGCTTGTCGGCGACGATGTCGAGGTCGACGGCCGGGTCCTGGTTGTCGAGGTTGAGGGTGGGCGGGACGACGCGGTCGCGCAGGGTGAGGACGGTGAGGGCGGATTCGAGGGCGCCTGCCGCGCCGATGGAGTGGCCGAGGGCGGACTTCGGCGCGTAGACGGAGGCGTGTGGGAGGACGGCGGTGAGGGCGGCGGCCTCGGAGGCGTCGCCGATCGGAGTCGAGGTGGCGTGGGCGTTCACGTGGGTGATGTCGGTGGGGGTGAGGCCGGCGGCGCGGATCGCGCGGCGGATGGCGCGGGCGGCGCCTTCGCCGGTCGGGTCGGAGGCGACGATGTGGTGGGCGTCGGAGGTGATGCCCGCGCCCAGGACTCGGGCGTGGGCTCGCGCGCCTCGGGCTCGCGCGTGCTGCTCGGATGCAGGTGCTCGGTGCGGCCTGTGCGGCCGACGGACCGTTCCAGGATTACGCCATCGAGGCGATCGCCGCGTTCATCGGCGCGCTCTCGGCCGCATTGGGCACGATCGAGTCCGTCGAAGATCCGGAAGTGGTTGCCACGCTACTGGTTTCCGGGTTGCGCGGGGTATTGCAGGATCGGCTGATCACCGGCGACGTTCGGCGCACCGACCGCGCGGCTCGTCGGCTGATCGACACCGTTCTCGGCTGACCGCCGGCCGATGTTCCTCCGGGCCGGACACGTCGGCGCGGCCCGGGTCGCGAGTATCGAAACCCGGGCCGCGCAGTCGATTACGACACGACCGGGAGATACACCTTTCCGCCCGCGCCGGCGAACTCGGCGGACTTCTCCGCCATGCCCGCTTCGATCGCCGCCACATCGGTGAGGTTGTGGGCTTCGGCGTATTCGCGGACGTCGGCGGAGATGCGCATCGAGCAGAACTTCGGACCGCACATGGAACAGAAGTGGGCGGTCTTGGCGGGCTCGGCGGGCATGGTCTCGTCGTGGTACTCGCGGGCGGTGTCGGGATCGAGCGAGAGGGCGAACTGGTCGCGCCAGCGGAATTCGAAGCGCGCCTTGGACAGTGCGTCGTCGCGCTGCTGGGCGTGCGGGTGCCCCTTGGCGAGGTCGGCGGCGTGGGCGGCGATCTTGTAGGTGATGACGCCGGTCTTCACGTCGTCGCGGTCGGGCAGGCCCAGGTGCTCCTTGGGGGTGACGTAGCAGAGCATGGCGGTGCCCGCCTGGGCGATGACGGCCGCGCCGATGGCCGAGGTGATGTGGTCGTAGGCGGGCGCGATATCGGTGGCGAGCGGGCCGAGGGTGTAGAAGGGGGCCTCCTCACAGAGTTCCTCTTCCAGGCGGACGTTCTCCACGATCTTGTGCATGGGGACATGGCCGGGGCCTTCGATCATCACCTGCACGCCGTGGGATTTCGCGATCTTGGTCAGCTCGCCGAGGGTGCGCAGCTCGGCGAACTGGGCCTCGTCGTTGGCGTCGGCGATGGAGCCGGGGCGCAGGCCGTCGCCGAGGGAGAAGGTCACGTCGTAGCGGGCCAGGATCTCGCAGAGTTCCTCGAAGTGCGTGTAGAGGAACGACTCCTGGTGGTGGGCCAGGCACCAGGCGGCCATGATGGAACCGCCGCGGGAGACGATGCCGGTGACGCGCTTGGCGGTGAGCGGCACATAGCGCAGCAGCACCCCGGCGTGCACGGTCATGTAGTCGACGCCCTGTTCGGCCTGCTCGATGACGGTGTCGCGGTAGATCTCCCAGGTCAGCGCGGCCGGGTCGCCGTTGACCTTCTCCAGCGCTTGGTAGATCGGCACGGTGCCGACCGGGACGGGGGAGTTGCGCAGGATCCACTCGCGGGTCTCGTGGATGTTCTTGCCGGTGGACAGGTCCATGATGGTGTCGGCGCCCCAGCGGGTGGCCCACACCATCTTCTCCACCTCCTCGGCGATCGAGGACGAGACCGCCGAGTTGCCGATATTGGCGTTGATCTTCACCAGGAACTTCTTGCCGATGATGGTCGGCTCGAGTTCGGGGTGGTTGTGGTTGGCGGGAATGACCGCGCGGCCCGCGGCGACCTCCGCGCGCACGAGTTCGGGCTCGACGCCCTCGCGGGCGGCGATATAGCGCATCTCGTCGGTGACGATGCCGGCCCTGGCCCAGGCCAGCTGAGTGCGCGGGCCTTCGGCGGACGGCTTGGTCCAGCCGTCGCGCAACCGGGGCAGCCCGGCTTCCAGGTCGATGACGGCGGTGTCGTCGGTGTACGGGCCCGAGGTGTCGTAGACGTCGAAGGTCTCGCCGTTGGTGAGATGGACGCGACGCACCGGAATCCGGAGATCGTCGACCTCGAGATAGTGCTTGACGCTGCCCTCGATCGGTCCGGTGGTGACGGTGTCGACGGGCATGTTCGTGCGATCGGCCGATGCCATGGTTGTTCCTCCCTACGCCGGCATTACCCGGTCAGGTTCATACGGTCGACGGCCCTGACCGCCCGCGATGGGCTAGCCGTCCTCTCAGCCCGCTGGTGCGAGCCCCCGTTGGTGATGGAATTGTGCTGACGAAATCGTCCGGGCACGACCATACCCGCCGTCGTGCCCGGACCGCCCGCCGAACGGACGATTCCGTGCAGAAGGACCAACCGGGCGCGTTACTCAGCCGTTATAGGCGTCCTGCATGGCTTTCAAGTCGATCTTCTTCATGCCGAGCATGGCCTTGGTGGCGCGGTCCACGGCGGCCGGATCGCCGGTCATCAGAGCGTCGGCCGCGGCGGGCCAGATCTGCCAGTGCACCCCGTAGCGGTCGGTGAGCCAGCCGCACTCGATCTCCTTGCCGCCGTCGAGCAGGGCCTCCCACAGGCGGTCCACCTCCTGCTGGTCGGCGCAGTTGATCAGCAGGGACATGGCGTGGGTGTAGTGGAACTCGCCGCCGCCGTTGATGGCGGTGAAGCGCTGGCCGTCGAGTTCGAAATCGACGGTCATCACCGCGCCGGGCTCGCCCATGCCCGACTCGGTGTAGCGGGTGACGGTGGTGATGCGGGAGTTGGGGATGAGCGAACAGTAGAACTTCGCCGCCTCCTCGGCATCGCCGTCGTACCAGAGATTCGTGACGATCTTCTGCATGGCGGAACTCCTGTCTGTGCCGGTCGGGTCGTCTTCTTGGTAATGACGACGCGGAGCCACCGAATTCATCGCCGTGGCGGGCACTACAGTCGGATCCCGTGACCCGCGACGATCGCGCCGCGCGGCCCGACGGCCCGGCAGCAGACGACAGGCGACGAGCGCTGCTCGATGCCGCGACGGAAGTGCTTGCCGAACAGGGATTCTCGCGGACCACCAGGGAGCAGATCTGCGCGCGGGCGGGCCTGGCCACGCCGGATTTCGACGCCGCGTTCGACGGGGTGACGCAGTGCTACGTGGTGCTGCTCGACGAGTTCGCCGCGCGGATCCGCGACCGGGTGAGCACGACGGCGCTGCGCTATGCCGACCGGCCGTTCGGTCAGCGTGGCCCAGCGATCGTGACGTCGTTCGTGCACACCATCGCCGAGGACCCGCGACTGCTGAAGGTCGCGTTCGCGGAGGTCGCCGAGGTGCCGTCGGCGGTCCGGCGGCAGCGCCGGGTACATCGGCGCTGGGCCGCGGCGTTCCTGGACACGCAGTGGCCTGCCGAACCGGGGGCGGGCTTGCGGGTGACCCGGCGCAGGTTCGCGGTGGCGATGGCGACCATCGGCGGGATGTTCGAACTCGTCGCCGACTGGTCCCGGCATCAGGTCGAGGCCGGCGTCGATGCCGCTGCCGGTCGGACGGCCGGGATCGCCGACGGTGCGGGGCGAGGTGACGAGTCCGCATCGGCCGGGACGTTCGATGGAAACGACTGGGCCGCACAGGCATTGATCGACGATCTCACCGAGTTCGTCGGCGTGGTCTACGCCGGGCGGGTGGCCGCCCGGCGCAGCGCCTCACTTACCGAGTGAGACGGCTTCCCGCTCGGCCGGCGCGCCCGCGGGCTGCTCGTCGGCTTCGTGCAGGCCGAAGCGGGCGTGCAGGGCGGCCAGCGGCCCGGGGGCCCACCAGTTGGCGGTGCCGAGCAGCCGCATGAGGGCGGGCGCGAGCAGGCCGCGGATCACCGAGGCGTCGCTGAGCACGGCCAGTGCGCAGCCGATGCCGAACAGTTTCATCGCTGTCACTCCGGAGGTGGCGACCGCGAAGAAGACGATGCTCATCAGCAGCGCGGCGGCGGTGAAGATACGGCCGGTGCGGGCCACGCCCATGGCGACGGCGTGGGTGTTGCCCTCGGTGGTCTTCGGGCCGGCCAGCCATTCCTCCCTGATGCGGGAGAGCAGGAAGACCTCGTAGTCCATGGAGGCGCCGAAGGCGATGCTGAACATGAGGATCGGCATGGACAGGTCGAGATTGCCGGTGGGGGTGAAGCCGAGCAGCCCGGACAGGTGGCCCTCCTGGAACACCCACACCATCGCGCCGAACGTGGCGGCCAGCGAGAGCATGTTCAGGGCCAGCGCCTTGATCGGCAGCAGCAGGCTGCCGGTGAACAGGAACAGCAGGGCCAGCGTGGTGATGGCGATCAGGACGGCGGCCAGCGGGAGGCGTTCGCCGATGGCGGCGAGGGAGTCCTGGTTCAGGGCGCCCGGTCCGCCGAAGGCCGTCTCGCCGGGGGCGGGGACGGCGCGCAGTTGGTCGAGCTGGTCCTTGCCCGCGCCGGAGTACGGGTCGATGCGGGTGCCGACGGAGACGAACGCGCCCGCCTCGGAGACCATGTCCGGTAGTGGCGCGGCCACTTTCAGGCCGTTGAGGTAGACGCCCGCGCCGGAGAGCACGGCGGGCACGTCGGGGACCTTGGACAGCGCCGCGGCGTACTCGCCGATCTCGGAGACCTCGCCGTCGAATTCGGGCAGCGTGATGATGATGTTGGTGGCCATGTCGGCCTGGAAGTTCGCGCGCAATTCGTCGCCGACTTCCCGGCTCGGCGCGTCGGAGAGGGCGCGGTCGTCCGGGTAACCGAATCGCGCGCCGAGGAACGGTGAGCCGACCAGGAGCAGCAGCACGGTGGTCAGCAGGGCGATCGGGACGGCGCGGCGCATCACCGCGACCACCCAGCGGTACCAGAAACTGCGCTCGGCGGGCACCGCGACGGGTTCGGGCCTGCCGAGCAGCTTGCGGACGCCCGCGCGCAGATCCCAGGCGTTCACCCGGTCGCCGAGCAGCATGAGCATGGCGGGCAGCACGATCACCGCGGCCGCGGCGGCCGCGCAGACCACGGCGACGCCCGCGTAGGCGAAGGACTTGAAGAAGTACTGCGGGAACACCGCCAGCGCTGCCAGCGAGAGCGCCACGACCAGGGCGGAGTAGACGACCGTGCGGCCCGCGGTCTGCACCGAACGGACGACGGCGGCGGCCGGATCCAGGCCGCGGCCCAATTCCTCGCGATAGCGGCTGACGATGAACAGGCTGTAGTCGATGGCGAGCGCGAGACCGAGCGCGGTGGTCATGTTCAGCGCGTAGATGGACACGTCGGTGAAGACGGTGAGGGTGCGCAGGATGCCGAGCGCGGCGACGACCGCGAACAGACCGATGGCCACCGGCATGGCGGCCGCGACGACACTGCCGAACACCAGGACGAGCAGCAGACCGGTCAGCGGGACGGCGATGGCCTCGGCGATGACCAGGTCCTGGCTGATCTGGGTGTTCATATCGGCGAAGGCCGCGCCGAGGCCGCCCGCGCGCACGGTGACGCCGTTCTCGTCGGTCTGCACCTGCTCGCTGATGCGGTCGGCGCGTTCGGTGAGTTCGGAGTCGTCGCCGGCGATGTAGGCGATCACCAGGGCACTCTTGCCGTCCTTGCTGCGCAGGGCCGGGGCCAGGTCGGCGCGGGTCGTCCAATACGACTGCACGCCACTGACTTCGGCGAATTGCGCCAGCTGGGTGACGGCCTTCTCGCCCGCGGCCCTGGCGGCAGGCGAGTCGGCGCCCTCCTCGGCGGTGACCAGCAGGATGTAATTGGTTGCGCCGCCGGGGAAATGGTCGCTGAGGAATTCGCCGGCGCGGACCGATTCCAGTTCTCCGGTGACGAATCCGCCCGCCTTCATATGGCTCGCCGCGCTCGCGCCGAAGGCGCCGCAGGCCAGCATCAGCAGCAGTGCGGCCGCCAGGACGACGCGCGGTCGCGTGGTGGCGAACCGAGCGAGAGTGGTCAGCATCGACTCGAGCTCCCCATCCGAAGAAACGTTTCCCCGAACGGTAAACCGTACGGTCGTCCGAACAGAACGCCGTTACTCGGTGATGCTGGCCACTTCGATCAACGAGGGTGAGTCCGGTCACGGCCCTCGGAAAGGGGTTCAGACCTCCGGGGTGACCAGGGTGGTGACGACCGGGGTCGGGTTGCGGGTGAGGTCGAGAACGGGGCAGTGGGCGTCGACGGCCCGCTGGAGTTCGAGGTAGCGCTCGCGCGACTCGGGGCCGGTGATCTCGACGCGCACCCGCACCTCGCCGAAGCCGGGGCGCACCGCGTCGTCGAAACCGAAGAACCCGCGCACGTCCAGATCGCCCTCGGCGGTGGCGCGGATGTCGTCCACGGCGATGCCGAGCTTGTCCGCCCACACCCGCCAGGTCACCACCTGGCAGGACAGCAGCGAGGCCAGGTAGTACTCGACCGGGTTGGCCGCGCTGTCGGCGCCGCCGAGCGCGGGCGGCTCGTCCACCTCGACCTGGAACCGGCGCGCGGTGACGGTACTGGCCACGGCGTCGTGCGCGGTCGCGGACGCCTTGAAGACGACGGCGGCCTGGGACGCGTCGGCGGTCACGGCGTCGTGGTTGGCGGCGATCACCGCGCCCAGCGCGGAGGTGGAGGTGGTCATGCGCGAACTCCTCGTAGACGCGAAAAACCGGTGCGGGACACCGGCACCTGACGCGTCGAGAGTAGGTCCGCGCACCTGGCCCGCCGTGCTCGGAAATGTCCACGGCAGGCCGCTGACCTGCGGAGACGAGTTGTATTCCGGCTGAGCGAAAGGTCATCGCCCAGCCGGCCGGAACCGAACGCGGCGGGTCAGCCGCCGAGGTGCACCGGGAACTGCGCGAGGTCGTTCTGGGTGAGGACCGGCATGTTCACGATCTGCTCGACCGGCACCGCCAGGCGCAGCTCGGGGAAGCGCTCGAACAGGGCGGGCACCGCGATCGAGGCTTCCAGCCTGGCCAGGGCCGCGCCGGGGCAGATGTGCGGGCCGTAGCCGAAGGAGATGTGCCGGTTGGCGGTGGCGCGGGTGATGTCGAAGACGTCCGCGTCCGCGCCGTGCACCTCGGTGTCGCGGCCGATCGCGCGGTAGGAGATGACCACGCCCGCGCCCTTCGGGACGACCGCGTCGCCGAGGTCGATGTCCTCGGTGGCGAAGCGCATGAGCAGGTGGATCACCGGGCCGTCGAAGCGCAGCGTCTCCTCGATGGCGGTCTCCCAGGACACCTCGCCCGAGCGCACCAGCGCCATCTGATCCGGGTCGGCGAGCAGCGCGCGCACCGTGGCCAGGATCAGGTTGACGGTGGTCTCGTGGCCCGCGGCGACCAGCGCCTTGAGGTTGCCGATCACCTCTTCCTCGGTGAGCGGGGTCTCCTCGTCGGTGGAGTAGATCAGCGCGGAGGTGAAGTCGTCGCCCGGCTCGGCGGTCTTGGCGCGCACCATCGCGGTGAAGTACTCGTCCAGCAGATCGATCACCTGCAGGCGCTCGTCCTGCGGGGTCATGATCGAGAAGAACGCCTTGTACCAGTCGAGCAGCATCTGCTGATCGGACTCGGGCACGCCCATCAGGTCGCCGATCACCTGCATCGGCAGCGGATAGGCGAAGATCGCCTTCAGATCGACGGGCTCGCCCCCGGCGGCGGCGCGCTCCAGATCGCCGAGCAGTTCGGCGACGTACTGCTCGATGCGGGGCTTCAGCGCGTCCAGGCGGCGGCGGGTCAGCGCCTGCGTGGTCTTGATACGCAGCCTGCGGTGCTCGGTGCCGTCCACGCTGAACATCGAGCGGTCCACATCGATCATGCCGATCAGCGGCCACTGCCTGGTGACGGCGCCGGTCTGCCACAGCGACCAGGAGTTGATGTCCTTGACCAGCCTGCTGTCGGTGAGCAGCTGTCTGGCCAGCGCGTGCCGGGTGACGGTGTAGGCGGGCACGCCGAGCAATTCGATCTTCGCCAGGGGACCCGACTCACGCAGCCGGCTGGTCTCGCCCGCCAGGTCCGAGATCAGCGGGTCGATGACGATGGTGTCGGAGCTGTCGCTCCCGGCATGATCTGGGTCTGTGTGCGGGCAACTCACTTAAAAACCTCCGACGACGGGAACCGGTGTGTAGCGGACGGGCACGCTGCTCATACCGCGCAGCCACGGGTTGGGCTTGCGGACCAGTTCGTGCTCGGGGACGGCGAGATCGATATCGGGCAGCCGGTCGAGCAGCACTTCGATACCGGTGCGGGCGATCACCTCGGCGATCTGCTGGGCCGGGAACGGGCAGCGGAATTCGCCGTGGCTGAAGGCGAAGTGCGCGCTGTTGCCCGACTGCGCCGGTTCGGGCGCGTCGCCGAGTTGCTGGCGCACGTGCGGGTCGGAATTGGCGGCGCCGAGCCCGAGCAGCAGCATGTCGCCTGCCCGGATGACCTGGTTGCCGAGCCGGGTGTCGCGGGTGGCCCAGCGGCCGGCCAGGATCTGGGTCGGCGCGTCCTCCCACAGCACTTCGTTCATGGCCTGGCCGATGCTGTGCCTGCCGCCGCCGAGTGCGGCCGCGAAGCGGTCGTCGACGAGCATGAGGCGCACCGAGTTCACCAACCAGTCGGAGGTGGGCAGGTAGCCCGCCGCCGTGATGGCCATCAGGTTGTGGATGGTCTCCTGCTCGGTGAACGGCGCGGGGTAGTCGAGTATGCGGGTGACGATGTCGTCGCCGCCGGTGACCCTGGCCTTGGCGACCAGGCGCGAGATCTGCTCGTAGAAGCGCACGTGCGCGGCCTGGGCGTCGGCGCCGCCCTGCGAGAACGCGCGCATGGTCCAGGCCAGCAGCGAGCCCTCCTCGGGGGACAGGCCGAGTGTGGAGGCCAGCGCCAGCAGCGGCAGCGGCTCGGCGTACTCGGGCACCAGATCGGCCCGGCCACGCCCGCAGAACGAGTCGATCAACCGGTCGGCGATGTCCTCGACGGTGCGACGCAGCGCGAACGGATCCACCCCGTCGAGCGCGGCTTCCACCACTTCGGAGTGCCTGCGGTGCTCGGCGCCGACGGTGTAGTAGATCGAGGGCACCGGCATGCCGATCATCGGGCGTAGCGGCCAGTCCTCGGGGACGTTCGGCCACTGGTTCCAGTTGTCGGACTTGCGGTTGAACAGCTCGGAATCGCTTGTCACCTGGTGGAGTTCGCGATAACCGATCACCAGCCAGGCCGGGAAGCCGCCGAACAGCTCCACCGGCACCACCGGGCCGTACTCGCGCCGCACGCGGGCGTAGAGGCCGTAGGGATCGGCGAGGAATTCGGGGCCGTCCAACGGCACCGCGCCCGGATGCGCGGGGCATCCGACCGGCGGGGCGGTGGCCTGCTCGGGGGAACTCACGACAGCCCTCCGTTCGCCCGGGCGCGCGCGTACAGTTGCTCGACCAAGGTGACCAGTACCTGCTTACACGACTCGCGTGAGCGCGCGTCGCAATCCAGCAGCGGCACATCGGGATCCAGGTCCAGTGCGTCGCGTACCTCGTCGAGTTGCTGCGTCTCGCCGCCGAAGTTGTTGCAGGCCACCACGAAAGCGGTGCCCTGGCTCTCCAGCCGGTCGATGGCATACCACGAGTCCGAGATCCGGCGGCGATCCACGAGCACGATCGCGCCGAGCGCACCGCTGAACAACCGGTCCCACAGGAACCAGAAGCGCTGCTGGCCCGGGGCGCCGAACAGGTAGAGCACGTTCTCGGCGTCGATGGTGATGCGGCCGAAGTCGAAGGCCACGGTGGTCGTCGACTTGCCGGGGGCGCCGGTGGGATCGTCGATGCCCACGCCCGCGTCGGTCATGGTGGCCTCGGTGTCCAACGGGCGGATCTCACTGACCGAACGGACCATGGTGGTCTTGCCCACGCCGAAACCGCCGACGATGACGATTTTGAGGCCCTGGCTGGCGGTGCCGAGCAGTGGCACCTCCGACCGCAGGGGCGCGGTCGTCGCCATCGATGTGTTAGAGACTGCGGAGTCCAACAAGCACCTTCTCGAGGGTGGTGGAGTCGAGAACCAGGTGGTCGCCGTAGCGCCCGGCTCGTGGATGACGCACGGTGATCTTGCCCGCCGCCAGCAGGTCGGAGAGCAACACCGTGGTGATGCCGACCGGCAGCCGCAACTCGGCCGCGATCTCCACCACCGAGGTGGGGGAACGGCAGATGCGCAGGATCGCGGCGTGCTCGGAGGGCATGCCCGGCGCAGGCTCGGATTCGCTGACCACCAGGGTCACCAGATCGAAAGAGTCCGTGTCGGGTTGGCTGCGGCCACCGGTGAGCGTGTAGAGCCGGTCGGGGCTGTCGTCACGTCCCGGTCTGGATCTGCTCACGTTCTGCTCGCCCCGGCTACTCGCGGTGCGGCGGTGAGCTGATCGCCGAGCTGCTCGACGAGTTCGCGCATGTTGTGGCCGATCAGTCCGGCGTCGGCGTCCTCGTCGGCCAGCACGGCCAGATGCGCGCCGAGGCCGGCTTCGACGATGAACAGGATGCCGCCGTAGAACTCGGTCATCGATTGGCGCACACCGCTTCTGCCGTCCCCGAATTCGGCCGAGGCGCCGTGGGCGAGGGACTGGATGCCCGCGGCGATGGCGGCCAGCTGGTCGGCCTTGTCGATGGTCAGCTCCGGCGTGTGGCAGATCTTCAGGCCGTCACCGGACAGCAGTAGCGCGTGCCTGGTCTGCGGGGTGCGCTGTAGCAACTGCTCGAGCAGCCAGCCGAGCTGAGCGGGGGTGGTCGAAGAGGTCATCGATCGTTCTCCAGAGCGACGGGCGGGGACGGGGGGACGTGATCCTGGGCGTCACGCCCGGCGAACGCCCGTTGGAAAGCTCCCAGCGCGGCGGGCCGCGTGGGCGGCGACGTCGGTTCCTGCGCGGCGCGCAGGGTGGCCGAACCCGGGGTGCGCTTTTCGACCAGGCCCTCGGGGTGGGCAGCGGCCAGCGTCTGGCCGCGCTTGCGCTTCGGCAGCGGTGCGTCGTCGCCGAGCAGTTGAGCCCGGGCCGGTTCCTGGTGCGCTTGCGGCGCGGACGCGACGGCCGCGATGGGAGCGGGGGCCGAGGCCCGGACCGAGGCGGGTGTGTGGGCGTTGTCGAGCTGGGCGGTGAGTTCGCGCGGGACCACCACGACCACCGCGGTGCCGCCGATGGCCGACGGGCGGTAGGAGACGGTGAGACCGTGCTTGCGTGCCAGGTGGCCGACGACGGCGAGGCCGAGCCGGGTGCCGGTGAGCGCGGCCAGGTCGGCCTCGGCCTGAGTGTTGCCGTCGCGCCCGCTCGACACCGCGAGTTCGGCTCGGCGCAGCGCGGATTCGCCCATCACCAGGCCGCTGTCCTCGATGGTGACGATGACGCCCGCGGGGACTTCGGCGGCGTAGACGTGCACTTCGGTGGTCGGCGGGGAGAAGTTGCAGGCGTTGTCGAGCAGCTCGGCGAGTGCGTGCATCACGCCTTCGGCGGCGTGCCCGGCGACGGCGATCTCGGCGATCGCGCGCAGCCGCACCCGCTGGTAACCGGCGACCCGGCCCATCGCGCCGCGCAGGATCGACTCCATGCTGATCGGCTTGGCCCAGCGTCTACCCGAGCGCGCGCCGCTGAGTACCGCGATGGAGTCGGCCAGCCTGCCCGCCTGGGCCGTGCGGTGGTCGAGCAGCAGCAGATCGGCCAGCACCTTGGGATCTTCGTGACGGTGCTCCATCTCGCGCAACTCGGCGAGCATGCTGGTGGTCATCGCCTGGATGCGTCCGGCGGCGCCGGCGAAGGCGGCCAGCGCGGCGGTCCTGCGGCTCTCGTCGCGGCGGGCGACGTCGATCGCCCTGGACGTTGCGGCGCGCTCCTCGGCCACCATTGATTCCATTGCCGCGCAACGACTCTCGGCATCCTGACGGCTGCGCTCGGCCTCGGCGGCCCGGCTCTCGGCGGCGGTCACCGCACGCGCGGTCATCGCGGCTCTACGGCGGAACCAGAGCGCGGCGAACACCGCGATCGTCAGCAGGGCGCCGACGACGGCGATGCCGACGGTGAGCGGGATGCGGGCCCATCCCTCCGTGAGCAGGTAGGCCGCAGCGGCCGATCCGGCGGTGACGGCGATACACAGTGCCGGGACCGTTGCGAGGGCCGCACGCCCGGGAACCGTCTGTTCGTCCGCCGACGGATTCGATGAATCTGACACGCCCTGCACTTTCACGCTCGCGGGGGCTGGCCCGTGCTGTCGCAGCTCCCCTTCTGCGTCGCCGAGTCGATCGAAATACGCGCCCCGACAAGCATCAATCGGGCCAAAGCATAGCCAGCTCCATGGGCATTGGCCACCCGGGGACAAACGCCCTGGCAGGGCGGTCCGTCGGGTTGCGCAGCGGGCGATCCCGGTGTGCAAGCGGCTGATTCAGCGGGAGTCGGCGCCCCGAGCGCCCGCCTCGGCCGGGATGTCGAATTCGGCGATCACGGGCGCGTGGTCGCTGGCGCCCTTGCCTTTCCTGGCTTCTCGGTCGACGCCCGCGTCGACGACGGTGGCCGCCAGAGCCGGAGAGGCCAGCACGAAATCGATGCGCATGCCTTCCTTGCGTGGGAAGCGCAGCTGGGTGTAGTCCCAGTAGGTGTAGACGCCGGGGCCGGGAGCGAACGGGCGCATCACATCGGTGAATCCGGTGTCCAGGACGGCGGTGAAGGCCGCGCGCTCGGGACCGGAGGTGTGCGTCTTGTCCCGGAACAGCTCCGGATTCCACACGTCGTCATCGGTCGGCGCGATGTTCCAATCGCCGACCAGCGCGATCCTGGCCTCGGGACGTTCGGCCAGCCACCGCTCGGCATTGTCGCGCAGCACCGACAGCCATTCGAGTTTGTAGGTGTAGTGCGGATCGTCGAGGGCGCGGCCGTTGGGCACATACAGGCTCCACACCCGCACGCCACCGCAGGTCGCCGCCAGCGCCCGCGATTCCACCACCGGGCTGGGCAGCAGGGCGGTCGCGGCTTCCTTGTCGAAGCCGGGCTGGCCGGGGAAGGCGCTCGCCACGTCGTCGAGTCCCACGCGGGAGGCGATGGCCACGCCGTTCCACTGGTTCACGCCGAGGTGGGCCACCTCGTAGCCGAGTTCGTCGAAGCGCTCGAAGGGGAACTGGTCGTCGCGGCACTTGGTTTCCTGCATGGCCAGCACGTCGATGTCGTGCTCGTCGAGCCAGGCGGTCACCCGGTCCACTCGGGAGCGGATCGAATTGACATTCCAGGTGGCCAGTCGCACGAAAGAGCCTTCCTCACCGCGGGCGGTGCCGGGGTCACGACGCCGGGGCGGCGTAGCGGTAGTGGTGGTGGTCGACGAAACCGAGGTCGCGGTAGAGCGCGAGCGCGCCCGCGTTGTTCGCGGCGACCTGGACGTAGGCGTGGGTGGCGCCGCGATCGCGGCCCCAGCGGATCAGCTCCGCGTTCACCAGGACGGCCAAGCCGTGCCTGCGATGCTCGGCGGCGACCGAGACACAGGTCAGCCCGACCCAGCGGCGGCCGTCGGGGGCGGTGGTCAGCGCACCGCGGGCGATGGCGATGGGGCGGGGCAGGCCCAGCGAGGCGAAGCCGAGCGCGCCCTCACGGACCGCCGTGAGCACCTCGTAGTCGGGCGGGGCGACCGGCTGCTCGGGCGGCGCCTCCCCGCGCAGCGCGTGCATCTGCAGCCAGGCCTCGTCGGGTTCGGGCGCGATGCGGACCATCGACGGACCCTGGGGGAGTACGAAGTTCTCGATATCGATGCCGAGCACCAGGGTCTCGCCCCAGGTGTGCCAGCCCGGCGGCGCGGGCGCCAGCCGGTCGGGCAGCACCAGGCGCGGCGGCAGCTCGCGCGCGGCGAACCATTCGGTCAGCCGGTGCAGCACGTCGCGGCCCAGCAGGGCGGGTCGGCCCGGAAGTCCGAGCGGCACAGCCGAATTCGCGCGGTCGGTGTAGCCGTGCCCGGCGCGGGCCAGCCAGCCGTCGATCATCTCGTATTCCAGGCCGGGCCAGGCGTCGGCGGCCGCCGCTTCCAGTGCGCGGATCTCGCCGGTGCGGACCGGGCGGGGGCCGAGGGCGCGCAGCGCGACGATCTGGTCGGCGGTGACGGTGACGGTGCCGCCCGCGCTGTCGCGCACGGTCAGCGGGTCCAGCGCGAGTACCTCGCCGATCACGTCGGTCAGCGGCGGGGAACTGCCGGCGGGCAGCCGGTAGCGCAGCACCACCCGGCGGCCGGGTTCGATCGCCGGCGAGGGAGCCGGATCAGTCGTCATGGCCGAACGGGTCCGGCACGTCGCCGGGGACCCAGCTCAGGCCCGGCGTGCCCCAGCCCCTGCGCTTGATCGTCTTCTTCGCCGCGCGGGCGTGGCGGCCGATCAGCTTGTCGACGTAGAGGAAGCCGTCGAGATGGCCGACCTCGTGCTGCAGCATCCGCGCGAAGAAGCCCTCGCCGCTGATGTCGACCGGGTCGCCGTTCTCGTCGGTGCCGGTGACTCTGGCCCACTTCGCGCGTCCGGTCGGGAACTGCTCGCCGGGCACCGACAGGCAGCCTTCCTCGTCGTCGTCCGGGTCGGGCATGGTCTCGGGGATCTCCGAGGTCTCCAGCACCGGGTTGATCACCGCGCCGCGCCTGCGTACCGGCTTGCCGTCCGTGCCGAAGTCGGGGCAGTCGTAGACGAACAGGCGCAGCGGGACACCCACCTGATTGGCGGCCAGGCCGACGCCGTTGGCGGCGTCCATCGTCTCGTACATATCCGCGACCAGACCCGCCAGTTCCTCCGGGGAACGGTCCACCGGTTGGGTCGGATTGTGGAGCACCGGGTCGCCGACGATCACGATGGGGAGGATTGCCATGACCGGAAAGCCTACCCGCCGTGCCATGTTGACCAGCGGCGGACCGGAACCCCGAAGCGCGGACCTACCGGCCGGTAAGCAACACGCCGCGGTTTGGCCCGGGACGCCTACGGTCACCGTGGTTCAATGAACCGCGACGGACGAGCACCCTATTTTTCGTCTGGAGAGCACTCGGCGAGGGAGCGAGATGGACGGCGCAGCGGCTCGGAATCCTTCCGCGATCGGCAACGACCTACCCACCGGCGGCGACGCGGGTGCAAGTGGTGTGGACGGCAACAGCGCAGGCGACGCGGCGCCCGACCCCAGCGGACTGTCCCGCCGCGAACTCGACATCCTGGCCTTCGAGCGGCAGTGGTGGAAGTACGCCGGCGCCAAAGAAGAAGCCATCCGCGAACTGTTCGGCATGTCCCCGACCCGCTACTACCAGGTGCTCAACGCCGTGGTGGACCGGCCGGAGGCGCTGGCCGCCGACCCGATGCTGGTGAAGCGACTGCGCAGGCTGCGGGCGAGCAGGCAGAAGGCGCGGGCCGCGCGGCGCCTCGGTTTCCAGGTATGAGCTCGCGGTCGGTGGATGCGATGTCGGCGGCGATCGCGCGTTTCGCGGGCCCGATGCGGGCGCGCTCGGGGTTCGAGCGACTAGGGTCGGCACGGTGAGCTACCCCAATCCCACCTCCGGCGGGCCGCCGTTGCGCGCGCTGGCGATGGTGTTGATCGCGCTGGCCATCGTGTTCGCCGGCCTGGGCGCGATGTCGATGTCGAGTGCGGATTCCGACGGCGAGGATTCCGCCGCCCCGGCGACCTCCACGGCGGCCGCCGCGCCGACGACGACCACCACCGCGGCCCGGACGCCGACCGCGACGGCCGAGGCCGAAAAGACCACCGTGGCGACCAGCGCGACCGAACCGCCCGAGACGCCGCTGGCCGCGCCGCCCGCCCCCGGCCTCGACCGGTCGGTGCCGGTGCAGGTGCTCAACAACAGCCTGGTCGTCGGCCTGGCCGGACGCACCGCCGACAAGCTGGCGGCCAGCGGCTGGACCAACGTCAGGGCGGACAACTACGCGGCCGGTACGATCGCGGAAACCACTGTGTACTACGGGAATTCGCCGAGCGATAAGGCGGCGGCGGAAGCCATCGCCGCCGAACTCGGCGCCGCTGTCGCGCCGAAGTCCCCCGGTCTCGGCGACGGCTCGGCAGGCGTGGTCGTGATCTTGACCGGGAACTGACCGCGCGGCGCGGACACGGCCACGGCCCGGCGAGGGGGCGCTCAGCCGGAGGGCGTGACGGGCGTGGCATCATCGTGACCGGTAACGAAACGCGTCCACCCAGCCCTATTCGAACTCGGTACTCGTAAAGGAGTTCCCCGATGGCCTCGTCCACAACTCGTCGCCCGTCCTGGCGGACTGTGCCCCCGGTGCTTGCGGTCGCGGTCTTCGGCCTCGCCGCCTGCTCGAACAGCCAGGAATCCAGCGATGTCAAAGGAACGACGCCACCGGTGTGGACCGGTTCGTCCGGGCCCGCGGCAACGGGCGAGGAGCACGGGCAGGGCGCGGACTCCGGTAAGCCGCACGCGGACGCCACCGCCGAACTGAAGAACGCCTCCGGCTCCTCCGTCGGTACCGCCACCTTCACCGAGGAACCCGGCCACCTCGTGGTCACCGTCGAGGCCAGCGGTCTGCAGCCCGGCTTCCACGGCCTGCACCTGCACCAGGTCGGCAAGTGTGAGCCCAACTCCACCGCCCCCAGCGGCGGCCCGGCCGGCGACTTCCTCTCCGCGGGCGGCCACCTCCAGGTCGGCGGCAACGACGCGCATCCGGCCAGCGGCGACCTGACCTCGCTGCAGGTGCGCTCGGACGGCTCGGCCAAGCTCGTCACCACCACCAGCTCGGTGAGCCTGGACCAGATCAAGGGCAAGGCCCTGATCATCCACGCGGGCGCCGACAACTTCGGTAACATTCCTGATCGATACCAGCGTGAAGGGGGCGCCGGTCCGGACGCCACCACGCTGTCGACCGGCGACGCGGGCGGAAGGGTCGCCTGCGGCGTCGTCCAGTAGCCGGACGGGGGATCGAGATGGCCGGGGCAATCCAGAACATCGAGTTCGGGGGATCACCCCGGCCGACCATCGGGATCGAGTGGGAGATCGCGCTGGTCGACAAGGTCACCAGGGATCTGTCCAACACCGCCGCCGCGGTCTTCGACGCGGTCGGTGACCCGCGGGCCTGGGACGGCACGCCGCAGGTCTCCAAGGAACTGCTGCGCAACACCGTCGAGCTCGTCACCGGCGTGCACGAGACGGTGGGCGGCGCGGTCGAGGATCTCGGCGGCACGATGGACAAGGTCCGCCGCGCCGCCGACGGCCTCGGTGTCGACCTGTTCTGCGCGGGCACCCATCCCTTCGCCCAATGGTCCACCCAGCAGCTCACCCGCTCGGCGCATTACGACGAGCTCATCGAGCGCACCCAGTGGTGGGGCAGGCAGATGATGATCTGGGGCGTGCACGTGCACGTCGGGGTCTCCCATCGGGAGAAGGTGTTCCCGATCCTGAACGCGCTGCTCACGACCTACCCGCATCTGCTGGCGTTGTCGGCGTCCTCGCCGATGTGGGCGGGCGCCGACACCGGGTACGCCAGCAATCGCACGCTGATGTTCCAGCAGCTGCCCACCGCGGGCCTGCCGTTCCAGTTCGAGAACTGGAGCCAATTCGAGAGTTTCGTGCACGACGAGACGAAAACCGGTGTGTTCGAACATCTCGGCGGGCTGCACTGGGACATCCGGCCCGCGCCCAAGTGGGGCACCATCGAGGTCCGCATCTGCGACGGCGTGCCCTCCCGTGCCGAGCTGGCGGCGCTGGCGGCGTTGATCCACTGCCTGGTGGTGGATCTGGACGCGCGCGTCGAGAACGGGGAACAGCTGATCACGCTGCCGCCCTGGCATGTGCAGGAGAACAAGTGGCGGGCCGCGCGATACGGGCTCGACGCCATCGTCATCACCGATGCCGACAGCAACGAGCGGCTGGTGACCGACGACCTGATGGATCTGCTGAACCGGCTGGAGCCGACCGCGAAGAAGCTGGGCTGCGCGGACGAACTCGCCGCGGTGGCCGAGATTCCCGAACGCGGCGCCTCGTATCAGCGTCAGCGCAAGGTCGCCGCGGCCGCGCAGGGCGATCTGGTGGCGGTCGTGGACGCTCTGGTGAAGGAACTCGAGCACTGACCCTCGACGACCGGCTCGCGTGACGTCGGCGCCGACGAGCGTGCCCGTCGGTTGTCGGTTGTTCAGTCATCCGGCGGGGCGCCGTTCACCGTCCGTTTACTATGGTCGGCGTGCTGGTCGAGAACCCGAATTCCACAGAGAAGCGCGCCTCGCGGACGGTGCTGTCGTCTCGTCTGCGGATTCGGATGATTCTCGCCGGTGTACCGCTGCTGCTGATCGCGTTGCAGATCGTCGCGCTGCGCAACGGTTTCGAGGGGCCGCTGGAGAGCCTGTGGAAGGACTACGCGGGCACCCCGAAGTCCATGTCGGTGCCGTGGGCCGGGCTGCTGCTGGCGCTGGTCGGAATCTCGATGCGGCGCAGGCTGATCGCGCTCGGCGCGGCGGTCGCCATCGATCTGGTCGCGGCGGGGGCGCGGCTGCTGGCCGGTGCGCCGCCCACCATCGGCAACGGCCCGGTGCTCGTGCTCACCGCCCTGGCGCTGATCGCCTGGCTGCGCTGGCGCGGCGTCGACCAGCGCAATGCCTTGCGGGCGGCCGGACTCGGCGCGCTGCTGATCCTGGCGACCAAGGTCGGCGATGTGTGGCTGAGCCTGACGGTGACCGCCTCGCCCGAAGTGCTCGACGAATACGTGATGCTGGCCGACCACGCGCTCGGCGACCCGTCCTGGGTGATGGGCCGCGTGCTCGACACCCTCGGCCCGGTGGTCTACGCGGTACTGCACTGGGTCTACATCGAACTGCCGGTGGCCGCGATCGTGGTGGCGGCATGGCAGTTGCGGCGGGTGGTCGACTCCGGCCGCTGGCCCGGTCACTACCTGGTCCGCACCTTCCTGGTGCTCGGTCTGGTCGGTCCGTTGATCTATGTGTTCTTCCCCGTCGTCGGACCGATGTTCGCCTTCGGTGCCGACGGGCACGGACTCCAGGTCGGCAACTACTGGCCGGACATGGTGCCGCCGATCGACCGCAACCCCTCGGGTTTGGCCTTCGACGAGGCGACGCCGCGCAACTGCATGCCGTCCATGCACACCGCGTGGGCGCTGTCGGTGTTCCTGCACAGCCGTCGCGACATCGACGGCTCGCTCGCGCCGCGGCTGCTGCGCTGGGGCGGCACCTTCTGGTTGGTGGCCACGCTGGCCGCGACCCTCGGCTTCGGCTATCACTACGGCGTCGATCTGGTGGCGGGCGCGGTGCTGTGCTTGACCGTGGACTCGGCGCTGCGCGATCCCGAGCGCGGCTGGGGGGCGTTCCGGGTGCGGCTGGTCGCGGGCGGCGCCGCGTTGTTCGTCGCGCTGCTGCTGGCCTACCGCTATCTGGCGGTGCAGATGGCCGACCATCCGGTGCCCGCAGGCGGCATCGTGCTCGCACTGCTGGCCGCGATGATCGCGGCGTACCACGCGACGTGGTTCGCCAGGCGGCAGCGCGAGGACGTCCCCCTCGGCGAGTCGGTCGGCGCGGTGCGCTGAGGCCGACCCCGGGGCGTTCGCTCAGGGCACTTCGGGACCGTCGAGGGCGTTGCCGAGTTCGTTGACGCGCAGCAGGCCGTCACGGTGACGCTGCTCGCGATAGGCGGTGCGGCCGAGCAGATGGGCGATCACCGGGGCGGTCAGCAGGGTGAACAGGCCGACCAGCGCGAGCAGCCAGATGTTGCCGCGGCCGTAGAGGTTGATCGCCGCGCCGAACAGCACCATGACCAGACCGACGATCTGCGGCTTGGTGGCCGCGTGCATGCGGGTCAGTGAGTCGGGAAAACGGACGATGGCGATGGCGGCGGTGAACGACAGGCCGGATCCGCCGAGGATCAACAGCCCAGACAGCGCGTCGCGGACAATGGTCATCAGTCGTCCTTCACTCGGAAGCGGGTGACGGCGGCCGAGCCGAGGAAGCCGACCAGCGCCAGCGCGATGATCCCGGGCAGCACCAGGGTGGTGCCGGTGTAGGCGGCCCACACCGCCAGGCCGGAGGCGAAGATCGCGGTCAGCGAGTCCATGCCGACCATGCGATCCAGGGTGCTGGGACCGGCGAGTATGCGATAGCTGGTGATCACGGCGGCGGCCGACAGGAGCACGGCCGCGATGGTCATGACGACGGTCAACTGGTCACCTCCTCGTCCATTGCATAGTGGCGGCTCATTTCTTGCGCAGCGGGTGCTTGGGGACCGACCGCTCGAAGGCGGTGATCAGCAGCCGCTCCAGGGTGCGGGTCTGGCGGTAGAACTTCTCCACGGCCTTCTCGCTGCCCACGTCGAGTACGTGCACGTAGACCAGGCACCGCGCGCGGTCGATCTCGAGCACCATGGTGCCCGGGATCAGGTTGAGCAGGTCGGTGGTGAGCACCAGCACCAGATCCGAGCGGGTGCTCAGGCCCACCCGCAGCACGCCGGAGACCGGCGGCGGGCCGGGCCGGAGCGCGAACCAGGCGATCTGCAGACTCGACTCGATGGCGTAATAGGTGCCGATGACGCTCGCCTGCACGATCGCGAACGGATGGAACCGGCCGGTGACCGGCATGCGCGGCAACGGCAACGCGACCATGACGATCGTGCCGACCGCCAATCCGGCCAGCACGTTGGCCACGCTCAGATCGCCCCACAGGGCGGTGTAGACCATGGCCAGCCACAGCAGTACGCCGACGCGGACCAGCTGCTCGCGGCTGGGCTGCCACCAGGGCCCGGAGGACCGGTCGGCGGTGCTCATGGCTTCGACATCGGTCATCGGTACTCCTGCGGGTCGCCCAGTACGGCGCCGGTGTACACACCCGGGTCACGTAGTTCGACGGCGGCTCGGTCGGCGATGCCGAGGATGGGACCCGCCAGAATGGTCATGGCCACGCCGACGGCGATCAGCCCGGCGGTGGACAGCAGCATCAGCGCGGGCATCCGGCCGGGGTCGACACGCTCGTCGTAGAGCACGTCGGTCGAGTCCTCCACCAGCGTGGGCGGGCGCGCGGCCGCGAGATGACCTTCGGGGGCCTCGGCGCGGGGGCGCCAGAACGCCTTCGCCCACAGCAGCGCCACCACGTAGAGGGTGAGCAGGCTGGTGATCACCGAACCGGCGACCAGCACCCAGGCCAGCACGCCGCCGTCGTCCGCGCCCGCCTGCAACAGCGCCACCTTGCCGATGAAACCGGAGAACGGCGGGATGCCGCCCAGGTTCATGGCCGGCACCAGGTAGAGCAGGCCGAGCAGCGGGCTGGCGGCCGCAAGTCCGCCGAGTCTGCGCAGCGAGGTGGATCCGGCCTGCCGTTCGATGAGACCGGCCACCAGGAACAGCGCGGTCTGCACGAGGATGTGGTGGGCCACGTAGTACACCGCGCCCGCCATGCCCGCGGTGCTCGACAGCGCGACGCCGAAGATCATGTAGCCGATATGGCTGACCAGCGTGAACGACAGCACTCGCCGGATATCGTTCTGGGCGATCGCGCCGAGGATGCCGACCAGCATGGTCAGCAGGCCGCAGACCATCAGGATGTTGTCGAAGGCGCCGTCGGGGAAGAACAGGCTGTTGGTGCGGATGATCGCGTACACACCGACCTTGGTGAGCAGGCCGGCGAAGACGGCGGTGACCGGGGCGGGCGCGCTCGGGTAGGAGTCGGGCAGCCAGTTCGACAGCGGGAACATGGCCGCTTTGATGCCGAAGGCCACCAGCAGCACCGCGTAGGCGGCGGTGCGCACACCCTCGGGAATCGTCTCCAGCCGCAGGGCCAGCTGGGCCAGGTTGACCGTGCCGGTGGTGGCGTAGACCAGCGCGATGCCGACCAGGAAGATCAGCGACGACGTCATCGAGACCATCACGTAGGCGATGCCCGCGCGGATGCGCTCGGTGGTCGCGCCGACGGTGAGCAGCACGAACGAGGCGGCCAGCAGGATCTCGAAACCGACGAACAGGTTGAACAGGTCGCCGGCCAGGAAGGCGACCGCGATCCCGGAGGTCAGAACGAGATAACTCGGGCGGTAGATCGAGGTGGGCTGGCGGTCGTCGCCGTCGCGGATGTTCTGGCCCGCGCCGTAGATCGCGACCGCCAGCAGCACGATCGCCGAGACCAGCAGCATGGCCGCGGAGAGTCGGTCGACCACCAGGGTAATGCCGATCGGGGTGTCCCAGCCGCCCACCTGCAGCGCGGTGGTGCCGTCGCGGTCGGCCAGGAACAGCAGCATGCCCGAGATGACCACGATGGCGGTCAGCGCGACGAGCATGACGGTGCCCTGCACGCGCGGGCTGCGGCCGAAGATCAGGCACAGCGCGGCGGCCAGCATCGGCACCAGCACCGGCAGCGGCGCCAGGACGGTGATGAGGTCGGCGGAGAGGGTCACTGATCGGGCTCCTCGCCGTCGCGACGCGCGGCGATCTCCGCGTCGTCCTGATCGGTCTGCACGTCGTCGGTGGTGGTCAGCTGATAGGAGCGGTAGGCGAGGGCGAGCACGAACGCGGCCAGGCCCATGGTGATGACGATGGCGGTGAGCACCATCGCCTGGGCCAGCGGGTCGGCCATCTCGTCGGTCTCCGCTCCCGAGCCGAGGAAAGGCGCGGCGCCGCTGGGGCCGCCGACGGTGAGGATGAGCAGGTTGACGGCATTGCCGAACAGGATCATCCCGAGCAGCATGCGCGAGACCGCGCGCTCCAGGATCAGATACACACCGCACGCGGTGAGCACGCCGATGATGATCAGGATCGTCAGGTTGGCACTCATCTGTGGGCGCCCTCCGTGTCGCTGTCGTTGCCGGCGACCCCGCTGTTCGCGTGACCGTTGGCGGTGGTGCCGTTGCTCTCGCGGCCGTTCGCCGTCATGCCGTTGGCCGTCCTGCCGTTCGCCGCGGCGCCCTTGGCCGCCGTGTCATCGGCGGTCGCGGCCTTGGCGCCGGTGCCGACCGACGAGGCCGTCTCGGGCAGTTCGAGGTCCAAGCGGGCCCCGAGGCTGCGCAGCACATCCAGCACCAGGCCGACCACGATGAGATAGACGCCGAGGTCGAAGAACAGTGCGGTGACCAGCTTGATGTGGCCGAGTACCGGCAGCGTCACCTCGATGATCGACGAGGACAGCGGCGGCGCGCCGAGCAGCAGCGAACCCACCGCGGTGCCGGCCGCGAGCGTCAGGCCCGCGCCGAGCAGATGTCCGGCGTCGACCGGCAGCGCCTCGCCGAGTTCGTATCGACCGCCGGCCAGATAGCGCAGGGTGAGCGCCAGGCCTGCGGTCAGACCGCCCGCGAAACCGCCGCCGGGAGCGTTGTGCCCGGCGAAGAAGAAGAAGATCGACAGCACCATGATGGTCGGGAAGACCAATCGGGTGGTGACCTGCAGGACCATCGAGCGCTCGCGGCGATCGACCAACCGTCCGGCGGGCAGCCAGCTCACCGCGTCGGGATCGTAGTTCGGGGAGTCGGCGGCGCGCGGCGCGCTGCCGAACCGCCTGGTGCGGAACACCAGCGAGGCCACGCCGGTCGCGGCGACGATCAGCACCGTGATCTCGCCGAGGGTGTCCCAGGCCCTGATGTCGACCAGCAGCACGTTGACCGCGTTCTTGCCGCCGCCGAAGTCGTAGGCGGCTTCCGGGATCGTCTTCCAGATCGGCTCGGCCGTGCGGGCGGCCATCGCGAAACCGGCCAGCACCGCCACCGTGACGCCGACCAGCACGGCCAGGATCGCGCGGCGGACTTTGAAGGCGGCCACCCGGCTCGCCTCGATCTCGGCGGGGAACCCGCGCAACACCAGCACGAAGACCACCAGGGTGATGGTCTCCACGAGGAACTGGGTGAGCGCCAGATCGGGGGCGCCGTGCAGCGCGAAGATCACACCGCAGCCGTAGCCGGTGGCGCCGACGACGATGACCGACGCCAAGCGGTTGCGCAGGACCGTGGCCGCCAGCGCCATCATCACCATGATCACGCCGATGACCACCTGCAGCGGGTTGTCCCACAACCGCAGGTCCACGCCGGTGCGGGTGCCGAAGGCGAGCAGGATCACCGGCAGCAGGACCAGCGTGCAGAGGATGGTCGCCTGACTCAGCGGCAGCGAACCGCGCTGCACCGCGCCGGTCATCCGCAGCGACAGCGTGGTCATGCCGCGCAGTGTCGCGTCGTAGGCGCGGTCGGCGTTGCCGAGCATGTGATGCTTCGGATCGACGATGCGCCCGCGGACCAGGAACAGCGCGACACCGCCCGCCACGATGACCACCGTCAAGGCCAGGGCGAGCGTGAGGCCGTGCCACAGCGCCAGATGATCGCGCAGCTCGCCGGGCAGGGTGCGGGCGTAGGGGGTGAGCAGCTCGTCCATCCACGGCGCGGCGAGGCCCGCCGCGAGACTCGCCACCGCGAGCAGGGCGGGCGGTGTGACCATCAGACGGCCGGGACGGTGCCAGTCGACTTCCGGCACATCCGCCTTGTCGGCGAAGGCGCCCCAGACGAAGCGGGCGCTGTAGCCGACCGTCAGCGCCGAGCCGACGACCAGGACGGCGGCCAGCGCGATCCGCGCCGGATCGGTGAGATTGCCCGCCTCGAGTTCCGCGGCGAGGGCGGCTTCCTTGCCGACGAAGCCGAACAGCGGCGGGATGCCCGCCATGCTCAGCGCGGCCAGTGCGGAGAACCCGAGCAGCCAGGGTTCGCGTTTGCCGAGCCCGGTCAGCTGTCGCAGGTCACGGGTGCCCGCGCTGTGATCGATGATGCCGACCACCATGAACAGCGACGCTTTGAACAGCGCGTGCGCGACGATCATCGCGACACCGGCCAGTGCGGCCGCGGGGGTGCCGATGCCGACCAGCAGCACCATGAAGCCCAGCTGGGAGACGGTGCCGAAGGCCAGCACCAGTTTCAGGTCGGTGACCTGCAGTGCGCGCCAGCCCGCCAGGATCATCGTCACCGCGCCGAGGGTGAGCACGATCGGATGCCACAGCGGTGAGTCGGCGAAGCCGGGCGCCAGGCGGGCGATCAGATAGACGCCGGCCTTGACCATCGCCGCCGCGTGCAGATACGCGCTGACCGGGGTGGGCGCGGCCATCGCGCCGGGCAGCCAGAAGTGCAGCGGGACGATCGCGGACTTGCTCAGCGCGCCGACCAGCAGCAGCACCACCGCCACGGTGACCGCGGTCCCGCCGGGCGGCTCCGGCATGGCGATGATCTCCGAGAGCCGGTAGGTGCCGGCCGACTGGCCGAGGATGATGATGCCGACCAGCATCGCCAGGCCGCCGGAACCGGTGACCAGCAGCGCCTGCAGTGCCGCGCGCCTGCTCGGCCGGGCGGTGTTGTGGCCGACCAGCAGGAACGACAGGACCGTGGTGATCTCCCAGAAGACGAACAGCAGGAGCATGTTGTCGCTGGTGACCAGGCCGAACATGGCGCCGGCGAAGGCGACGAGGTAGGCGGCGAACTGCCCGAGCCCCGGTTCGTCGTCTTCGAAGTAGCGCATGCAGTACAGCAGGACCAGCGCGCCGATCCCCAGCACGAGCACGGCCATCACCGCGGCCAGGGAATCGAATCGCAGGTCGAAGTTCATCGAGATACTGGGCGCCCATTCGAGCTGGACATCGCTGGTCGTACCCCAGTTCGCGATCACCCAGCCGAGTGAGAGGAAAGGCACGAGAGCGAGTGCAGCGAAAGACCGGCGACCCCACATCCGCACGCAAACGGGCGCGACAAGCGCGGCACAGGCGTGTGCGAGCAGAATTATGAGCAAAACTGCACTCCGTCGGGTAGTAGCGGCGGGGTGGTTGTCTGCTCATCCTATGTGGCGTTTCCAGCCGGAAGTCGGGCGGGTCGGCTCTTCTTTGTGTAACGGCTGGTCAGTCGGGGTATCCGTACTGCCACTCGGCACGCCACCCACACCATCGGATTGGCACGCCCGTCCTGGACTGTCGGGAGTGTGCGACCGCGACGGCGGGGACGCCGCTCATCCGCGCGAGTCGGCGTAGCGACGCAACGACTCCACTTGATCCGAATCCAGTGAGGGACGCACCGCGCGGCGCGCTGTTTCGACATCGGCGGCCGTCACATCGGCGGCCTCGACATCGCGGCGCATGGCGGTCAGCGCGGCCTCGCGCAACAACGCAGCACAGTCCGCGGCGGAGTAGCCGTCGAGATCGGCGGCCAGCGCGGCCAGGTCCACGTCGGCGGCCAGCGGCACCGACTTGCCCGCGGTGCGCAGGATCGCCAGCCGGGCCTCGGCGTCCGGTGGCGGCACGAACACCAGCCGTTCCAGGCGGCCCGGGCGCAGCAGCGCCGGGTCGATGAGTTCGGGGCGATTGGTCGCGCCGAGCACCACCACATCGCGCAGCGGTTCGACGCCGTCGAGCTCGGTGAGCAGGGCGGCCACCACCCGATCGCCCACCCCGGAGTCGCCGGTCTGGCCGCGCCGCGGGGCGAGCGCGTCGACCTCGTCGAGGAAGATCAGCGAGGGCGCGGAGTCACGGGCGCGCTGGAACAGCTCGCGCACGGCGCGCTCGGACGAGCCGACCCACTTGTCCATCAGTTCGGCGCCCTTCACCGCGTGCACACTGAGCTGGCCGGAACCGGCGAGCGCGCGCACCAGGAAGGTCTTGCCGCACCCGGGCGGGCCGTAGAGCAGCACCCCGCGCGGTGGCTCCACGCCGAGCCGGGCGAAGGAGTCGGGGTGGCGCAGCGGCCACAGCACGGCCTCGGTGAGCGCCTGCTTGGTCTCGACCATGTCGCCCACGTCGTCGAGGCCGAGACTGCCGACGGCCAGCTCCTCGGTACCCGAGCGCGACAGCGGGCGGATCACCTCGAGCGCGCCGAGCAGGTCGTCCTGGGTCAGCTCGGGAGCGGCTCCGTGCCTGCTGGCTCGCGAGGCCGCCCGCAACCCGGCCTCCCTGGCCAGCGCGGCCAGATCGGCGACGACGAAACCCGGCGTGCGCGCGGCGACCGCGTCCAGTGCCAGCTCCCCGGTGGGAACCTTGCGCAGCACCTGCTCGAGCAGCGCCCGGCGCACCGGCGCGGTCGGCAGCGGCAGCGCGAGTTCCCGGTCGCACAATTCGGGGCCGCGCAGCCGGGCGTCGACCCGGGTCGGGTGCGCGGTGGTGGCCAGGAACGCCACGCCCGGCCCGGACACGGCGGCGCGCAGCTGGTCGAGGATCAGGGTGGCCACCGGCTCGGGCTGTTCGGGCAGCAGCGCGTCGATGTCGCTGACCAGCAGGACCCCGCCCTGCCCGGAACCCACTTCGGCCACCGCCGCGGCGACCTCCCGCAACCGGGCGCCGCTCTCGGCCGCGCCCACGGTCGGGCCGTCGAGTTCGATCAGCCTGCGCGGAGCCGCGACCGCGCGCGCCAGGGTGGCCTTGCCGACGCCCGCGGGTCCGGTGATCAAGACACCGAGGCGGGCGTTCGCGCCGAGCGCGCGCAGCAGTTCGGGCTCGTCCAGCGCCAGGCTCAGCCATTCGGCGAGCTTGGCGGCCTGGGCGTGCACGCCGGTCAGGTCCTCCGTCGGGATCGGCGCTTCGGCGGAGGTCCAGCGGCGGCCGGCGATGGCCGCGCTCGGCGACTGCACGGCGGTCGCGTCGAAGACCGCCGCCTCGGTGGCCGCGTGCGAGGCCGGACCGCTGGGTATCGGGTCGCCCGCCGCCGCTCGGTCCACGGCCTCGCGCGCGGCCATCGCGCCCGCCGTCCACGACACCGCCGTGTTCGGCTGCACGCTGACCGGGCCCGGCCCGGGATCGGTGGCGGTCACCGTCAGCAGCTCGGTGGTCCAGGCGATGCCGAAGGTGCGCGAGAGGGCCTGGCCCGCGGTCGCGGTGGGCATGTCGGGGCCGAGATCGCGGGGCAGCAGCGACACCGTGTCGCCCACGGTCACCACCTTGCCGAGCAGCGCCTGGCGCAGCGTCGCCGCGGGAATACTGCGGGTGGCGTGCACCGATCCGCTCAGCACGACCTGCCGCGCGCCGTGCACGAGGGCGGGCGCGACGACGACGGTCTGGTTCTCCTTGATGCCCGCGTTGGACAGCGTGACGTCGTCGAGCAGCGCCACTCCGGCCGGAGTCCCCGCCGGAGCCAGCGCGACGACGGCCGCGGTATGCCTGGCTCCCGACAGCGCGATCCCGTCCCACTCGCGCAATCCCAGCGCCGCCAGCGCTTCCGGGTGCAGCCGCACCAC
Organism: Nocardia higoensis NBRC 100133; assembly: GCF_000308595.1. GTDB lineage: Bacteria > Actinomycetota > Actinomycetes > Mycobacteriales > Mycobacteriaceae > Nocardia > Nocardia higoensis. The sequence goes on along the minus strand of NZ_BAGA01000138.1, from coordinate 48,360 downwards.
CCCGCGCCTGGCGTCGGCGGCGGAGGGATTCAAGCGAGCGGTGAGCGCCAGTTCTGCCACTGTGCCATTCTGCCCGCTGTCCGGGAGTCCGCCATCGCGCCCGGTTCCGTCACCGCTTTGGGGCGGAGACGGTCCTCGCGCTCGGGCCGATCCTGGGTGCCGGGACTACTTCGCGGCCGGAGTGAGCAGCCCCGCCGCCTCGGCGACGGTCTTGTCGGCGTTCGCTTCCGCCAGGCACACCAGCTTGGCGGTGCCGAGGGCGACGTTCGGGCTGCCCGCGTACTGGCTGTCCGGGTGCTCGGTGAGGATCGCCTCGACGACGGCCTGCTCGGCCTCGGTGTCGAGGGTCTTGAACTCCGCGCAGGTGGTCTGCGCGGTCTTGTCTGCCGAGTCGGCGGCTGCCTCGCCGGAATCCGAACCGCCACAGCCGGAAAGGGCCAGGGTCAGCGCCGCTGCGGTGGACAGGACGACGGAAAATCGCTTCATGCTCGCTCTTCCCGGGGGTGCTATCAGGCGCCGGAGCCTCCGGCGCGATCGCAGAGCCTACCCGCGGGTATCGGGAAGAGCGCTGGGGGTCGCGGGAGTCAGGGGGCAGCGGCGTCGTGGCGGCGTGGCGGAGCGGAATCGGGATCGGGGCCCATCCGGTGCTCGAGGACCAGTTCGAGTTCGGTCGCGGTGGGCAGGCGTTCGAGGCGTTCCTCGTCGGTGAGCGGAGGCGTGCGCGGGGGTGGGGGCGGTGCTGCCGCGGCGGGTTCCACGACGCGGCGGTCGTCGGATTCGATCAGGGTGAGCGGCGGGGCCGTTTCCGGGCGGCGGTGGTGGTGGAGCAGGGATCGCAGATTCACGGCCTGATCACCTCACTCGAGTAGGTGGGACGCTGACAGTTGTCTCATCGGTCTCGGGATGCCCGATGCGACAACGTCTCTGCCGTGTCGTGCCGATTCGTGATGCAAATGTCGTCGGGGTGTGGCGCGGGCCGCGCGGTCTACGATGGGCCGGGACCGATCCGTCCGACAACGGAGGTGCCCATGGCCGAAAGCCTCGAAGCAGAAGTCGACATCGTCGCTCCGCCCGAAAGAGTCTGGAAGATCCTCACCGATCTCGATCGGATGCCGGAGTTCAGTCCGACGACCAAGGCCATGAAGCCGCTGGGCACGCCGAAGGCGGGGACCTGGACGGTCAACTGGAACAAGGCGGGCTGGCGGGTGTGGCCGACCAGCTCGCGCATCGTCTCCTACGAACCCGAGCGCGAATTCGCCTTCCGGATGAACGAGAACGGCGTCACCTGGCGCTTCACCCTGGAGCCCACCTCGACCGGCACCCGGCTGACCCAGCTGCGCGATGCCTCGGCGGGCGTGCGCTGGGCGCCTCGCAAGGCCATCGACCTGCTCTTCGGTGGCGAAACCGCCTTCGAGAAGCAACTGATCGGCGGCATGACCACGACGCTGGCCAGGATCAAGGCCGCCGCCGAGACGACGACGGCCTGACCGGCCGTTGTCGCCGGGCTACTTCCAGTTCGGCAGGGTGACCACCTGCGCGGCGTAGGAGAGTCCGGCGCCGAAGGCGATCAGCAGGGCGGTGTCGCCGGGACGTGAATCTCCTTTGCGCAGCAGTGCTTCCATCGCCAGCGGGATCGAGGCGGCCGAGGTGTTACCGGTTTCCTCGATGTCGTTGGCGAGCGCGCAGTTCTCCGGCAGCTTCAGCACCCGCGCCATGATCTCGATGATCCGGCCGTTGGCCTGGTGCGGGATCATGGCCTGCAGGTCGTCGGTGGTGAGTCCGGCCCGGTCGATCGCGTCGCGGCAGACCTTCTCCAGCGAGTGCGCCGCCCAGCGGAACACCGCGGTGCCCTCCATCGCCAGATAGGGGCGGACCGCCTCGAGCCCCTTCTCCTCGATCTCGGCGAAGAACTCGACCCAGTCCTTGGTCTGGCGGATGGCGTGGTGCTGGGTGCCGTCCGAACCCCACACCGTGGGGCCGATCCCCGGCTCATCGGCCGGGCCGACCACCACCGCGCCCGCGCCGTCGGCGAACAGGAAGGCGGTCGAGCGGTCGGTCATGTCGACGGTGTCGGTGAGCTTCTCGACGCCGATGACCAGTACTTTCTTCGAGGTGCCCGCCCGGACGAGGTCCGAGGCCATGGCCAGGGCGTGGCAGAAGCCCGCGCACCCCGCGGAGATGTCGAAGGCGGCGGCGCCGTTCATGCCGAGTTCGGTGGCGATGCGCGGGGCGGCGGCGGGAGTGAGCAGCAGGTGTGTGGAGGTGGCGACGATGACGCAGTCGATCTCGTCGGCGGAGACCTCGGCGGCGGCCAGCGCGTCGCGCGCGGCGGCCACGCTCATCGATCGCAGGGTTTCCGTGGCGTCCGCGAATCGCCTGGTTCTGATCCCGGAGCGGGTCCGGATCCATTCGTCGCTGGAGTTGATCGGACCGGCGATCTCGTCGTTGGTGACGATCCGGGCCGGGCGATAGACGCCGAGTCCGAGGATCGCGGTGTTTTCGACGCCGGTCGTCTGGGCGATGCGTACGGACATGTGCGTCTCCTGGTTACCTGCGGATTCTGCTTCGAACTCCCTTAGACATGAGGCACCCTCATATTAGCCCCCGGGTTGCGGACGCGCCGCCGGATCGCCATATCGGTGAGCGGGACCGGACTTCGGGAACCGGACCGGGACGAGCGCAGAGCGCCCGAGTGGACGTTCGGCGTACTGTGTGGTGGCTTGCAACCGAGCGCATCGAGCACGAAAGAGGAGTCTGTGGCACGCCGTCCCACCCCGCCCGGCACACCCGAGACCACCGGGGTCGGCCATATCGTCGATCTGGTGCGATCCACGATCCCACCGCTGCACCCCGCCGGACTGCCGTTCGTGGCCGTTCCGCTCGCGGTCGCGGTCGCCGCGGGCAAACGCAGGTGGCTGCGCCGGGCCGGTCTGGTCACCGCCGCCGCGTGCGCGGGTTTCTTCCGCCATCCGCATCGGGTGCCGCCGAACCGGGCCGGCGTCGTCGTCGCTCCGGCCGATGGTGAGATCGCCCTGGTCGACAGCGCCGCACCGCCCGCCGAACTAGGCCTGGGCGATCAGCCGCTGCCCCGGGTGAGCATCTTCCTCTCGGTGCTCGACGTGCACGTGCAGCGCACCCCGGTTTCCGGCGTGGTGCGCGAGGTCAGGCACCAGAGCGGGCAGTTCAAGTCCGCCGACCTGCCCGAGGCGAGTGCGGTCAACGAGCGCAACAGCATGGTTCTGGAGACGGCGAAAGGCGCGACCGTGGTGGTCGTGCAGATCGCCGGCTTGCTGGCCCGGCGCATCGTGTGCGACGCCCAGGTCGGCGACGTGCTGACCATCGGCGACACCTACGGCCTGATCCGCTTCGGCTCCCGGGTCGACACCTATTTCCCGGTCGGCACCGAGCTGCTGGTGCAGCCGGGCCAGCGCACCATCGGCGGCGAGACCGTCCTCGCCCAGCTGACGTAAGGGAGTTGCCGTGATGGAGGCGGCCACGCCGTCCCCCAGGCGCCGCCGTCGCAGCATTCGCCTGCTGCCGAGCGTCGTGACGATCCTGGCGCTGTGCTCGGGGCTGTCGTCGGTGAAGTTCGCCCTCGACGGCGATCTCGCCGTGGCGCTGGCCATGATCGGCGCCGCCGCCGTGTTCGACATGCTCGACGGCAGGCTGGCGCGGATGCTCGACGCGACCACCAAGATCGGCGCCGAACTGGATTCGCTGTCCGACGCGATCTCCTTCGGCGTCGCGCCCGCGTTGGTGCTGTATGTGGCGCTGCTGGACGACAACAGCATCGGCTGGATCGTGGCGTTGCTGTTCGGGGTCAGCATCGTGTTGCGACTGGCCAGGTTCAACACTCTGCTCGACGACGACAACCGCCCCGACTGGGCGCGCGAGTACTTCGTCGGCGTGCCCGCGCCCGCGGCGGCGCTGATCGCGCTGGTGCCGATCGCGCTGCTGGTGCAGTTCGGCGACGGCTGGTGGGTCGGCTTCTACGAGGTCGCGGCGTGGACCGTGCTGGCGGCCGCGCTCGCGGTGAGCACCATCCCGACACTGGCGATGAAGTCGGTGTCGGTGGCTCCGCAGGCCGCGGCCGGACTGCTGGTGCTGGTCGCACTGGCCGCCGCGCTGCTGGTCACCTACCCACTGATCCTGCTCATGGTGCTGGTCGCGGTCTACCTGGCGCACATTCCGTTCGCCTGGCATTCGCAGCGCTGGGTCGCCGCGCGGCCGGAGACCTGGCAGCACAAGCCGGCCGAGCGCAGGGCGCAGCGGCGGGCCCAGCGGCGCATCCCGGCCATGCGCCCCGCCATCCGCGGCTCCAGCGCCCGGCTGCGGCTGCGCAGGCCGGGGGCCAAGCAGCTGACCGAGAGTCACGAGGGCTGATCCGGTAAGGAGGCGCCGGTGGACGAGGACGGGCTGCGCGTATTCGAGGCGCAGCGCAGGCGCTTGTTCGCGCTCGCCTACCGGATGCTCGGCTCGGCGACCGAAGCCGAGGACGCCGTGCAGGAGACCTACCTGCGCTGGGACGGCGCCGACCGCTCCGGGATCCACTCCGCCGAGGCCTGGCTGACCACCGCCGTGGTGAACCTCTGCCGCACCTGGCTGGTCTCGGCCCGCGCCCGGCGGGAGACCTACACCGGGCCCTGGCTGCCCGAACCCGTGCCCACCTCGGAACTCGGCCCGCTGGAGACCGTCGAACTGCGCGAGTCGGTTTCGCTGGCCCTGCTCGCCGCCCTGGAACGGCTGAACCCGCTCGAACGCGCGGTGTTCGTGCTGCGCGAGGCCTTCGGCTATCCGCACCGGGAGATCGCCGAGATGCTCGAGATCTCCGAGGCGGCCTCCCAGCAGGCGCTGCATCGTGCGACGGAACGGGTCAGGCGCGGCCGCCCGCGGTTCCAGCCCTCCGGTGCGGCCACGCGAGAACTGCTGGAGCGCTTCCTCACAGCCGCGAACACCGGCGACGTCGACCTCCTGCGCTCGGTGCTGTCCAGGGACGCGACCGCGACCGCGGACGGCGGCGGCGCGGTGCACGCCGCCCGGCGCCCGGTCGTCGGCGGCGACCGGGTCGCCGCCTACCTGCACGGCGTGGCCCGGCGCGGGGTGCCCGGCATGGTGCTCGGCCTCGAAGAGGTCAATGCCGCACCGGCGCTGGTGGTCCGGGTGGACGGCCTGCCGGTGCTGGTGATGAGCCTCGACGTGCGCGACGGCGAGATCCACGCGCTGTGGCTGTCGGTGAACCCCGAGAAGCTCGCCTACTACACCCGGGCCACCGCGACCGCGTGATCGCTCGCGAACACCGCGAAGACGCGGTCGTACTCGGCTCCGGTGACCGGCGTGGTTTTCCGGCTACACCGCCGCCTACGACGCCTACCGTGGGCGCACCGACCGGACATTGCGCATCTTCGCGCTGACGCGGCGCTGATCGCGCCGACCATGCCCGGCGTCGCCGCACGACTATGGCGCAGATCACATCCGTGGCGGTCAGATTCGGCGGGGCTGTCCGGTCTTGCTGATGAAGGCGGATGGAAGGAGCCTCATCATGACCGGAGAAGAGCATCGGATCGTCGTGCTCGGCGCGGGGTACGCGGGCCTGGCCGCGGCGCGGAAACTCGGGCGGGCGCGCGGGGCGCGGGTGACCGTGGTGGACGCCAGGGCCGAGTTCGCCGAGCGGGTGCGGTTGCATCAGCGGGTCGCCGGGCAGCACGTGCGGCGGTGGGATCTGGCGCGCGCCCTCGACCGGCACGGCGCCGCGTTCGTGCGGGCTCGCGCGACCGATCTGGACCCCGTCGCCCGCACGCTGCGCCTGGACACCGGCGGCACGCTCGGCTACGACACCCTCGTCTACGCGCTCGGCAGCACGGCGCCGAATCATGTTCCCGGCGTTGCCGAATACGCCCGATCGATCGCCACCCCGGAGGACGCGCGGTGGGTCGCCGGGACCGAGGGGCCGGTGGCCGTCGTCGGGGCGGGCGCGACGGGCATCGAGCTGGCGGCCGAACTCGCCGAGGCGCGACCGGGGACGCGGGTCGTGTTGCTGGGTGCCGACGAGCCGGCCGCGTGGCTGGGGGACAAGGCGGTCGCTCATGTGCGGCGGGTGCTCGGCGAGCTCGGCGTCGAGGTGCGCGCGGGCGCGAAGGTGGTCGAGGTGACCGCGGACGGGCCGCGCCTGGCCGACAGCAGCCTGGTGCCTGCCGCGATCACGGTGTGGACCACCGGTTTCGCGGTGCCGGATCTCGCGGCGCGAGCGGGCCTGGACGTCGACCAGGCCGGGCGGGTACGCACCGACGCGTACCTGCGTTCGACCTCGCACCCGGACATCTACGCGGCAGGCGACAGTGCGGTGATCGCGGGTCCGGGCGGCCGCGAACTGCGGATGGCCTGCGCGACCGCGCTGCCGACCGGCGCGCACGCCGGTGCGGTGATCGCCGCCCGCCTACGCGGACGCGCACCGAAGCCGCTGAGCTTCCGGTACCAGGCGCAGTGCCTGAGCCTGGGTCGCGGCGACGGCCTCATCCAGGGGCTGCGTGCCGACGATCGCCCGGCCGGCTGGATGCTGCGCGGCAGGCCCGCGGCGATGGTGAAAGAGCTGGTGGTGCGCAGCACGATCCCCATGGCGGGATTGCGCTGAAAGAGCCGTCAACCAAGGGTTGACGCACGAGGTTCGTCAACCTACGGTTGACGCATGACCTCGCAGATTCGCCTGGACGACCTCATCGCAGGCATCAAGACCGCTCGCCCCGACAATGTGCTCGAACAGCTCTCCGACGCCGTCGTCGTCGGGGATCACCTCGGCGAAGTGGCCGACCACCTCATCGGCCACTTCGTCGACCAGGCTCGCCGCTCCGGCGCCTCCTGGACCGAGATCGGCGCCAGCATGGGCGTCTCCAAACAGGCCGCTCAGAAGCGCTTCGTCCCCAAGGGGCCGAACGCCGCGATGGACCCGAAGGACGGTTTCGCGCGCTTCACGCCCCGCGCCCGCAAGGTCGTGGTGGCCGCGCAGGAAGCCGCGCGTATCAGCGGGCACGCCGAGATCGGCGCACCCCATCTGATCCTCGGCCTGATCGCCGAGCCCGAGGGGCTGGCGATGCGCGAGCTCGCCGGTCGCGGCGTCACCGAGGACGCGCTGCGGGCGGCCGCCACCGCCGCGCTGCCGCCCGCTCCGGCCGAGCGGCCCGAACACGAGGCCGGGTTGATCCCGTTCGCCGCCGACGCCAAAAAGGTGCTCGAGCTGACCTTCCGGGAAGCGCTGCGACTCGGCCACAACTACATCGGCACCGAGCACGTGCTGCTCGCGCTGCTCGAGGAGGAGCACGGCAGCGGCCCGATCAGCGGCCTCGGCATCGAGAAGGGTGCGGTCGAGGACCATCTGGTGGAGTTGCTCGCCCAGCTGATCCCCGCGGACCCCACGGCTTGAGCCGGATCCAGGGCGCCCGGCTTTCCGGGCGCCCGGACGTCAGCCCCGCCCGCGCAGTCCGCCGCCCCAGCGCGGCCACTGCGCGCGCGGGGCGGGCGGCGGCAGTAGCGACTCCCGGTCGATGTCGGTCACCAGCAGCGGTAATCGGTCGCGCAAGGCGTCGAGCACGCCGAGCAGCTTGCCGCCCCGCGCGGCCTGGTATTCGGTCTCGGCCAGCCCGATGATCTGCAGGAACTCCACCCGCCCGTTGACCGTCTCGATGATGCCGAGTTCGGGATCGGTCGCGAATCCCACCGCCCGGATCGGCGACTCGGCGTGATCGGCCGCGATCGGCCCGTTGGCCTTGATGGTCTGCCCGGGAGCGAAGCGCTTGCCCGAGGTGAATACGTAGCGGGCCAGATTCTGGATGAAATTCGCCGGCCACACCGGCGCCGGATCGACGTCGATGTCGCCGAGCAGCCGGAAGGTGAATTCGAAACCCCAGCCGGATATCGACGGCTCGCCCCAGGCCTTCTCGTCCAATTCGGACATGCCGTAGCTGATGTAGTGCCAGTGCGGCACGGGATCGGTGCGGGCATAGGCCGAAATGCCCTCCAGCGGGTCGGCGCTGCCTACGGTCCAGTGGTGCGACACCGTCCAGTGTTCGGGTTCGGTCGCTCCGTACAGCTGTGCCAGGACGCTGTCGATCGCGTCCCGACCGGGTCTCACACTCACGCGGCCAACTGTAAGTCGCGCCGGGGATAACGCCGGACGGCCGGTTAAGCTATAGCGATGCCGGATGAAACGGCCGAGGATTCCGACCTGGTAGCGGGAGAACGCCGTATCGACCTGCTGCGCGCGCTGTCCTATGTGGAGACCGAGTCCGGTCCGGACGGCGAATTCATCATTCACGGCGATCTGCCCCCCGAGGTGGCGCCGCCGTTCATCCGGGCCGTCATGCGGGTGGAGGCCGAACTGTTGCTCGGCGACGCGGAGCTCGTGACCGTCGGCAACGAGCAGCCGCGTACGCCGGAGGAGCGCCGGACCGACGCCTTCGTGGCGTTGCTGTTGCGTATCGACGACGGCCTCTGACCTTCGAATCGACGCCGATCTACACCTTGCACTCTCACCCGGTGAGTGCTAGAAATGGCTTTGGCACTCTCCACGTGTGAGTGCCAGGTCGGGACGGTGAGACCGGGTTTCATCGACACCCTCGGTCGTCCGTCGCGGGCACCGAACCTGGCCAGCGTAAATGGGGCGGCCCAACCGGCGGTCGTCCTGTGTGTCAGCCATACACATGGAGGATCTCAACAACGCCATGGCCAAGACAATTGCGTATGACGAAGAGGCTCGCCGCGGCCTCGAGCGGGGCCTGAACGCCCTCGCCGACGCCGTGAAGGTGACGCTGGGCCCGAAGGGTCGCAACGTCGTCCTCGAGAAGAAGTGGGGCGCCCCCACGATCACCAACGATGGTGTTTCCATCGCCAAGGAGATCGAGCTGGAGGACCCGTACGAGAAGATCGGCGCCGAGCTGGTCAAGGAAGTCGCCAAGAAGACCGACGACGTCGCGGGCGACGGCACCACCACCGCCACCGTTCTGGCCCAGGCGCTGGTGCGCGAGGGTCTGCGCAACGTCGCGGCCGGCGCGAACCCGCTCGGTCTGAAGCGCGGCATCGAGAAGGCCGTCGAGGCCGTCACCGCCAAGCTGCTCGACACCGCCAAGGAGGTCGAGACCAAGGAGCAGATCGCTGCCACCGCCGGTATCTCGGCCGGCGACGCGTCCATCGGTGAACTGATCGCCGAGGCCATGGACAAGGTCGGCAAGGAAGGTGTCATCACCGTCGAGGAGAGCAACACCTTCGGTCTCCAGCTGGAGCTGACCGAGGGCATGCGCTTCGACAAGGGCTACATCTCCGGTTACTTCGTGACCGATCCCGAGCGTCAGGAAGCGGTCCTCGAGGATCCGTACATCCTGCTCGTCGGCTCGAAGGTCTCCACTGTCAAGGACCTGCTGCCGCTGCTGGAGAAGGTCATCCAGGCCGGCAAGCCGCTGCTGATCATCGCCGAGGACGTCGAGGGCGAGGCCCTGTCGACCCTGGTCGTGAACAAGATCCGCGGCACCTTCAAGTCCGTCGCCGTCAAGGCTCCGGGCTTCGGCGACCGCCGTAAGGCGCAGCTGGCCGATATCGCCATCCTGACCGGCGGCGAGGTCGTCAGCGAAGAGGTCGGCCTCTCCCTGGAGACCGCCGGCGTCGAGCTGCTGGGCCAGGCCCGCAAGGTCGTCGTCACCAAGGACGAGACCACCATCGTCGAGGGTGCGGGCGACGCGGAGGCCATCAAGGGCCGGGTCGCGCAGATCCGGGCCGAGATCGAGAACTCCGACTCGGACTACGACCGTGAGAAGCTGCAGGAGCGCCTGGCCAAGCTGGCCGGCGGCGTCGCGGTGATCAAGGCGGGCGCGGCCACCGAGGTCGAGCTCAAGGAGCGCAAGCACCGCATCGAAGATGCCGTGCGTAACGCCAAGGCCGCCGTCGAAGAGGGCATCGTCGCCGGTGGCGGCGTGGCCCTGCTGCAGGCCGCTCCGGCGCTGGACGAGCTGAAGCTCACCGGCGACGAGGCGACCGGTGCCAACATCGTGCGCGTCGCGCTGTCGGCCCCGCTGAAGCAGATCGCCTTCAACGCCGGCCTCGAGCCCGGCGTGGTCGCGGAGAAGGTTTCCAACCTCCCCGCGGGCAACGGCCTGAACGCCGACTCGGGCGAGTACGAGGACCTGCTGGCCGCCGGCGTCGCCGACCCGGTCAAGGTCACCCGCTCGGCTCTGCAGAACGCGGCCTCCATCGCGGCCCTGTTCCTGACCACCGAGGCCGTCGTCGCCGACAAGCCGGAGAAGGCCGCCGCTCCCGCCGGCGACCCGACCGGTGGCATGGGTGGCATGGACTTCTGAGTCCTCGCCGCACGGCAACCTTTTCACCCCGAAGGCCGGTCCACCATCTGGTGGGCCGGCCTTCGGCCTTGTTCGGTACCGGGTGTTCAGTGCTGCGTGTCGTGCGGTCGTTCGTCGTCGATCCGGGGCGCGGCCCGCGCGCCGGGGCGGCACCGGTCACCGGCGAGCGGGCGGCGCGGAATTCGGCTCAGGCCGTGGCGGGCAACCGGAGTCGCTCGGCGAGTTCGTTGAAGATGTAGAAATTCGGAATCGTGCCGACCGGGGCCAGCGAAATCCAGGTGCCGTCGTATTTGATGCGGACCAGCCCGCTCCGGGCGTCGATGAGCTGGATGTGGTCCCAGGAGTAGGACTTTCCGGCGAAGATCAGGGCGTCGAGATTCAGGGCGATGTCGCCGAAATGCGCGGTATCGCCCTCGTCGATGGTGGCGACCGCGCGGGGCAATTGGGTGGCGGTGACCGCGGATTGGATGGCACGGGCCCATTCCCGGCCTTCGGCGAAGCGGGTTTCGTCGAAGCGGGCGGTGGAGCCGTCGGGCCCGGACATCTCCAGGGCGTATTCGATGTGCGCGGTGTTCTGGAAAGGAATGACCTGCTGGCGTACTTCGGCGGAATCCCAGCGGAATCCGGCGACCCGCTCGCCCTTTCGGTAGACGGTCATGCCGTGGTCGAAAAGGTCGAGGCGGGCCGCGCGATTACGGTTGTTCAGATGGCCCCGGTAGAGGGCGAGGCCCGCGGGGACCATGGCGACGATGCCGACCGCCGCGCCGCCGCCCACCGCTCCGACGGCGGCGGTCATGATCGCCACCGCGCCGAGGCAGGCGGCGACGATTCCGCAACCGCGCACGAAAGTGTCACTGATGGGTGCGGCGAGAAATGTCTGCCGGTGCGCGCCGAGTGCGAGATATTCGGACATCAGGTGCACGAGCTGCGTCAAAGACACTGTGCGCCGAACATCGGTTCCGTCCGCACCGCCCTCCGGCGTACTCGGAGTGGTCACTCTTTCCTCCATGCGGCGGTCTGCTCCGCGCGAAAGCGTATTCCACCGGCGTCGATACCGCTACCCGCGGGAGAGTCGCTCATCGGCGTGTCCATTCAACTCGCGAGGACGAACGAGACCAGAAAACCTGCGGCGGTGGCCATTCCGATCCACCAGCCGCCTTCTCGATAGGCCTCCGGCATGAGCGAATCGGCCAGGACGGCGATCGTCGCGCCGCCCGCGAATGCCTGCACCGTGGCCACATGGGTCTCGGGCAGTTGTTCGGAGAGCAGGTGTCCCAGCACCGTCACCGCGACCAGCGCGGCGGTGATCGCCGTCCACAACCACAGCATGACGGATGTGGACGCACGGGAGCGCTCACGCATCAGCGACGCGCCGCTGATCGCTTCCGGCACATTGCCGACGGCGATGGCGACCAGCAGCGCGATTCCCTCTCCCGCACCGAGGGAGACGCCGAGCGCGCTGCTCTCGGGGACGCCGTCGAGCACGACGCCGAGCAGCAGTGCCCAGCCGATCGCGCCCGAGCCGAGTCTGGTTTCGATCAACCGGTCGGCCACCACGTAGAACGCCGCGCCGAGTAACAGAGCCGCGCCCGCGACGAGCATCCCGGTCCGATGGAAGGCGGGCTGGAACAACTCCAGGGAGACCGCGGCGATCATGGTGCCCGAGCCGAAGGCCATGAGCGCGCCGAGCGCCGGCCTCGGCAGCGTCCAGCGCAGGCCGACAGCCGCGCCCGCCAGCAGTGGGACCGCGGCGCCGAGCCCGTAGAGCAGCGCGGTCAGCATCCGGGGACCCTCATGGGACAAACCCTAGGTTCGGAGCGCGCTGTTCGCCTGTCATCCCTGCCGATGCCGGGGCGGAGGCCGTCGCGGAAAAAACACTAGAAAGCTTCGGCAAACTCTTTCGCGTGCCCCCGCCGATCGGTTATCGTCCATTTCGGCAAACAGGTGGTGACGATTCGTCGGGCCACTCGGTCGCACCGGCGGGGCGGGGAAGTCTGCTCGTCGTCCCGGGTCGTGCGACGACAACTGTGCATGCTCGCCGGCGAAAAGATCACCCGACGATCGATTCCCCGGTGCCAGACAACTTTCGGCTAACGCGCGGTGGGTCGGACGTTGGAACGAAGGGCCCGATCCATGACGAGGGGATCGGGCCCTTCGGTATTGTCTGGCCCAATGTCACAGGATGCGAATACGGGACGAATGTATGCCGGGCAACCCGTAGAGGACCGGCAACGCCAGCGGCGTGCGCGTTTTCTGGAATCAGGACTGACGGTTTTCGCGCGCGACGGCTACGCCAACAGCTCGGTGGGCGCTATCTGCAAAGACGCCGGACTTTCCTCGCGGCAGTTCTACGAGGAGTTCACCGGCCGCGAATCCCTGTTGCTCGAGCTCTACGAGCAGATCGACCGCGAGTCGCGCGAGGCGGTGACCGCGGCCCTGGAGGGCAGTGCCACAGCCACCGCTCTGCAACGGCTCGACGCGGCGGTGCGCGCCTATATCGAGACCATCGGCTCGGATCCCCGCAAGGCGCGGGTGGCGCTGGTCGAGGTGGTCGGCGCCGGGCCGAAAGTGGAGAAGTTCCGTCTCGATCTGCGCCGTATGTGGGGCGCGCTGCTGGCCAGCGCGACCGAGGACGCGGCCCTGCAGGGGGAGATACCGCCCGGTGACTACGAGATGCGGGTGCTGGCGATCATCGGCGCGGTCAACTACGTGGTCGATTCCTGGAGCGGGGCGGATCCGCGCCCGCCTCTCGATGATGTGATCCGGGTGCTCAGCCGGGTCATCATGGGGGCCGTGCGCGCCTGACCGGCAACGCGCTCCGGCGCCGCGCCGACGGGGGTACCCTGCGCGAATGCGGACCGTTCCCATCCAGATGCCGGACGGCAGCAGCATTCCGGTGCGGCTGATCCCGGCCGAGGGCAGTCATCGGCATGCGGTCACCCCCGACATGCCGCGACCGGTGGTCGTGATCATGCCGGGCCTCGGCGTGCCCGGCGCTTACTACGAATACTTCGCCCGCCAGCTCGCCGCGCGCGGGTTCGATGCCGCCATCGGCGAACTACGCGGCAACGGCGACAGCAAGCCGCGGCCGGGCCCCGCCAGCACCTACGGCTACCACGAACTCGTCTCGGTCGATTTCCCGGCGATCTTCGCCGTGGTGCGCGAGGAATTCCCGGACAGCACTCCGTATCTGCTCGGCCACAGCATGGGCGGGCAGCTGTCGGTGATGTACGCGGCGCGGGTGCGCGGCAGGCTCGGCGGGCTCATCCTGATCGCCTCCGGCACCCCCTACTACCGCGGCTATCGCGGTATCGCGGGCCCCGGCTTGCTGTTCGGCACCACCGCGGCCACGCTCACCGCGAGCCTGGTCGGCTTCTGGCCGGGGCACAAGATCGACGTGGGTGGATTCGGACCGCAGTCCAAGGTGTTGATCTCGGACTGGGCGCGGCTCTCGCGCACCGGCCGCTTCGTCCCCGTCGGTGCCGACATCGACTACGAGGAGCGCATCTCCCGGCTGAAGCTGCCGGTGCTGTCGGTGACCATGGAGGGCGACGAACTGACCCCGCCGTCCTCGGCGCGGCATCTGTTGTCCAAGATGCCCGACGCCGAGGTCACCACCTGGCACGAGCCGAAACGGCTGGGGCACAACGGCTGGATTCCCGATCCGGCGGGCACCGTCGACCGGATCGAGAAGTGGCTGCGGGATCGCTGAGGGGGTAGCCGGCACAGAGCAGCGGATACATATACGAATCACCCGGGAACAAAACCCGTCTGCCGGACGCCGGGCTGCTCATGCTCGCCATGACGATCCCGGTCTTCGTGGCGCCGGTGGCCGTCGGGCGGCTCATCACCCGCTTCCCGGCGCTGACCATCGGCAAGGTCGTCTACCTGAGCCTGGCCGCGCTGACCCTCGGCAATGCCGGCGTGCTCGCGCTCGCGCAGGACCGCTCGGTGCTCTGGATCATCGTGCCGATGGTGCTGCTCGGCCTCGGCTTCGGTCTGCCGATCGGCCTGGTCGACGGTCATGCGCTCGCGGTGGTGCCCGCCGAGCGCGGCGGAACCGCCGCCGGCCGGTTCGGCCACCCCGACGTCTACCGATCCGCCGTCACCACCACGGTCGGCGTCCTCATCGCCCTGCTCATGGCGCTCATCCTCCTCATCGTCGCGGTGCGTGGCAACGAACGAGCTCGACAATATCTCCGGCCGAGGTGCCCGGCCTGCCGGTGTGAGCCCGGCAGGCCGTCGATCCGGCTCGGCCGTTACCGGCCGGGAGGACCTCAGCCCTGCTTCTCCATCAGCATCTGGGTGAAGAACTCGTAGATCAGCGATGCCTGGAAGGCCGACTGCTTGTTGTCGGCCGCGCCACCGTGCCCGCCCTCGATGTTCTCGTGGTACCAGAAGGTGTGGCCCTGCTCCTCGAGCAAGGCCGCCATCTTGCGGGCGTGACCGGGATGCACCCGGTCGTCACGGGTGGAGGTGGTGAGCAGGATCGGCGGGTACTGCGCGTCGGCGCGCACGTTCTGGTACGGCGAGTACTCGCTGATGTAGGCCCATTCCTCCGGCTTGTCCGGGTCGCCGTACTCGGCCATCCAGGACGCGCCCGCCAGCAGCAGGTGGTAGCGCTTCATGTCCAGCAGCGGCACCTGGCACACGATGGCGCCGAACAATTCCGGGTAGCGGGTGAGCATGACGCCCATGAGCAGGCCGCCGTTGCTGCCGCCGACCGCGCCGAGCTGCTCGGGGGTGGTGATGCCGCGCGCCACCAGATCCCGGGCGACGGCGGCGAAGTCCTCGTACACCCGGTGCCGGTGCTCCTTCTGGGCGGAGGTGTGCCATTCCGGGCCGTACTCGCCGCCGCCGCGGATATTGGTCATCACCCAGGTGCCGCCGCGTTCGAGCCAGCCCATGCCGGAGGCGCCGCTGTAGGCGGGGGTCCGGGAGACCTCGAAGCCGCCGTAGCCCGACATGACCGTGGGGCCGGGAGTGCCCCTGCGGTCCCGGTGCCGGATCACGAAGTAGGGGACCTGGGTGCCGTCGTCGGAGGTGGCGAAGAACTGCTCGGTCTCGATGCCCTCGGCGTCGAAGAACTGCGGCTCCTGCGCGAGCGTGGTGGTCGGCCCGCCCACCGAGCCGGCCAGCAGGGTCGCGGGGGTGGTGAAACCGCTCGTGGTGAGCATGAACTCGTCGCCGCCCTCGAGCGGGTCGAGGTTGATCACGCTGGTGGTGGCCATCGGCGGGGCATCGGCCAGCGGCTGGATCTCCCAGCTGCCCGGGGTGAGCACATGCAGCTTGGTCTGCACGTCCTGCAGGGTGATCAGCAGCAGATAGTTCTCGGTCCAGCCGTAGCCGTGCAGGGAGGTGTGCCCGTCGGGGGTGAACAGCACCTCGAACTCGCGCTCGCCGGCGAGAAAGCGCTCGAAGTCGGTGGCCAGCAGCGCGCCGGTCGGATAGATCCGCCCGCCGACTTCCCACGGCGAGCGCAGCCGCACCAACAGCCAGTCCTTGTACCAGGATTCGCTGGCATCGGTCGGCACGTCCAGCAGGTGCGAGCTGCCGTCCTCGGGGTCGATCAGGTAGACCTCTTCGTTGAAGAAGTCGGTGGCGCGGCCCACGAAATGCCGTTCGTAACCGGGGGTGCGGTCGTAGCCCGCGGAGACCGCGACATCGCCGGGCTCGCCCTCGAAGACCACCTCCGCGTCCGCCGGATCGGTGCCGCGCGTCCAGCGCTTGGCGATGCGCGGATAGCCCGAGTCGGTCAGCGACCCCGGCCCGAAATCGGTGCCGACGTACACCTGGTCGATATCGATCCAGCGGATCTCGGACTTGGCCTCGGGCAGCACGTAGCCGCCGTCCGCGGCCGGGATGAACCGCCGTGTCTCGATGTCGAACTCGCGCACCACCTTGGCGTCGGCGCCGCCGCGCGACAGGCTGATCAACGCGCGATGTTGCTGCGGGCGCAGCACGGCCGCCCCGCCCCACACCCAGTTCTCGTCCTCGTCCTCGGCCAGGGCATCCAGGTCGATGAGCACGTCCCACCGCGGAGTGGGTCGCGCGTACTCCTCGAAGGTGGTGCGCCGCCACAGCCCGCGGGGGTGATCGGCGTCGCGCCAGAAGTTGTACAGCCACTGTCCGCGACGGCCCGGGTAGGCGATCTTGGTGTCGGTGTCGAGCATGTCGAGGATGCGCTGTTCGAGCCGGGCGAACCGGTCCGTGGCCGCGAACCGCTGCGCGACCACCTCGTTGTGGGCTCTGGCCCAGTCCAAAGCGCGCTCGTCGGTCACTTCCTCGAGCCACAGGTAGGGATCGGTCACGTTGTGCTCCACGCCGCTCATTCCCATATTGTCGCCGAGCCGATCGACAGGTGTGTGCTCGGTCGGCCGATGCGGGCGACGCGCCCGGCGCGCGGGCTGCCCGGCGTTTGCCCGGGCCCGCGCGGGATTCCGGGTGCGGCTCAACAGGATCGGGTCCGCGGCGGCGACAAGGAGTTCTCGAGTCGGCGCCTTTCCGCTGCGCACAGCACTGCTGTCTGTGCGGCCGCTGCAGTGGGTGGGGCCGGCGGAGCCGACCGGCTCGGCCGGCGTCCCGGACGCGCCGAGGTACCGGCGGGCGCGGTTTCGGCCCCGAGGACCAGGCCACGGTCTTCGGCGGCAACTTCCGCCGAGCCGCCGGCGAGGCCCGGCCGGGCGGTGATAGCCGATATGTATGAATCCTGTCGTGTCGCCGCGCCGGGATGATGCTCGGCCGGGCCGCGCGATGTGGCCCGAATCTCATCGATGCGGGGGCGCGGTGGGTGAACTCGCATCGGCAGAGTTAGGCTCGACAGCGTGACTTCCCACTACGATGTCGTCGTTCTCGGTGCTGGTCCCGGCGGTTACGTCGCCGCGATCCGCGCCGCACAACTCGGCCTGCGAACAGCGATTGTCGAGCAGAAATACTGGGGTGGCGTGTGCCTGAACGTGGGCTGCATCCCGTCGAAGGCGCTGCTGCGCAATGCGGAGCTCGCCCATATCTTCCACAAGGAAGCCAAGACGTTCGGAATCTCCGGCGACGTCAGCTTCGACTTCGGCGCGGCATTCGACCGCAGCCGTAAGGTCGCCGACGGCCGGGTCAAGGGCGTCCACTTCCTGATGAAGAAGAACAAGATCGACGAGTACGACGGGAAGGGCAGTTTCGTCGACGCGAACACCCTTTCGGTCGAGCTGAGCGCGGGCGGTACGGAGTCGATCACCTTCGACAACGCCATCATCGCCACCGGCACCGTCACCAAGCTGCTGCCCGGCACCTCGCTGAGCAAGAACGTGGTCACCTACGAGGAGCAGATCACCACCCGTGACCTGCCCGGCTCGATCCTCATCGTGGGTGCCGGCGCCATCGGCATGGAGTTCGGCTACGTCCTGAAGAACTACGGCGTGGACGTGCGGATCGTGGAGTTCCTCGACCGCGCGCTGCCCAACGAGGACGCCGACGTCTCCAAGGAGATCACCAAGGCCTACAAGAAGCTCGGCATCACCATCACCACCGGTGCGGCCGTGCAGTCCATCGACGACGACGGCGCCAAGGTCACCGTCGCCATCAAGGACAACAAGTCCGGCGCCGTCGAGACCGTCACCGTGGACAAGGTGCTGCAGGCCGTCGGTTTCGCCCCGCGCGTGGAGGGCTACGGCCTGGAGAACACCGGTGTGGCGCTGACCGACCGTGGCGCCATCGCCATCGACGACTACATGCGCACCAACGTGCCGCACATCTACGCCATCGGCGATGTCACCGCCAAGCTCCAGCTCGCGCACGTGGCCGAGGCGATGGGCGTGGTGGCCGCCGAGACCATCGGCGGCGCCGAGACGCTGCCTCTGGGCGACTACCGGATGATGCCGCGCGCCACCTTCTGTCAGCCGCAGGTGGCCAGCTTCGGTCTCACCGAGGAGCAGGCCCGCGCCGAGGGCTACGACGTGAAGGTCGCGACCTTCCCGTTCACCGCCAACGGCAAGGCGCACGGCCTCGGCGACCCCAACGGCTTCGTCAAGCTGATCTCCGACAACCGCTACGGTGAACTGCTCGGCGGCCACCTCATCGGCCCCGACGTCTCCGAACTGCTGCCGGAGCTGACGCTGGCCCAGAAGTGGGACCTCACCGTCAACGAACTCGCCCGCAATGTGCACACGCACCCGACGCTGAGCGAAGCCATGCAGGAGGCCATCCACGGCCTGGCCGGACACATGATCAACTTCTGAGTCTCCCTGCGCGGCAGCGCCTGTGCCCTTCCCGGGCCGGGCGCTGCCGTCGTTTCCGGGGCCTGCGGCCGGGCGCGTGATGTGCTTCCATGGGCCGGTGCGTCGCGGAGGATGGATCGGTATTGCTGTCGGCCTGGTGATCGTCGTGGTGGTGGCGATCGGCGGATACCAATTGATCAGTGCCCGCTCCTATCAGCTGGCCGGCACGCTCGTGGACCGCGTGGACACCCAGCGGAAGGTCGTCGCGCTGACCTTGGACGACGGCCCGAGCGACCGCGCCCCCGACGTGCTGCGGGTACTGGACGAACTCGATGTGACCGCCACCTTCTATCTCAACGGCCGCGACGTCGACGCCAGGCCCGAGCACGCGCGGGCCATCATGGCGGCCGGTCACGAACTCGGCAACCACACCTACACCCACCGCCGCATGGTCTTCGTCTCGCCCGGCGCCGTCCGCGAGGAGGTCGAGAAGACCGACACGGCCCTGCGCGGCATCGGCTACCAGGGCCCGATCACGTTCCGCCCGCCCTACGGCAAGAAGCTCTGGAGCCTGCCCCACTACCTCGCCGACCACGACCGCACCACCGTCATGTGGGACGTGGAACCGGATTCCGGCGTCACCGCGACCGCGGAGACCATCGCCGAGCAGGCCGTCCGTGAAGCCGGCCCGGGCTCGATCATCCTGCTGCACGTCATGTACGGCAACGCCGCCGAATCCCTCGCCGCCGTCCCGCAGATCGTCGAGGACCTGCGCGCCCAGGGCTACCGCTTCGTCACCGTCTCCGAACTCATGAAGAGCTGACCTCGCGGAGGAGACCGTAGGCGCGTACCGGGGTGAGGCGGGCCAGGACACGGCGGTCGGCGACCATGGCTCGGCGGTAGTCGTCCCAGTCGGGGTGTTCGCCCGCGCCGGCGCGGTAGTAGGCGATGAGGGCTTCGACGGCAGCGTCGTGGGGATCGGTGGCGATGTCGGTCAGGTCGACCTCGCATTCCAGGACGGCGTAGGAGCGGAAGTCGTCGCCGGTGACGTGCAGGGCGGCCCAGGGGGTGCGGCGCAGGTTGTGGTACTTGGCGCGGTCGGCGGTGATGGAGATGAGGACCAGGCCGTTGTCGTCGACCACGTGCAGGACATTGGAGAGCTGGGGGCGGCCGTCGCGGCGCAGGGCCGTCAGGACGGAATTGCGGGTGGTGCGGGCGAATTCGACTGCGTGGCTGAGTTCCATGGTCGGTGCAACCACGCGGGCGCCGGACGCGTTCCCGGTGGGGTCGGGCCGCCGGTGCGGGCGGCCCGCCGGGGTCGGGTCAGACCCATTGCACCAGCTGGAAGATGATGCCGTTCGGGTCGCGCATCTGGAAGTAGCGCTCGCCCCACTCCTCGGTCTCGATCTCGGTGACGATCGGAACGCCCTCGCCGCGCAAGCGGTCGTATTCGGCGTCGATGTCCTCGACCACGAACACGACGAGCAGGCCCTCGCCCGCGCTGCCCGCGATCTCGGCGGGCTTGAAGGTGGGCAGGCCGGTGCGCAGGAAGATCAGGTTTCCGGCGTCCGGCCGGGCGAGCGAGACGAAGCCGTCGGCGGACATCTGCTCGGTGAAGCCGAAGTGATCGGTGACGAAGCGGGCGGAGGCGGCGGGGTCGGCGACGTTCAGGGACAGGGCGGTGCCGGTGATCTGCAAAGGAGACTCCGAACGGGTCGTGGCGGGCAACTCCGTACATAGTACACCGTACGGCGTACGGTTATTTCGGGTGCGCCGAGCCGCCGCCGACCTCGGTGGTGATCAGAAGCGGTCGCGTTGCACGCGCAGTGCCGTGATGGTCGAGGCCAGGCCCTCGTACTGGTTCACCAGCAGGACGATCTCGATGAGCCTGCGTTCGTCGTAGTGCGCGGACAGTTCGGCCCAGGTCGCGTCGTCGATATCGCGGGTGGCGACCAACTGGTCGACCGCCTTCAGCAGTGCGCGGCGCTTGTCCGACCAGGCCGGGGCGGCGGGGCCGATGCGCACCCGGTCGAGAATTTCCGGGGTGACGCCCGCGCGCCTGCCGAGGCGGATGTGATGGTCCATCTCGTAGTCGCACTCACGCAGGTGGGCGACGCGCAGGATGACGAGTTCGGACTCGTGGCGCGACAGCTTCCCGCCCGGCATGAGCTTGCCGGAGAAGTGCAACCAGCCGCGGAACAGGCCACCGGTGCGGCCGAGGGTGCTGAACAGCTGGGCGTCCGCGGTGCCTGCCGCGCGCGAAAGAACCTGCCAGACAACCCAGTTGACCGGCCCGAGGGCACGGAATCGGCCCGGATCGATCCGTGCCCGTGACGTGGACGTCATCGTCGCTGCCTCCCGCCGTCGGATCGGCCCGGGCGGCGCCGCCGGACCGTGCGCCGAGCCTACCCGCCGGGCCCTTCGATTCGATGTTCCTCGCGCTGCGGTGGTTTTCGGCGCCCCGGCCCGGCATCATCAGTACCGGGGCAGGGGGTCGATGCGCCCCACACGGGTCACGAACAGGGGCTGAGGCGACGCGATGCTGGTGAGGATCAGGCCGGAGGCGGAATTGTCCGCGGCCGAACGAGAATTCGTGGACTGCCTGCGCGCCGTGCCGACCACCTGTCTCACGCTCGTCGACGTGCGGGTCGATCGCGGCGGCCGACGGGTCGACGCCGTGTTGTTCACCCCGCGCGGAATGACGGTCGCGGAGGTCAGGGGTTTCCAGCGACGCCAGAGCGGCATCCTGAGCGCGCGGGCGGACGGTCCGTGGAAGATCAGCGGCGAGCCGGTGGTGCTCGACGACGAGTCCTCGCCGTCGGAACAGCTCGAACACGGGATCTACGCGGTGCGCGCCACCCTGGAACGGGCGCTGCTCGACCCGGGTCATGTGTGCGGATTCGTCGCGCTGCTGCCCTATCGGGGCGTCGTGGTGCGTCCCGCGCGCACCACTCTGCGCCCCGGCCTCGACGTGGTCGTCGCCAATGTCACCGACACCGCCGAGTTCCGTTCCTATATCGAGAAGTTCGGCGACGAACCCGCGGTGTGGGATATCGACCGGGTGCTCGGTGCGGTCGACGCGCTCGACATGGGGGACGGGTTGTCGCGCGCCGATCTGCGCGACGACGGGTTCGTCGACCGGAATCCCGGCGGGCCCGAGCCGCGCAGGCGGACTTCCGCCTCGCCCCGGCCCGCCCCGGGACCGTCCGCTCCGGCGTCGGTCGGGGAGTCGTCTCCGCCCGCGGCCGTCTCTTCGGATCCGTCGGATCGGGAGCAGTCCGCGTCCGCGGTGCCCGCGGCTCCCGAGTTCGCGGCCCCGGGGTCCGGCGAGGAGCCTTTCGCGGCCGTGCCGGTGTCTGCTTCCGAGCCCGAGCGAACTCCGTCCGGGGCCATCCCGATGCCCGCGCCGCCGCACGCGGCGGCCGGGTCCTCCGGCGCGTCGCCGGGGGAGTCCGGATGGGATCGTGCCGAGGCCGTCCCGATACCCACGCAGTCGGGAGCGGGGAGTGGATCCGCGGTCGCGCCGGACCCCGCGACACCGACCGACCGCACCCCGCCGCCCTATGTGCCGCCGGCGACCTCGTTCGCCCCGCCGCCCCCGTCCCCGGGCGACACCCACTCGCCCATGGCTCCGCCGCCTCCTTCGCCCGGCGACACACCCCCGCCCGCCGCACCGCCGCCTCCGGGCGTCACATCCTCACCCGCGGCGCCCCCGATGCCGGACGCCCCGCCCTCGTCCCCCGGATACGCGCCGCCGGAATGGGAGCCGTCGCCCACGGACCCCCCGGAGCCGACGGCCCACCCCACGCGGCTGAAGCCGCTGCCGCAGGAAGAGATGGTGGCCCCGCAGGCGCAGCCGGATGCTCCGCCCTCGTCCCCGCCGCCCGGATACGCGCAGTCCGGATGGGATCCGACGCCCGCGGACCCGGCGGACCCGACGGCAGGCCCCGCCAGGCTGAAACCGCTGCCGCGCGACGAGATGGCTCCGCCACCTTTCGCGCCGCCGCCCCCGGCCCCGGCCCCGAAGCCGCGGTCGCGCCTGCGGGGTGCGCCGGCCTGGATTGTGCTGGTGATCGCGGGGCTCGGCTTGATCGCGGTGGTCGCCATGATCGTCACCGCGCAGACGACCGACGACGGCGTATCCGAGCCGGTCCCGAGCAGCACGCGTGTCTCCGGCACGGTCACCGTCGAGCCGACCACGGTCCCGCCGGGGCCGAACGCCTGCTTCCCCTTCCAGACCGACTGCTGACCACGGTCCGGGCGGCTGTATTCCGTCCGTGAATCGAGCCCGCCGAAAATGGATCTTCTCGGCGGGTGAGATCGGTGATACTCTCACCGAACTATGAGTCTCAAACCGGTGCGTTCGCTGCTGATCGATGCACTGGCCTCCTCTCCCGACGAAGGGGATACGACCGACGCGGCCATCCTGCGAGCGGCCATCGACTGCCTCAGCAGGCACGGCATCGAGAGGATGACCGTGGCCGACGTCGCCACGGAGGCCGGCGTGGGCCGGGCGACCGTGTTCCGGCGCTTCGTCTCCAAAGAGGATCTCGTGCGCCGCGCACTCGCCTGGGAGCTCGCGCGCGTCGTCGACCGGTTCCACGAGGCCACCGACGCGATCGAGGACCCGCTGGAGCGCGCGATCGAGTGGATCGTGCAGGCCGTGCGGGTGGCGCGCACCCATCCGGTGGCGCGCAGGCTGGTCGCCGACAACGGCGCGCTTCCGGTGATACGCGATCCCGAGGTCGCCGCCATGCTGATCGCCGCGGTGGGACACGAACTCGACGGCGTTGCCGAACGCACCGGCGCCGAGATCGACACCGAGGTGGCCGCGGAACTCGTCTCCCGCTTCTTCGCCAGCGTCTGGCTCACACCGGATCTGGGGACCGCCGCCGCCACCGATGCCGGGGTGCGCAAGCTCGCCCGGACCATGTTCTCCTTCCTGCTCGTTCCGCGAGCCCCCGACGACACCCACTGAGGGCAACGACCACCGAGACCCGTCCACCGCACATACGAAGTCCGATCGGGCGACAGCTGCCGCCTTCAGCCCGGACCCGGAGAGCCGTCGCTACCGCGCGCCCGCGCGCGCCCGCCCACGGCAGCCGAATGCGTCCGCAGCCGGCCCCACGCACCAGCCCGATCCTCCGTACGGAGAGGAATTCCCGATGACTGCTCCAGTCGACGCCCGCCCCGAGGGGGCCGCGACGACGCGCACGACCGAGTCCACGCGCACCTTCGGACGACTGTTCCGGCTCGGCGTGCGCTCCTCGACGCTGCTGGTCGTCGACCTCGTGCGCGGACGATTCCCGCTGCGGGAGGCCGTCGTCCAGGGCTGGTTCTTCGTCTCGGTGTCCGCCCTGCCCGCGGTGCTCGTCGCCCTCCCGCTCGGCGTGGTCATCGCCGTCCAGGTCGGCAGCATGACCGACAACGTCGGCGCCAATTCGATGGCGGGCGCGGTCGGCGGCATGGGCGTCATGCAGCAGATCGCCCCGCTCGCCGCCGCGCTGCTGATCGGCGGCGCGGGCGGCTCGGCGATCTCGGCCGACCTGGCCTCGCGCACCATCCGTGACGAGATCGACGCGCTGCGCACGATGGGCGTCGACCCGCACCGGCGCCTGGTCGCCCCGCGCATCCTGGCCATGGTCGTGGTCGCGCCGATGCTGTCGGTGCTGATCATCCTGATGAGCATCGTGGCCGGCTTCGCGGTGGCCTCGCTGGGGCAGGGCGTGGCGCCCGGTTCGTACTGGATGTCGTTCGGCAGCTTCGCCTCGGTCACCGACCTGATCGTCTGCCTCGGCAAAGCCGCGGTCTTCGGCTATGTGGTCGCGGTGATCTCCAGCCATCGCGGGCTCGAGGCCAAGGGCGGGCCGAAAGGCGTGGCCGACAGCGTCAATGCCGCGGTCGTGCTCGGCATCCTCGCCTGCATGGTCGCCAATCTCGTGATCACCCAAATCGTTCTGATGTTCGTCCCCATGAGGTTTCTCTGATGTCTTCTCCGCACGCCGGTGAGGTCGCGGTGCCGACCCGATACCGGCCGAGGGCGCTGCGCTGGACGCGGCATGCCGAACGGCTGTGGTCACCGATCGAATCCCTCGGGCACGTCATGCATTTCATCGTGCAGGCGATTCTCGGCATCGGGCACGCGCTGCGCCGCCACCGTCGCCATGCCGTCGCGATCTTCACCGACCTGACCTGGGGCAACGGCCGCGCGGTCATCGTCGGCGGAGGTGTCGCCCCGGTCCTGGCCATCATGGGCATCGTCGCGGGCGGTGTGGTCGGTATCGTCGGCTTCTCCGCCCTGGACATGCTCGGCATGGGGCCGCTGGCCGGTGCGATGTCGGCGCTGGCCAATCCGCGCGAGCTGGCGCCACTGATCGCCGCCGTCGGCTTCGCCGCCCAAGCCGGGTGCCGGATCACCGCCGAGGTCGGCGCGATGCGCATCTCCGAGGAGATCGACGCGCTGGAGTCGCAGGCGATCGACCCGATCCCGTATGTCGTTTCCACCCGGCTCATCGCCGCTGTCGGGGCGGTCATCCCGTCATACCTCATCGCGCTGGCCCTGGGTTTCGCGACCACCGGCGCGACCGTGGCCCTCGTCGCCGGGAACGCCTCCGGCGCCTACGACCACTACTTCCACATGTTCACCGAGCCGAGCGACCTGATCTATTCGCTGATCAAGGTGGTGGTGTTCGTTCTGGTGGTCACGCTGGTGCACGCCTACGAGGGCTTCCACGCCAGCGGCGGACCGGAGGGCGTCGGCATCGCCTCGGGCCGGGCGATCCGCGCCAGCCTGGTGCTGATCGTGACCGCCGACATGATCCTCACGCTGTGCATGTGGGGACTCAACGCGACGGTCAGTTTCTCGGGGTGAGGTGAGATGAGCAGAGCAGCATTGTATTCAGCGCACGGCCCGACCCCGTGGGGTCTGCGGGTGCGCGGCATCGGGGTGATCGCGGTCGTCGCGGTCGTGCTCGCGGGCGCGTGGCAGATCAGCCGGCCGGATCGGGACGGGCAGATCGAATTCGCGGTGCGGGCCGCGCATCTCGGCGACGGCGTGTCCACCGACACCGCGGTGCGCCTGCGTGGCATGCCGATCGGTTCGGTGGTCGACGTCCAGGCACAGGGTCCCAACATGCAGGTGGTCACCCTGAGCGTCGACGAGGAGCGGGTGCGTGAGCTGTCCACAGCCATGCACACGCGCTTCGTCTCGTCGAACATCTTCGGCTCGACCGCCCTGGAGCTCATCCCGATGCCGGGCGGAACGCCCATCGGGCCGAGCACCGTGCTCGATCTGGGCGAGGTCGGCGACTACACCGTCACCACCGTGCTGCGCGACTCGGGCCGCCTGCTGCTCGACGCGGTGACCACGAAGCTGTCGGATTCGATCGACAGTTCGGTCGCGCTCACCGAGCAGATGGCGCCGCTGCTCGCCTCGGCCCTGCTGGTGGCGCGCACGACGGCGCGGGCGAGGAATATGTCACTGAGCGAAATGCTGCCCAGAATGGCCGACGTGTCCGAGGGAACGGCGGTCTTCACGCCCTCGGCGCTCGGCATCCTGTACTCCCTGGCTGCCGTCGAGGAACTCGACGACGAAGCCCGCGCGCAGCAGGCCAGCGACACGATCACCGAGGTCTCGAATCTCGTGCTCGCCCTGTCGGGCACCGTGGCCGACGAGCTCGGTCCTACCGCGGACGCGGTCGACATGCTGCTCGACCTGATCATCCCGTTGAACCGGTCGCTGAGCAATGTCACCCCCGACCAGATGACGCGCCTGATCGACGGACTCGACGGCGCGTTGTACAAGAACGGCGACAAGGTGGTGCTGGGCGTGGATGTGCTGGTCGAGACATTCCCGGCCTTCCGGATGCCGATCGAGGCGATCGGCGGTGTGCCGCGATGAGGACACCGGGACAGGCGGCGATCCGGCTCGGCGTGCTCGCGTGCGTGGTCGTCGCGATCATCGTGCTGGTCGTGCAGGCCATCCAGCGCCCGGTCTCCGGGTCGACCACCACCTATCGCGCCGAGTTCGGCGATGTGTTCGGGCTGAAGGAGAACACCGACGTCCGGTTGCGCGGCGTTCAGATCGGCAAGGTCGTCGATATCGCGATCGCGGAGAACAGTCGGGCGATCGTGGAATTCACCGTTCTCGACGAGTACCGGCTGCGCGAACCCGACCTGCTCGCGATCAAGTTCCAGAACCTCACCGGGCAGCGCTATCTCGAACTCGAGCGCGCCGACGAGGACGGCCCGGAACTCGATCCGAGGGAACTGGTCACCAACACGGTGGACTCGTTCGACATCACCATCGTCTTCAACGGCCTCAAACCCCTGCTGCGCGAGGCGGATCCCGCCGTGTACAACCGTCTGGCCATGAACGTGGCCGCCGTGATCGACGGCAGCGAGGACAGCGTCACGCCGGTCATGCGCGATATCGCCACGCTGGCGACCTACGCCGAGGACCGCAGCGCGCTGATGAGCACCATGCTCACCAACCTGCAGGCGCTGTCGGATCGCCTGCAGGGGCGCTCGCAGAACCTGGAGAACATCCTGCAGGTCTTCCACTCGATCTTCACGCCGCTGGTGACCCGGATGGGCGAGTTCCTCGACATGGTCGAGAAGGGCGCGCTGGAGATGTCGGAGGTGGGCAGGACCGTGAACGCGCTGGCGCGGCTGGGCCTGGGAGCCACCGACTACAAGGACGAGTTCACCCGACGGGTGTCGGAGGTCATTCCCGATCCGGCGATCGCCATGCGCACCCTGTCGGTGCTGCCCGGCGTCTTCGAGGGGCTCAACGCCCTCATCCCGAACACCGATCCGCAGCGGCAGTGCAGCAACGGCCTGCTCCCGCTGCCCGTCACCGCCGACGTCCTGCTGCACGGCAGGCAGTTGGTCGTCTGCAACGGAGGTGCCTGATGGGCCTGCCCCAGTGGTTCGCCTCGTTCGATCTCGGCTCCGAGGACGCCGACCCGGCCGCCCAGACACGCTGGGCGCTGGCCGGACTCGGAGTGCTCGGGGTGATCTTCGCGATCGTGCTCGCGCTGTATCTGCACCCGCCCGGCACCGCCACCTACTCGCTGGAGCTGCCCGAAGCGGGCGGTCTGGCCGAGGGTGACGAGGTCAGGATCGCCGGCGTGCCGGTCGGCTCGGTGGCCTCGGTCGCGCTCGCCGACGATCACGTGGACGTCACCTTCACCGTCGACTCGCAGTACGCGTTGGGCGACCGGACCTCGGTGGCGGTGCGCATGCTCACCCCCATCGGCGGCCTGTACCTCGCCGTGCGTCCGGAGGGGGACGAGCCGCTGCGCGAAGCCATTCCGCAGCAGCGCGCCGAACTGCCCTTCCTGGTCGGCGATCTGTTCGACGAGGCCGACGCGGTGTTCGAGGAACTCGACGCCGAGGCATTGCGCAACGCGCTGGACAAGACCTCCGCCGCACTGTCGGAATCGCCCGAGGCGATCAACTCCACGGTCATCGACCTCGAAGCGGTGATGCGGGTGCTCGCCCAGCAGAAGAGCCAGATCGAGGGTCTGCTCGAGTTGTCGAACGAATACCTGCACACGGCCATCGACAATCAGCAACTGGCTCTCGAGATCATCCGCGGGTACGCGACGCTCGCTCCCCAGATGATCGCCGCACGCGACGACGTCGCCCTGTTCGCCGAGGTGCTCGGTGGCCTGAGCGGTGCGCTCTTCGACTTCCTCAGCGGCCCCTACGCCGAGAAGGTGGAGCCGTTGCTGCCGCCGCTGGAGGAGGCCGCGGACCAGGGCGAACAATTGCGCGCCCAGGTCGATTCGATGATGACGTCCATAGCCACCACCCTGAACGGACTCGCGGGGGTCGCGGGGCCCGAGGGGCAGGTGCTGATCGATCAGAGCGGGCTGACGGTCCAGCGGCCCGATGCCTGCCTCCCGATGCCGGGAACACGGTGCTGACGTGCGTACACATTTCACCGGAAAACGACGACTGGCCGTGGCGGCCGTGACCGCGACAGCGCTCGCCCTCGCGGGAGCGGCCACCGTGCGGGCCGTGAGCGGGAGCGAAACCAGCTCGCTGTGCGCGTATTTCGACGATTCCTTCGGTCTCTATCCCGGCTCGCCGGTCACCATCCGCGGCGTCACGGTCGGCACCGTGCGCGGTATCGAGCCCGACGGCGCGCGAGTGCGGGTCGACATGCGCACCGATCGGCGGGAACTGCCCGCCGAGACCGGCGCGGTGATCGCCAATGCCTCGATCCTGACCGATCGGCGGGTGGAACTCGTCGACGCCGATCCGGGCGCGGGACCGAAGCTGCCGTCGGACACGTGCATCGACCAGAGCCGAACCCGCACGCCGGTCAGCGTTTCCGACGCCCTCGGATCGTTCTCCACACTGGTCAGGCAGATCACCGAACTCGGCCCCGACGGCACCGCGCCGCTGGAAGCGGTGCTGCGCGACGCCGGTGGCCAGGTCGAGGGACTCGGCCCCACGCTCAACCGCGAGCTGCGGGACCTGGCCGATCTGCTGGCGACACCGGACAGCTTCATGGCCCAGCTCGGCGACCTGCTCGACAACTCGGCCGCGATGAGCGAGTTCGTCAGCCGGGATTGGGAAGACGTCAAGATCACCCTGCAGACCTTCGGGCCGGGCCTCGGCTCGATCGCGGAGATGCTCGTCGTCGTCAAGGACCTCGTCGAGCGGCTGTCCGCCGCGGTGGGTCCGCTGGACCGGCTCTTCCACGACCATTTCCCGTACCTGATGAACACGCTGAACTCGACCCTGCCGATCCTGACGATGGTGCGCACCCGGGCCGAGAACTCCGGCGAGCTGCTCGCCAAGATCCCCGGCGTCGTGGGCATGTTGCAGACGATGGTCGGGTCACACGAGGGATCGCTCGGCGTCGAACTCGAACCGGCGCGCGCCGAGGTGGCCACCCCGGACGCGGGGCTGGTGTGCGCCGCGCTGGCACAGGTCGCGCCGGACAGCTGCACCGTGCTGTCGGAGCGGTCGGTCTCGGTTCCCCTTCCCCAACTGGTGCTGTCGACGATCGGAGCGACTCCGTGACCATCACCCGCACGCGGACCAGCACACGCACCCGGCTGGGCCGTCTGATCGCCGCCCCGCTGGCGATGGTGTTCGTGCTCAGCGGCTGTGGTTTCGACCCCAGCGATCACGCGCTGCCCGGTGCGGGTGTGCGCGGGCCGACCTACCGGCTGCACCTCGAGTTCGAATCGCTGCTCAGCCTGCCCGCGGGCGCCGACGTGCGCAGCGGCGGCGTCTCCGTCGGCACCCTGGACTCCATCAGCCTCGAGCCGCACAGCGCGGTCGCCCACATCGACGTGCGCGACTCGGTGGTCGTCCCCGCGAACACCAGGGCCGAACTGCGCCAGACGACCGTGCTCGGCGACATCTACATCGCGTTGCTGCCGCCGGAGACCGACGGCGACCGTCCGCTGCGCGACGGCGACACCATCCCGCTCCAGCAGACCGATCCCGGTCCGCAGATCGAGGAGATGCTCGACCGGATCGCGACATTCGTCAACGGCGGCAGCCTGATGCGATTGCAGGACTCGATCGCCCGGCTCAACGAGGTACTGCCCGAGGACCCGGCGCAGACCCGCGTGCTCGCGGCCGCGGTGGCGACGGACGTGAGCGCGGCCGCCGCGAATCTGGACCAGATCGACCGGATCGTGGTCGCCACCGACGACCTGACCCAGCGCCTGAACGCCGCGCGCGACGAGGTGGGCTTCGTCTTCTCCGATGTCGCCCGCCGGCGCCTGCAACGCGTGCCGCTGTTCATGGACGCGGTGCTCAACACCGTCATCGACGCGGGCACGCTGGTCTCCGGCCTGGAGTGGCTGATACCGCGCCTGCCGCACATCAACGAGAACCTCGAGACGATCGTGCCGTTGCTCCGCGATCCCTCACCCAGCGCGAACGAGCTGGCGGGCAACGCCGCCGACATGCTCGCGCTGGTCAACGACAAACTGCTGCCGTTCCTGCTCGGTCCC
This sequence comes from Nocardia higoensis NBRC 100133, assembly GCF_000308595.1. GTDB lineage: Bacteria > Actinomycetota > Actinomycetes > Mycobacteriales > Mycobacteriaceae > Nocardia > Nocardia higoensis. Next base: position 17,829 of record NZ_BAGA01000138.1, on the reverse strand, counting down.
GGCGTCGACATCCGCCAGGTCGGCATCGCCGGCGCGGGCGAGGGCGATCCCGCCAAGGACGGGCTGGTTCTCCTGCGGATGATCGGAGCTCTGCCATGACCCGGATTCCCCCTTGGCTGTCGGCCGTGGCCCTGGTCGCGGTGATGATCCTCGGCTCCTGGTATCTCGTCGTCGATGTGCTCACCATCGACCCGACGCAACGCCGCCAGCACGCGATCGTGGATCTGCGCGACGCGGCCGGGCTGCGAGCGGGCAGCGAGGTCGTCTACCGCGGTGTGAACATCGGCCGGGTCGATGAGGTGCGCAGCCACGACGGACTGGTCCGGATGCGTTTCTCCTACGACGCGAAATACCGCATCCCGGTCGACAGCGAGATGCGGGTGGAGAACCTCTCCGCGCTCGGCGAACCGGTTTTCGCGCTGCTCCCGCAGACCACCGAGGGACCGTGGCTGGAAGACGGCGCACACCTGACCGAGGCGGTGGAACTGCCGACCTCGGTGCCGGATCTGCTCGCCAACACCTCGAGCCTGCTCGATCAGGTGGACGCCGAGTCCGTGCGCAGGCTCACCGACGCCTTCTCCGAGGCGCTCGTCGGTCTCGACGACACGGTCCCGCAGGCCCGCCGGGGCGCCGAACTGCTGCTGGCGACCTTGTCCAGGCACGAGGGCTCGCTCGAAACGGTGCTGCGCGAGATGGTGCGGATGATGGGCGACGTGGGGTGGGCCCGCGCCGCGCTCACCGAGGCGCCGCCGATGCTCGACGAGTTCGGTGAGACTCTCGGCGTCTCCTACAAGTATCTGTTCGCCGGTTCGCAGGTGCTGCGCGGCGACGAGATCCTCGGGTCCTGGCGTGATCAGGAGGAGCAACTGTTCGAGTATCTGGCGAAGATGGCTCCCGAGATCGGCGCCATCGGCGTGGCGCTGCGGCCCGCGACCCAGGCCACCGGCCCGCTGCTCGGAACGATCGACCTGGGCACATTGCTCGAACAGGCGATTGCGACACTGCCGGGCGAGAGCGTCCGCTTCACCGTGACCGTTCCCCGATGAGAAGAGACGAAGAATCATGACCGATGCTCCCGACACCGACGAGGGCGTGCTGAACGAGACCTCGACGGACGAGATCGCCGAGACGGCGGCCGCCGAGAGCAAGACCGCGAAGAGCGAGACCACCCAAGCCGATACCGCGAAGGCCGGGACTGCGGAGACCGCGACCACGCCTGTCGCGGCCACGAAGGTCGCAACGGTGAAGGTCGCGAGTGACAAGGGTGCGGCGGGCGAGACCGAAGGCGCCGATTCCCGGAGCGCCGGAGGCCGTGAAGCCGCCGAACCCCATGCGCGGGAGGCGAACAACTCCCGCACGCCGTGGTGGCAGTCCGTCCGCGCCGTCGCGGTCCTGGCGGTCCTCGCCCTGGTCGCGGCCGTCACGTTCGGCGTGCTCTGGGCTACCGACGACTCAGCGGACCAGCTGTCAGCCCTGCAATCCCGCCTGGACACCGAGGCCGCGGCCGAAACCGCCGCCTCGCAGTACGCCCTGCGCGTCTCGGAGGTCGACTACCGCGACCTCGATGCCTGGCGCAAGGCGCTGACCGACGGCGTCACCGAACAGCTGGCCCCCAAGCTCGAAGCCGCCGTCGACGTGGTCGGCCCCTGGCTGAGCCAGATGGAGTACACCGCGACCGCCCGCCTGCTCGCCGCCGATGTCTCCGAGTCCGACGGCGACCGCTTCGTGGTCCAGGTCTTCGTCGACATGACCTCCAAGAGCAAGCAGACCCCCGACGGCGTGGCCGCCACCGCCACCTACACGGTCACCATGGACCGCGCCTCGAACTGGACCATCACCGATGTCGGCGGTGTCGGCGGTGGTCTCCCCGGCGCGGGCGCCCCGGGCAGCGGCGGCCGCTGACGATCCGGAACGGCGCGCCGTGCAGGCGGTAGCGATCGACAGCTCGATACTTTTAAAGTACTTTATAAGTATGACCGTTCAAGAGGTGCTTTTCTCGGAGCTGCAGTTGCACGGCAAGGCCACGGTCGAGCGATTGCGTCGTACTCCTGAACAGGCGCTGCTCGTCCGTCGCCGGGACGCCGAAGATCTGGTGCTGACCACTGCCGCGCGCGCACAGCTCGAGCGCACGGCCGCTTCGGTCACCACGCAGATGTTCGTCGCGATGATGCAGCGCGCCCCCGAGGCTCGTCGGCTGGTCACCGATGTCTTACCGGAGGTGTTTCCCTGGGTCGCGTTCCTATCCCGCTCGGAGGTCCAGGAGTTCGTCCTCGAACTGGTCTCGACGATGCGGGCTGCGGATTCGCTGCACAACCCCGCGCCCGTCGTGCAGGTGATCGAGAGCTGGCGCCACACGGCCGAAGTCCTGGCCGATCCCGAGCTGGCCGCCATCCTCGGCCGGGACTCCGACGAGGACCTGGGCCCGGTCCCTGAGCCGGAAAGGGCATGAGCGGGAAGCGGGGGGATCGGGTCGCGCCGCCGGCGGGCCGCGAACACTGGGAGCTGCGGTTCGCGACCGGCGAGGCGGCGAAGGGATGGGAAGTCCTGTGTCAGCAAGCGCCGGCAAACACCCTGGCCGCATGGGAGGTATTGCGCGCGCGGCCCGATGCGCCGGTGCCGACCTCGCGGCACCACCGGTTGAAGGGTCGGCTCTCGACGGCGCGGCATCGCGGGGTCGAGATGGAGCAGTGGCAATTCGAAGTCACCGCCGGCGGTCGCATCTTTTATCTGGTCGATGTCGAGACGCGCACCCTGTGGCTCCGAGCTGCTTCGGCCGGGCACCCGAAGGTGACCGACTGAACGAGTGGGCCGTGTTCCGGCCGGCCCCGTGCTCCGAGTTCGGCCGCGAGCCAGTCGTTCAGGCGACCTGGTGGAAGTGCTCGACGGTGGGGCGTGGGTCGTAGAAGTGGTGCAACAGTTCCCTCCAGCGCTGGAACTCGGGGGACAGGCGGAAGCCTTCGGTGTGGTCCTCGATGCGTTCCCAGTCGACGAGAAGCAGGTAGCTGCTGGGGGATTCGATGGAGCGGGACAGGGTCAGGCGCAGGAAGCCCCGCATCGACTCGATGATGGTGCGGGCCTGGGCGAAGGCCGTTTCGAAGTCCGCTTCGCGGCCCGGGATGACGGGCAGCACTACGTGTTCGGTGATCACGTGATGCATTCTCGTCGCGGGCGGCGTGGGTGCGCGGGGGCGTGCCATTTCGGTGCCACCATGAAGTGATGGAGATCGCAGTCCAGGACGCGGGCGGGCCGTGGCAGGGCTTCCTCGGCGGGTTCGCGGGCAGCGTGGTGATTCCGCTCGCGCTCGGCACCCTGTGGGGCAGATTCCGCGTCGCGGGCTGGATTCTCGGCCCGATCACCGCGATCCTGCTGCTCGCGGTGCTGCCGATCCTGTTCTTCGGCGGGCTCTACTGGGTCGCCGAGACGCTCTACCGGCGGAGCCGGGCGCTGGTCCGGATCGCGGCGGCGGTGGGTGTGATCGCGGCCGCCGTGGTGTTCGCCGTCGCCTGCGCCGGGTGGTAGGTCGTGCTCAATCGCGCACGGCCCGGCCGAGTTCGGCCATCTCCAAGGCATGGCCGGTGCGGGTCAGTACGTGTGTGCGCGAGGATTCGATGTGGTCGATCAGCACCGACAGGGCGGTCTCGGGTTCGCCGGCCAGCAGGTGCTCGGCGATGGTGATGTGCTCGGCGATCATGTCGACGATGCGCTCGGGGGTGGGCAGGTCGAGGATGCGGACCGGGCGCAGGCGGACGTGCACCGAGGTGAGGGCGTCGGCCAGCGCGGTATTGCCCGCGGCGGCGAGCAGCGTGGTGTGGAAGTGCTCGTCCTCGGTGAGCAGGTCCAGGCTCGGGGCGGGCGGGTTCTCGTGCAGGCGGCGCCAGTGGCGTAGCTGGGCACGCACCTCGTCGAGGTCGTGGGTGCGGGGCGCGCCCGAGGCGCGGTGCGGGCCGGCGACGCGTTGGATCCCGCGTGCTTCCAGGGTGATACGCAACTCGAAGAGCTCGTCGAGATCTTCCAGGCGCGGACGGTAGGGATAGAGGCCGTCGGGGTGGCGTTCGACCAGGCCGTCGGCCTGCAGGCGGGTCAGCGCCTCGCGCACCGGAGTGCGGGAGACGCCGTAGGCGCCGGCCAGCCGCTCCTCGCTGAGCCGTTCGGTGGGCACGACGGCGCCGGAGGCGAGATCGTGGCGCAGCTGGTGATAGACCTGTTCACCCAGCGGCACCCGCCCCCGGCGCGTCATCATCGCCCCTCAGATCGCCATCGCGGCGCGCACCGCGGTTTCCGCGCCCTTGCCGCCTTCGCCGCTCGAGGTCGCTCTGCCGGATTCCAGCACGTAATAGCGTTGCGCGGCCTGGAGCGCGAAGCCGATGTGCTGTTCGACGAGCAGCACGCTGAGCCCGCCGCGATTGGTGAGATCGATGATGGTGCGCTCGATCTCGGCCACCACCGACGGCTGGATGCCCTCGGTCGGCTCGTCCAGGATCAGCAGTTTCGGCTCGGTGATCAGCGCCCGCGCGATCGCCAGCTGCTGGCGTTGACCGCCGGAGAGCAGACCGGCCTTGCGGGTGAGCAGTTCGCGCAGCGCGGGGAACAGCTCGAGGGATTCCTCGATCAGCGCCTTGCCGCGCTTGCGGCCGTCGGCCACCACCTGCAGATTCTCGGCTGTGGTCAGCTGGGGAAAACTCTGCTGCCCCTGCGGGACGTAGGCGATGCCGCGCTTGACGCGCTTGGAGGGGGAGTACTTGGTGATGTTCTCTCCGTCGAACCGGATCTCGCCGGACTTGGCGCCGATCAGCCCGACGGCGGTGCGCAGCAGGGTGGTCTTGCCCGCGCCGTTGTGGCCCATGATGGCGACCACGCTGTCGTCGGGAACGGTCAGCGACACATTGTGGATGACCTCGGTGCGGCCGTAGCCGGACTTGATGTCAACGAGCTCGAGCATCGTCGGCCTCCTTCTCGAGTTCGGGCTTGCCGTCCCGCGTCGCATCGGACTCCGACGCAACGGACTCGGGCGCAACGGCTTCGGGCGCGGCGTCCTCGGTTTCGAGTTCGGTGCCGATCGCCGCGGCGGTGCCGAGGTAGACCTCCTGCACCTTCGGATCGGCCTGCACCTGTTCGACGGTGCCCTCGCTGAGCACCTTCCCGCCCGCCAGCACCGTCACCGAGGTGGCGAACTGGCGCATGAACTCCATGTCGTGCTCGACGACCACCACCACTCGCTCGGCGCCGATGCGGCGCAACAGGTTTCCGGTCTCCTCGCGCTCCTCGGCGCTCATGCCCGCGACCGGCTCGTCGAGCAGCAGCACCGAGGCGTTCTGCACCAGCAGCATGCCGATCTCCAGCCACTGCTTCTGGCCGTGGGCGAGCACGCCGGCGGGCTTGTCGCGCAGGGCGGTGAGGCCGGTGGTCTCCAGCGCCTCCTCGATGGCGGGCAGCACGGACTTACGCCTGCGCAGCATGGTGAGGAAGGATCGGCCCGCGCCCGCGGCGATGTCGAGGTTCTGCAGGACCGACAGTTCCTCGAAGACGCTGGCGGTCTGGAAGGTTCGCCCGACGCCGAGCCGGGCGATCTGGTGCACCTTCTTGCCGAGTAGTTCGGCGCCGGACTTCTGCGCCGAGCCGGTGGCGGGCACGAGTCCGGTGATGGCGTCGATCAGGGTGGTCTTGCCCGCGCCGTTGGGACCGATGAGGAACCGCAGGTCGCCCTGCAGCACCGTCAGATCGACCTCCGTCACGGCCTTGAAGCCGTCGAAACTCACGGAGAGGCCGCGGATCTCGAGATATTCGCTGTCCATGCCGGCATTGCCGCCGAGCTTGGGCTCTTGCGTGGGAGCGGTCATCGCGATTCCACCTTCTGCTCTTCGTCCGGTGCGGCCTCGACCGATCCGGCCTCGTCCGAGACGCTTTCCCCGGCGGCGGCCGTCTCCGGCGCGGCGAGTGTCTTCGGCTCGGCGGCCGCGGGCACGGCATCATCCGCGGGCGCCGCCTCGACCGGGGTGACTGGTGTGTCCGAGGTCGCGGGTGTGCCGAAGCGGGACTGCCAGAACCCCTTGGCCATCGGCCAGACGCCGGCCAGACCGGCGGGGATGAAGCCGACTACGACGATGAACAGGATGCCCTGCAGGTAGGTCCAGCCCGAGGGGAACTGCTCGGACAGCGTGGTCTGTGCCCAGGCCACGCCGATCGCGCCGAGCACGGGGCCGAGCAGGGTGGTCCGGCCGCCGATCGCGACGCCGATCAGGAAGGCGATCGAGGGCACCACGCCGATATCGGCGGGGGAGATGATGCCGACGATGGGGGTGAACAGCGCGCCCGCGACGCCGGCGAAGACCGCCGCCACCACGTAGGCCAGGATCTTGACGTTGGCCGGGTCGTAGCCGAGGAAGCGGACCCGCTCCTCCTGGTCGCGCACCGCCACCAGCAGTTCGCCGTAACGGCTGTACATCAACTGGCGCACGATGGCGACCACCACGAGCAGGGTGCCCGCGGCGATGAAGAACAGCATCTGCCGGTTGGCCGGGTCGGAGAGCTTGAAGCCGAAGAAGGCGCGGAAATCCGACAGGCCGGTGAAACCGCCGAGCATCTGCTGGCCGGTGAGCAGGATGGCCATCGCCGCCGCGAGCGCCTGGCTCAGGATGGCGAAGTAGGCGCCCTTGACGCGGCGCTTGAACACGCCGTAGCCGAGCACCGCGGCCACCAGGCCGGGCACCACCAGGATGGCGATCAGGGTGACCGGCGCGGAGGCGAACGGCTGCCACAGCGTCGGCAGTTCCCGGATGCCCGCGATCTGCATGAAGCCGGGCACGTCCTGCTTCATCCTGGCGGCATCGGCCATCTGCATGTGCATGGCCATGATGTAGGCGCCGAGACCGAAGAACACGCCCTGGCCGAGGGTCAGCATGCCGCCGCGCCCCCAGGCCAGGCCGATGCCGACCGCCACGATGGCGAAGCACAGGAACTTCGCGAGCAGATTGAGCCGGAAGTCGCTGAGCACCGCGGGCGCCACCGCGAACAGCAGGATCGCGGCGACAGCGAAGCCGGCGAGCACGGTGAGCGGGGAGGATTCCCGCTGCGATCCGCCGAGCCGTTCCCGGACGGTCCCGATGAGTGAGGTCATGCGAGGCTCCTTGTCCGGACCGTGAACAGACCCTGCGGGCGGACCTGCAGCACGATCACGATGATCACGAAGACGATGACCTTCGCGATCGAAGCGGTGGTCGAGTACTCGATGAAGGAATTGAGCAGGCCGAGGGCGAAGGCCGCGATGACCGTGCCCTTGATCTGTCCGAGGCCACCGATCACGACCACCAGGAATGCGTCGATCAGATAGCTCTGCCCGATGGTCGGGCTGGTCGAGCCGATCAGCGTCAGCGCCACACCGGCCACGCCGGCCAGGCCGGAACCGATGAAGAAGGTGCTGATGTCGGTGAATCGGCTGGACACGCCACTGGTTTCGGCCAGGCCGCGGTTCTGCACCACGGCCCGGATCCGGCGGCCGAGCGGCGTCGCCTTCAGCACCGCCGCCAGCACCGTCACCGCGACGATCGCCAGCACCAGGATGAAGATTCGTGTTTTCGGAACGACGGCGCCCATGATCTCGACGCCGCCGCTCAGGAACTCGGGCACCAGCACGTTCTTGGCGGGTGCGCCGAAGATGTCGCGGGCCAGCTGCTGCAATACCAGGCCCACACCGAATGTCACCAGCAGCGTGTCCAGCGGCCGGTCGTACATCCAGCGGATCAACCCCATCTCCAGCGCCGCGCCCAGCGCGCCGCCGACGAGGAATCCGATCACCAGCGCCACGAACAGCGACACACCGGCAGAGGTGAACACCTTCTGCACGACATAGGTCGTGTAGCAGCCGGCCATGATGAATTCCCCATGGGCCATGTTGATCACGCCCATTTGACCGAAGGTCAGCGACAAGCCGAGAGCGGCGAGCAGCAGAATCGAGCCGAGGCTCAATCCGGTGAAGAGTTGTCCGACAATCACGTCCACGTCAGGTCAGCGCTCCTCGATCACAGTCCGTCGGCCCACGGGTAGGTCTTCAGGTACGGATCCGGCTGGATCGGCTGACCCGAATCCCAGACCGTGTAGATCAGGCCGTCGGGCCGGATCTCGCCGATGCGGGCGGTCTTGGTGATGTGGTGGTTGGAGCCGTCGATGGTGACCAGGCCTTCCGGGGCGTCGAAGGTCACGCCGTCGGCATTGGCCTGGATGTCGGCCACCGCGAAGGAGTTGGCCTTCTCGACGGTGTTCTTCCACAGGTAGACCGAGGCGTAGGCGGCTTCCATCGGGTCGGAGGTGGGCTTGTCGGCGCCGAAGGCGGCCTTGTATGCGTCGACGAAGGCCTTGTTCTGCGGGGTGTCGACGGTCTGGTAGTAGTTCCAGGCGGTCAGCTGGCCCGCGATGTTCTGGGCGCCGATGCCGGCGACCTCTTCCTCGGCGATGGAGACCGAGACCACCGGCATGTCGGCGGCTTTCAGGCCCGCGTTGGTGTACTCGCGGAAGAACGCGACGTTGGAGTCGCCGTTGAGGGTGTTGAAGACGGCGTCGGCGTCGGCGGTGCGGACCTTGTTGACGATGGTGGAGAAGTCCGTCGAGCCGAGCGGGGTGTAGTCCTCGCCCTTGATCTCGATGCCGTTGGCCTCGGCGTAGGCCTTGATCTCACGGTTGGCGGTCTGCGGGAAGACGTAGTCCGAACCCACCAGGTAGAGCGACTTCACGCCCTTCTGCTTCAGGTAGTCCAGCGCGGGGATGATCTGCTGGTTGGTGGTGGCGCCGGTGTAGAAGATGTTCTTGCTGTCCTCGAGACCCTCGTACTGCACGGGGTAGTACAGCAGCGAGTTCAGGCTCTCGAACTTGGGCAGCATGGCCTTGCGGCTCGACGAGGTCCAGCCGCCGAACACCGCTGCGACACAGTCGGAGCTGATCAGCTTCTCGGCCTTCTCGGCGAAGGTCTTCGGGTCGGACGCGCCGTCCTCGAGGACCAGCTCGATCTTCTTGCCGAGCACACCACCCGCGGCGTTGATCTGGTCGACGGCCAGCTTGGTGGAGTTGGCGACGGTGACCTCGGAGATGGCCATCGTGCCCGAAAGGGAATGGAGCGAGCCGACTTTGATGGTCGGACCCGAGGTGTCGACGCACGAGGCGGCGGCAACGTCGGAATCGGCGTCGTCCTTGGCGCCACAGGCGGTCAGCAGGAGGCCGGTGAGTGCGAGTGCGGTCGGCGCGACCAGCGCTTTGCTCACTCGACGAGACTTCTGCCGACGAGTGGAACGTGGATCTGACATGTGGCGAACCCTTCTAGCGCGTATACAACGGCTGTATCCGTGCTGCGAACGGTAGCCAGGAGTTGTTGCGCCGGAATATCTGTCGGTGACAAGTGGGTTGCCGATGTTTCGGTTCGGTGAACGAAACGTCCGGTGTGTCCGGTTCGATCCTGATTGTCCAGGAAGAGCGCTGCTACTTCAGCACATACGGCGAGACCGAGCTGCGGTGCTCACTGATGTCGAGAGTTTTGCCCAGCGGCGGGAAGGCGCGTTGCGGGCAGTTGGCTCGCTCGCACACCCGGCAGCCCGCGCCGATCGGAGTCGCCTTGACCTGGTCGAGGTCGATGCCGTCGGCGTAGACCACCCGGCCGGCATGGCGCACTTCGCATCCCAGGCCGATGGCGAAGGTCTTGCTCGGCTGGCCGTAGCGCGTCGCGCGGCGTTCCACGGTGCGCGCGACCCACAGGTACTTTCGTCCGTCGGGCATCTGCGCGATCTGGGTCATGATCTTGCCCGGATAGGCGAAGGTCTCGTAGACGTTCCACAGCGGGCAGGTGCCGCCGCTGGAGGAGAAGTGGAAGCCGGTGGCGGATTGCCGTTTCGACATATTGCCCGCCCGGTCCACCCGCACGAACGAGAACGGCACGCCCCGCTGCGACGGGCGCTGCATGGTCGAGAGCCGGTGGCAGATGGTCTCGTAACTCTGTGAGAAGAACGCCGAGAGCCGCTCGATGTCGTAGCGGAAGTCCTCGGCGACCTCGAGGAAATGCGTGTAGGGCAACACGGTGGCGGCCGCGAAGTAGTTGGCCAGGCCGAGCATCGCCAGCTTGCGGGCGTCCTCGGAGGCGAAATTGCCGTCTTCCACCAGCTTTTCGAGCAGCTCGCCGCATTCGAAGTAGGCCAGCTCGGCGGCCAGCTTGAACGAGCGCTGCCCGCCGGACAGGTGCGGGGAGATCTCCAGGCGCAGGTGGTCGGGATCGTAGCGGTGCAGCACGCCCTCGCCGAGATCGATGCGCTCGATGATCCGAACGCCGTGCTCGCGCAGCAGGCGCGAGACACCGTTGGCGATGTCGCCGCCGTGGAAGCGGATGCGTGAGGTGAGTTCCTCTGCCGCGGTGTCGAGTTCGTGGATGTAGTTCTGGCGCTGGTAGAAGTAGTCGCGCACTTCCTCGTGCGGCTTGGAGATGGTGGCGCTGCCCGCGCCGTCGGCGAAGCGGTCCTCGGTGGCGGCGGCCAGCTGGGCGCTGGTGTTGCGGTAGCGGTTGTGCATGGCCACCATCGCGCGCGCCATGCTCGGGTGCGCGGAGACCATCTCGGCGATCTCCTGGGTATCGGCCTCGATGCCCAGTTCCTGGTCCATCACGACCTCCTGGAGCTCGGCGATGAGCCGGGTGTCGTCCTGGGAGGAGAAGAAGGTCGCGTCGACGCCGAACACTTCGCTGATCTTGAGCAGCACCGGCACCGTCAGCGGGCGCACGTCGTGTTCGATCTGGTTGAGGTAGCTGGCCGAGATCTCGAGCTGCTGGGCGAGCACGACCTGACTCAGGCCGCGCTCGGTGCGCAGCTGGCGCAGTCGCGCGCCCACATAGGTCTTGGCCATTCGTCCAGTTTAGAGCGCTTTTCGCAGCTCTGCCAATGCGAAATTAGCAGTGCGGTCACAGGCGCTGTCGCCGGGCCCGGTTACCGTGAGAGTGTGTTGTTCGCCGACGTCGTGAGAACCTCGGCCGCAGTGCGGTCGACGCCGTCCAGGAAAGCGAAGATCGTCGCGCTGGCCGAGCTGTTGCGCGCGGCCGCGCCCGAGGAGGTCGGGCCGGTGGCCGCGTGGCTGTCCGGCGAACTGACCCAGGGGCGCCTCGGCGCGGGCTGGCGCACGCTGGCCGGGCTGGACGCCACGCCGCCCGCCTCGCTGCCCAGTACCACCGTGACCACCGTGGAGTCGATCCTCGACCGGGTGGCGGCGCAGTCGGGTCCCGGTTCCGGAGCGCGGCGCAAGGATCTGCTGACCGAGCTGTGGTCGGCGGCGACCGTGGCCGAGCAGGAATACCTGCCCCGCCTGCTCACCGGAGAACTGCGTCAGGGCGCGCTGACCGCGCTGGTCGCCGAGGCCGTCGCCGAGGCGGCCGGAGTGCCGGTGCCGCTGGTACGCCGCGCCTACATGCTCTCGGGGCGGCTGCCGGTGACCGCGGTCGCGGCGCTGCGCGGCGGCGCCGCGGAACTGGCGGCGTTCACGCTGGAGGTGGGCAGGCCCATCCAGCCCATGCTGGCCTCGCCGGGCTCCTCGCTGGAGGAGGCCACCGCCGAGTTCGGCGGGGAGGTCAGCATCGAGCACAAGCTGGACGGCGCCCGCATCCAGGTACACCGCCACGGCGACCTGGTCCGGGTGTTCACCCGCACGCTGCGCGAGATCACCGACGGCGTCCCCGAACTCGTCGCCCTGGTGCGCGGCCTGAACTGCGAGCGGGTGGTCCTCGACGGGGAGACGCTGGCGCTCACCGACGACGGGCGGCCGCGGCCGTTCCAGGAGACGATGAGCCGTTTCGCCACCTCGGCGGCGCCGTCCGCCGACGCCACCGGCAGCGCCGATGGAATCGACGTCGCCGAGGGCGCCCTCGAAATCGATGGTCCCGACGGGGCGCACGGTGCCGCGGCGGCGGAGCGGTCCCGTCCTGCCGGGTTCACCGTCGCTCCGGAGTTCGACGCGGCGACGGCCAGGCACCTGCCGCCGGGCGCGCTGCTGCTGCCGCCGGTCAGTTCCTCGCGTGAACTGCTGCTGCATCCGTATTTCTTCGACTGCCTGCACCTGGACGGGCGGGATCTGCTGGACGCCCCGCTGTCGGAGCGGCGGGAGGCGCTGCTCTCGGTGGCCGGGCCGCATGCCATCCCGGCGCTGATCCGGCCCGATTGCGAGACCGCCGCGGAGTACCTCGACGGCGCGCTGGCAGCCGGGCACGAGGGGTTGATGGTCAAGTCGCTGAGTGCGCCGTACGCGGCGGGCAGGCGCGGGCGGTCCTGGCTGAAGATCAAACCGGTGCATTCGCTGGACCTGATCGTGCTCGGCGCGGAATGGGGCTACGGCAGGCGCACGGGCTATCTGTCCAACCTGCACCTCGGCGCGCGCGATCCGCGCACCGGCGAGCCGGTCATGGTGGGTAAAACCTTCAAGGGCCTGACCGACGCGCTGCTGGCCTGGCAGACCGCCGAGTTCCCCCGCCACGAGCGCGCCCGCGACGAGCGCACCGTGTATCTGTGGCCGGAGCTGGTGGTGGAGGTGGCGCTCGACGGCGTGCAGGTGAGTCCGCGCTATCCCGGCGGCGTCGCGCTGCGGTTCGCGCGGGTGGTCCGGTACCGGCCGGACAAGACCCCCGATCAGGTCGACAGCATCGACACCGTGCGCGGCCTGCTGCCCTGACCGGCTGGTCCCCGGCTCTACCTGCACGAAAACGCCGCCGCCGAGGAGGCGGGTTCGGCATTATAGGGTGCCGATCCGGCGCGCGTTCGTATGGCAACTGCATGGCAATCGAACTTTCGGTTACCGCACACTGGACGGGTGACCGCCGAATTACTGGTGCTGCTGATCGTCATCGCGACGGCCCTCGCGTTCGACTTCACCAACGGCTTCCACGACACCGCCAACGCCATGGCGACCTCGATCGCCACCGGCGCGCTCAAGCCGCGCGTCGCGGTCGGGCTCTCCGCGGTGCTCAACCTCATCGGCGCCTTCCTCTCGGTCGAGGTGGCCGCGACGGTGGCCAAAGGGATTGTGCAACTCGATGCCGTCAGTGGGCAGGATCTGCTGCTCATCGTCTTCGCCGGACTGGTCGGCGGCATCCTGTGGAATGTCGCGACCTGGCTGTTCGGGCTGCCGTCGAGTTCCTCGCACGCACTGTTCGGCGGTCTGATCGGCACCACCATCGCCGCGCTCGGGTGGAACGGGGTCATCTGGTCGTCGGGATCCTCGGGGGTGCTCGGCAAGATCGTGCTGCCCGCGCTGCTGGCACCGGTGGTCGCGGCGCTGGTCGCCTCGATCGGCACCTGGGCGGTCTACCGGATCACCGCATCGGCCGACGCGGACGTCAGGCGCAAAGGATTCCGCTGGGGTCAGGTCGGCTCGGCTTCGCTGGTCTCGCTCGCGCACGGCACCAACGACGCGCAGAAGACGATGGGCGTGATCTTCTTGGCCCTGGTCGCGCACGGCACGGTGGCCAAGGACGACGAGCTGCCGCTGTGGGTGATGGCCTCCTGCGCGGTCGCCATCGCGGCGGGCACCTATCTCGGCGGCTGGCGGATCATCCGCACCCTGGGCAAGGGGCTGGTGGACATCGAGTCGCCGCAGGGCCTAGCGGCGGAGACCTCGTCGGCGGCCATCATCCTCAGCTCGGCGCACTTCGGCCTGCCGCTGTCGACCACGCAGACCGCGACCGGCTCGATCCTGGGCTCCGGCATCGGCAAGGGCGCGGAGGTGCGCTGGTCGGTGATGGGCCGGATGGCGGTGGCCTGGCTGCTGACGCTGCCGATGGCCGGTCTGGTGGGGGCGATCTGCTGGGCGCTGGCGCACTCCATCGGCGGCCTGCCCGGCGTGCTGGTGGTGTTCGCCCTGCTGGTCGGACTGTGCGGGTTCATGTGGCTGCGTTCGCGCCGGGACCGGGTGGACACCGGCAATGTCAACGTCTGGCCGAGCGACACCGCCCCGGCGGCCGACTCCGCCGACCCCCGGTCCGCGCCATCACAGCCGGCCACCGCGCAGCCCGTGGTGCCGTCCTCGGTCGCATCCCAGCCGGTCGGAGCCCAGCCGGTCGGGTCGCCGAGCGTGGCGTCGACCTCCGTCGGATCACAACGCGCCGAAGCGCGGCCCGCCGAACCGGCCGAGGCCGACCGGGCATCGTTGCCGACCCGCCGAGCGCGGCCGTAGAAGGAGCAAGCCCGTGCAGACACTGCTCACCAGTCTGAGCTCGCTATGGCATGTCGTCGTGGCCGCGCTGATCCTCGGTGCGGGGCTGCCCGCCGTCTTCGCACTCGGCGTGCGCTGGTTGTCGGCTGCCGATACGGTCGACGAAGGCGGTGTCGCCCGACGCAACAATGTCGCGATGGCGGGGGCGTACGCCTGTTTCGCCCTGATCATCGCGGCGGTGCTCACCGGCATCCTCTACACCGCCAAGGCATTCCTGGCCGCCCGGCTGGGTATACACCTGTTCGGAGAGTAGGAGGCGTCGTCCAGTGACCGAGCCAGAGACGAATGCGACGGCGTCGGACCCGGTGACGGCGGACCCGGCGGCGCCGGGCGCCGTGACGGCGGACCCGGTGGGAGGGACCGATCGCGAAACTGCGTCCGCCGATCGCCCCGGGCTGCTCGCGCGCATCCTGGACTGGCTGCGGGCCGGATATCCGCAGGGCGTGCCCACATCGGATTACGTCGCGTTGTTCGCGGTGCTGCACCGGCATCTGACCGATTACGAAGTCGTGATGGTCGCCGAGGAACTGGTGCGCCGCAATCCGGAGGCCGAGATCACCCGCGAGGCCATCGTGCAGGCCATCGCCCGCTTCGCGATGGAACAGCCCGATCCGGGCGATGTGGCCAGGGTCGCCGAGCACCTGGCCGCCGGTGGCTGGTTACTGGAGGACACCCTCGCCGATCCGCCCGCCGCCGACGCGACCGACCCGGGCCGGGGTGCCACCGCCCCGGACTAGAGCAGCGATAGTTCCTCGACCCGGACGGTCGGTGCGAGCCGGGTGCGCAGGCTCCGGTCGATCTCGCCCGCCACCGGGATGACCACCGCGGCCGCGGCCGTGGCGACGGCGTCGGTGAGGATGGCGGGCCAGTCCGGCTCGCCGGTTCCGGACAGCGCGGAGATCACCGCGGCGGCCGCGGAGTCACCGGCTCCGGTGGGATTGCCCGCCAGCGGCCGCGGCAGGCAGGCGGTCCAGGCGCCCCGTGCGGTGACCGCGACCATGCCGTGCGCGCCCCTGGTCACCACCACCGCCCGTGCTCCGGACTCCACCAGCGGGCGCGCGCACAGGGCGACCTCGCGTGGCGTGGCGGGATCCTGCCCGGTCAGGGTGCGCAGTTCGGCGCGGTTGGGCATGAGCACCACGCCGGGCACCTTGGCCGCCAGCCGCAGTGCCTCGTCCTCGACATCGCAGATGGTCGGCACCCCGGCCGCGATGGCGGTATCGGCGATCGCTGCCGGGAGGCTCGCATCGATTCCTCCCGGCAGCGATCCAGAGATCACCAGGCCGCCGATATCGGGCAGCAGCCCGGCCACCCGGACCGCGAGCTGATCGCCCGCGTGCGGGTTGGTCACCCGGGCGCCCGGTTCGGCCAGGGCGGTGGCGGTGCCGTCGTCGGATTCGCTGATCACCACGGTGCGCCGGACCCACGGCAGCGCGTGCACGAAGTCCACCGGCAGTTCCAGCTCGGCTGCGGCCGCGAAGGAATGATCGGAGAAGCCCGTCGCACGCGCGTATCGGCCCAGCTGGTTGAGCACCCGCGTCACATTGATGCCCTCGCCGCCGATGCGCTGCTCGACCGAACGGACCCGATGCGGGCGTCCGCGTTCGAATCGTTCGACCCGGTAGGTCATGTCGTAGGCGGGATTCATTGTCACAGTGAGGATCACGTCAACCACTGTCCCCCATCGGGCACCGGGCGCAACTGTGGTTCGTCCTCACCGCCGGGTGCGAATCGGCTCCCCCTCGGGGGAATTACAGTCCCACGGTCGCTCGTCCGTCGAAGATCCCCGTCGCCGGCAGCGCCGCGCCGTGCTGGGACAGCGATCCGCCGTCGCGGCCGGTGCGGACGGCCAGCAGTTCGGCGATGATGGCCACCGCGGTCTCGGCGGGCGTGTGCGCCCCCACGTCGAGCCCGGCGGGGGAGTGCAGCCGCGACAGTGCCGCCTCGTCGAAACCACCCGCGCGCAGGTCCTCCATCCGGCGCAGGTGCGCCGCGTAGGAACCGGCCGCGCCGAGGTAGCCGAGGTCGGTCAGGCGCAGCGCGACGGTGAGCAGCGGGATCTCGAATTTGGGGTCGTGGGCGAAGGCGACGATGGCGGTGCTCGCGTCGATCTCGCCCGCGCCGGCCAGGGTGTTGAGATAGCGGTGCGGCCAATCGACGACCATCTCGGCGCCCGGGAAGGCCTCGGGCACGGCGAACTCTTCGCGGGAATCACAGATGGTGACTCGATAGCCGAGCAGCCGGGCCTGCACGGTGAGCGCGGCGGCATAGGAATTGGCGCCGAAGATGATCATGCGCGGCGCGGGCGCGAACGAGGCGACGAAGATATCGGATTCGGGTAGCGCGACCAGCTCGGTGTTGTGCCGCTTGTCGGTGATCAGGTGCTGGCCGATCAGATCGGTGTCCGGGTTCCACACCACGGTGAACACCGTGACCCGCCGGTGCGCGGCGATCTCGGCGGCGACGGTGGGGAACTCGATGAAGTCCTGCTGGGAGAAGGGCTCGGCGAAGACGTCGATGGTGGCGCCCGCCGCGACGCCCGGCTCGCCGGAGGGGACGGGCAGCCGGTGCATGGCGCGCCTGCCGGTGCGGGCGGCGGTTGCCGCCGCGTCACGGATGGCGTCGTCCACCGAACCGCCGAGGCCCGCGCCGTACACCACGCCGTCCGGGTCGACCAGCAGCGCGCTGCCGACCGGCCAGCGGCCGTCCCCGACGCTGCGCACGACGGTCGCCAGCCCACCCGTCCGACCCGAATACCACACCCGTAAGAGGTCGTCGACGATGTCGCGCATCAGTTCTCAACTCCGCTCAACGTGCGGTAGTGGCCGGGAAGTCATGGTCGACGCCCGTCGCCAGATCATCGCACGTGACGCACACCATATCGCCCCTCGACCGGATATAGGTGGCGGCGCCGTGATCTGCTGTCGAGGCCGCGACCACGCCCGCCCAGTGGCTGTGCTCGATCACAACGGGATGGCCGGGACGACCCGCGAAAACCGCCCTGGCCAGTCCGCCGGGCGCGTGTAAGGCCGCCTCGACAACGCGGGCGACCACCGCGGCGCCGACGTCCGGGGTGTCCACCGGCATGATCACCGCGTAGTCGCCGCCCGCGGCCGCGCGCAGGCCCGCGCGCAGCGAGGCCGACAGCCCGCGCGCCCAATCGTGCGCCCACACCGTCTGCACGGCCTCCGGGATACCGAGCCCGTCGTGATGCGGCCCGGTCGCCCCGAGCACGACGACCACCCGCTCGCAACCGCCCTCGCGCAATGCCGCGATCGCCGCCCGCAACCAGGCGCCGTCCTCGGCCAGCGCCTTGGGATATCCGTAACGGGTACCGGCGCCCGCGGCGAGCACGATTCCGACGGCAACGGCAGACATGCCGGTCACGGTAACCACCTCCGGTTGCGGTTGTGTGACCATCCGGAAACACCCGGTACGACAGACCGTGCCGATTCCGACACGCCGGAAGTGATCTTGTCGCCTTCGGCTGGCGAGAGCGGCCGGGCTCGCCGATGCTGGACCGATGAGGCGCGACTCGGGAGAGCCGGTGGGCGCGGAGGCAGCGGCGGTGCCGTCGGTGAGCGGCGCGGCCGACAGCGCCCGGCCAGGCGC
>NZ_BAGA01000139.1 GCF_000308595.1 Nocardia higoensis NBRC 100133 | reverse complement strand
ATACGTCGTTGTTGGCGCTGTGCCGAACGCTAGCAGCCCGCGGGGCCGCTTTCCGGCCGACCGTGCGGACCGGTGCGCAGCGGCCCGCGCTACAGAGCGACCTCGAGCTCCACTTTCGGCTCCGACCCCGCTCCGAGCTCCTCGGCGACCCGGATCGCCTTCTTCAGCGGCAGGATGTAGGTGCCGAGTTTCTTGCTCGGGAACAGCGAGGTCGACCAGTCGCTCCCGCCGATCCGCACCCGCACCTTCACCGACCCGAATCCGCCGGCGCGGTGTGCGTAACGATCCTCGATCTCGTCGGCCACCTCCTCCGGGACGGTCAGGAAGAACCAGGCGCCCTCCCCGTCGTGCTCCCACACCCGTGCCGTGAACGAAAACCGCGACTCAGCCACGCCGCGACCCTAGCCGCGGGCACCGACAGGAACGGGAAGGATTCCGATCCGGCTGCGCGCAACCGGTGAGCGCGGGCGCTCGCGGGGCCAAGGTGAGCCCATGACCTCCATCGAAGCGACAACCACATCCGATGCCGATCTGGACGCGGTCTTCCAGCCGATCTTCGAGCGGATCGCCGCGGGCGCGGTCGAGCGGGAAATCGACCGCCGACTCGCCTACGACGAAGTCGAACTGCTGCGCGAGGCCAAGTTCGGTGCGCTGCGGGTGCCGGTCGAGTTCGGCGGATTCGGAGCGAGCGTGCGCCAGCTGTTCCGGCTGCTCATCGACCTCGCGGCGGCCGAATCGAACCTGCCGCAGGCCCTGCGCGTGCATTGGGCCTTCGTCGAGGACCAGCTGCTGGCAGAACCCGGCCCCGAACGCGAGCGCTGGCTGCGCGCTGCCGCCTCGGGCACGCTGGTCGGCAATGCCATCACCGAACCCGGCGTGGGCGCGGTCGACCGCTACCGCACCGCGCTGACCCGCCAGGGCGACCACTGGCTGCTCAACGGCACCAAGTACTACAGCACCGGTTCCCTCTACGCCGACTACATCCTGGTGGCCGCCGATCGCGACGGTGAACGAGTCGGCCTGCTGGTCGACGCCGATGCCGAAGGCGTGCGTCAGCACGACGACTGGGACGGTTTCGGCCAGCGGCTCACCGCCAGCGGCACCACCGAGTTCACCGATGTCGTCGTCACCGAGGACCGCATCCTCGGCCCCGGCTATGGCGCGCCCGGACCGACTTATTCCACCGCCTACCTGCAGCTCGTCCAGCTGGCCGTGCTCGCCGGCATCGCCGCGCGGGCCGAATCCGACGCCCGCGGCTGGGTGGCTCGGCGCACCCGTGGATACACCCACTCCGCCGCCGACCTGCCGCGCCACGATCCGCTGGTGCAGGAGGTCATCGGCAAGCTGTCGGCCGCCGCCTTCACCGCCCGCGCCACCGTCCTCGCCGTGGCCGATCGCCTCGATGCCGTGCTGGCCGCGGGGGCGAAGGACGAAGCCGAACTGGTCGCCGTCGAATTGGCCTCCGCGCAAGCACAATTGGGGGTGATCGACACCGTGCTGCCCGCCACCGGCCTGCTGTTCGAGGTCGGCGGCGCGTCGATCGTCTCCGAGGAACTGCGGCTGGACCGGCACTGGCGCAACGCCCGCACGGTTTCGGTGCACAACCCGGCCGTCCAGAAGGCGCGTGCGATCGGCGACCACCTGCTCAACGGGTCCGATCTGCCGTTCGCGTGGAGCGCGGGGGAGCGCGGATCGAACAGCGGCGCGGATTAGCCCAGGCTGTCGACGAAGATCTTCGCGAGCGCTTCCAGACCGGCCCGGTCGACCTCGTCGAAGCGGCCGGGCCGTGGGCTGTCGAGATCGAGCACGCCCACCACGACGCCCCCGCGCACCAGCGGGACCACGATCTCGGAGCGGGAGTCGGCGTCGCAGGCGATATGGCCGGGGAACGCGTGCACATCGGCGACCAGCTGGGTGGTCCGGGTGGCCGCCGCCGTGCCGCACACCCCCGCGCCGAAGGGGATTCGCACGCAGGCCGGCTTGCCCTGGAACGGCCCGACCACCAGCTCCTCGCCGTCGGCGAAGTAGAAACCGGCCCAGTTCACGTCGGGCAGACTGTGGAAGATCAGCGCGGACAGGTTGGCCGCGTTCGCGATCCGGTCCGGCTCGCCGTCGACGAGCGCTTCGGCCTGCGCGCCGAGCAGGCGATAGTCCTCGATCCGATCCCCGGTGGGTGCTGCGACGGTGAACGACATGGCAGGGATGGTAGAGGTTCGCGCGACGACTCGCCGTCATCGGTTCTCGCTGATCGAAATCCTCTGGTAGCAGCTCGCTACCAGCGCATCATCCACCCATGACGTCCACGAATCCCGTTTCCCGTTCCACACGCAAGGCGGCTGTGATCGGCGCCGGACAGACCGGAGTCACCGCGGCACTCGGCCTGCTCGACGCAGGTTTCGAGGTCACCCTCTACAGCGAAAGAGACCAGCGCGCCCTGCGCGATGACGTGCCCGCGACCGGCACCGCGCTGGAATTCGGTGAGGCCCAGCAGGCCGAGGCCGCGCTCGGCCTGGACACCTACACCGCCCGGGCACCCCGCCACACCGGCCTCAGCGTCCGCATCGCCGGACCCGGCCCCGAGCGTCCCGAACTGATCCAGTTCGATGGGCATTTCGACGGCTACGTCGGCGTCGCCGTCGACACCAGGCTCAAGGCCGACGAGCGCCTGACCGCCTTCCAGGAGCGCGGCGGCCGGTTCGTCGTCGAACAGGTCACCCTGGAGACCATCGACGCCATCGCCGCGGCGGCCGACCTCACCCTGGTCGCCACCGGCCGCGGCGGGCTGTCGGAACTGTTCCCCGTCGACGAGTCCCGCACCGTCTACGCCGCCCCGCAGCGCAAGCTGCTGACGGTCACCGTCACCGGCCTCGGCTACGACGAGCAGGTCTTCGCCCACCGCAGCCGGGCGGGCGGCGCGCACAGCGGCTTCTCGATCCTCGCCGACCAGGGCGAAGGCTGGTGGGGCCCGTACCTGCACAAGGACGCCGGTCCGAGCTGGGCATTCCTCGGCTGGGCGCGACCGGGCAGTGATTGGGAGCGGCGCTTCGCCACGGCCGAGTCGGCCGATTCCGCCCTCGGCGTCGTGCGCGATCTCTACCGCGACTACATCGACTGGGACCTGCCGGAGGTCGAGGCCGTCCGCACGATCACGGAGGACCCGCATTCCTGGCTGAAGGGCGCGGTCCGCCCGGTCGTCCGCATCGGCGTCGGCCGCACCGCACAGGGGCACGCGGTGGCCGCGCTCGGCGACACCGCCGTGGCCTACGACCCGATCGCCGGTCAGGGTGCGCAGAGCGGACTCATCCAGGCACAGCGACTGGTCGCCGCGGCCGCCGTGCACGAGGGCCCGTTCGACGAACAGTGGCTCACCGCCCGTTACGCCGAATTCCTCGCCGCCCGCAGCGACGCCGCGAGCCGGGTGACCCGGCTGTTCCTCAGCGACCCCGAACTCGGCGACATCGGCAACAAATTCTTCGCCGCCGCGGCCGTGGACCCGAAGTTCGCCGCGGCCCTGGTCGGGCTGCTGCACCGCCCGCAGCCGCTGCTCGACATCACATCCGGCGAGGAGGCCGACGCCTACATCACCCGGGTGACCGGCGTCGACGCGGCTGATCTGCTCGCCCGGTTCGCGCCCGCGGGCCGGTTCACCCGCTCGTCCTTCGCCCCGGCGCTGACGGCCAACTGACCACCGGAGCCCGGCGCCCGCAACCACCACGGGGCGGGCGCAGGCACCCATCCGATCGGCCGGATTCAAACCCTCCTCACCTCGGCCGGTCCGGTGTTGCATGGCCGGGACGGTTTCCCCCGAGTGATGGAGTGGATATGACCACCGAGCGGTTCGCCGACGAAATCAAGTTCGCCTACTGGGTGCCCAATGTCAGCGGCGGCCTGGTGACCAGCGATATCGAGCAGCGCACCAGCTGGGACTTCGAATACAACAAGAAGCTGGCCAGGACCGCCGAGAACAACGGCTTCGAATACGCCCTCTCCCAGGTCCGCTACACCGCCTCCTACGGCGCGGAATTCCAGCACGAATCCACCTCGTTCAGCCTCGCCCTGCTCGGCGCCACCGAACGGCTCAAGGTGATCGCCGCCGTCCATCCCGGCCTCTGGCATCCGGCCGTGCTGGCCAAGTTCGGCGCCACCGCCGACCACCTGTCCAACGGCCGTTTCGCCATCAATGTCGTCTCCGGCTGGTTCGCGGGCGAATTCAAGGCGCTCGGCGAGCCGTGGCTCGAACACGACGAAAGGTACCGGCGCAGCGCCGAATTCCTCGAGGTGATCCGCAAGATCTGGACCGAGGACGAGGTGAACTACGGCGGCGACTTCTACCGCATCCGCGATTTCACCCTCAAGCCCAAGCCGCTCAACACCCCGGATCGCCCGAATCCCGAACTCTTCCAGGGCGGTAACTCCACCGCCGCGCGCCGCAACGGCGGCCGTTACGCCGACTGGTACTTCTCCAACGGCAAGGATTTCGACGGCGTCACCGAACAACTCGACGACCTGCGCGCCGTCGCCCGCGAGCACAATCGTGAGGTGAAATTCGGCCTCAACGGCTTCATCATCGCCCGCGACACCGAGAAAGAAGCTCGCGATACCTTGCGCGAGATCATCGAGAAGGCGAACAAGCCCGCGGTGGAGGGCTTCCGCGACGCCGTGCAGCAGGCGGGCGCGTCCACCGGCGACCGCAAGGGCATGTGGGCCGACTCCACCTTCGAAGACCTCGTGCAGTACAACGACGGTTTCCGCACCCAGCTCATCGGCACCCCCGAGCAGATCGCCGAACGCATCGTCGCCTACCGCGACCTCGGCGTCGATCTGATCCTCGGCGGTTTCCTGCACTTCCAGGAAGAGATCGAGTACTTCGGCGAGAAGGTGCTCCCGCTGGTCCGCGAACTCGAAGCCGTCCGCGAACCCGCCGCCGCCCGCGCCTGACCCCCGAACAGGACTCCAGTCATGACCGTCACCGTCGTCGTCGGCAACCCCAAGCCGGCCTCACGCACCCGCACCGCCGCCACCCTGCTCGCCGAGGGCCTGGCTCCCGGCGCCGAACCGGCCGTCCTCGACCTGGTTCACCTCGGTCCCAAGCTGCTGACCTGGGGCGACGAGGAGGTGGCCGAGGCCGTGCGCACGGTCGCGAACTCGGAGCTGGTGATCTTCGCCAGTCCCACCTTCAAAGCCACCTACACCGGGCTGCTGAAACTGTTCCTCGAACAGTTCGCCGGCGGGACCGGTCTGGCGGGTGTTCTGGCCGTGCCGTTGATGCTCGGTGGCAGCCCGGCCCACTCGCTGGCCCCGATCGTGCACCTGGAACCGGTGCTGGTGGAACTCGGTGCCACCACCGCGCTGCCCGGTCTGTACCTGTCCGACAGCACATTCCACGACGACGGTGTGCTCACCGCGTATGCGCAGCGCTGGCGGCCGGTGGTGTCGGCGCTCACCGGAACGGTGGTCACCGGCCAGGGCTGAACCGGCGAGCGCGCGACGGTGCCGTGCGTCCGACCGGATGCGATACATCGCCCGAGGTGGCGGCATCGGCATCGGATCGTTAACGGACGGCCGTTGTGTTCGTTTCGCCGGTTTCATAGGTTGCAGGTGGAGGTGGTGGCGATGTCCGACCACGAGAATCCGAACGCAGCCGAACAGCAACAGGCCCGGCAGGCCCTGGAAACGCTGCGAGACCTGGAGACGGACGCACCCGAGGGCAGCGCTGTCGACCTCACGGTCGCCGGGACGGCGGAGCCGGTGCACCTTCCGCCCCGGGCGCTGGGTCCCCTTCGCGAGGTGCTCGAGAACCTGGCGGTCGGCCGCGGTGTCACGGTGATCCCCGCGCATGTGGAACTGACCACCCAGCAGGCCGCCGAACTCCTCGGTGTCTCCCGGCCGCATCTGGTCAAGCTTCTGCACGAGGGACAGATCCGGTACCGGTTCATGGGCCGTCGTCGGCGCGTCCTGGTCTCCTCGCTGCTCGAATACCGGCGCAAGCAGGAGGAGAGCGGGCACAGCGTCGGGGAGGATGCCGTGACGCTGCCCGAAGCGGTCGGGCTGTACTGACGGCGGGGGCTCAGCGGCGACGGTGTTCGCGCAGGCCGATATCGCAGGGCTGCGGACCCGCAGGGTGTTGCGGCATGAAGTTCAGCTCGGTGTCGCGTCGGCGGCGCTCGGGCCGATCGCCCTCGCCCGGCGTGGTGCGGGCAACGCCTGGACGCCGAGCGCGGCACGCCGGACGAAGACATCGATGGATTCCGATGCTCGCGCTATCGCTTCCTTGTGCGTATCCGGATCGTCCTCGAGGCGGATGGCCCGGATGGCCTCGGAAGACGGATCGCGCCGGACGCTGTGCCAGCGGTCGACCTGCTGACGGCGATAGTCCATGGCCGCCGTCGCGAAAGCGGAGTAGGCGAGCAAGCGATCCTGACGCAGCCGTTCGAGGACAGCGTGCTGTGCCGCGCGCTCGGCCGCCGAACGCTGGAACCAGTGGGTGATGATGGCGCCGAGAAGCGTTCCGGCAACAGCGATCAGAGCGGTGAGCACAGGACGAGCCTATGCGTGCTCGCGTGTCGGCGGCTCAGCGAGAACAGCGGGATCCCGGGATCAGTGGGCAGACAGTGCGGGCACGGCGATACCCGCCCGGCGCAGGGCCCGCTGCGCGGCGTTCGCCCCGCACATGCCGTGCGCGCCGGGGCCCGGCGGTACGGCCGCCGAGCAGAGATAGTGTCCGGGCAGGCCGATGTCGTAGGGCTGCAGAGTCGTTCGCGGGCCGAATAGGAGCTGGGGGATGTCCTTCGTGCCCGTCATGATGTTGCCGCCGACGTAGTTCGGGTTGTAGCGGGCGAATTCCGTGGCGCTGCGTACTGCCGTGCCGACGATTCGATCGCGGAAACCGGGGGCGAAGCGCTCGATCTGGTCGACGATGGCCGCCGTCGCGTCGCCGGTGTAACCGTGCGGAACATGGGCGTAGGTCCACAGCGGGTGGATGTCGCCCGCCGATCGCTGCGGATCGGCCAGGTATTGCTGCCCGACCAGCACGAAAGGGCGCTCGGGCATACGCCCGCGATGGATATCGCGTTCGGTCGCCGCGATCTCGGCGAAGCCGCCGCCGAGGTGGACCGTGCCCGCGCGGCGCGCGGCCTGCGCGGTCCACGGCACACCGCCCTCCACCGCGAAATCGACCTTGAAGGCGCCCGGACCGTAGCGAAACCTCCGGTACGCCTTGCTGATCCGGGATGGCAGGCGGTCGCCGAGGATGTCGGCGACGGCGGTCGGCGAGACGTCCCACAGGGTCAGATCCGCCGGGGGGAGATCCGAGATCGTTCGGACGGGCACGCCGGTCTCGATCTTCCCGCCCAGGTCGCCGAGGGCGGCGGCCATCGCGTCGGCGATCCGCTGCGATCCGCCGCGGGCGACCGCCCAGCCGTAGGTGTGGCCCGCGGTGAGGATGCCCAGACCGATGCTCGCGCTGAGCGGCCGATGCAGCGGATGGAACGCGTGTGCCGCGACCCCGCCGAACAATGCCTTCGCCTGCTCGGTCCGGAAGACCTCGGCCAGTGTCGTGGCGGGGATGAGCGCGGGCAGCCCGAAACGTGCCAGGGCGATCGGATGGCGCGGCACGCGGAGCAGGGGGCGCATGATGTCGGCGCTCATGCGCTCGTAGCCGGCAGCCGTACGCTCGAACAGCAACCGCCAGGTCCGGTCGTCGCGGCCGAGCCCCGCCGCCGTCTCGGCGACGGAGCGCAACAGCACCCCGGCACCGCCGTCGTCGAGCGGGTGGGCGCAGTCGACTTCCGGCCACGCCCAGGACAATCCGTAGCGCTCGAGGTCAAGGCCGCGCAGGAAGGGAGAACCCACCGCCATCGGGTGGATGGCCGAGCAGTGGTCGTGCAGCAGGCCGGGCACGATGGCTTCGCTGCTGCGCGTGCCGCCGCCGATCTCGTCGGCGCCCTCCAGCACGGTGACCTCCAGTCCGGCCCGAGCCAGGACGACGGCCGCCGCCAAACCGTTGGGTCCGCTGCCGACCACGATCGCGGTGCTCATGGGTTCTGCCTTCCTACGGGTGATGTCAGCTGACGGTCTGCGGAGCCGGAGCCGGAGCCGGAGCCGGAGCCGGTCCGCTGTAGTCCGGCGACCGCCAGGTCACCTGGAGCGGAATCGGTCCGTCGGGCAGCCACGGCTGCGCATCGACCGCGTCGCCGACCTGCCAGGTGCCGCGTTCGACGACGCCGAGCGCCGCGTCGATGACCTGGTAGCGCTGAACGCCTTCGTGAATGGCCTGCGACTCCACCCAGACGACGATCCACTCGCCCGGCGCGAAGCCGACCCGCCGCTGCACCGCCTCGATCAGATCGAGGTTGTGCAGGTGGCCGTCCCCGAAGTTGAAGCCGATGAGGGAGTTGCAGGCGAACTCCGCCTCCCGCACGGTCCACCGGTCGAGGTCGGGAATGTGGGTGTACAGCGCGGAGAACAGCCCGCGACCCTGGCTGTGCATCGACCGCCACGCGATGGTCTGCTGCATGGTCATCTCGGCGACCTCGCGCGGATAGCCCATGGCCAGCAGTTGATCGATCTGGTTCTGCGTCGGGCGATGTTCCAGGGTGTTCAGCTTCTCCTCGGCGCCGGGTGCGAAGGCCCACAGGGCCGAGGCCCAGTTGCCCGCGTACTGCCGCATGGACGGCAGGAACGACACCAGATCGGGCCGCAGATTGCCGAGCACGGGGAAGAAGACCAGCGCGACCGCGATCAGCGCGAGCAGCCACGGCGTCGAGAAGTCGGCCAGACCGTAACCGCTTTCGTTCGGGAAGCCGAGGAACAGGAACACCGAGAGGTAGGCGAACAACACGTTCCATTCCAGCGGCACCGCCAGCGGGAAGGTGGAGGTGATGAAGGCGTGGAAGATCACCATCATGATCACCCCTGCCACGCTGAGCCAGTGGTTGGTGGAGAACAGAAGCACCAGCGGGGTGATGATCTCGACGGTCGTGCCGCCGACATGGGCGAGGAACGAGGCCGTCTTCGACGGGCGCAGATCGTGCGGGAAGTCGCGGTAGTTCAGCCGCTTGATCCACTTGCCGGGCACGACCGGGCCGTTGGAGACCATCGGCGGCACCACATTGCTGAAGTGCTTGCCGAACTTGGACACGCCCGCGCCGATCCACACCACGCAGATCAGCAGCTTCGCGGCGATGATCATGTCCACGAACGGCAGCGTCGCGAAGAAGACCAGCGCGGGCAGATACTGCTCGCCGCGCGCGGTGAGGAAGACGGTCTTGTCGCGCAGGCCCAACAGCACGTAGAGCACGATCGGTGCGATCAGCAGCGCCGGGTTCACCAGGCCGGAGGTGTTGTCCGGCAGCGCCTCCGACAGCGACGCACTGCTCACGCCGGGCGCCACGATGGCCACCACCAGCGTCACCACGAACGCCACGTACATCACCGCGTCGAGGAAGGTGCGGGTGTCACCGTTGGTGAACGGCATCCACCGCCACGGCCGCAGCCGGATCGTGCCCGGCCGGGCGAAGAACAGCACGCCGCCGGTCATCGGCTTGAACTTGCCCGCGAGCGGCCCCCACGAGCCGGCGAGGCCGAGTCCTTCCAGCAGTACCGTCCACAGCACCAGCTTCTGGTAGACCACCGGCTGGTTCCACCACGCCGAGACGTCCCAGAACGGGCCGACCCCGGAGGTCCAGGTCGCCAGGGCGACGCCGGCGAGCACCGAGATCAGGGCGACCTTGAGCACATAGATCAGCTGGATCATCCTGGCCGAGCCGAAGCCGTAGTCCACCCAGTGCAATGCGAGTATCCGCATTCGCTCGGCGAGTGGTTTCTTCAGGAATTCCCCCGGATCGACGGGAGGAAGTTCTGCTGTTGTGAACCCCATTGTTCCGGCCCTTTCTGTCGGATGAAAC
This sequence comes from Nocardia higoensis NBRC 100133, assembly GCF_000308595.1. Classification (GTDB taxonomy): domain Bacteria; phylum Actinomycetota; class Actinomycetes; order Mycobacteriales; family Mycobacteriaceae; genus Nocardia; species Nocardia higoensis. The sequence goes on along the minus strand of NZ_BAGA01000139.1, from coordinate 93,285 downwards.
AGAGCTGTGGATCGAATTGCGGCGAACGCGCGAAACGGGCGCAGCATTCACCTGCCCGAAAGTCGTTTCGGGCGGATGCAGTCGGGTGTCGAGGTTTATGCTCCGGCGACGGCGATTGCCGTATCCGCCGTGGCATCAGCCGTGGCGGCGAGGGCCCTGAGCTTCTTCTTGTCGATCTTTCCCACCGCGTTGCGTGGCAGCGCCTCGGTGATGTCGATCGACACCGGCACCTTGGTGCGGGTCAGCGAGGTCCGGCAGTGCGCGAGGAGTTCGGCGGCATCGACCGTCGCCTCGGGCATCGTCACCACATACGCCACCGGCACCTCGCCGAGCACCGGGTCCGGCGCGCCGACCACCGCGGATTCCAGCACCGCGGGATGCGTGTGCAGGACGTTCTCGATCTCCTTGGGGTAGATGTTCTCCCCGCCGCGGATGATCATGTCCTTGATCCGGTCGACCAGCACGAGGTAGCCGTCCTCGTCGAGGTAGCCGACATCGCCGGTGTGCAGCCAGCCGTCGATCACGGTCTGCGCGGTGGCCTCCGGCCTGCCGAGGTAGCCGCGCATCACATTGGCGCCGCGGATCACCACCTCGCCGCGTTCGCCGTCGGGCACGAGGCGGCCCTCGGGGTCCATGATCGCCACCGTCTGGCCGGGCAGCGCGACGCCGACGGTGCCCGGTTTGCGCGGTCCGGCGGGCGGGTTGAGCGTGGAGGCGCAGGTGCCCTCGGACAACCCGTACCCCTCGACGATCGGGACGCCGAACCGGGATTCGAAGCGGCCGATCAGCTCCGCGGGCATCGGCGCGGCGCCACAGACCACCCGCCGCAGCGAGGACATGTCGGGCGTGCTGCTCGCCGGCTGGGCGACCAGCATGGCGTAGATCGAGGGCACCGCCGAGAAGTAGGTGGGCCGGACCCGTTCGACCACGTCGAAGAAGGCCGAGGCGGAGAACCGCCCGGCGATCGTGACGCGGCCGCCCGCCAGCAGTGGCGACAGGATGCTCACGACGATGCCGTTGACGTGGAACAGCGGCAGGATCAGCAGACTGTGATCGGTGTTGTCCAGGCCGAACGCCTCGACCACCATGTCGCACATGGCCGCGACGTTGCCGTGCTCGAGCACCACGCCCTTCGGTTGCCCGGTGGTGCCGCTGGTGTAGATGATCAGGGCGGGCGTGTCCGACTCCGGCGTGACGGCCTCGTGCGCGCCCTCCTCGGCATCGGGTCCCGCCACCTCGGCCATGGCCAGCGTCCCCGCCTCCTCGCCGGTCACGGTGACCACTACCGAGGCCGCGCTGTCGCGAACCTGGTAGCCGATCTCCTCGGCCGTGGAATCCGGCCGCACCGGCGTGACCGCGGCGCCCAGCCGCCACGCGGCGAACATGATCACGGCGAATTCAAGACGATTCGGAAGAACCACCGCGACGACATCGCCCCGACGAATTCCGTGGGCGTAGAGAACGGTCGCCGCCGCCCGCACCCTGCGGGCGAAGGATTGGTTGTCCAGTTGTTCGCGATCGTCTGCGATGCACGCGCCGCTGGGATGCCACGTGGCGCGGAATTCCGGCAAACCGACAATTTGTTGCACGATGCCCTCACCGGGTCGATGTGATGCGGATTACATCGCAAAGGTAAGCCCGGCGGTGGGGCAGCGGCTACGGGCTCGCGCCCCAGAGTCTTCGCCCGGCTTTGTGCCGCCAGCACAACAAGCTGGGGAAAGCACCTGAACCGCAGCAAACCCTCCGGTACGGTCCGGGCATGAGTACGGACGTCGACGAGGCCACCCGCGCGGTCGCCGAACGTCTCAGGGCCGAATTCGATCAGATCACCGCGGATGTCACCGCGGTCTTCATCGACCGGATCCCGGAGTTCCACCACGACGACGAAGTGCGGCGGCTGATGATCGCCAGCACCGCGTCGAACCTGGCCGCCATCATCGACATGCTCGCCCTCAGCGCCTCCCGCGACGACATCACCGTGCCGCTGGCCGCCGCCGAATACGCCCGCCGCGTCGCCCAGCAGGGCATGGCGCCCGAAGCGCTGCTGCGCGCCTACCGTCTCGGCGAGCACTGGCTCACCCAGCGGATCATCAGTGAACTGCGTGCCTCCGAGCTGCCCGCCGAGGTCGCGCTGGAGACAGCCGGCCGCGGCGCGACGGTGGTCAACACCTACATCGACCGCGTCATCGAGGGCATCGTCGACATCTACGAAAGCGAACGCAGGCGCTGGGACATGCGCTCGGAGACCATGCGGGCCGCGCAGATCCGCGCGGTGCTCGACACCGAGAACCTGGACCTGGCCTCCGCCGAACACATGCTGGCCACCTCCCTGCGCGGGTGGCACCTGGCCGCCATCGTCTCCGTCCGCCAAGCCGGTGTCCCCGCGAGCGATCTGCTGCGCGCGGGCGTCGCGATGCTTACCGCCGCCACCGGCAAAGAACCGCTCACCGCGCTGATCGACGAACAGAACTGCTGGGTGTGGATCTCCTCGGCGGGCAAACCGTCCCTCGACGTCGAACTGCTCCAACGAGAGCTGGCCCGCCGGAAAGGCATTCATGTCGCGGTCGGCGACCTGGGCGCCGGTCTCGACGGCTTCCGGCAGACCTTCCGCGACGCCCAGCGCGCCCGCAACCTCGCCCTGCTCGCCGACAGCGGTTCACCCCTGACCCTGCACTCGCGCGTGGCGCTGACCGGCCTGCTGATGGACCACCTCGCCGATACCCGAGCCTGGGTGCACCGCGTTCTCGGCGCACTCATGCGCGACGACGAGACCACCGCCCGCCTGCGCGAGACCGTACGCACCTACCTGGACTGCCGCGGCAGCCTCACCGACGCCGCCGCCCGCATGCACATCCACAAGAACACCGTGCACTACCGGATCCGCCGCGCCGAGGAAGTGCTCGGCCACCCGCTCACCGTCGACCGGCTCGATATCGAAGTCGCCCTGCGGGTTTCCGAGCAGCTGGGCATGAGCCGCCCGAGCTGAGCGGGCGCCTACCGCCGCAGCACGCCCGCCGCCCTGGCGGCCCGCAACCAGTCCGGGAACTCGCCCAGCAGCCGCCGGTACAGGTCCTCGTCGGCGATCCGGTCGATATCGTCGACGTCGAAGAACCCCGCGTTGTCGACCACCCGGCCGTCCATCGTGTCCAGTGCGCGCAGCAGGCCGTAGTTCGCCGCGCCGAGCCCGATGAACTGCCAGAAGATCGGCAGGCCGGAGGCTTCCCGCAGCAGCGCGGCGATCTTGCTCTTCTGGCTGAATCCGCCGTCGGTGAAGAACAGCACCAGGGTGGGATCTATCGTCGGATCGAGGGTGTCGATGATTTCGCGCATGATCGGGATCTCGTTGTTGACCCCGCCGATGCGGGCGTAATCGATCCCGCCGTGCCTGCCCGCCATGTGCAGATAGGTGTCGCACCACTGCTCCGCGCCCTCCACCGTCACCGGCGGCAACGAGGCGAAATCCTTGGCGTAGAGATACGGTTCGAGCTTCCCGTCGTCGTCGAGCTGGATCGCCACCGGAATCATCCGCTGCACCACCCGATGCATCACCCCCATCCGGTACAGCGTCCCCATGCTGCCCGTCTTGTCGATGACCAGCACGATCCGCGCGCGTTCTTCCTGCGCGCCCTTGGTGGCGAGAACGTCGAGAACAGCCTCTTTCCGCAGATTCAGCTGCCGCCGTTTCTCCAACGACAGCAGATTCTCTCCGGGGACGAAGCGGATCAGCGGCCGCGCCGCGGTCGGCAGGGGCGAGATCGTCGGCGGCTCGTCCACCACGATGCCGTGTGCGGTCACCAGCTCGGCGAACCCGCCCGCATAACCCTGCCCGATCGCGCGCACCTTCCACGCCCCGTCGCGCCGGTACAGCTCGAACGCGATCAGCACGGACTCGTCGGCGAGTTGCTCGATGCGGAAGTGGAACAGGGGATTGCCGAACCTGTCCGCGACGATCGCGAGCGGCGGGGGCAGGTGCCGGAAGGCGGCGCTCTGGTCGTCCAGCGTGATCACGGCCCGTACCTCGGCGATCTCGGCTGGAATCGCCGAAGTCGAGATCGACAGCGAGGCAGGCGATCCCGCCGATCCCGGAGTGAGTCGCACACCGGGCCCGGTGGGATTGTTGTAGAACACGAAGTCGTTGTCCGACCGGACTTTCCCGCTCGCCGTCACCAGCAACGCCGACACGTCGACCGGCGCCGCCACTTGCACCGAGATCGTGATCTCGCTCGCGTGCAGCGCGCTGTTCTGGCCCTTCACCAAGGGGATCGCGGTCACTGGCCTTCTTTCTCGCCGGAGGAGTGCGTGCAACCGATGGCGCTGCTCAGTCTCTCTGTCCGCCCCTCGCCGCACAGATAGACCGGCATCATCCGCCGAGTATCACCGGGTCGAGGCGTCGGCGCGTCGGTCGATCGCACGATTGCGCGAGGAGCGAGAAGGTGCCCGCAGTTCGCGGTGGGGTCGGTTCGTCCGTTTGTGTCGGTGGCGGGAGCTACCGTCGAGTGCGTGTCAGTGAATATCGATGTCGCGTTCTCGATTCGGGAGTTGCGCGACGAACGTGAGCGGGCCGGCGTGGCCGCCCTGCTCACCGATGTGCTCGAGAAAGAGCGGTTGAGCGATGAAGTGTTCATCACGTTCGGTGGAGACGGAAAGAACCTCTCCGTATCGGCCGATTCCGACTACCCGGTGATCTTCAGCCGGTTCTACCGCTGGCAACCCGAGTTCGAGGCGATGCTCACCAGTCGGGTGACCGCTCTCATTCCGCACGCCGAACTCGAATTCTGTTCGGAGTACGTCGATGAGGACTGACAGCGATCTCACCGGCCCTTGGAGCGACGTACTCCCCGCCGAGGCCCCGGTAGCGCACAGCAATTTGAACGTGACGGTCGGTGCCCGGGAGTTCACCACCCTGACCCGAGATCATCTGCACTACTGGCTGGGCAGGCTGCCCCACGTGCGGAGTGGGCCGTTCATGACTGTGAGCAGGTCAGGTCAGGGCGGTTTCATTCAGACCTATCGCAACAGCGCTACCGACCACTCGCTGGAAATGCATCCCCCCGAGGAGGATGGTCGATACGTGTACGCCACGGTCGACGATGTCGAGGTCGTCGGCGAGTTGATCTGGGCGTGGCTCGAGAACGATCAGGTCCGCCTCGACGCGGTCGCTTGGGAGCACGGCACGGTTTAGCCGTGCCGGCACTCTCGTCACCGGTGCCGGCGAGAAGCTGTGGTCACTCGCAGCCATTGGTGGAGGGCTGCGAAGTCCTCGTCACCGAGCCCTCGGAACGACTCGACATGCCTCAGGAGCGCACGGCCGGGATGGTGGGTAGCGACCCAGTCGCGGTCGGCGTCGGTGATCTCGTCGTCGACCCAGGCGAACGGGCGTCCGGCCGCCCGGTCTACCAGGGTCCGCGTCTTCCAGCAGAGCCCGAACCATCGGTCCCCCTGCCCCACCGCTGCGTTCGTCGAGAGCCTGTACGGTCCCGTGGCCACCGTGGTCGACGGTTCGAGAAGGCCATGGCGGAAGAATGATGCACACTCTTTCCCGGAGTGGACGTCGCGGGGCCGGAACACCCGAGATGTGCAGCAGTCCGCTAGACGCAGACCACCGGGAAACCCATCGGATCACCCTGAATGACCGAGGAACCGTTCGTCAGGCACATCAGCAGGACCCGGGTGAGGTCCATCGCGGCGGAACCGGTGGAAGGCTGGGGGGTCACGACGGGATCCGCCATCGCCGGCGCGGCCGCCGCCATTGCGGGCGAGAAGCCAACCGCCACCGTAATACCGATCACCACAACGATTTTCGTTGCCATCCGGAGCATTTCGCCGCCTTTCGAACGCTGAGTAGCAAACCTGACAGTAGTCAGGGGTCGCGAGTTCGGAACGCCCCGATTTCCATTGACAATGCTTCTGCTGCGGGTTCAGCACCCCGAAGAGGCGCTCCACCGTGTCCTTCCGATCTCCGGGGTCGGTGTCGGCTTCCCACGCGTGGCCTCGGTCCAGAAGTTCGCGCAGACCGGCAGAGGACTCGTCCGATACGGTGGGCCACTCGACGCCGAGAGCTTCTAGGGTGTCGCGAGCGCCGTCGGTCGCGACGATCAACCAGGCGCGACCGAATCGCGTGGGTAGGCGAATTCGAGAGCGTGGTCCGCTGCCGCTGGGTCGGCTTCGGCAATCCAGTAACTCCCGGTGCGGTTTCGATGGCTGCGTTGGTGCTGTTGGAGGTCGCGGAGAAGCTCGTGATGGGTACGGTCGTAGCCCGAGCCGGCGGCCAGTCGGCGCCGGTAGCGGTCCGACAGCGATGCGCTGAGTGCGTGCAGTCTGTCATCGGAGTGGACCTCGACATTGCCGTCCTTGGTGCCGACGATTACCGAGCTGTCGCCGAGGAGCAGTGCTGTCACGATGTCCGGGCCGACGTGAACCACGGCGATCGTGCTGGACGGAGATGCGCCGGGTTGCAACCGCAGTTTCTCGGCGGTGGTGTGGATCGCCTCTCCCACCGCGACTCTCGGAGGCGTGCCGTGGCCGAGCCGGGTGGTGAGTTCGGGGCCGAGTGTATCGACGTAGCCGGAGGCTGTGGGGATGTCGGGATGATGCGTGGTCGCTCCGTCGAGCACGGCGACGCCGTAATCGAATACGAGTACACGGTCTTCGCCGTTGCCGTCGGGCCGTTCGGCGATGGCGATTTCATGTCGGTCAGCCATCGGTGACGAATGGGCCGGCGAGTATGCGGCTGTCGGTGATCGCGAAATCGGAGTCGAAGTCGCATTCGATCACCGCACGGAATCGAGCCCCGACCGCGGTGAACGTGGACATGCGCGTGCACGAGTGGCAGCGCAGCGCCGCTGACCCGCCCTGTTCGGCGGCGTCGAGCGCTCACTGATCGTCAGGCTCCGCTAGCGGAGCGATCCGGAGAATTGTCAGGCCATCGCCGATGCCGATCCTGAAACGGACGACCGACGTCGTTCGAGAGAGTCTCTGCGCTCGGTATCGAATGGGCAGTCCTTGTAGAGCATCATGGACCTCTGGTTGTTGAGGTTGTCCCTCACGACGATGCCCCCGGCATGCCGCCCATTTGTCCCCGCGTACCGATGCTCGAGCAGTCGCAGCCGCGAGCCGAAGCGGTCCCGAAGTTCACCGTAGCTCTCAGTGAGATGGATGTTGTCGATCAGTCCCTGGGAGTAGGCGAAACAGGCCATGGGAAACAACAACGCCGACGCGAGCAGATCGGCGACCTGCAATGCAACATGTGCGTCGGAATGCCCGAAGACGGGGCTTTCTACCAGTCGAGGGTATGGATTCCCGCCAGCACGGAACCGCTCAGTGGTAATCCGGTGTACTGACGGGACGTTCTTCGACTTGGTTCTGGCATCGAGAACGATAGCGCCGGAGGTGTTGGCTGCTCGTGACTGCGCTTCGAGCTGTTCCGCGACTCGGGCAACAGTGACCGCGTACACCCAACGAGCGAGCGGCTCCGTCCCCTTGATATGGATCTCGCCGACGATCTTCGCGTTGCATTCTTCGAGAAGGTCGAGTGTGTCGTTCAGTAGCGCGTAGACAGCACGCCGGGCGTTTCGTCCCCCGTTGCGGATGTCTTTGCGCAGGTCAGACCCCTTGATCTCGTGCGTGATCAGGTCGCTCAACTGAACCGTAGGCTGCGCAAGCATGGGCCGGAACTTCTTCTTGAGCTGTAGGAAGTTGTAGACCAAGCCGTGGACCCGCTGATGATCTACGACCAGTCCGGCGATGACAAGTACCGGCGGATCGGTCGCAGTCCTGAGAGCCTGCTCATCCCCCGACTCATCGAGATAGCACAGAAGCACCGGCCAATGGTCGATGATCATGACCCAGGACACAACTAAGGCCACCCTTGGAGGGGTGGCCTTAGGACCTGCCGCACGGTGTGCGACGTTTGCTTTTGCGCCTTCGATGATGCCAAGTTCGCCAGCTCATCGCAACCTACAGGCACAACGTGTCGTAGACGCTGATACGTCCCGTGTGATCGAGAACGGCTTGGCGACAGGACCGAGGTCGTGTGGCCCTACCGAGCGGTGGCCTGCATCGTGTTCCCGCGCAGCCTCGACCCGCCCTGTTCGGAGGCGTCGAGAGATCACTGATCGTCGACCTCCGCGCCGGGGAAAGGTCCCATCATCTCGGCGATCGGGAGAGTTTCGCGCGGCCGGGCAGAACACCTCGTGGCAGCGGTCCCGCTGACCGCGGTCTGTTTGCCACGCCGGGCGAGGTGAGGGCGTCGACGAGGGGTGGACGCCTGCGATGGCTCTTGGTGCGCACAGCGAAGGCGCTGGTGGAGCCAGCGCATATCGAGCGGTTCGTTCGGGCCGACCTCGAGCCGCGCGATTCACCGACTCGCTCGGAAACCCGTTGTGGCGCTGTAACATTCCCGCGAACGCGCCGATATGGTGACGCAGCGTTAGAGGTTGGAGGAAACCATCGTCAAGCCAAGATCACTCACCGGCGTGACAGGTGCGAACACGTGAAGCTGACACCGGGAGCAAACGCCCCTGTCCCCACATCGGAGATGGCTGTCACGCTCACTTGGTCCGGGGGCGACGCGGTGGATCCGCAGGCACTCCTGGTCACCGAGACGGGGAAGATCCGTGACGACAAGGACTTCGTGTTCTTCAACGCACCGAGGCATCCCTCCGGAGCGGTATCCCTCACCGAGGCGTCGACGGCGCGCCCGGAGGTGACCGTCGCACTCGCTCGGGTCGAGCCGGAGATTTCCCGGATCGTGATCACCGGTTCGGTTGACGAAGGATCGTTCCGCGATATCCGCGGACTCACCGTATCCGTACGAGAGCAGAGCAGCGGAAATGCCGCGCTCTCGTTCGAGGTCGACCAGGCCGAAGCGGTGACCGCGATCGTCCTGGGTGAGTTCTACCGACGCAACGGAGCATGGAAGTTCCGCTGCGTGGTTCAAGGATGGAGCAGCGGTCTGCGCGGACTCGCCGAGGAGTTCGGCGTACAGGTCGATGACGAGGCCGAACCGTCGTCGGCTCCCGCGCCCGTCCCGGCGCCGGCGGGGCCTGCCGCGCCCCCACGGCATCATGCGTCAGCCTCCTCAGGGGCGAGCGCGCCTTCCTCTGAGCCGAATCGGCAACCCGGCTGGTACGCCGACCCGGATCGCCCCGGCTGGCTGCGTTGGTGGAACAACGGCATCTGGAGCGAGGACCGTCGCCAGATCTTTCCTGCCGGGCAGGGGAGCTGCGAACGGTGCGGGCGTCCCGTGCAGTCTCGATTCCGCGGAGCACGACCATGCCGTTGGTGCGAGAACGATGTCAAGCAGATCATGCAGGGCTGGCGCGCCCAGGCATGGCAGGTGCTCACGACAACCGGACCGCTGGGGCCGGATTGGGACGCGCTATGGGTTTCGCTGAACTTCCACCAGGTGCACATCGACACGGGCCGGGAAGCGTTGATGCCGTTGGCAATCGGATATCTCGAGCGTGTGGTGACCTTCGCGTTCGCCGACAGTCAGATCGAAGAGCACGAACTCGACGAGTTCGAACGTGCGGTGGCCACGTTGGGCGCGGTGACCAACCTGAGCCCGGCGCAGCGTCATATCGACGATCTTCGCCGACGGATGCTGCGTGGCCGATCCCTCACCCAGGTGCGGGCCGGGGAACTACCTCGGGTGCAGTCGACGCGGGTGCACCTGGAAGCCGACGAATTCATTTACCTCGAGACCGACGCCATGCACGTCAAGTACCTGGCGAGCGGACCCAAGCACACCCCGGGGCGGATCATCGCCAGCAACAAGAAACTCCGGTTCGTCGGTCCCGGTGCGGGCAGCGAACTCTCGTGGGCCAAGATCGTCTCGGTCACCAGCGAGTACGGCAACGTCGTCGTGGCCGCGACCACCGCCCGTGGGGGTGGCACCTATCAGGTACACGACGCCGAATGGGCCGCCGCGGTTCTCGAAGGCGCGCTGCGTGTCGCCAAACGCCTGGTCCTCGCGCCCGGACAACGCGACACCCGCTCGATCCCGCCGCACGTCAGGTCCGAGGTGTATCAGCGCGACGGCGGCAAATGCTGCCAGTGCGGAGCCATCCACTATCTGGAGTTCGACCATGTGATTCCGCTCAGCCGGGGCGGAGCCACGAGCGTAAACAATCTTCAGATCCTTTGTCGCCAGTGTAATTTGGAGAAGGGGGCACGCTTGTAGAAGCAGGCTTGTCCGGAGCGGTCCGAACTGATGCACGATCAGGGTGCCGGGGGCACCTGAATGCCGCGTACTGCGTACGGTTGACTGGCTTCACGCGGCGCGGCTCGGGTGTTGGGATGGGCGGCGAAGCTGGGCGATTCGACTACTGTGAGCGCGTGGGGATCGTGGAGTACGCGCCGGGAGATGTCGTCTACTTCCCCGAAGGCCCGTTCAGTGGGATCTGTGGGGTAGTTCGAGAGGTCGATACTCGGCGGGCACGGCTCCGCATCGAATTCCACGAGGGAGTGGTACATCGTGAAGGCGGCGTGCTTCGGGGACAGCAGCACAGTCTGACCGCTGAGTTCACCGAAGTCGAACTTCTCTGATTCTGTGCACGCGGGGTAGGTATTGCGGCGACTGCGCGGATGCCGCAGCTACTCACGAATAAATCTGCACTAGTTGGCTTTCAATGATCACAGAGGTCAAGTTGAAAGGTTCGCCGGCGCTCGGCCGGTGACTCGATCACAGGAGACGACTTGTCCCTCCGTACCCGTATCGCCGCGTCCGTTCTCGCCGCGGGCGCGATTACCGCACTCACGTCCGGACTGGGCGCGGGCACTGCGAGCGCGGCCACGTATCTGGGCCACTACTCCGGCTACAACGCCGAGTGGGCGTGCAATGCCGACAAGCTCGCCGTCGGCTACGTGCCTGATGCCGTGGTGCTGTGCGACGAGCTGAACGGCAACCGGTTCCGGCTGTCGGTGGTGCCGCATTCCGAACTCCCGCTGCACCTGCTCACGCTGACCGCGACCGGCAGCTTCGACGGCCTCTTCTAGGGCGTGTGCCGAAGTGAGGGCGGGCTGTCGGCCTGCCCTCACTGGTGGTGGAGGAACCTGACTTGGCTAACGCACACGATCCGGGCCGCGGTCGATTCCTCGTTCCCGGTGGCGTTCGGCCTCTCGATACCGTCCCTGGCTCATTGGTGGTCGATGAATCGAGGTCTGCCGCGCCGCCTCTGTCGCTGGTTCGGGGCTGCTGATGTCCAGTACCTCACGCATCAGGACCTGATCGACCGATAATCCCCGGTCGACATCACGCACCATCCGCGCCAGCCGTCGTTCCGGCGCGTCGTGCTCGACTTCCACAGCCGGCATTGCCGACCGCTGGTAGGTGTGGGTCTTGTCCGGGAAGTGGTATCCGGTGTCCTGACCGTCACGGACGGCTCGAAATCGTTCCAGGTCCAGGCCCGCGACCTTCTCCGGCGTGATCTGTAACCGGTCGGCTTGCCGACGAGCCTGCTCGACCGCGATCTCCCGCTCCAGCCCTTCCCTGCCATGGAAACGCTGCTCTACCGCCCGCACATGCTCGATACCCAACTGCTGGACCCGCGCATTGTGCTCCACAGCGATCTCCCGCCAGTATCCTTGCTCGACTTCGCGTCCGATCTTCTCGAGACCGCGAACCACATCCTGACGGCGCCTCTCACGTTCTTCCTCCCTCATCTGCTCGACCGTGCGCATCCGGTCCTCACTCAGCCGCAACCCCAGGGATTGCAAGAGATGGCGTTCGTTCCTGCGCTCGGCCTCCCGGATACTGTCCAACCGCTTCGACAACCGCTCATGTTGCTTCTGTAGCGTTTCCGCGGCCAGTGACTTTCCCGCCTCGGCACGGTCGGCGATCTCCCGCAGCTGCTGGTGCACCTGTTCCCGGTGACGCTCGCGCTGATCGGCAAGCGACTTACCTGTCTCGAGTGCTTTCGTGAACGCTTTCACCTGCCCGGGGTCCTTGCGATCGCGAACCTGCTCCCGCGCCTGCTGACCGATCCCCGGCAATTCGAGCTGCTGACCGCGTTCCAGTTGCCGACCCAGCGCCCAGACCTCGCGGGCGTCCGCCCGGGGCACGATCTGATGGGTGAACTTATCCGGAAAATCCCGCTGTAGCTTGGCGATCAATCCCTGCGCCTTCGGCGAGATACGTTCGCCCGCGACCGAGCGCAGGAGAAGATGTTCGACCTTGCCGTCCTTGATCAATTCATAGTCGCGCTCCAGCTGGCTTTCATCTTTACGTCCGCTGATCTCGCCCGATTTGTCTTCGATGGCTCGAACGGGACCGTTCTCGACGGCTCCTCGCTGCTTGTCGTAACGACGATTCGCGCCTACTTCGATATGCAATTCTTGTTCGTGTGATGGCTTGAGATATCCATTCTCGCGATCACGGTAATGGCGGTCGGTGCCATTTTCCCAGATCCGCCCGCGCGCATTGTTGTCGAAGGAATCGCGATCTCTGTCGTATCCGTCACGAGACATGACTCACCCACCCCCGGAATTCTGTCCATCTCAGATCCGACGCATTGCGTCGGCGAGCGTCACCGAACCGAATTCACGATTCGGTCGTGTTCCTCGCGCATCTCATCGGCCAGAAGTGAGAAGCCGTCACCATATTCGGAATGTCCGACGACGATCCGCATGAGTTCCAGCATCGTGAACCCTTCCTCGGCGTCGTCGTCTCCGAACCATCGAAGTCCCGGGTTCACTCTGTCGTAGAAGGAGTGGTCACGGCCGCGCCACCTGTATTCGAACCATTGTGCTTGCGCGAATTTGATATAGCATTCGCCGACGAAGCAGATGAACGCGTCCGCCGTATCCGAATTCTCGGGGTTCGTGGCTGTCTCCATATCGGGAAACAGTTCGGTGACAAGGGCGTCGAGCCGCTTCACCTCCGGCGAATCGGCGGGCCAGGGCGTGGCCGGGATGCGGGCGATACCCGCACGGTCCATGAACTTTTGTGCCTGGGCTCTCCGGCGTTCGGGGTCGACCCAATCGCCCCAAGCGGTCCGTTGAACTTCGAAGTCCAAGCTCAACTGCTCGTCGGTCCCCACGCTTTCCCCTTCCAGCGGTTGTCGTCGATGAATGTTGCTCGTCACAGAAAATGGTTCCCGGCTGCCGAGACGGCGACCGAGGATCAGTGAGGGCTATTCGTCGCGTCTACGGGTTGAGAGCAGTCATTCCTGCCGACCGCGCCAGACTCCGCAGCGTGTCCGACGGCCGCCGCTGCAACGCTGCGAGCGTGTCGATCGTGTCATCCACAGTCCGTGATGCACGGAAATGCTCAGCGCTCGCTGCCCGCGATTCGACAAGGGCGCCCGTCGCCGCCTCGAGCTGTCCCGCTCCGAGATACGCGCGCGCCGCATCAACCCAGAAGTAGGCGCGGCGCTCGGCCGGAAAACCGTTGGGTATCCGCATCGCTTGTACATACTCGATTGCCTTGCCGGGCTCGCCGAGATCCGCTTCCGCACAAACCCGGTAGGCGCTCACGTTGGCAGGGCCGATCGGGGTGTTGTAGATGACGCGGTCTCCGATGTGGCCGGCCAGGTGCTCGGCTTCGTCGAGGTGCGTCCGTGAGGTGTCGGCGTCGCCCGTTGCGGCGGCGATTGTGCCAGCGCGCATGTGCAGCATCGAAGCGACCGCGGCGGCCGTGGCATCCTCATCCACGAAAGGTTCGATGTCGCCGAGCGATCGACCGATGAGCCGCAGTGCTTTCGGGGTGGCACCGACGCGGGAAAAGGTGGCGGCTTGGACGTAGTGAACGGTGCCGAGAAGCAGGGGGTCCCCGGATCGCTCCGCCGCCCACACCATCCGGTCCGTTGCGGTCATACTGAGGTCTGAGTACCCCAGTTTGTGGGCGACGGTATTCGCGGCTCGGTAGGCGTCCACGAGCAGGCTGTAGGCGGGCCGCCCACTGTGCTGCCCCGAGACGAGTAGAGCGTCGACCAGGTCCGGCAGCGTCTCTGTGATCCGCGTGTACTTGGCGTCACGACGCCATTGCGAAACTTGGGCAACCTGTCGGGCCAGTTCGGGCAGTTCGACGGGTTCGACGTCGTCGACGAAATCCGTTGCAGCGAGTGTGCGCCGCAAGATCGGCACGACTGTGGCTAGTTCAGCCGGCTCTCTGTCCTTGCCGTACAACTCCGATGGGTCGACCCCGAGTGCGCGGGCAACCGATCCGACCCACACTGTCGAGCCACGTTCTTGCCCGGTCTCGACCTGGGCGAGCATGGATCGGCTCACGTTGGCGGCGGCGGCGAGTTGGTGCTGGGTAAGGCCGCGCTGCTTTCTGATTCGGGCAATGTTCTTGCCGACATTGGTCCGTGCCATGCAGTACACGCTACGCCCGAAATGTCGAACATTCTCCGAACATTCGCCCTGGTCGCAGGGCCGTAACGTCCTGATCGGCCCCGGCGTCGAGCGTCATCGGTAACCCGAACCACCCGCACCCCTTGCGGCATGCACCTGGTTCGGCCCCTCGACGCCGGGTGCTCACCATTACGGCGGTGACGGAAGGCAGTGGCATGGACGCGCTCGGAGTGGCCACGTCTTATCCGCCGCTCCCGAGGGGACTCAACAATACGGGCGCGATTTCCGGAGCAGGTCGGACATCGCAGCAAGTCGTGAACCGTCCGATCTGCCTGCTGCGAAAGGATCCGAGTTGAACGTCAACGATGCCTGGATCGTTCTGGCGCTGTCGCCGCTATCGGCGTTCTTCACTGTCCTCCCGTACCTCGTCAGGTCGAGGCGGTCAGTCATGTCGGTCTCTCCGTCGATCGGCGGAGCCAGGGCTTCTCACCGTGAGCGGGTTGGCTCCGACGGTCCGACCGATACCCGAGCGGTAGTCGTCGAGCACGTCGACCGCCCGATGGTCGCCCGACACGGTGCGGCACCGATGGCTACCTCTCTGTCCACCAGGCAATTCGATGGCACCGCTCCCAGCGGTTGCCCCGCCGGTCGTGGCTCGCCACCGGATGCCGACAACGAGTCGCGTGTCCCTCTGTACACCGAACAGTTCGCGTCCAACCCGCACGCCGCCTATGCCCGGATGCGTGCACGGTTCGGATCGCTGGTGCCGGTCTGGCTGGCTCCCGGGGTCCCCGCGACCTTGGTGATCGGCTACTGGACCGCGTTGAAGATCCTCAACGATCCCGACCACTTCCCCGCCGATCCCAGTTCCTGGCAGCGTGACATACCGCGGGGGTGCCCGGTGCTGCCGATGATGCAGAAGCGTCCGAATGCGCTGCGCAGCAGCGGTATCGAACACGTGCGGTATCGCGCGGCCAATGTGGACGCCCTGGCTCGCGTGGATCTGACTGCCCTGCACGCGGTGGTCGAGCGCAGCGCGGCGCGGTTGATCGACGGGTTCAGCACCACCGGCCGGGCCGATTTGCTCGGCGACTACGCACGTCCGTTGGTTTTCGAGGTGATCGGCGAGCTGATCGGGTGCGATTCCGACATCAGTGAGCGGGCTGCCGCCGGGATGGCGATGATGTTCGATTCCACCGCCGATGCGGTGAGTGGGAACCGGTTGGCGGTGGCGGCGTTGGGCGGGCTCGTCGCTCGCAAGCGTGTCGAGCCGGGGGAGGACGTCACGTCCTGGCTGCTCGCGCATCCTGCGGGTCTGGATGATGTGGAACTGGTCCATCAGCTGTTCACCCTGTATGCGGCGGCGAGTGAGCCGTTGACGAATCTGATCGTCAACACGGTGTCGTTGACGATGAGCCGGCCGGATTTCGGGGGCCGGGTCGTCGCGGGGGAGGTCTCGACTCGTGACGCGCTGACTCATGTGTTGTTCCGTGATCCGCCGTTGGCGAATTTCTGTATGTCGTATCCGCGTCGACCGCAGCTCGTCGGCGAGACGTGGGTGCCTGCGCATCAGCCGATCGTGATCAGTCTGGCCGCCTGCAACAACGATCCGGCCGTAGTGGGCGGCAACATCTTCGGCAACGAATCCCATCTGGGACTCGGCGCGGGCCCGCATCGGTGCCCTGCACGCGCTCTGGCCGAGCTGATCGCCGGCGACGCGATCGATCAACTCCTCGACGTACTGCCCGAAATCGAACTCGCTGTCCCCGCCGAAGAGCTGAGGTGGCGGCCGGGACCGTTCCATCGGTCCTTGGAATCGCTGCCCGTGGTCTTTCCCGCTGCCGCATCACTGTCCGTTCCGACCGTCCGCTGAATGTCAGGTGATCTGTGATGACCGATCTGCAACCCGCCCCTGCTTCTATATCCGTGCCTGGTGGTGATCGTGGTCCGATCGTGCTGGATGTCACCGGCTCCGACATCACCAATGAAGCCATCGCACTGCGGGATCGGGGGCCGCTGGTGCCGGTGGTGCTGCCCGGTGATATCCCTGCGTGGGCGGTCACCGATGCCGAGGTGATCAAGCAGCTGTTCACCGACTGGCGCGTGTCCAAAGACGCCCACCGGCACTGGCCGAAGTTCCGTGCCGGACAGATCCCGCCGGATTGGCCACAGATCGCGTGGATCTCGGTGCGCAACATGTTCACCGCCTACGGCAAAGACCACCAACGATTGCGCAAACTCGTCGGGCCCGCCTTCACCGCCCGCCGCGTCACCGCGTTGCGCCCGCAGATCAGAATGATCGTCCGCAGGCTGCTCGACGATCTCGCCGCCCGACCCGACGGGGCGGTGATCGACCTGCGCGAGGACTACGCCACCCAGGTGCCCTTGCGAGTGATCTCGGCCTTGATGGGGGTTCCCGCTGATCTCCAAGCACGCCTGCGGGTGTGTGTCGACGAGATCTTCTGCACCGGCCCGCAGCGTGACCCGCAGGCCACCTTCACCGAACTCCTCGACACCCTCACCCAACTGGTCGCGCGCCGCCGCGTCGAGCCCGGTGCGGACATGACCAGCCTGCTCATCAGCCACCGCGACGAACAGGCCGACCGGCTCACCGAAGAAGAACTCGTCCACACGCTGCTGTTGGTGATCAGCGCCGGCTACGAGACCACGGCGAACCTGATCGATCAGGCCGTCTACCAGGTGCTGACCCGGCCCGAACTGCTGGCGCAACTGCGCGTCGGGAGTGTCACCTGGTCGAGTCTGATCGAAGAGTGCTTGCGCTACGCGCCACCCGTACCGAACCTGCCGCTGCGCTACGCGGTCACCGATGTCGACATCGCAGGTCAGCGGATCAAAGCCGGTGACGCGATTCTCGCCTGCTTCGCCGCCGCCAACCGCAGCCCGAGCGCGCACCACCCGAACCCTGACGCATTCGACCCGACCCGCCCGAACAAGGAACATCTGTCCTTCGGCTACGGACCCCACTACTGCCTGGGCGCGCCTTTGGCCCGCCTGGAAGCCGCCGAAGCACTACCCGCCCTCTTCGGGCGTTTCCCGGACCTCACACTCGCGGTCGAAGCCCACGAGCTGAAACCGTTGTCCAGCTTCGTCTCCCACGGACATCAGTCCCTGCCCGTTTACCTGGACCCGCCACACCACCCAGGAGGGCACCACCGTGGTCACTGACACGCCGTCGCCGTCGCCCGCCGGTGTGGTCATCCCGCTCGAACACGCCCCCAGCATTCGCATTACCGACGAGCGCCGCCACGACAACCCGCATTGGCCGACGCGCTCGCCTCGGGACGCCACGATCGCGCTGCATCTCCACGGCGACTGTGCCTGGCACTGCTCCACCAAGGTCGCCGCCCTCCTGGTGAGCAGGGACGGCTACCGGTACTTCCGCGATCGCGGCTGGATGGAAGGAAACGTATGGACAACATCGCTCTCGGATTGCTGAACCTCACCGTCAGCTCCGCGCCCGACACCGACCGGCACACCCTCGTCGAACTCGCCACCGCAGACGGCTACACCCTCACCCGCATCCTCGACATCGACGAGGACACCTTCATGCCCACCACGCTCATCATCGACAGCGCCCACAAGATCCGCGCCGCCACGATCCTGGCTCCGAGCTTGGAACACTTCGGGACCGCGACCAGAGCGCTCACCCTGGCAGCCACGCTGGTCGTGCCACAGGCCGTCATTCCTCGCGTGCGCGGCTGGACCCCCAACCCCTGACTTCACATCACGGACCGGCTCCGCCGACGGATGCTGCGCGGCCGATCCCTCACCAGGTGCGGGCCGGTGAACTACCTCGAGTGCAGTCGACGCGTGTGCACTGCCGGGAGGGTGCCGACGCTGGTCATCTGATCATGATCGCGTCGATCGTGTGGTTCGAAATCGATCGGGTACAGCTAGGACGAGTGCATCTCGACCCCACGAAACCGCTATTACACCGATATTTGCCGGGTAACAGCGGATGGTTGAACGGAGGTGTCATGACCGACCAGATGCGGCAGGCCAAACGGCCGGTCAGTGCCGCCTTGGCTGGGCCGTACGGGCATCCTTTCCACCCGATCCTGGTCACCGTCCCGATCGGCGCCTGGCTGGCCAGTGTGGTGTTCGATATCGGCTCCCACGTGGTCGACGATCCGGCCGCGCTCGCCCGCGGCGCGCAGTGGTTGCTCGCGATCGGCGTACTGGGCGCCCTCGCGGCTGCCATGGTCGGTTTCCTCGACCTGTTCTCGATTCCTTCCGGAACACCGGCGTTCCGCATCGGGCTGGTGCACATGAGCCTGAACCTGGCTGTCACCGTCGCGTTTGCGCTGGGTTTCTGGTGGCGGACCGCGGGAACCGGAGTCGATGTCGCGACCCCGGCCGGTCCGTTGATCGTGTCGCTCGTCGCCTTCGCGACCTTGGGCGTCTCCGGATATCTGGGCGGCAAACTCGCGTACCACTACGGCGTACGGGTCGCCGACGAAACCACCCAGGTCACCGGATATCACCGTTGACCTCTCTTCCTGCTCACACTCAGGAGTCATCATGGGCCTCGCTGCTCTGATCCTCTGGCTGCTCACCGCCGCCGGAGGGTTCGTTCTGCTGAGCACCTGGATCGCCAAAGGCGGTGCACGCCAATCCGGTTCCAGCCACCTCCCCGCTCCGGTCGTGTTCGGGCACTTCCTACTCGCCGTGGCCGGACTGGTCGTCTGGATCATCTATCTCTTCGTCGACAACGACGCGCTGGCGTGGGTTGCGTTCGGCCTTCTGGTGCCGGTCGCACTGCTGGGATTCGTGATGCTGCTGCGGTGGCTGCCGGTCTACCGGGGCCGCGCCCCGATCGTGGCCGAGACGCCGGCGGAGCGCCATTTCCCGGTCGCGATCGTGGGTGGCCACGGGGTACTGGCCATCGCCACGCTCGTGCTGGTCCTATTGACCGCCCTCGACGTCGGGAGCTAGATCCGGAAGTCGGCGTCCTTGGACACCACGACCCGATCCTCTGCGTCGGCGACAGCCGTCACCTGGTCGTCGGTGGTCCGGTTTCCTTCTGGTCGAACGTGCCTGGCATGTGGGATTCGAGCAGGAGTGAGACGAATAATGACCAGGACGAAAGTCCTGGTCATTATGGTTGAGCCGATGACGGGAATCGAACCCGCGCTGTCTGCTTGGGAAGCAGAAGTTCTACCATTGAACTACATCGGCAGGTCTTGCACGCGCGTTGGGAGCATAGCAGAGCTACCCAACGCGCGCGAGAAGCCCAGGTCGAGTTGCCGGTGTCAGTAGGCCTGCGCCCAGGTGTAGCCGTAGTCCGAGCGGCCTTCCTCGCGAGCCACCATTGTTCCGTTCACGTAGATCGCGGTGTAGACGTAGCCGGCCTCCTCGTGCTTGATCGCCGACCAGGTGACGGATTCGTTCGAGAACGTCACGTCGACGTGGCGGCACCACAGATCGTCGCCTGTCTGCTCGGTCAGGGTGACGATCTCGTCCCGCTTGCCGAACCTGTCGTAGTAGGTGATCTCGTGGCCTGCCGGTACGTCGGAGCAGAAGATGTAGCGGACGTTGCCCCCTGCGGGGACATGCGCGGCGCCGGCGATACCGGCGCCCGAGACGACCGCTCCGGCGATCGCTACTCCGGTGGCGATCACGGTGACAACGTGCCGCGTGGTTCTGCGTGTCATGGGGATGTCCTTCACATAAGTGATGGTGTCGACAAGATGTTCCGTCAACAGTCGTCGCAGCTGCCGCGAACGAACCGGACATTGAATCATGCTGTGTACGAGTGCCTTTCACCCGGTGCGCACGCCTGGCCGCGGACGGCTGGAAATCACCTCTCGACCGGCCGGGTCAGCGATGTTCCGGCGCATCCGATCGTCTCGCATCGACGGGTGCGACCGGTCGGTCGTCGGTGTCCTCGGGTGTTCGAGGGCGACTGCGGAACACCACCAGGCACACCCCCATCCACGCGAGGCCGCCGCACCACGCGCCGAGCACATCGGTGGGCCAGTGCACCCCCAGGTACACCCGTGACCATCCCACCGCGAAGACGAACACCGTCGCGAGCGCCCAGGCGGCGACCCGGGCGACGAGGCGTTGCAGGCGAGGGATGAAGACCGCCGCGCAGACGGCGATCACGACGCAACTGGCGACGGCGTGGCCGGAGGGGTAGGAGAGGCTGGGTTCGTAGGTGAGCCGGTCGGCGACGGGCGGGCGCTCGCGGCCGATGAGTCGTTTGCCGCCGAAGACGATCACGGCGGCGCCGAAGCCCGCGACGGCGACGAGGGTGGCGCGGGCGCGGTCGCCGGTTCGCAGCAGGTAGGCGCAGACGACGGTGCCCAGGATGGTCATGGACAGGGTGTCGCCGACGGTGCTGACGAAATAGGCCAGCGCGGTGAGCGGGCCGGCGCGGTGCTCGATGATCCATCCGGACACCCACGGGTCGACGACGAGCAGCCCGCCGTGGTCGTGCGGGGCCCGCGCGCCCACATCGTGGACCACGACCTGCCAGGTGAGCACGCCGAAGCAGGTCGCGAACACGGCGGTGATCAGAGCCAGCGCCGGGAGCGATCGGGCGTGCGGGGGTGGCGGTGCGGTCACCTGTCCACCTTGGCATCCCCGAGCCGGGAACCGGCCCGGGGATACCGGCCGGGTCAGAACTTGCTGTAGCCGCCGTCGATGAGCAGCGAGTCGCCGGTGTGGAAGGCGCTGGCGGGGCTCGCCAGGTAGACGGCCACCGATTCGAAGTCCTCGGCGCGGCCCCAGCGGCCGACGGGCATGCGGGGCAGGACGCGGTCGCGGAAGCGGTCCCAGTTGAAGAGGTCCTCGGTCATCGGGGTCTCCACCCAGCCGGGCAGCACCGAGTTGGCGCGGATACCGTGCTTGGCGAGCTCGACGGCGATGGAGTTCACCACGGCGATGATGCCCGCCTTGCTGGCGGCGTAGGACTGGCCGCGAGGGGCGCCCTGCTTGGCGACGAGGCTCGCGGTGGCGACCAGGCTGCCGCCCTCGCCCTGGGCGACCATCACCTTGGCGGCTTCGCGCAGGGTGACGAAGGCGGCGTCGAGGTTGACGGAGGTGACGCGGCGGAATTCGGCCAGGTCGGTCTCCAGGAAGGAGACGGTGCCCTGCGGGACGCCCGCGTTGACGAAGCAGGAGTCGATGCGGCCCAGTTCGGCGGCGGCCCGGCCGATGGTGTCGGCGACCTGCTGTTCGTCGGCGACATCGCAGGCCAGGGTCAGCACGCGGTGGCCGAACTCGCTCAGTTCTTCGGCCGCGGCCTCGTTGCGTTCGACATTGCGGCCGACGATGCACACGTCCGCGCCCGCGCGAGCCAGGCCGCGGGCGTAGCCGAGGCCGATGCCGGAATTGCCGCCGGTGATGACGGAGACGTGACCGGTGAGGTCGAACGGTGAGGCGTCGGTCATTGTGGGAGGTCCTTCCGTAATGTGTCAACGAGAGGTTATCTGTCGCGGCTTGTCACCGTGGGCGTGATGACCGAATGCAAGCGAGCGCTAGGCTCATGGCGTGCTGCTTTCCGATCGTGACATCCGTGCGGAGATCGCCGCTGGGCGTCTCGGGGTCGAGCCGCTGCTGGAGAACCTGATCCAGCCGTCCAGCATCGACGTCCGGCTGGACCGCATGTTCCGGGTCTTCGACAACTCCCGCTACACCCACATCGACCCGGCTCAGCGCCAGGACGAGCTGACCAGCCTGGTGGAACCGGGCGAGGGCGAGCCGTTCGTGCTGCATCCGGGCGAGTTCGTGCTCGGGTCGACGCTGGAGGTCTGCACCCTGCCCGACGACCTGGCCGGTCGGCTGGAGGGCAAGTCCAGCCTGGGCAGGCTCGGGCTGCTGACGCACTCGACCGCGGGATTCATCGATCCGGGCTTCAGCGGTCACATCACGCTGGAACTGTCGAACGTGGCGAACCTGCCGATCACGCTGTGGCCGGGGATGAAGATCGGCCAGCTGTGCCTGTTCCGGCTGAGCAGCCCCGCCGAGCATCCCTACGGCAGCGCGGCCGCGGGCTCGAAGTATCAGGGCCAGCGTGGGCCGACGCCGTCGCGCTCGTATCTCAACTTCCCGCTGCCGACCGACGCGATCGACGCGGTGGAAGCGCGCTGAGCCGGTAGCGCCCGGTGTCTGCCGGGAATGCGATGTCGTCGAATCGAGTTTGTGTGGCAGCGCATTGCGTGAGCGCTGTTGCGCGACAATCGGTTACGCCGCTACCCGCGGATGGCGGGGACCGGCGGCGCACTTCCGGTCCCCGCCACCGCACTCCCGCCGCTTCCCCGACGATTCGGCGGGAGCTCGCCGCCCGCGCGCGAAACCCGCTCCGGGAGCACCCGTCCCGGCGGATCACGCGGCCCGAGCGGCGACATCGCCACACCCTTCGAGAGTGCCCCGACACGCCGCGTGAGGGGGAGTTCGCCACGCTCACCTTCTGCTGCCCCCGCACTGCCCTCTGTGCCTTTGCCGAATTGACTGTGGCCGGGGACACATCCGGAAACGTACTCTGATAAGGGAGTTCGGTCGGGGAAGGGATGTCATCGTGGTCCGGCAGTGGTCAGGGAGAGAGACCCGGGCCCTTCGCGATGCCAAGCGGATGAGCATTCGGGAGTTCGCCGCACATCTCGGTGTGCACGAGAGGCTCGTATCCAAATGGGAGGCGGGGGGTAGCCGGGTGCATCCGCGTCCGGTGAACCAAGCCGCCCTGGACACTTCCCTGGCCAGGTCCGACGAAGTTGTGCGGGCGCGGTTCGCGGCCCTCATCGATCAGCCGTTGCTCGATCGAGGGACCGCGGCCGACACGGGGACGGCTCCCGCGAGGCCGTCCGGTAGTGCGAGCGACGCGGATCTGCTGGCCTTCATCGGCTCCGGTGCGATCAGAAGTGATGCGTTGGCGTCGATTTCGGAGAGGGATCTGATCATGGCGGCTGCCCACGAGGCCAGCGATCACGTCGGCCGGGCCGAGAGCACCAATGTCGGTGCCACCACGTTGGAGCAGCTCGACGCGGATGTCGTGCGGATCGCCAACGACTACGTGCACATACCGCCGGTGCCGATGACCGTCGAGATGCTGCGCGTGCGCCGCCGCGTCTACCGGCTGCTGGAGGGCCATCAGCGGCCCGCCGACACCCGGCATCTGTACCTGCTGGCGGGCACGCTGACCGGTCTGCTCGCCAACGCCAGCACCGACCTCGGCTACCTCGACGCCGCCGCCGAACAGGTCAGGGCCGCCTGGGCCTACGCCGAGCTCTGCGACCACAACGGGTTGCGGGCCTGGACGCGCGGGATGCACGCGCTGATCGAATGCCGCTCGCAGCGTCCGCGCCGAGCCGTGCTGCTGGCCCAGAGCGGCCAGGAATACGCCGAATCCGCGACGGCGCGGGTGCGGCTGTTCAATATCGAGGCCAGGATGTGGGCGACGCTGGGCAATGCCGCCGACACCGATCGCTGCGTGCGGGCCGCCGACGAGGCGAGCACGCACGGCGCCGCCGACGACCTGCACGACGAGATCGGCGGGGTGTTCGGCTTCCCCGACGCCAAGGCCCAGTACTACGCGGGCGCCACCTACATCCACCTCGGTCAGGCCGAGCAGGCGCTGGCCGCGACCAGCCGGGCGATCGAGCTGTACGCGAGCGGTCCGCTGGAGAAGCGCTCCTACGGCGCGGAGGCGCTGACCCGGGTGGACAATGCCGCCGCGCATCTGATCAACGGCAGCCTCGACGGCGCGGCCGAAGTGCTTGCCCCCGTGCTGGTCCTGGACCAGGACCGGCGGATCGCCCAGCTTCCGGAACGACTGGCCGGGGTGCGGCGCCGGATCGCCGCGCCGCGCTTCCGCGACTCGGCGCGAGCCCGTGAGCTCGACGAACGCATCGAGGAGTTCTGTGCCGCGCCCTCGGCCAAGGGCATCTCGGCCGGCGGCCATTCGATCGGCGCGTGAATCGCGGCCCCGACCGACGCGGCAAATAATCGGTTTGCCCGTGGTGGCACCATGGGACAGGTGAGTCCTCATCTACCGCATCACCCGCCGCGTGTGCTCGAGCAGTCCACCAAGCTGCAGAACGTCGTCTACGAGATCCGTGGACCGGTACACGCACACGCGGCACGGCTGGAGGCGGAGGGCCATCGCATCCTCAAGCTCAACATCGGCAATCCCGCGCCTTTCGGGTTCGACGCCCCCGATGTGATCATGCGCGACATGATCGCCGCGCTTCCGCACGCGCAGGGCTACTCCGAGTCCAAGGGCATCCAGTCCGCGCGGCGGGCGATCGTCACCCGCTATGAGCTGGTCCCCGGCTTTCCCCAGGTGGATGTCGATGATGTCTACCTGGGCAACGGCGTCTCCGAGCTGATCACGCTGACCATGCAGGCACTGCTGGACAACGGCGACGAGGTGCTGATCCCGGCCCCGGACTACCCGCTGTGGACGGCGATGACCAGCCTGGCCGGTGGCACGCCGGTGCACTACCTGTGCGACGAGTCCAACGGCTGGCAGCCCGACATCGCCGACATCGAAGCCAAGATCACCGACAAGACCAAGGCGCTGCTGGTCATCAACCCGAACAATCCGACGGGCGCGGTGTACTCGGCGGAGGTGCTGCAGCAGATCGTCGACCTGGCGCGCAAGTATCGGCTGCTGCTGCTGGCCGACGAGATCTACGACAAGATCCTCTACGACGACGCCAAGCACACCTCGCTGGCCACGCTCGCGCCGGATCTGCTGTGCCTGACCTTCAACGGCCTGTCCAAGGCCTACCGGGTCGCGGGCTACCGCTCGGGCTGGATGGTCATCACCGGCCCCAAGGAACACGCGAGCGGGTTCCTGGAGGGCGTCGACCTGCTGGCGACATCCCGGTTGTGCCCGAATGTGCCCGCACAGCACGCGATTCAGGTCGCGCTCGGCGGCTACCAGAGCATCGAGGATCTGATCCTGCCCGGCGGGCGACTGCTCGAACAGCGCGATGTGGCCTGGGAGCGGTTGAACATGATCCCCGGGGTGTCGTGCGTGAAGCCGAAGGGCGCGCTCTACGCCTTCCCCCGGCTGGACCCGAATGTCTACGAGATCCACGACGACGCGAAGCTCGTTCTGGATCTGCTTCTGCAGGAGAAGATCCTGATGGTGCAGGGCACCGGCTTCAACTGGCCGCACCACGATCATCTGCGCATCGTGACGCTGCCGTGGGCCCGGGATCTGGCGGTGGCGATCGAGCGGTTCGGCAACTTCCTGGCGAGCTACCGGCAATAACGGTGAGCAGGGGCGATCGGCGCAAAATCGCCCCGCTTACGGGCCTAAAACATACTTGATGTCCGGATATCGGCGAGTTTTGAAGATCGGCTAGCGCAAAACACGAAGTTTTGTGTACAGTTGCTCTCGGCACATCAAGTGCCCGGTCGGGTTGCCTACCCCCCCTGGGCAACCTGGACCTCGGGTTCCGGCCGCCTACCCCCCTGGGCCGCCGACCCTGCGGGCGGCGGAGACATCCCCCTGCTCTCCGCCGCCCCCTTCCCGACTTCTGCGTTCACCCTCCGTGTTGTTCCGGAGAACGTCTTCGTTGTTTCGGAGAATGTCATCGTGAACAGCGCATCCTCTAAGCTCGGCATCGCCTAGCTTCCCGGTCGCCGCCGTTTCCGTGTCCGGTGACGGCACCCGGGACACGACGGACAGTCAGGAGCCCGGTGAGCGACCACCATCACCACCATCACGACCATTCCGGACCGATCGCGATCGGCGCGACCGCGGCCCGGGTCGTGATCGGGCTGCTCACCGTGATCGGCGCGCTCACCCTGGTGGCCGCCGTCGTGCTCTGGCCCGACCGGCAGAACATCGAGATCCCGCTGCCGATGCAGACGGCGGGCGGCGGGGCGGTGGAGACCGAAGCGGGCACGGTGATCGCCGCGGATATCGGCGCGTGCGGCAGTCCTTCCATCGGCAAAGTGTTCGCCGACAAGCCGGAAGCGCCGCGCAACACCAACTACGAGTGCGAACGCGTGCTCATCGACATCGAATCCGGACCGCACGCGGGCAACCGGACTTTGCTCGAGCTCTCGCCCGGCCCCGGCCAGCCATCGCTGGTGAGCGGTGACGAGATCCGCATCGTGCGCCAGACCGATCCCTACGGCACGCCGATGTACTCCTTCGACGACTACGCGCGCGGCTTCCCGCTGGCATTGATCGCGCTGGTCTTCGTGATCGTGGTGATCGTCGTGGCGCGCTGGCGCGGCGTACGGGCGCTGCTCGGCCTGGGATTCGCGTTCGCGGTGCTGGTGCTGTTCCTGCTGCCCGCGCTGCTCGACGGCAAACCGGCCATCCCGGTCGCGCTGGTCGCGGGCTCGCTGATTCTCTATGCCGTGCTCTATCTCGCGCACGGGGTGAATCTGCGCACCTCTTCGGCGCTGCTCGGCACCCTCACTTCGATGGTGCTCGCGGCGGTGCTGTCCTGGCTGGCGATCGAGATGACGCGGCTGACCGGTCTGTCGGAGGAACAGAACACCAACGTCGCCACCTACATCCAGCACGTTTCCATCACCGGGCTACTGCTGGCGGGCTTCATCATCGGCTCGCTCGGCGTCCTCAACGACGTCACCATCACCCAGGCGTCGGCGGCTTTCGAGCTGGCCGAGTTGGACAAGGAGGCTTCGCGACGCGAGGTCTTCGCTGCCGCCATGCGGGTGGGCCGTGACCACATCGCCAGCACCGTCTACACGTTGGTGCTCGCCTACGCCGGTGGCGCGCTGCCGCTGCTGTTGCTGTTCAGCGTGGCGGGGCGCTCCATTCGGGACGTGTTCGTCGGTGACGCCGTGGCGATCGAGATCGCGCGCTCCTCGGTGGGCGGCATCGCGCTCGCGCTGTCGGTGCCGTTGACCACCGGTATCGCGGTGATGCTGGCCCGGCCGTTCGGTTCATCCGAGTCGAAACCCGAAGTGGCGGTGGCAGCTTCGGGGCCGCGGCACGGCCGGGGCGCCGCCGAGGAGTCCGAGGGGCGTCCGGCCCGACGGCGACCCGAACGCGGTGCCGAGGGACGGTCCGCCGCGAGCGGAGGACCGCGGCGGCGTTCGCCCGGGACCGCGGCCGCCGAGCGCAACCCGGCAGCGGGCGGGACCGGTGGCCGGGCGGGGGATCGCAGCGCCGGAACGCATGCGACCGGGCCCGGCACCGGGGACTGGCCCATCGCGGAGCGGGGTATGGGCGGCCGCTCGTCGCAGAGCGGGGCGGCCGGCGGGTGGCAGGGCCGGGGAACGCCTGCCCGACGAGGGCCGTCCGAGCACCGGCAGACCGGGGGAGGTGCGGGCGAGGGCCGGCCGGCGCAGGACAGGCCCGTCGAGTCGTGGCAGGCGGACCGCAGAACTGCACAGGCCTGGCCTGTCGCGAACGGACCGGCCGGGGGCTGGGACGCGGGCGACAGGTCCGCGGCCGCGTGGGAAGCGGACAGCGCGTCCGCCGACCCGTGGCAGGCCGACGACAGCGCTGCCGACGGGTGGCGCAGCGAGCACGGCGCATCCGAGCGAGGCAGGCATCGGTCAGGCCCCTACGGACAGCCCTGGGGCGGAAGCGATTCCGGCGAGGAATACCCGTGACGCTGAGGCGGCGCCTGCCCGGCAGTCCGGGCTCAGCGTTGCGGCGGAGCCGGGAAGGGGAAGGCGTCCGGGGGGATCGTCGGCAGCACGATCGGCGGCAGGCCGGGCACGACGAAGGTGTTGGGGCCGGGCGTGGTGGGCGGCGGCTCGGTAGCGGTGTCGCGCGGCGGGGCCACCGCGATCGACTCCTTGACCTCGGTGGTCTCGGGTGCCACGGCGATCTGCGGTTCCAGGGTGGTGGTGCGCGCCGGGGTGGTGGTGGGGATCGAGGTGACCTCTTCGCTGCTGCGGTCGCGTTCGAGCACCTGCGGGCCGTAGCCGAGACCGATCCCGATGGCAGCGACCACGATGAGCGCGCTCACGGTGAGCACCGCGCCACTGACCTCGGGCTTGCGGGCGTTGGCCGGCGCGGCGGCCAACCAGTCGGGCATGCTCGCGTCGCGCTTGGCGGTGCGTTTCTTCGGCGCCGAGGACAACCACGCGGGCGACAGTTCGGCGTCGAATCCGCCGACCCGCCCGTTCTGTCCCTGTGCCGAGGCGCCGCCGGGCCCGGGCGCCGGGCGGGCGGGGGTGATGCCGGCCGGCGCGACCGGGGTGGACTGCACCGGACGGGCCAGCAGCGCCGCACCGCGCGCGGTGACGGTCTCGGGGCTCTCCGGCACGATCACCGAGACGCCCATCCACCGCTCGAGCACCTTGCCCAGCAACGGGATTCGCGCGCTTCCGCCGATGGCGAGCACGCCGTGCACGGGTCGGTCCGAGCGCACGATCACATCCCGGGCCATCCGGGCCGAGGACTCGATCGCCAGCATGATCAGCGACTCGAAGTTCTCCTGAGTGAGCAGCACCAGTCCCTGCTGACTGGGCAGCGCCACCGCGGTATTGGACGACAGCTGTTCCTTGGCTTCCCGGCACAGCGCGTCGAGCGCGGCCAGTCCCGCTTCGTCCTGCGGGTGGGCGATGCGGCCGGAGGCGATCTGCTGTTCGCGGATCAGCGAATCCAGGTAGTCGCCGCTGATGTCGCTGGTGCGTTCGGTGTGGCGGATCTCCCTGGTCTGGGCGTCGACCACGCTCACGGTGAGCCCGGAACCGCCCAGGTCGTAGACCACCAGGGAGGAGATGCCGCGCACGTCGCCGGTGGCCTGGGCGTACTCCACCGCCGCGACGGTCTCGGGGACGAGCTCGTAGTTGGTCAGCTGCTGACGGGCCATCGCGGCGCGCAGCGCGTGCGCCTGCTGCTCGTTGCGGTAGGTGATGGCGGTCGCGACGATATCCGGCGAGGTGGCCAGTGCGACGCCGACCGCTTCGGCGGCCAACTCTTCGGCGCGCTGCGGCGGCGATACTCGGATAGATTGAATGTCGAAAGCGCCCGGATCGAGGTTCGCGGCGGAGTTTCCGGCGTGTGGACGCGCCAGACGGACGGTGCTCGCCCCCACCGACACTCCCAGTACCGAACTCATCTGCTGCCTATCTCGTCTCCCGCGCGCCCTCGCCTTCGAACGCGCGCCCTTGCGCATGATCGACACGATCCGTGCGATCCGCTTCCGGCGACCCTACCGGCGGCGCCCGCTCGCACCGGAGGCTTGTGACCCGGACATGGGGTCCCGGCGAGGCCTCGCCAGGCCACTCTACGGGGTGCCGAGTCCGGCGTACACCCATCCGG
Organism: Nocardia higoensis NBRC 100133; assembly: GCF_000308595.1. Classification (GTDB taxonomy): domain Bacteria; phylum Actinomycetota; class Actinomycetes; order Mycobacteriales; family Mycobacteriaceae; genus Nocardia; species Nocardia higoensis. The sequence continues at coordinate 63,752 of NZ_BAGA01000139.1, read as the reverse complement.
CGCCTCGCCAGGCAGCCCGATCCAGGCAGTTGCGGCCGTCGACGATCGAGCGGGCGCGCACCACGCCGTCCAGATCGGCCGGCCGCAAGGCGGTGAACTCGTCCCATTCGGTGAGCACGAGCACCACGTCGGCGCGATCACAGGCCTCGGCGACCGAGGTGGCGTAGTTCAAGGTGGGGAAGACCCGCCGGGAGTTCTCCAGCGCCTTCGGGTCGTACACGGTGACCACGGCGCCGTGCAACTGGATCAAGCCCGCGACGTTCAGCGCCGGGGAGTCGCGCACGTCATCGGATTCGGGCTTGAAGGCCGCGCCGAGGACCGCCACGTTCGCGCCGAGCAGCGAGCCGCCCACGGCCGCGGCCGCCATGTCGACGACCTTCGTCCGGCGGCGCATGTTGATGTTGTCGACCTCGCGCAGGAAGGCCACCGCGTGCTCGGCGCCGAGTTCACCGGCGCGCGCCATGAACGCGCGGATGTCCTTGGGCAGGCAGCCACCGCCGAAACCGAGTCCCGCGTCGAGGAATCGGCGGCCGATGCGGGCGTCGTAGCCGAGCGCGTCGGCCAGCACGGTCACATCGGCGCCGGTCGCGTCACAGACTTCCGAGACGGCGTTGATGAAAGAGATCTTGGTGGCGAGGAAAGCGTTGGCCGAGACCTTCACCAGTTCGGCGGTCGCCAGATCGGTACTCAGGAAGGGAACTTCGTTGTCGAGCAGTTCGGCGTAGACCTCGCGCACCACGGCCTCGACCCAGGCGGAGCCGGGGCGGTCGCGGTCCACGCCGAGCACCAGGCGGTCCGGGCGCAGCGTGTCCTGCACGGCGAAACCCTCCCGCAGGAACTCCGGATTCCAGGCCACCTCGACCTCGGCGCCGGTCAGAGCCCTGGCCCGGCGGCCGAGGGCCGCGGCGGTGCCCACCGGGACGGTCGACTTGCCGATGATCACCGACGGTTCCCGCATCCGGGGCGCCAATGCGTCGACCACCGCGTGCACGTGGGTGAGATCGGCGGCGTACTCACCCTTGCGCTGCGGGGTGCCCACGCCGAGGAAGTGCACCCGAGCGTGCTCGGCCGCCTCGTCGTAGGAGGTGGTGAAGCGCAGCCTGCCCGCGTCGAGATTGCGTCGCAGCACCGCCTCGAGGCCCGGCTCGTAGAAGGGAACCACTCCGTCGGAGAGCTTGGCCACCTTGCCGGGGTCGATGTCGACGCCGACCACCTCGTGGCCCAGTTCGGCCATGCACGCCGCGTGCGTCGCCCCGAGATAGCCGGTACCGAAGACTGTGCATCGCATGCTCGATTGGTACGCCGCCACCGTGACGACGCCGCGTCGGTGCGGCAAGGGTCACGGCAACAACGGATGTACAGGCGGAAACACGCTGATGGGGGCATTGCGCGGGACAGGAGACCCCACGCGCGGCCTAGCATCGTCGGCGATGAGTGGTGTCCGGGCGGCCCGTATCCGAGTGCGGAGGCGAACCCGCCATGTCCTGCTCGCCTGCTTCGCCGCCCTGCTGGCGCTCGGCGCGGTGGCGGCGCTGTGGCCGGTGTACGTGCGTCCGCGCACCGATCCACCCGCGCCCGCCGACGCGATCCTCGTCCTCGGCGGAGCCCATGACGGTCGTGAGCAGTTGGCTCTGCGCCTGGCGCGCGAAGGATATGCCCCGCGCGTGCTGTTCTCCGACCCGTACGAATACAGCGCCCGCATGAACCGGATCTGCCACGGCGGCTACAGCTTCGAGGTCGTCTGCTTCGACCCCGATCCGCGCACGACCCGAGGCGAAGGCCGCGCCCTGGCCGCCTATGCCCGCGCCGAAAGCTGGACCCGCGTCATCGTCGTCACCTTCACCCCGCACATCTCCCGCGCCCGCTACGTCATCGGCAAGTGCTGGGACGGGGAACTGCTCTTCGCCGACCCGCGCCCGGAACTCTCGCCCGCCCGCTGGGCCTACGACTACCTCTACCAATCCGCCGCCTATATCGAGGCATTCTTCGAGAAATGCTGATCGGATGCGAGTGAGTGGCACCGGGCCGCGGCGGCGCCGGGCGAGGTGGGATAGCACCTGGTTCGTCCACTGAACAGTGGACATTGTCGAGAATTGCCGTGTAGATGCCGGATCATGATTCCCCGTGAGCTATCCCCAGTATCCGCCGCAGGGCGGCCCCCAGTACCCGCCGCAGAACCCGCAGTACGGGCAGCGTCCGCCCGGTCCCTATCCGCCGCAACGGAAGTCGACCCCGGCGTGGGCGTGGGCGCTGGTCGCCGTCGGCGTCGTGCTGGTGCTCGCCGTGGTGGGCGGGGCGATCGGCGGATCCGGCGAGGAGGAGTCGGCGGCTGCTGCTTCGACATCGAGTGGTGCGGCACCGGCGGGCGTGACATCGGTGAGTACGGCTCCGGCCGTCGCGGAACCGACCACGCGAGCCGCGCCTGCCGTCGAGAGCCCCTTGCCGGCCGCCCCGCCCCCGGTCGCGCCGGTGGCGCCGCCGGTGACCACCGAAACGCCCGCTCCGGCTCCGGCGGCGATCATGCCCGCGGTGGTGTGCATGAACCTGCAGGACGCGCAGGATCTGATCCAGGCCGCGGGCGTCTTCTTCTCGCGGTCGTCCGACGCGACCGGGCAGGGACGCAGGCAGGTGCTGGATCGGAACTGGGTCGTGGTGGGGCAGCAGCCGGCGCCGGGCGAAACGATCGGTGAGTTCGAGGCGGTGCTCTCGGTGGTGAAGATCGGCGAAACGAGCCAGTGCGGCTGAGTGGTGAGCGGGCTAACTGCGGGCATGTGGCATCAGTTTGATTTCCGCTGGCCCTGGCCTTAGATTGAGGGTCGTGTTGGCCTGAGGCCAACAGCCTGTGCAGCCGGGAGGACAGATGGATTTCAACTGGTCAGAGGCCGACCTGGCCTTTCGGGACGAGGTGCGAGCCTTTCTCGACGAGAAACTAACGCCCGAGATCCGCCGGGCCGGACGCCTCATGACGAGCGTCTACCCCGATCACGAGGCCAGCATGGCCTGGCAGGCGATCCTGCACAAGCGCGGCTGGGCCGCGCCGCACTGGCCGGTGGAGCACGGCGGGTGCAAGTGGAGCCTGACCCAGCACTACATCTTCAGCCGGGAGTGCACGCTGGCGGGCGCGCCGGTGCTCTCGCCGATGGGCATCCGAATGGTCGCGCCCGCGATCATCGCCTACGGCACCCCGGAGCAGAAGGCCTTCTACCTGCCGCGCATCCTCACCGGCGAGGTCTTCTTCTGCCAGGGCTACTCCGAGCCCGAAGCCGGTTCCGACCTGGCGTCGCTGTCGATGGCCGCCGTCTCCGACGGCGAAGACCTCATCTGCACCGGCTCCAAGATCTGGACCACCCACGCCACCGAGGCCAACTGGATCTTCTGCCTGGTCCGCACCTCGCGCACCGGCAAGAAGCAGGAGGGCATCACCTTCCTGCTCATCGACATGAACACCCCGGGCATCGAGATCCGCCCGCTGGTGATGTCCTCCGGCGAGGAGGTGCAGAACCAGGTCTTCTTCGACAACGTGCGCGTGCCCAAGAGCAATGTGCTCGGCAAGATCGACGAGGGCTGGACCGTCGCGAAGTACCTGCTCGTGCACGAGCGCGGCGGTGCGATGGCGCCGATGCTGCAGGTCATGGCCCAGGAGCTGACCGAGGCCGCCGCCTCCCAGCCCGGCCCCGACGGCGGCAGGCTCATCGACTACCCGGCCTTCGCGGCGCGCCTGGCCGACGCCCGGATCCGCACCGAGGTGCTCGAGGTGCTCGAGCACCGCACGCTGTCGCTGATGGCCCAGGGCAAGAACCCCGGACCCTCGTCGTCGATGCTGAAGATCCTGTCCACCGAACTGAGCCAGCAGCTCACCGAACTCGCGCTGGAGGCGGCGGGTCCGCAGGGCTGGGCCTACCAGCCGCACGCCACCGCGCCGGGCGGCCCGATCGCCAACTACACCCCGCCCGCCGACGGCTATCACAGCGGCGCGGAGTGGCAGGCCGTCGCGCCGCTGCGCTACTTCAACGACCGTGCCGGCTCGATCTACGCGGGCAGCAACGAAATTCAGCGAAACATTCTCGCCAAGGCAGCATTGGGGCTCTGATGGACTTCACACTCACCGAGGAGCAGCAGCTCCTGCGCGACACCGTCGCCGGTTACCTCGCCGCCCGTTACGACCTCGAGAAGAGCCGCGCCGCCATCAAGACCGGCGAGGGCTGGCAGCCCGCCATCTGGCGCGGCTTCGCCGAGGAGCTCGGCATCCTCGGCGCGACCCTGCCCGAGGAGGTCGACGGCATGGGCGGCGGCGCCGCCGAATTGCTGGTCATCGCCGAGGAATTGGGCCGCGCGCTGGTCGCCGAACCGTTCATCGACACCGTGGTGGTCGGCGCGGGCCTGCTGGGTCGCTCCGGCGGCCGGGAGGAACTGCTGCGCGGCATCGTGGCCGGTTCGGTGCGCACCGCTTTCGCCGCGCTCGAGCCCACCTCCGGCAACGTCCTGCACGCCGTGCGGACCACCGCTCGCCGCGACGGCGACGAATGGGTGCTCGACGGCGTCAAGATCCTGGTCACCAGCGCCCCGCTGGCCACCCACCTGATCGTCTCCGCCCGCACCTCCGGCGAGGAGCGCGACACCGACGGCCTCTCGCTGTTCGTGCTGCCCTTCGACCCGCAGAACCTGCCCGCCGGCGTGGAGTACCACGGCTACCGCACGATCGACGACCGCCAGGCCGCCGACTTCGTGTTCACCGGCCTGCGCCTGCCCGCCGACGCCCTGCTCGGCGCCGAAGGCCAGGCGTGGGCGGTTGTCGAGCCCACCGCCGCGCACGCGATCGCCGCCATCAGCGCCGAGGCCGTCGGCCTGCTGCGCAAGGTGTTCACCGACACCGTCGAATACACCAAGCAGCGCCAGCAGTTCGGCGTCCCGATCTCGAGCTTCCAGGCCCTGCAGCACCGCATGGTCGACATGTACATGGAGCTCGAACAGGCCGCCGCCGCTTCGCAACTGGCAGGCGCCGCGCTGTCCGCCGAGCCGGCCGAACGCGCCCGCGCGCTCTCCGCCGCCAAGGTCACCATCGGCCGCGCGGCCCGCTTCATCGGCCAGAACGCCGTCCAGTTGCACGGCGCCATGGGCATGACCGAGGAACTGGCCATCGGCCACTACTTCAAGCGGCTCACGGTGCTGGAGCGCGAGTTCGGCAGCACGGATTACCACCGCACCCGGTACGCGGAACTCACGCGGCCGTAGGGTGAACGAAAAGAGCCCGGAGCCTTCGCGGTTCCGGGCTCTTCTTTCCGTACCGTGAGGTCGGCCGCTGGAGAGGCGTTCTGCCGGCGTGGCGAGCTATCGCGCAAGAGCTCTCGTAGGCTCCGTCGATATGAAGAACCGTCGCACCGCATCCATCGGCACCTCCGGTGGAGGCGCTGGCGATCCGCACCGGCCAGGTATCCCTTCCCGATGCCTTCACCTTCACCCCGGAGGGCCTCCGGATGCGGCCGGACCCCGCAGCGAACCGGTCCTGACCATCGAACTGGTTCGGTGCCGCTCATGAATCGGGTACCGAGGCTGACGATCACCTTCCCGTGGGTCGAGCTGTTGCCGGAATCGGAGCGTGCCGAGTTCGTCGCCGATTTCCTCGCTCAGGCGCGAGGTGGTCTGTCGGTGGGGCGACTGAGTGGCCTCACGGAGACACTCGAGGCATGGCGCGACACCGCCGCCGCGTATGCCGATCCGCGTATTCGCGTCGACGCGTCCGATCTCGACTACCTCGACGAGGCGGTTCCGGTGCCGGATCCGAGGGGCGCGAGTGAGCAAACGAGGGGGAGTGTCGCGTCCGTTGAAGCGGGGGAGTTCGAGCTCGTCTTCGAAGGAAACCGAATAGTGCTGCCTCGGACGCAATTCGACCCCGGATCGAGGTGACCGATCCGGGGTCGAATTCTGTGTTCTGTTATCGCGTCAGTTGCGGCGGCCGGGAGCCTTCGCGCCGGACTTGAAGCCGAGGCCGCCGGGCTTGGCGGTCGGCGGGGCCGGGCGGTCCGAGTCGTCGTTCGCGGCGGCCTTCGCCGAGCCGTTGGTCTCCGTCTGGGACGGAGCCGGGGCGGGGGCCGACTTCTCCAGGGTCGGAGCCGGGGCCGGATCCGCCGTGGCCGCAACCGGTTCGGCCGGATCCGCCTCGGCGGCGGGGGCCGCTGCCTTGGCGCCGGGCGCCTTGGGGCCGGGCCGCTTGAAGCCGGACTTCATGGCCAGGCCCTTGGCGGGCTTGGTCGGCATGGTTTCGGTGGGAGCCGAAGCCGTCTCGGCGGCGGGGGTTTCCGTCGCCGAAACGGTCTCCGCGGCCGGAGCCGCGTCGGCGGGAGCCGAATCCGTGGCCGGCGCCTCGGGAGCCGCTGCCGTGGCGCCAGGGGCCTTGGGGCCGGGGCGCTTGAAGCCGGACTTCATGGCCAGGCCCTTGGCGGGCTTGGACGGAAGCGTCTCGGCGGCAGCCGAAGCCGTCGCCGTGGCGGGTGCGGTCTCGGCCGGAGCCGATTCCGCGGCCGGAGCGGCGGCCTTCGCGCCGGGCGCCTTGGCGACGCCCTTCATGCCGAGTCCCTTGCCGGGCGCCTTGGCCGGGCCCTTCATGGCCAGGCCCTTGGCGGGCTTGGCCTCGGCGGCGGTCGACGCCCCGTCGGGCGAGTCGGCGGCCTTGGCGCCCGGGGCCTTGGCGGCGCCCTTCATGCCGAGTCCCTTGCCGGGCGCCTTCGCGGGGCCCTTCATGGCCAGGCCCTTGGCGGGCGCGGCCTCGGTGGCGGTGGATGCCTCGGCAGGCGAGTCGGCGGACTTGGCACCGGGGGCCTTGGCGGCGCCCTTCATGCCGAGACCACCGCCGCCGGGGGCCTTGGCGGGGCCCTTCATGGCGAGTCCGCCGCCGCCGGGCGCCTTGCCGCCCTTCATGGCCAGACCGCCGCCGGCAGGCGCGGCCTCGGCGGCAGCGGGAGCCTCGGCCTCGGTGACCGTCGCGGCCACAGCGGGTTCGGGCTCGGCCTCGACCTTCGGCTCCTGGACGACGACCAGGTTCTCGCTCAGCTTCGCCACATCGATGCGCTCGATGGAGTCGAGCATCAGCTGGGCCACGTCGACGACCTCGACGCCTTCGCCCTCGCCCTTCTCCTGACGGGCGGTGACGCCGTCGGTGAGCATGACGCGGCAGAACGGGCAGCCGGTCGCGATCTTGGCGGGCGAGGTGGACAGCGCCTCGTCCACGCGGTCGATGTTGACGCGCTTGCCGAGTTGCTCCTCCATCCACATGCGCGCGCCACCGGCGCCACAGCACATGGAACGCTCGCCGTGGCGGGGCATCTCCACCAGCTTGGAGCCCGAGGCCTCCATCAGCTCACGCGGCGCGTTGTAGATCTTGTTGTGGCGGCCCAGGTAGCAGGGGTCGTGGTAGGTGACGTTCTGCGACACCGAGGCCACCGGGACCAGCTTCTTCTGCCGCACCAGGCGGTTGAGCAGCTGGGTGTGGTGCACGACCTCGTAGGTGCCGCCGACCTGCGGGTACTCGTTGTTCAGCGCGTTGAAGCAGTGCGCACAGGTGACGACGATCTTCTTCTTGCGATCCTCGACGCCCTCGAACACCGAGTTCAGCAGCTCGATGTTCTGCATGGCCAGCTGCTGGAACAGGAACTCGTTGCCCGCGCGGCGCGCCGAGTCGCCGGTGCAGGTCTCTTCCTGGCCCAGCACCATGAACTTCACGCCCGCGGTGGCGAGCAGCTCGGCCACGGCCTTGGTGGTCTTCTTGGCGCGGTCCTCGTAGGCGCCCGCGCAGCCGACCCAGAACAGGTACTCGTAGCCGTCGAAGCTGTCGGCGTCCTGGCCGAAGACCGGGATGTCGAAGTCGACCTCGTTGATCCAGTTCAGGCGATCCTTGGCGTTCTGGCCCCAGGGATTGCCCTTGTTCTCCAGGTTCTTGAACAGACCGGCCAGCTCGGAGGGGAAGTCCGACTCGATGAGCACCTGGTAGCGGCGCATGTCGATGATGTGGTCGACGTGCTCGATGTCCACCGGGCACTGCTCGACGCAGGCGCCACAGGTGGTGCAGCTCCACAGCACCTCGGGATCGATGATGCCGTTGACGTCCTCGCCGCCGACCAGCGGCCGCTCGGCCTCGGCGCGCGCGGCCTCGGGGATCTTGGCCAGCGCGGCTTCGTCCGGCTTGCCGTCGGCGTCGACCAGGCCGATCTCGTCGCCGCCCATGTCCTTGCGGCCGCCCGCCAGCAGGTAAGGGGCCTTGGCATAACCGTGGTCGCGCAGCGACATGATCAGCAGCTTGGGCGAGAGCGGCTTGCCGGTGTTCCAGGCGGGGCACTGCGACTGGCAGCGACCGCACTCGGTGCAGGTGGTGAAGTCGAGGATGCCCTTCCAGGTGAAGTCCTCGAACTTGCCCGCGCCGAGGGTGTCGGTGTCGGGGTCGACGTTGTCCATGGTGAGCGCCTTGCCCGCCGACATCATCGGACGGGCCGGGCCGAGGGCGACGCCGCCGTCCTCGTCACGCTTGAAGTAGATGTTCGGGAACGCCGCGAACCGGTGCCAGGCAACGCCCCACGTCAGGTTGCGACCGACCAGCAGCAGGAACAGGCTGCCGGACATGAGCTTGAAGAAGGCGAAGACCGAGATCATCGTCGGGCTCGCGGGCAGCAGCTCGGCCACGCGCATGGTGAAGAAGTCGGTGGCCGGGTTCGCGTGACCGTAGGTGGCGATCTTGCCCGCCTTGACGAAGATCATGCCCAGGCCCTCGACGAGGACGATGGACTCGATGACGTACGCGGGGCCGAACTTGGAGCCACTGAAGCGGGAGAGCCGCTCGGGGTCGCGCGGGTGGTTCAGCTGACGGATGACGATCAGCGTCAGGATGCCGACCACGGTGCCGATGCCGAGGATCTCGTCCCACAGGTGGTAGATCGCCAGATTGCCGATGATCGGCCAGTGGAACTCGGGGTCGATCGTCTGGCCGTAGGCCTCGAAGAAGAGGATGAAGCCGCCGAGGAAGCCGATCATCACCAGCCAGTGCGCCCAGCCAACGGTCCGGAACTTGTTCATCCGGGTGTGCGCGAGGAACTCGATGATCATCTGCTTGAACCGCGGGAAGAACGGCCGCCAACGGTCGGGCGCGGACTGCCCGAGTCTGATGGTCCGCACGATATTCCCGACGCCGCCGAAGAACGACACCCAACACAAGAGGCTGAGCGCCGCCCCAATCGTGCCCAGCGTCACTGTCAGGGCATTCATGTCGCGACCTTTCTTTCGAGGCAACACGAGCGTGTGGCCGACGTGCGCCGACCGGTCGGCTCGTATCGTAACCGCCGGTAAGTTACCCACCGGTAACTTACCCCGTCCATTGTACGATCCGTTGCTGACCTGCAGGCCCGCATACTGGGCATCTAGCCGCCGCGAGCCAGTGATCGATCTCACACAAGTCGTTATGTCCTGTGTGTCCGGGCTTTGTCCACCGTAAACGCGCCTGTTGGCGGTCTTCGTGATAAGGACACGCTTAGTTCGCGGATTTCGTGGGGTATATCGCATTCCGCTGTCCGGTCGGTTACGCTACCGACGACTTGTTCGCAATGGTCACATCCACGCTGCTCGGGGAGAATCCGAAGTGACAGACCACATTTCGGATCGAGTGAGTTCTCGCGCGTGCTGACCATCGTGACCCCTACTGGATAGGACATCGAATTGAATTTCCGGAAGAGCGCCGCGGCGGCGGCACTGGTCGCCGGCGCGATGACGGTTGGCGCCGGTGTGTCGTACGCCGACCCGGCTCCGGCTGCTCCCGAGGTCGACTACTCGGTCAAGATGGTCGACCAGACGATCGTGACGAAGCTGCGTGGGGGCACCTTCTCGCTGATCTACGTCGACGTCCAGCCGGGCGCGCCCTTCGATCCGAGCAAGGTCCTCGAGCCGATCGCGGCCGAGGATCAGGACGATCCGGCGAAGCTGGCCGAGGCGACGCCCGTCGCCGAGATCAAGGACGAAACCGGCAACCTCGTGCTCCAGCTCCCGCTGGTCTTCGACGTGCTCGGCACGCCGATCCCGGTCAAGTCCGAGATCGTCGAGGACGGCACCGTCCTGGAGATCACCCCGGAGAAGCCGGCGGGCCTGAACCTCGGTGACAAGCCGCTGGCGGTCAAGCCGGTCGCCTCCGCCGTGGAGAACCAGCGCGCGCAGAACGACTTCTCCAGCAAGTTCGGTATCGGCACCGCGATCGGCAGCTTCGTCGGCACCGCCGTGGGCGCGGCCATCGGCTGCATCGCGACCATCGCGGCCGGCTGCGTCCCGGGCCTGCTCACCGGCGCGGGCGTCGGCGGCATCCTGGGCACCGTCGCCGTCGGCGGCCCGACCCTGCTCGCCGCGGGCATCGAGCTGATCAACACCTTCAACGCCCCCGAGGGCACCACCCAGTGGGCCGACAAGCCGGCCGCTCCCGCCGAGGGCGCGGAGCAGCCGAAGTAGTTCGGCCGCACGACCCGCGAAAGGCCCGTTCCGACTGCCGGAGCGGGCCTTTCGCGTTCCCGGCCGCAGCGCCGCCGGCCGATGTCGTGCACCGCGCACATCGTGGGTGCGCCCGCGAGCAGTCGACACCGAGCAACAGTTGTGAGGTCGTTCGGCGGCGCGGTGGCGATCCAGCGCCGTCCTCGCGTACTGCCCCAGCCGGGCACCGCGCAGCCGGGCACATATCGCAGCCGGCCGCCACGCACCCGGCGAAGCGCCCGGAAGGGGAGCAGTGCGGCGGAGATCCGCATCGGCGGGTGGTCGCCTGGTGACCGACCGGCCGGGTGATCAGTGGGGTAGCGGCAGCTCGCCGGTGTAGGCGACCGAGCCCAGCGGCCTGCCGAAGGTCGCGAACGAGCGTTCGGTGAACTCGAAGCCGCCGTCCTCCCGGACCAGCAGCACCGTGCTCGCCCTGGTTCCGTGGTGGTCGTTGGCGATGAAGCGGGCCGAGAGCGCCTTTTCCATCTCGTAGCCGACGCCGGTGTCGGGCAGCAGGTCGTCGGGCGCCTCGGTGCGGTCGGCGAGGACATCGAAATAGTGCTCGGTCGCGGCGGGGTCGGATTCGATCACCTTGCGCAGCGCGGCAAGTCCGTCGCCGACCTTCGGCCAGATGGTGTGGGGCGCGGTGGCGATCGCCCCCGGCTCCGGTGCGGCCGAGGTGACGAACCGGCCGTTGGACAGCCCGTGATAGCCCGGCGCCAGGGCCCGCGGCGGCCGGGTGCTGCGATTGCAGTGCCACCACAGCTCGGCCAGATCCGAGACCAGGACGTTGTAGCCGTTGTAGTCGTCCGGTGCCGCGGCGACCTCGGTCAGGTAGCGGCCGGGGCCCGAAACGTTCGGCTCCGGATTGCGGTCCTGGGCGCCGCGCAGGAAATCCATCAGCAGCGCGCCCCGCGAGCGTGCGCCGGTGCGTTCGTTGTTCGGATTGCGCACATTGGTGACCGCGGCGAACCGGCTGTGCCGACCGAGGCCGGAGAGCCCCAGCCAGGTGCCGGGCGGATCACCGGGCCCACGGTCGAGCGCGCCCACATCCCGGCCGGCGAGCAAGCCGGGAATCTCCGGCCACCACCGGGCGGACTCGGCGGGCCGGGTGTAGAACTCGTCGCGATTCGCCGCGACGATCAACCGATATTCCGGATGGACTCGCCAGCCGATGAGCACCAGACACATGCGATCCAGGATGCCGGACCGCGGCCGGGCTCGAAATCGGTTCCCTGCCGCCGAGGTGCTGAAGGGCAGTACAGTGCCTGCCCGAGACAGCGAAAAGGCCGCTCGCGCGCAGCGGGCGGCCTTTTCAGCGATGCTGTGGTGTCACTCGGTGCGGATGCGCAGCCCGGGGTTGTCGGAGAGCACCACCGAGACCGGCTGCGCGAACAGCTGCGGCGCATTGCCGGTGAGCGCACCGATCAGATTCGGGATGGCGCAGATCGGATAGTCGGCCACCGAGGAGGCGCTGGAGATGCCGAGCGCGAGGCGGCCGGTGACGATCGGGCCGCCGCTGTCACCGGGCAGCGCGCAGATGTTGGCCGAGAAGCTCTGGGTGAGCAGCCGGTCGCCGACCTGAACGGTCTGGTCGACGGCATTGACGATGCCGCAGCTGAAGCCGGTGCGCGAGCCCGCCTTGCAGACCGGAGCGCCGACGACCGGGACGGCCACGCCCTCGACGCGGACCGGGGTGGCGCCGGGCACGCGGATCCCGTTGTTGGCGAAGCGGCCGGCGACCGCGTCGTCGATGCGGATGATCGAGTAGTCCTGCGAGCCGAGTACCGACTTCTGGAACGAGCCGAGCCGCGCACCGGAAGTGTCGCCCGCCAGCAGTTCGTGCACGACCGCGGCGTTCGCGGTGCCCGCGGCGCCGATCTCCGGGTCGCAGTGGCCGGCCGAGATGTTGACCGGGGCGCCCGAGGAGTCGGTGGCGTTGAAGCCGAACGAGCAGCGCAGCGAGGACTGGCTGCCCGCGGAGGTGAAGCCGTCGCCGCCGGTCACCGAGCCGCGGTTGAGCTCGCTCGCGATGGGGGTGGCCGAGGGCAGCGGTTCGGCGGCCACCGGCGGAGCGATCACGATGACCCGCGCGGGATCGATGAAGCTGGGCATCGGCACGCCCGCCTGGTCGACGCGCACCGCGATGCTGTTGTTGACGGTGTCGATGACCACGCCGCGGATCAGCGTGGACACGGCCTCGGGCTGGGTCTCCAGCCAGCGCTCGAACGCGGACTTCTCGCCGCGCAGAGTGGCCTCGCTCTTGGCCACATTGCGCACCTGGAAGCCGGCGGACTCGGCGGCCACGCGAGCCTCCTCGGCGCCGGGACCCTGGGCGAGCGCGACGACGGCCTTGCCCGCGTCGTCGAGCCAGGATCCGGCGAACACCTGCGGGTACTGACGCTGCGCGGTGGTGGCGAAGGCGGCAACCTGCTGGGCGAGGTCGGCCCGCGCGAGGTAGTCCTCGGCCGAGATCTTCAGATCGCGGCCGAGCGCTTCCACCAGTTCGGCGGGCAGCTCGACGCTGTTTCCGGCATCCGGTTCGGCGGAGGCCACAGCGGCTGTGGGGCCGAACAGCAGGATCGCCGCCGAAGCGGCGATCACCGACTTTCGTAGTGCGGAATGTCGTGCCGGCCTGAGTCGACCCATCCGTGACAGGAGCATGAAGCGACTATATGGGGTCGAGGCCGCTGTGCCCACTCATACCGTGCGGTCCGATATCAGCTCGCGTTCACGCCCGTGCGGACCTGGATGCCGCTGCCGAGGCCGCCGCCGGAAGTGGCGTCGATATCGGCCAGGATCGAGCGGATCGGGATGCCGAGGGTGGCGGTGCCGCCGTAGGGCGCGAGCGCGATATTGGCCTCGTTGCAGTCCGGGGCGTCGGCGGCGTTGGAGCCGCTGGTGATGCCGAGCGCCAGGGTCCCGGTCACGATCGCGCCGCCGCTGTCGCCGCCGAGCGTGCAGGCCGAGCTGGCGAAGCCGCGGATGGTGCGGCTGTCGCCGTCGGCGGTGTAGAGCTGGGTCTCCACCCGGTCGGCGACCACGAAGCCGCAGGTGAAGGTGGAGGTCTGGCCCGACTTGCAGACCGGCGCGCCGATGATCGGCTCGGCGGTGCCGGTGACGGTCAGCGTGGTGCCGTTGGCGCCGCGCACGACCGGACGGTCCATGCCGCCGCCGACGGCGGTGCTGTTGAGCTGGATGACCGAGTAGTCCAGTGCGGCCGGTCCGCCGAGCCGGGCGCGCGCGAAGGAGCCGAGTTCGGGGCTGTTGGTGATGTCCCGGACGTTCGGCAGGTACACCGACGCGTGCTGATCGGACTCGTCGATGTTCGGATTGCAGTGTCCGGCACTGATGTTCAGCGCGTTGCCGGCCGCGTCGACGCTGTTGAAGCCGAACGAGCAGACGTCGACGCCGAGCAGGTTGTCGTCCTGCAGGCCGTGCGCCGCGGTGATGTAGGTGTCGCCGCCCATCGGCCGCCGCTCGACCGGGCCGCCGCTCTCCGGGGTGAGGATGACCTTGATGTTGGCGATCAGGGTCGGCAGGTTGAGCATGTGCCCGGCCGGGGTGTTGGCGACACTGACCACCAACTGGCTGTTGAGGAAGTCGATGGCCACCGAGTTGATCACCGAGGACAGCTCGCGCGGCAGGCCGCTCATCCACTGGGCGAGCTGGGTCAGCGAATCTTCCAGGCTGTCGGCGGAGACCGGCGCGAGGTGCGCCAGGTAGCCGTCGGCGGTGGCGATGCGCGCGGCGTCGGCGGAGGTCACCGCGATCACCGGCTTGCCGTCGGCGGCGATCCACGCGCCGGCGAATTGGTCCGGCCGTTCGGCGCGGAAGTCGCTGGCGTAGGTGCGCAACTGCTGGGCGCGGGCGGCGCGGTCGAGATACTCCGTCGGAGTCATCCGCAGATCACGCGAAATCGCTTCCACCAGTTCGGCGGGCAGAGCATCTGCGCTGAGCTGTCCCGGCGCGGGATTCGCGCTCGCGGTGCCGGACAAGGGGGCCAGGAGAACGGTCGCGGCGACTCCGAGGGAAGCTGCCCTGACCGCGGCGCGACGCGCCACCAACTTGCGCATGAAGTCCCTTCGTCGGCACGCGAGGCGTGCCAGGTGAATCCGTGGGCCAGCGGTGGCGAATCCGTTGGCGCACAGAGGTGGTCCAGCTCGACCGTGCGCCGGCCTGACGGCCGCGACTACGGTCAGCGACACACTCTAGGGCACAAACCGCGTTCTGTGGTCGGCGACTGTCTCAGTCACCGCGTCGGACGCCCGGCGGTCAGCGGTCCTGACGCCAGTACGGGGTGCGCCAGTCGTCGGTTCCGGGGTCGTACGGCACGAACGGGTTGCGCCGGGTGGTCGTGGTCGGCTGCGTGGTGGTGGGCTCCCGGGTGGTGGTGACCGGTGGCGTCGTCGTGGTCGGTTCCGGGGTGGTCGTCGGCGCCTCGGTGGTGGTCGGCGCCTCGGTCGTCGACTCGGGGGCGGGTGGCTGCGCGGGCTCCAGCGGGAGGAGCATCGAGGTCGCGAGCGTGGGCGGCGGCGGGGCGAAGGTACTGGACGCGCCCGATTTGGCGTCGGGGAAATTCGGCGGCGCGGGGGACTGCTCACCTTGGAACAGCACCGCTACGCCGACGCCGCCGAGCGCGAGTCCGGCCAGCGCGGCCACCGCGACCAGCATCGGCACCCGTTTGCCCGGCTTGTCCTGTGGCTGCGCGGCCTCGGGCGGTGGACCGACGGTCTGCGGTTCGGCGATGGTCGCGGTCGGACCGGCGGTGGTCGGCTGCCCGGGGGCGGAAACGACCACGGGCACAACCGATCCGGCGGCAGGCATCGCGGCCGAGTACGCCTGCTGGGGCTCGGGTGTGACGACCGCGGGAATGATGTCGGTGACCACCGTGGAGTTCTCCGCCGTGGTGGGGTCCGGCGGGGTCAGGCCGGCCGGGGTGGCGAGCACGGCGGTCAGGGCGGCTCGTGCGGCGTCGTAGGCGAAGGCCTTGCCGGGGGCGCCGGATTCGGCCGAGGGCAGGTCGGCCTCGCTGGCCAGCACCACCGCCTTGAGCCCGAGATAGTCCAGCGCCTCGCGCAGCGCCTGCACGTACTCGGCGGGCCAGTCGCCGGGATGGGTGGCGTAGAACTCCGCCGCCCCGGCGAGGTGCTCGGTGGTGAGGTTGATCAGGCAGAACAGGGCGGTGGCCACCAGATCTTCGGCGCGATAGGCCTCGCCGTCGTCGACCGGGATGCCCGCCGGATCACCCAGCTTGGCCACGAAGCCGGAGATGGTGTGCGCCGGACCGTCGGGCGCGGGGCCGCCGAGGACGGTATCGCCGTCGTCGGACATGTGCAGCACGCAGTCGCGCTCGATGTAGTGCAGTTCGCCGACGTCGGTGAGGACGGCGGCCGTGCACCCGTCATCGGCGATCCGCAGGCCCACCCCTGTGGCCATCACATCCCTCGCTTCGGCGTAGTTCGGCGCGCGCGGAACTCACACGAGCAGCGACCCGTGTCCCATGGCGCGGAGCATCGACAATAACTCCGATCGCGACCCGGCACCGATCCGACGTCTGATCCGGGCGATGTGATGCTCCACGGTCTTGGCCGAGATATAGAGCCGCGCCCCGATCTCGCGGTAGGTCAGCCCGAGCAAGACGAGTTCGGCGACTTCGCGTTCGCGATCGCTGAGCACGGCAGGCTCGGCGGCGCGGGTCGCCCGCGTCCGGCGGACAACGGCGGGCGCGGCCGGTTGCTCCTGCGGTTGTGCCCGGGTACGCACGGTACGCGCCATCTTCAGCAGTGTGGTCGCGGTCGGGGAGTCCGCGGCCGCGAGCGCGGCTTCGCTGGCCAGCCGGGCGGCATCCCAGATCAGGCCGGCTTCGGACAATCCGGTGACCGCAGCAGTCACGGCGGGCAGGTCCACCTCGCCGCGCAGGACGAGCACCCAGGTGCGGCCCGCGTCGGCGAGTACGGCGGCGTGCCGGTCGCCGGCCTCGGCGGCCTGTTTGAGCGATTGCGCGGGCGGCAGCAGCTCGTCGGGACGCTCGCGGGCGATCGCGGCCTGCACCCCGTACCAGTGGAAGGCGTTGGACCAGGCGGGCGGGCTGCCCTGCCTGCGCAGCACCACCTCGGTCGCCTCGACCAGGGGACGCACCCGCGCTTCGTCGTGCAGCCGGATGCCGGCCAGCAGCAGTTCGCCGACCGGCAGGACCGCGAGCAGGTCGGCGTCCACGTCGTCGAACAGCGGGCAGGCGGCCCGCCAGGCCCTGGTCAGGGCGGTGTGGTCGCCCGCGCGCCGGGCGAGGCCGACGGCGGCGCCGTGGGCGAGCAGTTGATCGCGCCGGTCCAGGCGGGTGAAGTCCACCGCGGCGAGCGTGCGCGCGGCGACCTTCTCGTTGCCGCCGAGCATGGCCGTCCAGGCGGCGAGCACGGTCAACTGCGGGGTGCGCAGTCCGGAGGCGGCCGCCCGGCGCAGCGCGTCACCCGCCCGGTGCGGCTGCCCGGCGCTCAGGCTCAGCAGCGCGGCGACCGGCAGCGCGCCGCAGGGCAGGAACCGGTCGATGCCCGCATCGGCGTGCACGGTCTGGATCAGCGCGGAAATGGCTCTCGCGCTGTCGGATTCGGAACCATCGAGGCTGCCGCCGAGCGCCGTCGCGATGATCCGGGTGTGCTCCCCGGCCTCGGTCGGTGGCCACTGCCCCGCGCTCGCGGACAGCTCGTGTGCCCCGGCGGGGTCGCCGGTCAGGTTCAGCACTGTCGCGCCGACCGCCCAGTCCGGCCCCACCCGGTCGGCGCCGAGCCAGCGATACAGCTTGGCCGCCCGGCCCGCCAGACCGCGCCGGGTCAGCACGCCCGCACAGATCCGCACCGCCGTGGCCATGTCGTCGGCGGTGGCGCCGGAGTCGGCGAGCACCGGCTCCGCCAGGCGCATCGCGGTATCGCCGTCGCCGGCGAGGGCGGCGGCCTCGGCCCAGCGCAGCGCCAGCCTCGCCGGGTCGGCGCCCGCGGTGGTGGCGGCCGCGTAGTAGCGCGCCGCGGTGTCGCCGTGACGTTCGGCGGCCTCGGTGAGAAAACCGGCCAGCCGCGGATCGCGCACCCCGGATTCGGCCAGCATGAGCGCGGTGTTGTCGCGCAACAGCCCGGCCTCCAGCCGGGTGCCGAGCAGTCTGCGCTGCACCGCGACGAACCGGCGGTCACCGAGCATGGTCCGCAGCGGTGCGATGGCCGGTTCGAGCAGCAGATCGGCGTCGGTGACCAGAGCGGTCGCCCGGGCCCGGTCGATGAGCGCGTGGGCTTCACCCGGCCGCAACCCCAGTACGTCGGTGAGTTCGCCCGCATCGAGGCCGGAGCCGGTGGTGGCCACCGCGAGAGTTTCCAGCAGATCGGGTTCGAGGTTCTCCAATTGGGTGCGTACCCAGGTCGCGACCGCCTCGTCGACCGCGCGGACGCTCGCGTCCAGCCGGGCCGAGCAGGCCGCCGAGAGCGCCGCCACGACCCCGCCACGAATGCCGCCGGTCTGCTGATGGATGCGCTCGGCCACCGGGCGCGGCACCATCATGCCGAGTTCCCTGGCGAAGGGCAGCAGATCGCTGGTCCCCAGTGGACGCAGGTCGAGCACCCGGCCGCCGCGCGCCATCGCCTCGGCCAGCGCGCGCAGGGCCGGGTCGTGCGGGCGCGGCTGCGTCGCCACCACCACCGTGCGTCCGCCCGCAGCGATGACGGCGCACAGCGTGTCCAGTTCGTCCGCGCTCAGGGTGTGGGCATCATCGATGATCAACGCGTCGCCGGGCGCCCGGTCGGAACCGTTGCGTGAGGGGCTGTTGCGGAGCTCGGCACGCTCCTGGAAGGCGACTCCGGCGCCGCGCAGCCGCGACCGGATCAGCGTGAGCAGCGTCGACTTGCCGGTGCCGGACCGGCCGCGGACCAGGCAGGTGACGGGCTGCCGATCGAGATTGTCGAGTTCGCGCAGAATGTCGCGCACATAGGGGAGCGAGTCGACCGCGATTTCAGCCACCGAGGCCCCCGAGTACGCCGCCGACGCCATCGCCGATGCCCTCGCCCAGCTTGCCGACTCCTTCGCCGACCTTGCCGACACCCTCGCCCACGCCGCCGACGACGCCGCCGAGAGTGTTGCCGACGGTGTTGCCGAGGCCGCCGGTCGACGGGGCGGGCGCGGGTGTGTATCCGCCGCCCTGCGAGGGGCTCGGAGCCGGCGCCGGGGCGGGCCGGTCTCCCGGCTCGGGCTGGGAGACCGGGATGTCGGCCGGGGCCTGACCGCCGGTGGGGACGGCTTCGGCTGGTTGTCCGGCCGGGGATTGCCCGGCGTCCGGTCGGCCGGTGGCGGTCGGCGAACCGGGTAGCGCCGCAGCGGAATCGGACCGGGCCGGGGATCCCGGCTGTTCGGCGGCCGGTGAGTCCACGCCCGCGGGGGCGGACGAGTCCGGGGCGTTCGCTGTCGCGGGGGTGGCCGCACCGGGAGCGGGCGCGACCTCGGTCCGTTCGGCCGGAGCCGGTGGCGCGGCGTCGCTCGGCAGGCCGGGGCCGACCGCGACGGTGCCGGTGGCCAGGAGGGCGATGGCGGCGACCGCGGCGGCGAGGACTCCGGCGCGTTGTCCGCCGCCGAGCCGGCGGCGGCGGGTGGTGCGGGGAAGTTCGGCGGCGGCGGTGGCGGAGGGAACGACCCGCGCGAGTTCGGTGGTCTCGGCCTCGGCGAGAGTGTCGGGCACGGCGTGGGCGATCAGGTCGGCGGCCGCGAGAGCCGCGCCCCTGGCCGCGGTGTGCGCGGGCTCGGGCGCGGCCACCACGGGTAGGCCGAATTCGCCCGAAATCAATTCGGCTACCAGGGGAATCGATGCGCCGCCGCCGATGAGGAGGATCCGGTCCACATCCCCGAGGCCGAGGCCGGCGCGGTGCACCGCGTCGCGGATGAGATCGAGGCAGGTCAGCAGATGGCCGCGCAACAATTCCTCGAGTTCGTCGCGTATCAGGCGAACTCGACCACTCGCGCCGTCCAGCGGAACATGAACCGCCGTCGCGGTATTTCCGGACAGAATTTCCTTCGCGGCGCGGCAATTTTCGCGCAATATCGCCAGCCGGCGCTCGGTCACCGGATCGAACGGATCGATATCCCTGTCGCCGAGGGCATTTGCCAAGACATAGCGCATGGTGAGGAGATCGAATTCGTCGCCCGCGGGTTCCTCGGAACGGACCGTCGCCGAGGTGGCTGAGTGCGGGCCGGTGCGCACGACTGTCGCGCTGGCTCCGGTCGCGCCGAGATCGAGAACGACGAGCGCGTCGCCGGCGAGCGGTCCGTACGCGGCCTCCAGCCAGCGGGTCGCCGCCAGTGGTTCGGGCATCAGCGTCAGCTCGGTGGCGCCGGTGCCGGCGAGCGCGCCGCGCTGCAACTCGACGGTGTGCGCGGACCACCACGCGGGGTGACAGAGCACCGCCGCCGCCGGACGGTCTCCGGTGGCGGCGGTGGTCTCTTCGATCAGGCGGTCGACCGCGATGGCCACCAGGTCCTGGGCGGCGTGGCCGGAGCCGTCGTCGGCCAGGATGGCCACCGGGTCGCCGACTCTGGATGGAAAGCCCTCCAGCACAATGCCGTCCGCGTGTGGTGCGCCGGCGTCGGCGAAATGGGCTCCGCCCGTGCGGTTCAGGCGCAACGCGCTGCGGTGGGTCAGCACGAGGCCGGCGCCGGCCGGATCGGTGTCCGGGGCGCCGGTCCCACCCGTGGCGACCGCGACCGTACCGGCCGACCCGATGGTGATGCCGAGCGCCTGAAGCTCTGTCATGTGAACCTCTTCGGAGACTGGGTGATCCGCCGGGGATCGCGGGTTGACCGATGTCGCGTGGAGCAGGGTGTGGCGCCGTTGCCATTTCGCGGTGCGGCCCAGGGGCCGACCGAACCTGCCACCTCTGTCGGTTGCTGTGTCACCGTTGTTACTTCCCCCGGGGATTTTGGGGGAAATTCCCCTAACGCCCGGCTGTCCCCTAATGCGTTCGCGCGACGGATATCAGGGCTCGTCCCCGTTACGCCGTAACGCTCCGGCTACCTAGCGTGACAGGTATTCCAACGAGTGCGGAGCGCTTCGGCCCGCCCATCTTCAGGAGACGATCCGAATGACCCCCAACGCGATTCTCGAGTTCATCCTCGGCCTGCTGCGCGACCGCGAGGCGGCCACCGGCTACTGCGCCGACCCCCAGGCCGCCCTCACCGCCGCGGGACTGTGCGAGGTCACCGCCGAGGACATCGCCGCTGTCGCCCCCATGGTCGCCGAATCGGCTCTGGTCAGCGGTGGCTCCCAGCTGTCCGCCATCGTCGCCGCGGGCGGCACCACGGCAGCGGCCACCGGCGCAGCCGTAGCGGGAGCCGCCGCGGGCGCCGGCATCGAAGCCGCCACCGGCGTCGCCGCCGACCTGGGCCTGAACCTCGGCGGGAACGCCGGAGCGGGCCTCGGCGGAGATCTCGACCTCGGGGCCGGGCTCGACCTCGGGGCCGGGCTGGATCTCGGCCTCGGTGCTGCGATCGGAATCGGAGCCGACCTCGCGGCGGACATCGGCGCCGGGCTGAACGGTGCGGTGGGTGCGGTCGGTGACGTGACAGCGGGTCTGGGCGGTGCGTTGGGTGCCGGTGCGGATCTGGCGGCGGGCATCGGCGCCGGGCTGAACGGTGCGGTGGGTGCGGTCGGTGACGTGACGGCGGGTCTGGGCGGTGCGTTGGGTGCCGGTGCGGATCTGGCGGCGGGCATCGGTGCCGGGCTGAACGGTGCGGTGGGTGCCGTCGGGGGCGTGACGGCAGGGCTCGGTGGGGCATTGGATGCAAGCGCCGGCGCGGTTGGTGATGTGGCGGCGGGTCTGGGTGCGGGACTGAACGGTGCGGTGGGTGCGGTCGGGGACGTGACGGCAGGGCTCGGTGGGGCATTGGGCGCAGGTGCCGGTGCGGTTGGTGAGGTGGCGGCTGGTCTCGGCGGCGGGCTCGGGGCCGGTGTCGGTGGCGGCTTGGTGGGGAGCGTGGGTGCCGGTCTCGACGGTGTCGTCGGAGCGGTTGGTGATGTGGCCGCCGGTCTCGGCGGTGCGATCGGTGTCGGTGGTGGTCTGAGGAGCGATGTGGGCGCGGGCGCCAACGGTGTCGTGGGTGCGGTCGGTGGGGCGGCGGCCGGTCTCGGTGGCGCGGTCGGTGCCGGTGCGGGCTCGGCCGGTGATATCGGAGCGGGACTGGACGGCGCTGTCGGTGCGGTCGGTGATGTGACGGCGGGTCTCGGTGGCGCGGTGGGGATCGATGGTGATCTGGCGGGCACCGTGGCGGCGGGTATCGATGGCGCGGTGGGCGTCGGCGGTGATCTGGCGGGCACCGTGGGGGCGGGTCTGAATGGTGTGGTGGGTGCGGTCGGTGATGTGACGGCGGGTCTCGGTGGCGCGGTGGGGGCCGGTGCGGACCTGGGCGTCGGCCTCGACACCGGGTTGGGGGTGGTCGCCGGGGTAGGGGGTGAGATCGCTGGTGGACTCGATGCGACCACCGGCCTCGGGACAGGCCTCGGCGCGGCCATCGGCGCAGCGGTCGGTGCGGGTACGGAGACGGGCGCCGGGTTGAGCGGGGGGCTCGGGACGGCGATCGACGGGGCGGTCGAGGCGGGCGTCGGCGCGGCAACCGGGTCGGGCGGCGCGGTAGAAGGGTCCGTCACTGCTGGTGCCGGTGCCCTTGCCGGTGCCGGAGCGGCGGTGGACGCCGGGCTGGAAACGGGGCTGGGCGCTGCGATCGGAGCCGGGGGCGCGTTCGACGGCGTGTCAGGCCTTTCCGGCGGTGTGGCGGGCGCGGTCGATGCCCTGTCGGGCGTGGGCGCCGGCCTCGGGACCGGGCTGGAGATCGGATCGGGCGGGGGGTTGGACATCGGGCTCGGGACCGCATCGGGAGCCGGGCTGGGCTCGGCTCTCGACGCGGGACTGGAGGCGGGTCTCGACGCAGGCCTGGAGGCGGGTGTGGGAACCGGTCTGGAGGCTGGGTTCGGAACGGGTCTGGAGGCGGGACTCGGAGCCGGTCTGGAGGCTGGGCTGGGAACGGGTCTGGAGGCGGGGCTCGGAGCCGGCCTGGGGCTGGGGGGCGGCGTAGGAGCCGGGTTCGGTGGTGGTGCGACGGCAGGACTCGAGTCCGGTCTGTCGGGCGGCACACAGGTAACGGGCGTGTTCTCCGGTGCGACGGATGCCACGGGCGGCTTGACCGGCGGTGTGGACACCACGGGCGGCCTGACCGGCGGTACGGAGATCGCGGGCGGTCCGGCCGGCGGCCTGACGGGGGCCGCGGATGCGAGCGGCTCGCTGGGCGGATCGGTGTCGCACTCGCTCGATGCGACGGCCGGGGTCGGTGGTTCGGTGGCCGGTGCGGCGGGCACCTGGTCGGCGGTCGATGTGTCCAGCGCGTTCGGCTCGGGTCTCGGCGGTTCGCTCACCGGATCGGGCGAGGCCGGGCTGTTCGGCACGGCCGGAGCCGGTGTCGAGAGCGGTGGCGCGGCCGACCCGATGGACGACGGCTTCATCCACTGAGACAACAGAATTCAGCGTCAGAGGATTTCGCGCTTCTTCCGAAAGGTCTGCACGAGCGATGGTGACTACCGCCGAGCCCTCCGCCGTACCGCTGCTGCCGGTACTCACCGAGACGATCGCGGTGGCGCGGGCCGCCGGGCGCGCGGATCTGGTGGCGCGCCTGGCGGCGGCGAGCGAGCGGGTGCGCGATCCACGGCGGCGGATCGTGGTCGCGGGCCTGCTCGGGCAGGGCAAGAGCCGGTTCGTCAACGCACTGCTGAATGCCGAGGTCTGCCCGGTCGGCGACGATGCCACCACGGCGGTGCCGACCGTGCTGGCTTCCGGCCCCGCGCCGTGCGCCGAGCTCGTCTGCCTCGATCCCGGCGACGGCGCCGAACACCGGGTGGAGGTGCCCTTGGATCACCTCGGCGAGCGCACCCCGCAGGCCGGCGGACGGCGGGTGGCGCGCCAGGAGGTCCGGCTGCCCAATCCGCTGCTGGACGACGGCATCGTGCTGGTCGACACCCCCGGAGTGGGCGGCCGGGCGGGCGCGGGCGCGGCGACCGTGCTCGCGATGGTGCCCTCGGCCGACGCGGTGCTGGTGCTCTCCGACGCGTCCACCGAACTCACCGAGCCCGAGCTCGGGTTCCTGCGCCAGGTGCGCGAGCTGTGCCCGTCGGTGGCGCTGGTGCTCACCAAGATCGACCTGTATCCGCACTGGCGTCAGGTGCGCGACGCCGATGCGGCTCATCTCGAACGCGCCGGTCTGGACTTGCCGATCGTGCCGGTGTCGGCGCTGCTGCGTGCACACGCGATGCGGACCCAGGACAAGATGCTGGGGCTGGAATCCGGGTACGGCGAGTTGTACCGGTTCCTGCGCGAGGAGGTGGTCGCGCGCGACCGGTCCGCCGCCCGTGCCGCCCTCGCCCGTGACATCCATTCCGCCGCCGAACATCTCGCGCTCGCCCTGGGCAGCGAACTGCTCGCGCTGCGCGACCCCGACCGCAGCGCCACCGCGGTCGGCGAGTTGCGTTCGGCCAGGACCGCCGCCGAGGACCTGCACCGCCGCACCGCCGCCTGGCAGCAGACCCTCGCCGACGGCATCACCGACCTGGCCGGCGACGTCGACCACGATCTGCGAGATCGCCTGCGCGGCATCGCCCGAACCGGCGAGGAGTGGATCGACGACCACGACCCGGGCAGGCACTGGGCGCTGATCGCCGAGTGGCTGACCGACGCCGTGGACAGCGCGCTCGGCGAGAACCTGCTGTGGACGCACAAGCGCGCGACGGCCCTGGCCGATCGGGTCGCCGAGCACTTCTCCCACAGCGGCACGGTCGAATTGCCGGACGTGCGAGCCGGAGTCGGCGGCGAGAGCGGCGCGGTCGCGGCCGCGACCCTCGGTGAACTGGAACCCGACATCGGCCTGGGCAGCAAGTTGCTGGTCGGCATGCGCGGCTCCTATGGCGGCGTGCTGATGGTCGGCCTGGCCAGTACCTTCGCCGGACTGGCGATGTTCAACCCGATCTCGCTCGGCGCGGGCGTGCTGGTGGGCGGCAAGGCCTTCCGTGACGACAAGCAGGCCCGGCTGGCACGCCGACGCGCCGAGGCCAAGACCGCCGTGCGCCGCTTCGTCGACGACGTGGCGTTCCAGGCGGGCAAGGAATCCAAGGATCGCCTGCACCGCATCCACCGCGCCCTGCGCGACCACTACGCGGGCGTCGCCGACCGTGCGCTGCGCTCCATCGACGATTCGCTGCGCGCCGCCCAGGATGCCGCATCGATGGAATCGTCCCGCCGGTCCGCCCGCTGCGAAGAACTCGAACGCCGGCTGCGCGTCGTGACCGAACTGCGCGCATACGCGGAGCTGATGGGACGCTCCGATCAGGCTCCCGGTTCCGCTCTCGGTAGGGTCGCCCGGTGAGAACCGACGCGCCGGGAATCGTCGGCGAGGCCCATCGACTCATCGCCCTGGCCGGGCAGTCCTTCGCCGATCAGCCGCGCCCGCGCGCCATGCTCGCCGAGTGCGCCCGGCGCCTCGACCAGCCGTTGCGGGTCGCCCTGGCCGGATCGATCAAGGCGGGTAAGTCGACTTTGCTGAATGCGCTGGTCGGCCAGGACATCGCCCCGACCGACGCGACCGAGTGCACCCGCGTCGTCACCTGGTACCGCCACGGCTCCACCCCGGGCGTGACCGCGATCGCCCCCGACGGCGCGAGCGCGCACGTCGTGGTCCGCCGCGGCGGTGGCGCACACGGGCTCACCTTCGATCTGTCCGCTCCGGCCTGGAACCGGCCCGGCCCGCACGAGGTCGACCACCTCGAGGTGCAGTGGCCCGCCGCGACGCTGGCGCGCACCACACTCGTCGACACTCCCGGCACCTCGTCGCTGTCGCGGGAGGTTTCCAGGCGCACCGCCCGGCTGCTGACTCCCGACGCGGACGAGGTCGGACCGGTCCGCGTTCCCGGCGCCGATGCCGTCGTCTATCTGTTGCGTCGTCTGGACACCGCCGATCTCGATTTCCTGGAGCGGGTCGGCGCGGGCAGCGGCTCGGCGGCCGGTCCGCTCGGTGTGATCGGCGTGGTCTCGCGGGCCGACGAGATCGGCGCGGGCGGTCTGGACGCGCTGCATTCCGCGCGCGAGGTGGCCGCCCGCTTCGCCGGCGAGCTGGAACGCACCGGCCTGTGCCAGGCGGTGATCCCGGTCGCGGGGCTGCTGGCGTTCGCGGCGGCGACTCTGCGCGAGCAGGAATTCCGTGCGTTCCAGGCGCTGGCCGGGGTGCCGGCCGGGGAATTGGGCGCGGCCATGCTCTCGGCGGACCGGTTCGCCGGGCCCGATATCGCCCTGCCGGTCGCGCCGGACGTTCGTGCGGCGCTGGCGGCGCGGTTCGGCCTGTTCGGAATCCGGATGGCGGTCACGCTGATCCGGCTCGGCGTGCGCGATTCCGCCGCGCTGGCCGCCGAACTGGCCGAGCGCAGCGGGATCGAGGAGCTGCGCGCGGTGCTCGACATCCAATTCGCCCAGCGCGCCGATCAACTCAAGGCGCACTCCGCGCTCACCGCGCTCGCGGGTGTGCTCACCGCCTATCCGGGCACCGCCGCCGACGGTCTGCTGCCGCGGGTGCGCACCCTGCTCGCCGATGTGCACGGCTTCGCCGAACTGCGCCTGCTGAGCCGGCTGCGCGCCGGGGAACTGCCGCTCCCGCCCGAGGACCTGGCCGAGCTGCACCGCCTGCTGGGCGGCGCCGGGGTCGCGCCGTATCTGCGGCTCGGGCTGCCCGCCGACGCGCCGGCCGCGCTGGCCCGTGGGCGCGCGGTCGAGCTGGTGCGTAAGTGGCGGGACCGATCGGCGCACCCCTTGGCCGATCGGCACACCCGGGCCGCTTGCCTGACGGCCGCCCGCAGCGCGGAGGGCATCCTTCCGGTATTGCCGCAGGCTCGCTGAGTCGTTCGCCCCGCAGGTGGGCGGCTCGACGCCGCCGGGATCGATCTGCCCGAACCCGGCCGCCCTCGAGCTCGGCGGCGTGGTTGCCGGTGAACGTCCGCCGGGCTGGGTAGACCTGTGGAACGGGCGGATGAAAATTTCTCCGCCGGTCACGGAATAAGTCCGCGCGGTGGCTGGTTGTCGTCTTCGTCGGACTTGAGCGTGATTCACTCAACTTGTAGTTGACGCCGGTGGGAACCGGGTGCAAGATTGAGCCGACCCCGCTCAGTATTGAAGAGCAGGACGCCGAAGCGGCTGACCAGTCGCGGGGCAAACCAAGAGGAGGAACTACTCATGGCTCGTGCGGTCGGAATCGACCTCGGGACCACGAACTCGGTCGTCGCCGTTCTCGAAGGTGGTGAACCGGTCGTCGTCGCCAACTCCGAGGGTTCGCGTACTACGCCCTCCATCGTCGCGTTCGCGAAGAACGGTGAGGTGCTGGTCGGCCAGCCCGCCAAGAACCAGGCGGTCACCAACGTCGATCGCACCATCCGGTCGGTCAAGCGCCACATCGGCACCGACTGGACCGTCGAGATCGACGGCAAGAAGTACACCCCGCAGGAGATCAGCGCGCGCACGCTGATGAAGCTCAAGCGCGACGCCGAGGCCTACCTGGGTGAGGAGATCACCGACGCGGTCATCACCGTCCCCGCCTACTTCGAGGACTCCCAGCGTCAGGCCACCAAGGAAGCCGGTCAGATCGCCGGCCTGAACGTGCTGCGCATCGTCAACGAGCCGACCGCGGCCGCGCTGGCCTACGGTCTGGACAAGGGCGACAACGAGCAGACCATCCTGGTCTTCGACCTCGGTGGCGGCACCTTCGACGTCTCGCTGCTGGAGATCGGCGAGGGCGTCGTCGAGGTCCGCGCCACCTCCGGTGACAACCACCTCGGTGGCGACGACTGGGATCAGCGCGTCGTCGACTGGCTGGTCGAGAAGTTCAAGGCGAGCTCGGGCATCGACCTGACCAAGGACAAGATGGCCCTGCAGCGCCTGCGCGAGGCGGCGGAGAAGGCCAAGATCGAGCTGAGCTCCTCGCAGAGCACCTCGATCAACCTGCCCTACATCACCGTGGACGCGGACAAGAACCCGCTGTTCCTCGACGAGCAGCTGACCCGCGCCGAGTTCCAGAAGATCACCTCCGATCTGCTCGACCGCACCCGCGCGCCGTTCCAGCAGGTCGTCAAGGACGCCGGCATCAAGGTCTCCGACATCGACCACGTGGTCCTCGTCGGTGGCTCGACCCGTATGCCCGCCGTCTCCGACCTGGTGCGTGAGCTGACCGGCGGCAAGGAGCCCAACAAGGGCGTGAACCCGGACGAGGTCGTGGCCGTCGGCGCCGCACTGCAGGCCGGCGTGCTCAAGGGCGAGGTCAAGGACGTCCTGCTGCTCGATGTCACCCCGCTGTCGCTGGGCATCGAGACCAAGGGCGGCGTGATGACCAAGCTCATCGAGCGCAACACCACCATCCCGACCAAGCGCTCGGAGACCTTCACCACCGCCGACGACAACCAGCCGTCGGTGCAGATCCAGGTCTTCCAGGGTGAGCGCGAGATCGCCGCGCACAACAAGCTGCTCGGCTCCTTCGAGCTCACCGGCATCCCGCCGGCCCCGCGTGGCGTGCCGCAGATCGAGGTCACCTTCGACATCGACGCCAACGGCATCGTGCACGTGACCGCCAAGGACAAGGGCACCGGCAAGGAGAACACGATCAAGATCCAGGACGGCTCCGGCCTGTCCAAGGAGGAGATCGACCGGATGGTCAAGGACGCCGAGGCGCACGCGGCCGAGGACAAGGCCCGTCGCGAGGAGGCCGAGACCCGCAACCAGGCCGAGTCGCTGGTCCACCAGACCGAGAAGTTCATCGCCGACAACACCGACAAGGTGCCTGCCGACGTGAAGACCAAGGTCGAGGCGGCCATCGGCGAGGCGAAGGAGGCCCTGAAGGGCACCGACATCGCCGCGGTCAAGGCGGCCGTGGAGAAGCTGGCCACCGAGTCGCAGGCTCTCGGCCAGGCGATCTACGACGCCCAGGCAGCCGAGTCCGCCGCGTCGGGTGATTCCTCGTCCGACCGGGCCGACGATTCCGTCGTCGACGCCGAGGTCGTGGACGAGCCTGTCGACACGGAGAAGAAGTGACCCAGAAGGAGCCGATCACCGTGGTGGACAACCGCAAGATCGACCCCGAGACCGGTGAGGTCCGCACGGCGGGCGCGGGCGAGCAGTCCGCGCCCGATCCGGCGGCCGACGGCGCCGCGGCCGACACCGCCGCGGAGGCCGAGGTCGTCGAGGTCGACGCCGAGCCGGGGTCAGGCGCGGAAGCCGCGGCCGTGGCCGAATCGGCCTCCGGTGAGCTCGCCGAGCGCACCGCCGACCTGCAGCGCCTGACCGCCGAGTACGCCAACTACCGGCGTCGGGTCGACCGCGATCGCAAGGCCGCCGTCGACGCCGCCAAGGCCGCCGTGGTCACCGAGCTGCTCGGTGTCCTCGACGACCTGGACCGGGCGCGCGCACACGGCGACCTCGAGTCCGGGCCGTTGAAGTCGGTGGCCGACAAGCTCGTCGACGCGCTGCGCAAGCAGGGCCTCGAGGAGTTCGGCGCGGAGGGCGACCCCTTCGACCCGACCCTGCACGAGGCCGTGCAGCACGAGGGTTCGGGCCACGATCAGGTGCTCGGCACGGTCATGCGGAAGGGCTATCGGTTCGGCGATCGGGTGCTGCGGCACGCGCTGGTCGGCGTCACCGATGGCGTGGCGGACGAGACCGCGAAGGTCACGTCGGACGGAGCAGAGGCATCGGATGAAGATGCCGCGAACAAGGATTGACACGATCCCGCGACAGGCGGAAGGAGGGAGTGACCGATGAGCCAACGAGAGTGGGTCGAGAAGGACTACTACAAGGAACTCGGCGTTCCCTCCTCCGCCTCGCAGGACGAGATCAAGAAGGCGTATCGCAAGCTCGCCCGTGATCTGCATCCGGACGCGAATCCGGGGGACACCAAGGCCGAGGAGCGCTTCAAAGCGGTCAGCGAGGCGCACGCGGTGCTCTCCGACCCGGCCAAGCGCAAGGAGTACGACGAAACCCGCAGGCTGTTCGCCGGCGGTGGCTACCCTCGCGGCGGGTTCGCGCCCGGCGGGGCGGGTGGCTTCTCGCAGGAGTTCAACCTCGGCGACATCTTCGGCGCCGGTGGTTCGGCGGGGGACGGCGGGCTCGGCGACCTGCTCGGCGGCCTGTTCAACCGGGGCGGCGCCCGCACCGGGAGCAGCAGGCCGCGTCGGGGATCCGACGTGGAGACCGAGACGACTCTCGGATTCCGCGAAGCCGCGCAGGGCGTCACCGTTCCGCTGCGGATGACCAGTCCCTCGCCGTGCACCACCTGCCACGGCAGCGGCGCGAAGCCGGGGACCAGTCCGCGGGTCTGCCCGCTCTGCAACGGCACCGGTGTGATCAACCGCAACCAGGGCGCGTTCGGGTTCAGCGAACCCTGCGACGGCTGCCGGGGCACCGGTTCGATCATCGACGACCCGTGCGTGGACTGCCACGGCAACGGCATCCAGAACCGGACCCGCACCATCACGGTGCGGATCCCGCCCGGCGTCAGCGACGGCCAGAAGATCCGGCTGGCGGGCCAGGGCGAAGCCGGTCTGCGGGGCGCCCCCTCGGGCGACCTGTACGTGACCGTGCACGTCAGCCAGGACAAGGTCTTCGGCCGCAACGGCGACGACCTGACCCTGGCGCTGCCGGTCAGCTACGCCGAACTGGTACTGGGCACGACGGTTTCGGTGCCGACCCTGGAGGGTCGCGTCGGGGTGAAGGTGCCGCCCGGCACCGCCGACGGCCGGACTCTGCGGGTCCGCGGGCGCGGTGTGCCCAAGCGCGGCGGCGGCGCAGGCGACCTGCTGGTCACCGTCAAGGTCGCGGTGCCGCAGAAACTGGACGACGCCGCCGTCGAGGCGCTCGAGCGTTATCGTGAGGCGGAGAAGGCAGCCGGATTCGATCCGCGGGCGGGATGGGCAGGTGCGTGATGTCCGACGATCCGAAGGCGTCCGCCGGGGCGCGTGCCGAGTTCTTCATGATCTCGGTCGCGGCCCAGCTGGCGGGCATGCACGCGCAGACGCTGCGCACGTATGACCGGCTCGGGCTGGTGACGCCGCAACGCACTTCGGGCGGCGGCCGCCGGTACTCGGCCAGGGACGTCGAGCTGTTGCGCGAGGTGCAGCGGCTGTCCCAGGACGAGGGCGTCAATCTGGCGGGCATCAAGCGCATCATCGAGCTCACCAACCAGGTCGAGCGCCTCCAGGAGGAGGTCGCCGAGCTGCGTGCCGAGCTGGAGCGGGCCAGGGCGGGCTACCGGCCCGACCTCTCGCCGCCGCAGCGCAGCACCGCGCTGGTGGTCTGGAAGCCCAGACACCAGCGTTGAACACGGCACGGGCCGGGCCGCACGAACTGTGCGGCCCGGCCTTCGTCGTATCGGTAACCGAGATATTGCCGGCACCGGTCAGGCCGACCAGTCTGTAGGAATTAGCGGCGTCGATCGGGCTTCCGGTCTGTTATTTGCGGATAATTCCCATGGCGTTCTTGTTTCGACGCTATTTGTCACGTGATGTCGATTGTTATCGTTCCGTTGCCGACGATCCTCGCCTACACTCTCCATGGTTATCGGCTGCTGTCGAGTGCGCCGCAGCACATCACTCGCCGGCACGGTCAGTGTTCGAGTGCGAAATGAGGTTGTGGCGCAAATGGATTCGCGGACCGTCGCTTTGATCAGAACTACCTTCAAGGCGGTGGCAGCGGAGGAGGACGGACCCGAGCGGCTGGCGCGGGCGTTCTACGCCATCTTGTTCACCAACTACCCACCGGTGCGCGACCTCTTCCCGGCGGCGATGGATCTGCAGCGCGACCGCCTGGTCAACGCCATCTCCTACACCCTGGACCAGCTCGAGGACCCCGACGAGCTGGTTCCCTTCCTCGCCCAGCTGGGTCGTGACCACCGCAAATACGGCGTCCGCGGCGAGCACTACGTCGCCGTCGCGTCGTCGCTGAAGTCCGCGATGCGCCAGTTCGCCGGCACCGAGATGTGGACCGACGAGGTGGACCGCGCCTGGGACGAGGGGCTCGCGCTCATCTCCGACACCATGCTCGGCGCCGCCGAACAGGAGGCCTCACCGGCGGTGTGGTCGGCCCGGGTCGTGGAGAACCGCGCGGTTCTGCGAAATCTGTCGGTCATCCGGCTCCGGCTGGATCAACCGATGGAATACGCGGCGGGTCAGTACATGAGTGTGCAGATTCCGTCCAGACCGCGGATGTGGCGATATCTTTCCCCGGCCGTGCCGTCGAATCCGCAGGGCGAGATCGAATTCCATGTCCGTGGCATCATGGGCGGCTGGGTGAGCCCGGCGATCATCAGTCAGACGCAGGTCGGCGATCAGTGGCTGATCGGTTCCCCGCTCGGTGGGCTCGGGGTCGCGCGCAATGCCAAACGCAAAATGCTCATGGTCGGCTGCGGGACCGGCATCGCCCCGTTGCGTGCACAGTTGCTGGAGATGGCCCAGCGGCGCAGCAACCCGAAGGTCCACCTGTTCGTCGGCGGCCACCATCCCTGCGATCTCTACGATCTCGAGATCCTGAGCGCACTGGCCGTCGAGCACGCGTGGCTGACCGTCACCCCGGTCGCCGAGAGCGAGGAGGAACCGTGGTGGTTCTACCGCGCGCCCGGTGAACCGGAACCGCGGTTCCCCGGTCTGCAGCCCCGGCTGGTCGGTCAGCTCGGCAAGATCGTCGCGGAGTCCGGCCCGTGGACCGACCACGACATCCAGATCGCCGGTTCCCCGTCGATGGTCCAGACCACCCGGTTCCGGCTGATGTCGGTCGGCGCGCCGGCCAAGAACATCCGCCACGACCCGCTCTTCTGACCGGGCGTCAGATCCCTTCGAACTGGATCGCCGCGCGCGGGGTGCCCGTCGCCACCAGTCGGTCGACCGTCGCCCTCGTCATCGCGGGCGAGCCGCACACCAGCACCTGGTGGTGATCGAACGCACCGTGCGAACCGACGACGTCGGCCAGCGTGCCCTCGAGCAGATCGTCGGCCGGGAAGTCCACATCGACCTCGGCCCGCGCGTGCTCGTACCATTCGTCGGCCCAGTTGGGGTCCGAGAGCCGGTCGACCACCGGCACCACGGTCAGCCAGGGCAGTTCGGCCGCGAGCAGCACCAGCATGTCCGAGGCGTACAGGTCGCGCGGGCTGCGTCCGCCCACGAACAGATAGGTGTGCGGCGGCTGCGGCGCGCGGGCCAGTTCCAGGATCTGCGCGCGCATCGGCGCCAGCCCGGTGCCGCCCGCGATCATCACCACCTCGTCGCCCTCGGGATCGACGTGGAAGGTGCCCGCCGGCGCGCTGATCCGCCACTCGTCTCCGGCTTCGGTGTCGGCGACCAGGCTGCCGCTGAGCCACCCGCCCGGCACCGTCCGCACATGGAACTCCAGCTTGCCGTCCAGCGAGGGCGGCAGCGCGGGGGAGAGCCTGCGGCGCACCTCGGGGTGCGCGGCGGTGCGCACCTCCACCGATTGCCCGGCGCGGAACGGCACGAACTCACCGATCAAGCGGATGACCGCGATGTCGTGGCGCAGGCGATGGTGCCCGACCACGGTCGCTGTCCATTCGCTCTGCGCGACACCCTGGTCGAGCGCCCCCGGCTCCGTCATCCGAACTCCTGTCCCCGCGGCGTGACCGCGCTCTCCCGTCCGGCGATTATGACCTACCCGATCGGGTCGCTGCTGATGATGTGCTCGGGAGTGCCGACGGCGATCAGCGCACGCCGCGTGTCGGCGATCATCGTCGCTGACCCGGCGATCTGGATCTGCCGGTCCTCCCAGGCGCCGAAGCTCGCCACGACCGCGCCCAGATTGCCGATCAGCGTGCGGTGCATGCCGTAGGGGGCGTCGGTCGGCGGATGCGGATACCACCACGGATTGGACTTCTGCTCACACACCGGCACGATCGTCAGCCACGGGTTGCTCTGCGAGAGCTGCCACATGTTCTCCACGTCGTACAGGTCGCACGGATAGCGCCCGCCGATGAAGAAGTGCACCCGCGGATTCACCCCGCGCTGGCTCATCTCGATCAGCTGCGCGCGCATCGGCGCGATGCCGGTGCCCGAGCCGATCAGCAGTACGTCCTTGCCGCTGTCGCGGTCGATGTGCAGGCCGCCGAGCGGCCCGCCGATCAGCCAGCGATCTCCCACCTGGGTCTCGTTGACGATGGCCGGGCTCACCCATCCGCCGCGCACCTTGCGCACGTGGAATTCGATCTCGCCGTAGGGATTCGACGGAATCGCCGGCGAGAAATACCGCCACATCTTGGGCCGCTGCGGGACGGCGACCGGCACGTATTGCCCGGCCTGATAGGGGACCGGAGAATCGGATTGCAGGCGCACGATCGCCAGATCGTCGAGCACTCGCCGATGCCCCACCACCGTCGCCTCCCAATACGGCGGGGATTTGTCGGAGTTGGCGCCGATCGCCATGGACGCCGAAATCAAAATACCCACATCCCGCCAGCCCTCTTCCAATTCCCTGGTCCAGGCCGGCCCGTTGTAGGTGCGGAAAGCGTCGAGCAGGGCCATCGCGGCCAGGTCGTAGTGCTCGGCCGTGACCCCGTACTTCCGGTGGTCGCGGGCCAGCTGCTCGAGGAAGTTCTGTGCCCGGTCCCAGTCCTCGAGGTGATCGAGGACGAAGGCGATCGCCGTGGCCAGCCGCTTCGGCTGCATGTCCATGGCGGGGGGAAAGAGTTCGCGAAGCCCTGGGTTCTCGGCGAACAGATGACCATAGAACGCACTGATCAACCGCTCGGGTCCGCTCGGTGATTGGATCACCGCACGGAGATTGGCGCGGACCAGCGCTGCCGAACGCGCATCCACGACAGGGGCTTCCTTTCTTCCCGTCCATCTGCGCATTCTTCGACCGCGTGCGCAGGGACCGCCGTGATCCGGCGGTCCATCGGCTCCCAGTATCCCTGAAAAACGGCCGGGTCGGGTGGGCTGATTTCATGTCGGTCCGCACACCCGCGGTGAACCCGGGAGAACGGGCACTCCGAACGCGGGTTTCAGCTGGTCACTCGGGCGACAGCGGCCTGGCGAGCCGCGTCGTCGACCTCGCCGATCTCGAAGTTCCTGGCGATGATGTGCTGCACCAACGCCGGCTCGGGCGGCACTCCGTACTTGCGCAGGTAATGCGGCACCGCGCCCGGCCACACGAACACTCCGTCGGTGTGGAAGTTCATCGGCACATCGCGCTCCGCCGGATCGAAATCGTCGGTGTCACGACTGCGCGCGGCCAGCACCACCGGCGCGTATTGCAGGTAGTGCAGCACCCGGTCCAGGTACCGCGGGTCCACCGGCGGCCGGTTCACGATCGGCCTGCCCTGCGGGTCGCGTCCGTCGAACGCCGTGGCGAGCAGCAGTTCACCGGTGTCGCTCGGCCCGTCCATCCGGATGTCGATATTCGTGGTCCGGGCGTATCGGTCGAACGCCACCGTCGCCGTGATTCCGGGCCCGGTGATATCCAGTTGCGACCAATCCGCATTCGGCCGCCCCTGCAATCCGCGCTTGGTCACATAGCTGTACAGCGCCCGCCGATGATCCTGCAGCGTCGGTAGCGACAATCCTCGCCGCAATATCGTGGCGATGCGCGGGCCCGTCGGAGCGGGCAACAGGAACGACGGATGTTCGATCAGGAAGGCCGCGCGCGTTCCGCCGCCGACCGGCCCCGTATACGAAGTCCACAGCCCGCAGACAGCTTTCGCCGCGTCCATGAGAATCGCGGCCACGATCGGCGGATCCGACGGCGACCCCGGTAGCGCCGAGAACGGCACCTCCGGATCGGCGAGTTCACGAATTCCGTGTCGGATCCCGAAGTCGCGCACCGTTTTCGCCAGACCCGTCACCTCCTCGGAGTATCCACTCGGATTCGCCCACGACCACAGGAACGACGCGGGCCCCGGCGCTGCCGAGCCGAGCAGATGCACCCGCTGCGCCTCGATCGGCTGATCACCCGTGAACGTGAATCGCCCCGCCCCTGCGAGATCGACGCTCCACGGCCGGTCCCCCGCGACTTCCGACAGATGGATCTGGTGTTCGAGCGACAGCAATGCCGCATCGTCCAACAGATTCGCCAGCGTGATCTCAGCCATGCATCGACCCTATCCATCCGATTCGCGAGGAAAGCGTCTGCGCTGTTCCGATATTCATGCCTGCCTAGGTGCCGGTCGAGTTCTTCAGCTGCGCGGCCCGTTCGGTGTCCTGCTCCACGAGCTTGTCGGCGATGGTGACCATGTTCGCGCCGAGCTGGGTCATCGTGGTGGCCAGGTTTCCGACGGCCTTCTGCCCCTGCTCGACGCCGTTGGTGTAGTTCTGGGCGAAGGATCGGCCGATCTCGTCGTTGCCCCAGCACTCGCCTTCGGCGGCGATGACGGCGGCCAGCCGGTCGGCGGCGGTGGTGATCGCCGAGGCGGCCGAGTCGAACGCGGTCTTGGTATCGCGCAGGGCATCGGGGTCGGCTTGCAAGGAACTCATCGCAGATATCCCTGGTTGCGGAAGTAGTCGTCCTCGTCGTCGTCTCCGCCGTCCGAGGGCGGCGGGGGCACCTGGTCGGGCGGTGGCGGAGCGAGCTGAGCGAGAAGGTCTTTCGTCGACGGCGCGCCGGGGATCAGGTCGGGCAGGTCCGGCATCGAATCGGCCAGCGCGGTCCACGGCGCCATCGCCTGCTCCAGACCGGCCGCGGCTGCCCGCGCCGCCTCCTGCACGGTCGCGGTGATCGAGGCGCCCAGCTTCTGCGGGGTGGAGTTCTTGAACGCCTCCGCCTCGAGGTGGACTTCCACGACGCCGGCGATGGTCGCGGTGACCCGTACCAGATTGTCGTCGGACCACACGCTCACCGGTTCGGCCGCGCGCAACTGGGCATCGCGCAACGCGGAGGTGTCGCGCTCGTAGGAGTCCAGCATCGATTCGATCTGCGATCGCAGGGCGGCGTTGCTCTCCCGCGTCACTTCCGGATAGTCCTCGGCCACTTTGCATCCCACTGTCGACGAAGCTCTGACGTGGGATTGGACGCGACCAGCCGGATCGGCGGTTCCGATTGTGGGGCAAGTCACGTTCCGGAGCCGCGGGCGGCGCGCGAGATGGATCACGTCCACGCCGTGACGCGGCGTAGCGTGAGGGCGGCTGACCTGTGCGTTTCCAGCCGGACAGAGGTCGGTCGAGTCGGCGGAAAATTTCTGACTTGAGCGGAACAGACTCAACTTTGTATACGTTGAAGCAAGCAACAACAACCGCACACAACCCAAGAGGTGATGAGGGTGGACTCGTTCAATCCCACCACTAAGACCCAGGCGGCTCTGACCGCTGCCCTGCAGGCCGCCTCGGCCGCGGGGAACCCGGAGATCCGTCCGGCGCACTTGCTGGTGGCGTTGCTCGATCAGACCGACGGCATCGCGGGTCCGCTGCTCGAAGCCGTCGGCGTGCAGCCCGCGGCGGTGCGGCGCGAAGCGCAGGATCTCGTCGACCGGCTGCCGCGCGCCACCGGCGCGACCACGCAACCCCAACTCGGCCGCGAAGCGCTGGCCGCGATCACCGCTGCCCAGCGCCTGGCCACCGAGCTCGGCGACGAGTACGTCTCCACCGAGCATGTGGTGGTCGGCCTCGCCGCGGGTGACTCCGAGGTGTCCAAGCTGCTGGTCGGGCACGGCGCCACCGCCGACGCGCTGCGCGAGGCGTTCACCACCGTGCGTGGCAGCGCCCGCGTCACCAGCCCCGATCCGGAGTCCACCTATCAGGCGCTGGAGAAGTACTCCACCGATCTGACCGAGGCCGCCCGCACCGGCAAGCTCGATCCGGTGATCGGCCGCGACACCGAGATCCGGCGCGTCGTGCAGGTGCTGAGCCGTCGTACCAAGAACAACCCGGTGCTGATCGGCGAACCCGGCGTCGGCAAGACCGCGATCGTGGAGGGCCTGGCCCAGCGGATCGTGGCCGGCGACGTGCCGGAATCGTTGCGCGGCAAGAAGGTCGTCTCGCTCGACCTCGGCGCGATGGTGGCCGGCGCGAAGTACCGCGGTGAATTCGAGGAGCGGCTCAAGGCCGTGCTCGAGGACATCAAGAACAGCGCGGGCCAGATCATCACCTTCATCGACGAGCTGCACACCATCGTCGGCGCGGGCGCGACCGGCGAATCGGCGATGGACGCGGGCAACATGATCAAGCCCATGCTGGCCCGCGGCGAGCTGCGGCTGGTCGGCGCGACCACGCTCGAGGAGTACCGCCAGCACATCGAGAAGGACGCCGCTCTGGAACGGCGCTTCCAGCAGGTGCTGGTCGGCGAGCCGTCGGTGGAGGACACCGTCGGCATCCTGCGCGGCATCAAGGAGCGCTACGAGGTGCACCACGGCGTGCGGATCACCGACTCCGCGCTGGTCGCCGCGGCCGCGCTGTCGGACCGGTACATCACCTCGCGCTTCCTGCCGGACAAGGCGATCGACCTGGTCGACGAGTCCGCGTCCCGGCTGCGCATGGAGATCGACTCGCGACCGGTCGAGATCGACGAGGTCGAGCGTGCGGTGCGCAGGCTCGAGATCGAGGAGGTCGCGCTGGAGAAGGAGACCGACGAGGCCTCCAAGGTGCGCCTGGCCAAGCTGCGCCAGGAGCTGGCCGACGATCGCGAGAAGCTCAATCAGCTCACCACCCGGTGGCAGAACGAGAAGAAGGCCATCGATCAGGTCCGGGTGCTGAAGGAACAGCTGGAATCGCTGCGCGGGGAGTCCGAGCGCGCCGAACGCGACGGCGATCTCGGCAAGGCCGCCGAGCTGCGCTACGGCCGCATCCCGGCGCTGGAGAAGGAACTCGCCGAGGCCGAGAAGTCGTCGAGCGCGACCTCCGGCGGCGAGCTGATGCTCAAGGAGGAGGTCGGCCCCGACGACATCGCCGAGGTGGTCTCGTCCTGGACTGGCATCCCGGTCGGCAGGCTGCTCGAGGGTGAGACCCAGAAGCTGCTGCGGATGGAGGAGGAACTGGGCCGCCGCGTGGTCGGGCAGCAGGCCCCGGTCCAGGCCGTCTCGGACGCGGTGCGGCGGGCGCGCGCGGGCGTGGCCGACCCGAACCGGCCGACCGGCTCGTTCCTGTTCGTCGGCCCGACCGGCGTCGGCAAGACCGAGCTGGCCAAGGCGCTGGCGGACTTCCTGTTCGACGACGAGCGCGCGATGGTGCGCATCGACATGAGCGAGTACAGCGAGAAGCACGCTGTCGCGCGCCTGGTCGGCGCCCCTCCCGGCTACGTCGGCTACGACCAGGGCGGTCAGCTGACCGAGGCGGTGCGACGGCGGCCGTACACGGTCGTGCTCTTCGACGAGATCGAGAAGGCGCACCCGGATGTGTTCGACATCCTGCTGCAGGTGCTCGACGAGGGCCGGTTGACCGACGGTCAGGGCCGGACGGTCGACTTCCGCAACACGATCCTCATCCTCACCTCCAACCTCGGTGCCGGCGGTGACGAGGAGTTCGTGATGAACGCGGTGCGCTCGGCCTTCAAGCCGGAGTTCATCAACCGCCTCGACGACGTGGTCATGTTCCACGCCCTCGACGAGGAGCAGCTCGCCCACATCGTCGACATCCAGCTCGGCCAGCTGCAGAAGCGGCTGGGTCAGCGGCGCCTGACCCTCGAGGTCACCCCGGCGGCGCGGCTCTGGCTGGCGATGCGCGGGTACGACCCGGTCTACGGCGCGCGTCCGCTGCGCAGGCTGATCCAGCAGGCCATCGGCGACACCCTCGCCAAGGAACTGCTGGCGGGCAAGGTCGTCGACGGGGACACCGTGAACGTGGGTGTCAGCGCGGACGGCGGCGAGCTGGTCGTCGGCCCCGCGGCCTGATCCCGCGGGAACCGCTGATCCCGGTGACGCCGGCGGCCACTGCGCGCGCCGGCTGACCGCTCATCACACCGACACGTCCCCACCGGTCGAATCCCGGTGGGGACGTGTCGTGTTCACGGGGCTTGCGCTGGTCGCGGCACGAGCGATGTCGGCGGGCGAACTGCGGCGGATCCTCGCGCACACCCCTAGTCTGAAAGGCATGACCAACCCGAAGGATCCCTGGGGGCAGCGGCCGGGCGATGCGCCGACCGAACACCTCGGCCCGCCGGGGGCCTTCGGGCACGGTGAATATCCGCCCACCGAGCAGTACGACCCGTGGTCCACGCCGCCCTCCGCCGGAACCACCCGCGAGATTCCGCCGCTGGACAGCCAGTGGGGCGCCTACGAGCCCGGCGGCCGATGGCAGGGCGATCAGCAGTGGGCGGGCGGCACCTGGGCCGGGGCGCCGGGGCAGCAGCCCGGGATGCCCGGCCCGCCGCCGGGGGCGAACCCGCCGCCGGATCAGTACGTGCCGCCGGGGCAGGGCCCGCACAAGCGCAATACCGGTCTGTGGATCGCGCTCGGCCTCGGCGTGATCGCGCTGGTCGGCGTGGTCGGCGTCGCCGCCGGCCTGCTGCTCGGCGGCGGGGAGGAGACCGACACCACCGCGGCCGGCAGTACCGGCACTACGCACACGCTGCCGTTCCAGGCGGCGCCGAGCACCACCGGGCAACTGCCCGGCCTGTCGGGACTGCCCGGACTACCCGAGCTCGGACTCGAGGAACTCGGCGCGACGGTCGGCACCATCACCGCCAATGACGGCGGCACCCTCACCATCGCGACCATGACCGGGGGCGATGTCACCGTGCGCACCGACGCGGCGACCCAGGTGATCTCGCTGTCGGTGCTGCACGCCGCCGATCTGCCGGTCGGGGAGATGGTCGTCGTGCAGGGGGAGAAGGGCTCGGACGGCACGATTCAGGCGAGAATCATCGTCAGCACCGCGTTGCCCGGTGGTGGACGATGATCGGGATATTAGGGTAGACCGCGATGACGGCTATGTGGTTCGGGTTGGCGGCGATCGCACTCGTGGGTGCGGTCGTACTGCTGTATTTCGATCGGGTCCAGCGGCAGCGGTCCGGTCACGCGCGCCAGGTGTGGGCGAAGGCCCAGGGATACACCTACGTATCGGTGGAACCGGCGCTCACGTCGACGTGGCGGCGCGGTGCGCTGGCCAAGCTCGGCTATCTGTCGGCGGTGGACGTGGTCTCGGGCATCCGCAAGGGTGAGAAGTTCGTCCTCTTCGATCTCGAGGACGCCGCGACGCTGGTGGCCGTGCGTCGTCAGATCGGCTCCGACATCGACGTCGACATGCGACTGAAGACGGCGGCCCCGCCCAAGGACGCCGATCTGGAACTGCTCGGCGCGATCGGTGACCGGGTGGTGTTCGCGACCAATCCGGAGATCGCCCGGCATGCGGTGGACCAGCGGATGGTGGCGTTCATCGAGACGCTGCCCGACACCGTGCAGATGCTGTGGAGCGAGGGCAACTGGACCCTGGGCATGCTCAATGTCGGCACCATCGCCCGTGATTGGGAGACCGCGATCGACGCGGTGCTCCGGCTGTCGGGCCTGCTGCACGTGCTGCCGCCGGTCAGTGAAGCGCGCGAACCCGAGCGTGTCCGCCCCCGTCCGCCCGCCCGCGATCCGGAGTTCGACGACTTCGACGACGACGATCCCGACGGCCCGGCCGTCGATCGTGAGTACGACGACCGCGACGCAGGCGATCGCGCCACCGGCGATCGTGGCGGCGACGACCGTGACGTCGATCTTCCCGATGCCGATGAGATCGCCGCGGCCAGGGCGGCCCGCGCCGACGCGGAAGGCGCCAGGCGGCCCTCGCTGGCCGTCGTGCCCGACCGCGCCCGCGACGAGCGCGCGCACGAGGACCGCGCCCGGGACGAGCGCGCCCCACGCGAAGCGGCCGAGTTCGAGGACGAGGATCGCCCGCGCCCGGCGGGGGGACCGTTCCATCCGGGCTTCCGCCCGTACCAGGGTCCCGTGCCGAAGTGAGCCGGCCCGGTGCCGAAATGCCCCGGTTCCGGGGCGGAACGACCCGGATCGCGGCCGCCGTGACCCGGTCCGGTGACGAAGTGGTTGGATCGACCACGGACGCGCCCCGGCCCGCCGCGGCAGAAGCGACCCGGCGCCCTGCCGAAACGACCACCCCGCCGATCGGATTGGCGAAGTCATGACCGACAACCCGCCCCCCGCGCGCCTGCCGGGGGCCACCCGCCCCATCGCCCTGATCACCGGACCCACCTCCGGCATCGGTCAGGGCTACGCGACCAGGCTGGCCGCCCTCGGCTACGACCTGGTGCTCGTCGCGCGCGACGCGGAACGGCTCCGGGCCCTGGCCGAGGAGCTGGAACGCTCCTACGCGACCCGCTCGGAGGTGCTCTCCGCGGATCTGGCCGAGGAGCAGGACCGTGAGCGGGTCGCCGCCCGGGTGGCCGAAGGCGTCGAATTCCTGGTCAACAATGCGGGTTTCGCGCATTCGGGCGAGTTCTGGGAGCTGCCCTACGAGCAGTTGCAGGCCCAGCTCGACGTCAACGTCACCTCGGTGCTGCGGCTCACCCATGCGGCGCTGCCCTCGATGATGGCCGCGGGCAAGGGCTCGATCGTCAATGTCGCCAGCGTCGCGGGCCTGATTCCCGGCCGGGGATCGACCTACTCGGCCTCCAAGTCCTACGTCGTATCCTTCTCCGAGGGACTGGCGGGTGGACTCGCCGGCACGGGGGTGCGAATCCAGGCGCTGTGCCCCGGCTTCGTGCGCACCGAGTTCCATCAGCGGGCCGGTATCGAGATGTCCTCGCTGCCCGAGCCGCTGTGGCTGTCCGTCGATCAGGTCGTCAGCGGCTCGCTGCGCGACCTGGACGCCGATCGCGTGATCAGCGTGCCCGGCGTGCAGTACAAGGCACTCACCACCATTGCCGGCCTCATCCCCCGGGGTCTGCAGGTCCGAATGAACCGGGGCTTGTTCAACTCACGCGGACGTACCTGACAAGGAGACGACATCATGATCGACCAGGCGCGGGCCGCACGGCCCGAGCTCTCCCGGACGGACCTCGATGCGCTGGCCGCACTGGTGCGCGAGCTCGCCGTGGTGCACGGCAAGGTCACCCTGTCCTCCGGCAAGGAGGCCGACTACTACGTCGACCTGCGCCGGGCCACGCTGCACCACGAGGCCGGGCCATTGATCGGCAAACTGCTGCGCGAGCTGGTCGCCGACTGGGAATTCGACGCCGTCGGCGGGCTCACGATGGGCGCCGACCCGGTCGCGCTGGCCGTCATGCACGCCCCCGGCCGCCCCATCGACGCCTTCGTCGTGCGTAAGGCCGCCAAGACACACGGCATGCAGCGTCAGATCGAGGGACCCGATGTCGTCGGCAAGCGGGTGCTCGTCGTGGAAGACACCACGACCACCGGAAACTCGCCGCTGACGGCGGTGCGTGCGCTGCGCGAGGCCGGGGCCGAGGTGGTCGGCGTCGCCACCGTCGTGGACCGCGAAACCGGGGCCGGTGAGGTCATCGCCGCCGAGGGACTGGAATATCGGTCGATCCTCGGTCTCGACGATCTGGCGCTGGGTTAGCCTGGACGATGATCTGTCTGTCTGCTTGGTGTAAGGACGTGTGAGTCGCCAGTGGTGAGCATTGCAGTTAACAAAGGTCGCGACAATGTTGCGATGCTCGGTATCGGTGCCTACCGGCCGCAACGCATCGTCAGCAACGACGAGGTCTGTGAGGTCCTCGACTCGACCGACCAGTGGATCTACGAGCGCACCGGCGTGCGCAACCGTCGCTGGATCAGCGGCGACGAGACGCTGCGCTCGATCGCCGTAGCGGCGGGCGAGCGCGCGCTGAACAACACCGGCATCGACCGGTCGAAGATCAGCATGGTGCTGCTGTGTACGTCGAGCTGGCTCAAGCTCACCCCGCACGGCGCGCCGACGGTCGCCGCGGATCTGGGCATGAACGGCGTCG
The DNA here is from genome assembly GCF_000308595.1 of Nocardia higoensis NBRC 100133. Taxonomy (GTDB): domain Bacteria; phylum Actinomycetota; class Actinomycetes; order Mycobacteriales; family Mycobacteriaceae; genus Nocardia; species Nocardia higoensis. The sequence continues at coordinate 20,337 of NZ_BAGA01000139.1, read as the reverse complement.
CCGCCTTCGACCTCACCTCCGGCTGCGGCGGTTTCGGCTACGGCCTCGGCGTGGCCGCGGACCTGATCCGCGCGGGCTCGGCCGAATACATCCTGGTGATCGGCGCCGAGACGATGACCGTCGGGCTGGATCCGACCGACCGCGGCACCGCCATGATCTTCGGCGACGGCGCGGGCGCCGTGGTGGTCGGCCCGAGCGAGGAGAACGGCATCTCCCCGACGGTCTGGGGCAGCGACGGCGAGAACGCCGACGCCATCGCCCAGGACATCGACTTCCTCGCCTACATGCACCGCGCGCAGGAACTGCAGGGCACCGACCCCGAGGTCGAGCCGGTGGGCCGCATGTCGCTGCGGATGGAGGGCCCGAAGGTCTTCCGCTGGGCCGCGGTCACCCTGCCGCGCGCGCTGTCCAGCGCGCTGGAGGCGTCCGGGGTGTCCAAGGAGGACATCGAGGTGTTCGTGCCGCACCAGGCCAACGCCCGCATCAACGAGCTGATGAAGAAGAATCTCGGTCTGGCCGACGACATCCCGATGGCCAACGATATCGAGAACACCGGCAACACCTCCGCCGCCTCCATCCCGCTGGCGATGGAGGAGATGCTGGTGACCGGCAAGGCCAAGGGCGGTCAGCTCGCGCTGCTGCTCGGCTTCGGCGCGGGTCTGAGCTACGCCGGTCAGGTCGTGACCCTGCCGCCCGCTCCGAAGGAAGCCAGCTTCGGTGTCTGATCAGCGGGTGCGCCCGTTTCGGCTGGGCTATCTCGCCGCGGCGGCGGTGACCGTGTACGGCGCCGCCACCGGCCGCGACACCTTGCAGTGGCTGACCAAGCCGCTGCTGATGCCCCTGCTCGCCGCCGACGTGGCGACCGCGGGCGTGGACATCGAACCGGTCGAGCGCACCGTGCTGCTCGCCTCGCTCGGCGCGGCGACCGTCGGCGACGTGCTGCTCATCGACCCCGACGACGACCGTCGCCTGGTCGCGGGCGCATCGGCCTTCGCCGTCATGCAGACCGGATATGCCGGACTGTGGTGGCGACGCGGAGCCAGGCCCACCCGGGCGATCGCCGTGCAGCGGGCCGCCGCCGGGCTCGGCGCGGCCGTGCTCATGTGGGTCAGGACACCGTCCGTCGCGGCGCCGCTCACCGCCTACGGCGCGACCCTCGCCACGGCGGGCGTGCTGGCCTCGGACCCGGAGCTGGCTCCGGAGGCGCTGAACATCGCCGGGCTGAACGTCCCCGACGCCGATCCGCGCAGCCGGCTGGCGCTCGGCTCGCTGCTGTTCACCCTCTCCGACGGCCTGATCATCCTGCGGCGCGTCTTCGCCCGCTCGACGAGGGCGCGACGCGGTACCGAGGCGGTCGTCCTCGGCACCTACGCCGCCGCGCAATACCTGCTCGCCGACCCCCGCGCACACGCTCGCACGCATTAGCATCAGGCGGCATGACCTACCCTCCCCCGTACGGAAACCCGTACGCGCCCTACGGGTACCCGCAGGATCACCCGCAGGCGACGACGGTCCTGGTGCTCGGCATCCTCGGCCTTGTGCTGTGCCAGCTGTGCGCGCCGTTCGCCTGGTACATGGGCTCGCGGGTACAGAAGGAGATCGAGGCATCCGGCGGCATGACGGGTGGGCTGGGCTCGGCCAAGGCAGGCTATATCTGCGGGATCATCGGCACCGTCCTGCTGCTGCTCTATGTGCTGGCTGCCGTGGCGTTCATCGTCGTCGCGATCGTCACCGCCGGCACGAGTTCCTCGACCTACTGACGAGGGCGCGCGCCGCAGCCGGGGCCGGGCGGCTCTAGCATCAGGCGCGTGGAAGAGCAGTCGACGGACATCTCCGGGCAGCAGGCCGCCGGGCCGACCGAATGGGGCGAGCACCCGCACGGCCTCGGCCCGTGGATCGCCGAATTCGGCACGCCGCCGCCCGACGATCCGCGGCTGGACCCGGAACTGCTGGCCCACGGCGACCGCCGCAATGTCGTCGACGCCTATCGGTACTGGACCCGCGAGGCGATCGTCGCCGATATCGACCGCCGCAGGCACCCGTTCCATGTGGCGATCGAGAACTTCGCCCACGACGCCAATATCGGCACCGTGGTACGCACCGCCAACGCATTCGCCGCGGCCGCCGTGCACATCGTGGGCAGGCGACGGTGGAATCGCCGGGGCGCCATGGTGACCGATCGCTATCAGCACATCGAGCACCACACCGACATCGGCGCGCTGTGTTCCTATGCCGACCGCGCCGGGCTGACCGTGGTCGCCGTCGACAACGTGCCCGGCGCGGTCCCGCTGGAAACCGCCGAACTGCCGCGCGAGTGCCTGCTGCTGTTCGGGCAGGAAGGGCCCGGCGTCACCGAACACGCGAAACAGGCCGCCGCCATGACGGTTTCGATCGCCCAGTTCGGTTCCACCCGCAGCATCAACGCCGGGGTGGCGGCGGGCATCGCCATGCACGCCTGGGTGCGCGCGCACGCGGACCTGTCCAGGGCGTGGTGACCACGGACCCGATCGCACGGTCGCCGATAACGGATTCGGTGGCCATCCGGTAACAATTCAGCGGCAAGAATCGCCGCGAACCTGGCACCATTGAGCTATGACCACGCGGAGCCCGCTACCAGGGCCGGATACAGCACCGACCCCCGCCCTGTGGTCGGAACGGGCGGATATGGCCGAGTCCGCCATCATCTCCCGGCACCTGCGCGCGTTGTGGGCATGTCCGGGAACGGAATTGGCGGTCGTCGGCTGGCCGGCGACCCGGCGTGAGCGACTGTTCGCCTCCTGGCATTACTGGTGGCAGGCGCATCTGATCGACTGCGCCGTCGACGCGGTGAACCGGACGCCCACCCCGGCGCGGCGCACCAGGATCGCCGAACTGGTGCGCTCGCACCGGATGCGCAACATCACCGGCTGGACGAACAAGTACTACGACGACATGGCCTGGCTGGCGATCGCGCTGGAGCGCGCCGAACGCATCCAGGGCGTCACCGCCGCGCGCGGCGCGCTGACCGCGCTGGAGAAGAAGCTCTACAGCGCCTGGCGGCCCGAAGCCGGCGGCGGCATCCCGTGGCGCGTGCACTCGGACTACTACAACGCCCCCGCGAACGGTCCGGCCGCGATCGCGCTGTGCAGGCTCGGCAGGCACGCCCGTGCCCAGCAGATGGCGGACTGGATCGACACGACGCTCCGCGACGAGAACACCGGTCTGATCCTCGACGGCATCCACCTGCCCTCCGGCGAGATCGAGCGCCCGACCTTCACCTACTGCCAGGGCGTGGTGCTCGGCCTGGAAGCCGAGCTCGCCGTGCACACCGACGAGCCGCGGCACCTGGAGCGGGTGCACCGGTTGCTCGGCGCGGTCGAGGAGCACATGACCGCCGGGGGAGTGATCGCGGGCGGCGGCGGTGGCGACGGCGGCCTCTTCAACGGCATCCTGGCCCGCTACCTGGCGGTGGTCGCGCTGATGCTGCCCGGCGAGGGCCACGTCCAGGAGAACGACCGGCGCACCGCGGCCTCGCTGGTGCAGGCATCCGCCGTGGCGGCCTGGGCGAACCGGCTCGATATCGAGAGCGAGCCACTGTTCGGCGCCGACTGGACGAAACGGGCGGTGCTGCCCGGCGGCACGACGGGTGCGGGCCACTTCACCTCGGGTGGTTCGGTGACCGCCTCGGAAGTGCCCGAGCGTGATCTGTCGGTGCAGCTGGGCGGGTGGATGCTGATGGAGGCCGCGTACCAGGTGAGCGCGGCCGGGTTCTAGACGGCGGGCTCTCCCGGACACCGGGCTCAGCGGTAGGTGCCCGGCTCCCAGCGCGGCAGCACCACCGTCGGCGGATCGATCTCGCGGCGCACGTCCACCGCGTACTGCATGGGCTGGGTGTCGGTATCGGTGTCGATCTCGCCGGCCTCGCCGGCCTCGCCGGCCGCGCCGGTGCGGCGCATCTCCTGGCGGTAGCCCTTGATGCCGACGACCGTGCCGACCACCACCGCGATCACCAGCGCCGCGGTCACGCCGTGCATGAGCCACGGAATCCTGGCGAGGTGGCTACCGGCGTAGAAGCCGATCAGCAGCAGCACCGGCGCCCAGACGATCGCGCCGATCGTGCTGGCGATGGTGTAGCGGCGGTGATCCATCCGCGCCGCGCCCGCCACCAGCGGGCACAATGTGCGCACCCACGGGATCCAGCGGGCCACCAGCACCGCCCAGAAGCCGTGCCGCTGCAACATCGCCGAGACCCGTTCCAGGTTCTGGGCGTTGACGTATCGGCCGCTGCGCCGCGCGACGAATCCGGTTCCGGTGCGTTGCCCGATAACATAGCCGACCTGATTGCCCGCCACGGCCGCCACCATCGCCCCGACGGCCAGCGCCCAGATCTGCTTCTCGCCCATCTCGTGACCGGCCATCACCACGCCCGCGGTGAGCAGCATGGAATCGCCGGGCAGGAACAGGCCGATGATCACCGCGCATTCGAGGAAGACGAAGCTGAGGACAACGGTCCACACCAGGGTGGGACCAGCGGATTCGAGAAAACTCATCCCGCTCGACGCGGTGGTCATGGGGTCAGCTCTGACCGGGGGTGGTTTTCACCACCGCGATCTCATCGGTGTCGGCGTCGGCATCGTCGTCGGCGGAACCGCCCTTGCCCCGCCAGCGCTTGAAGATCTCCAGGAAGATCGGCACCACCGAGACGAACACGATGAGCAGGAAGATCAGATCGACATTGTCGCGGATGAACCCGATCTGGCCGAGCAGATAGCCGAGCATGGTGACGCCCGAGCCCCACAGGATCGCGCCGATCGCGTTGTAGACGACGAACACCTTGTAGCTCATCCCCGAGGCGCCCGCCACGACCGGTGCGAAGGTGCGCACGAACGGCACGAAGCGGGCCAGGATGATGGTGATCGGGCCGTGCTTGACGAAGAAGGCGTGCGACTCGTCGATGTACTTCTTCTTGAAGAAGCGCGACTCGTTGTCCTTGAACAACGCCGTGCCGCCGCCCTTGCCGATCATGTAGCCGACCTGGTCGCCCGCGAAGGCCGCGAGCGGGATCAGCACCAGCAGCACGCCGATCGGGGCGAAGGGTTCGATCTCCGCGGACTTGGCGGCCGCGATGAGACCGGCGGTGAACAGCAGCGAGTCACCCGGCAGCAACGGGAACAGCAGGCCCGACTCGATGAAGACCACCAGCAACAGCCCCGCCAGCACCCACGTGCCGAAAGAGTTGAGCAGATTCACCGGGTCGAGGAAGCCTGGCATCAACGCGAGATCGGTCGTCAAGGTCTCCGTGCCGGCCAGCGCTATCACGTGGCCAAGGGTACCGATGTTCCGGGACCGTGCCTAATTGTGGCGCGGGTCGCACGGCGGGTCCCGGGGTCCCTGTCGATCGGGCCGCCGCCTCGCCTAGGCTGATCAGCAGGATCAGCACCCGTCCCGCGCCGGCGGGCGGAGAGCGTCGTACATGGAGGTCTGTTCAGTGCCCATCGCAACCCCCGAGGTCTACGCCGAGATGCTGGCTCGCGCCAAGCAGAACTCCTTCGCCTTCCCGGCGATCAACTGCACCTCGTCGGAGACGGTCAACGCGGCCATCAAGGGCTTCGCCGACGCAGGCAGCGACGGCATCATCCAGTTCTCGACCGGTGGCGCCGAGTTCGGCTCCGGCCTGGGCGTGAAAGACATGGTGACCGGCGCGGTCGCGCTCGCCGAGTTCGCGCACGTGGTCGCGGCCAAGTACGACGTGACCATCGCTCTGCACACCGACCACTGCCCCAAGGACAAGCTGGACGGCTTCGTGCGCCCGCTGATCGCGATCTCCCAGGAGCGCGTCAACGCGGGCGGCAACCCGCTGTTCCAGTCGCACATGTGGGACGGCTCGGCCATCCCGATCGACGAGAACCTCGAGATCGCCAAGGAGCTGCTGAAGGCCACCGCGGCCGCTAACATCATCCTCGAGGTCGAGATCGGCGTCGTCGGCGGTGAAGAGGACGGCGTCGAGGCCGAGATCAACGACAAGCTCTACACCTCGCCCGAGGACTTCGAGAAGACCATCGACGCGCTCGGCGCGGGCGAGAACGGCAAGTACCTGCTCGCGGCCACCTTCGGCAATGTGCACGGCGTGTACAAGCCGGGCAATGTGGTGCTGCGTCCCGAGGTCCTGGCCGAGGGACAGCGCGTCGCGGCCGCCAAGCTGGGCCTGGGCGCCGACGCGCAGCCGTTCGACTTCGTCTTCCACGGCGGTTCGGGCTCGCTGAAGTCCGAGATCGACGACTCGCTGCGCTACGGCGTGGTGAAGATGAACGTCGACACCGACACCCAGTACGCCTTCACCCGTCCGGTCGCCGGCCACATGTTCACCAACTACGACGGCGTGCTCAAGATCGACGGCGAGGTCGGCAACAAGAAGACCTACGACCCGCGCAGCTACCTGAAGAAGGCCGAGGCCTCGATGGCCGAGCGCGTCGTCGAGGCGTGCAACGATCTCAGGTCGGCCGGACGGTCGATCAGCGCCTGATTCCAGCGTCTGATCGCATAGGCGAGGCCCGAGCTCATGAGTCTGGATGTACGTGTGCTCGGGCCCGTCCGGTTGTTCGTCGGCGGAGAGCCGGTGGCGGTCGGCGGGCCCAAGCCGCGCGCCCTGCTGGCCGCGCTCACCGTCAACCGGCGGCGCGCGGTGTCTTCGGCCGCCTTGGCGGACATGGTGTGGAACGAGGATCCGCCGGATTCCTACGCGGCCAGCCTGCAGGTCTTCGTCTCCAATATCCGTAAGGCGCTGCGCACCGCCGGGGTGGACCCGGCGACGGTGTTGCGCACGGAGTCCTCCGGCTACCGGCTGGAGATCTCCGAGGACAGCTGCGATATCGGCCGCTTCGAAGCGCTCTGCGACACCGGCGCCAAGGCCGCCGATATCGGTGACCACACCGGTGCCTCGCTGGCCTACGGTCGCGCGCTCGACGAGTGGAGCGGTCGCGCGCTGTCGGATCTGAGCGGCCTGCAGTTCGCCGAGAGCTTCGCCACCGCCATGGAGGAGGAGCGGCTGCTGGCCGCCTCGGCCCGCATCGATGCCGAAATCGCCTGCGGGCGAGCCTCGTCGGTGATCGGTGAACTGGTCACCATGACGACCGAGCATCCGCTGCGCGAGCCGCTGTGGGGCCAGCTGATCACCGCGCTGTATCTGTCCGGCCGTCAGGCCGACGCGCTGGACGCCTGCCGCCGGGTGCGCACCGTGCTCGCCGACGAACTCGGCATCGACCCCGGCCCCGCCCTGGTGGAGCTGGAACAGCGGGTGCTGCGCCAGGAGCCGTTGAGCACCAGGGAGTTCAAGCAGGTCGAGCGGATGGCGGCGGCGATGACCGAGACCGTCACCGAGGGCCCGCGCACCGTCCGCAGCGGTCTGCTGCGCCTGCCCGACGGCCGGGAACTGCCGATCCCGCACGCGGGCATGCGGATCGGCCGGATGACCGACAACGATCTGGTCGTCGACGATCCCAAGGCCAGCCGCTATCACGCGCACATCATGCCCAGCCGCGCCGGCCTGCTCATCAAGGATCTGCATTCGGCCAACGGCGTCTACATCAACGAGGAACCGATCGAGAGCGCGCTGCTCGCCGATCGCGACATGATCCGCATCGGCTCCACCGTGCTCACCTTCAAAGCCTCCGCGTAGCCCGGTCGCGAATCGCGGCGCCGCCGTCGCCGTTTCGATCACCGGAAACCGGCGCGCCCGGGTAGGGTCTGTCGCTGATCATCGGTGACCATCCGGCACACAAGGGGTTGGCATGTCCATGCGCGTGACGGCCGCGCTCGGCCTCGCGGGATTACTCGTTGCGCTGCACCACGGTTCGGCCTCGGCCGACCCGCGGGAGCGTGCGCCGATTCCGGGCGTCGGACCGTGCGTGACCGATCCGGTTCCGGTGCACGAGGACCTGATCCCCGAGACGGTCGAGGTGCCGATCCCGTATCCGGTCGTCACGGTGCTGCCGCCGGAAGCGCCCGAACCCGAGCCGGTGCGCGTCGAGATGTCGCTGCCCGCCGACCCGTGCGAGAACCCCTGCCCCGATCTCACCGACCTGCCCGAGCCACCGCCGAGTCTCGCCGCGCGCCTGGGCATCCCGGAACTCCTGCTCAATCCACAGCCGTTCCACTTCGCGATTCCCGGGCCGAGCCCCGATCCGGGTGAGGGCCCGCCGCCGCCCGCTCCGGTCACCCCGCCCGCCGAGGCCGCCGCGCGCGAGCCCGCCCCACCGGCGCCGCATGTGGTGCGGGTGACCGAGGTCGCCAAGCAGACCGGCGCGCATTCGGTGAACCGCACCGACAAACGCTGGCAGGTCGACGGTACCGACCTGGGCATCATGTGGGAGAGCGCGCCCGGCGAGGTCGCCGTGGCCTTCGGTGACACCGTGGGCCGCGGTTTCCATCCGCCCGGCGGCATGGGCGGGGACTGGCGCAGCAATGTGCTGGCGTTCAGCACCGACACCGACCTGTCCGACGGCATGACCTTCGACCGGATGGTCACCGACAGGCGCTGCCACGCCGCCGAGGTGCTCTCCAGCCGCAAGCTCGACAACGTCGAGATGACCACCATCCCGACCTCCGGCTTCGCCCTCGACGGCAGGCAGTACATGAGTTACATGTCGCTGCGCACCTGGAACAGCCTGCCCGGCACCTTCTACACCAACTACGGCGGCATCGCCTGGTCCGACGACGGCGGGCAGACCTGGACCAAGGATCGGTACGCCCGCTGGGACAACATCTTCGGCCTGTCGAGCTTCCAGGTCAGCGCGATGGTCCCGCACGACGGGTACGTCTACATGTTCGGCACACCGAGCACCCGGCTCGGCTCGGTCGGGCTGGCCAGGGTCGCCGCCGACCAGATCCTCAACACCACCGCCTACCAGTACTGGCGCGACGGGCAGTGGACGCCGGTCGGCGGTCCGGCGGGCGCCACGCCGATCGTGGACGCGCCGGTGGGCGAGTTGTCCGTGCGCTATGCCGCCGATCGCGGTGTGTGGCAGATGAGTTATCTCGATACCGCCCGCGCCGCCATCGTGGTACGCGAGTCGGCCACCCCGCAGGGCGCCTGGTCGGAACCCGCGCCGACGGTGACGGTGTTCGATCACGCCGAGCTGTACGGCGGTTTCATACATCCCTGGTCGCGCGGTGACGAGCTGTACTTCACCATCTCGACCTGGAGCGACTACAACGTCTACCTGATGCGTGCCGAACTGGGCTGAGCGCGCGGCGATCGGGCCCGCGGTGGTGTCCGCGAGGCGGTCTCGTCAGGAGAGCCGGACGTCGGCGACGGCGCGGCCGAAGAGCTTGCGGCCCTGCGATGTCGCGCCGAGCATCACGGTGGCTGCCCGGCGGTCCTCGTGCAGCGCCTTGATCTTGCCGGAGAAATCGATGACGCTCGGCGCATCGATGCCCACCGGCACGAAACCGGAGAAGCGCACGCTGAACGTCTCGATCGCGGTCGGATCGCCGAGCCAGGAGGTCAGGTAGTCGGCGGCCAGGCCCATGGTGAGCATGCCGTGCGCGACCACCGTCGGCAGGCCGACCAGCCGGGCCGCCTCCTCGCTGAAGTGGATCGGGTTGGGATCGCCCGCGACGCCCGCGTAGTTGACCAGGTCGCCGCGGGTCAGCCGGGCGCTGCTCGCGGGCAGCTCATCGCCCTTGGCGAGATCGGCGAAGACCGGGATGGTGTGGACCGGCGGCAGGGCGGCCTTGCGGCCCGCCGGGGTCCGGTCGTCGAGCTCGATCAGCACGCCGGACTCGGTGATGCCCGCGGCCGGGGTGACCGGGCGGGAGTGCATGAAGATGTTCTGCACCATCTTGGCCAGGTCCGGGTCGATCTCCGCGCCGCGCCGGGCCACGATCGTCGTGGAGGCGATCTGCACGATCTCGTCGTGCTGATCGGTCATCTCGGCGCGCACGCTGATGAAGTCGTTGTCGCCGAAGGTGCGGATCGATTCGATGATCACCTGGGTGCGGATGGCGTCGCCGGGCAGGAACGGGCGGCGCAGTTCGAAGGTCTGATCCGTCTGCAGTACCTGGGCCAGGTCGTATTCGAGCAGCACCGAATCGAGCAGGGCGTTGGTGGCGGCCATCCCGATCACCGAGGAGAAGGTCGGCGGGGCGAGCAGGCGCTCGAAGCCGAGCCGGTTCGCGTGCTCGTCGGATCGATGGGCGCCGTGGCGGTTCCGCACCGCGCGCGCGAACTCGCGGACCTTCTCCCGGCCGACGTGATACGGGTCGCGTACCAGGAAACGGCGTCCCGCCAGCTCCCGCGTCGAAGTGATCTCCGGCGACGCCATCGCCGCAGCCTCGGTTTCCGGTGCCGTCATCGTCTGTTCACTGCCCATGATCCCGGCCATGTTAGTGGCCGGGATGGTCGATTGACCAGGTAAGTGTGACGACCGCGACCGGATACCGCGGCGTGATCACGGTGACTCCGCGGGCCGATCGCAGACCTTCCAGCCCTCCCCGGTTTCCTCGAGATCGAAGGTTCGCTCCGAACGGTTCCCCGGGTCGGCCTCGGTGTACACCGTCGCCAGCGCCAGCGCGGTGCCGTCGGTGATCTTGATGGCATCCACGCTCGCCACCACCGGAATGCTGCGCTGCTCCACCGACTGTTGATGCACACCGGCGAACTGGTCCGCGGGCAGATCCCGGTAGAAATCGTGCAGCGTCCCACAGGTGCTGTTCCGCAGTCCCTCCAGGTCACCGTCGTGCAGCGCGGAGGTGTACGCGCCGATGGCGGCCCGCACCTTGTCCTCCGCCGAATCGCCACCACCGATCAGCGCCGCCGCCACACCGATCAACGCCAGCACGAGCACCACCGCGGCCGCGCCGACCGCGAGCAGCCAGCGCCGCGAGTGCCCGGATTCGGAATCGTTCTTCGGCTGCCCGGGCTGCTGCGCGGCAGCCGGCGGCACCCGCTGCGGTTGCGCGAGCTGCCGCGGCCGCTCGTCCACCGGTTGCGCCGGACGGGTCGCGTTCTGATCGGCCGGGAGGGGGCGCTGCCCGCCTTCCCCGGCACGGGGCCGCCCGGTCCGACCCGGACCGGTCCCTGTGGTCCGGGCTGCGCCGGTCCCTGGGGTCCGCCTTGCGCAGGGGCGTGTGGTCCGCCTTGCCGGGCGCCCGTCGGAGCCGCCTGTGCGGGACCGTGAGGTCCGCCTTGGCCGGGGCCGTGTGGTCCGTTCTGGCCGGAGCCTTGCGGTCCGCCTTGGCCGGGGCCGTGCGGCCCGTTCTGGCCGGAGCTTTGCGGCCGACCCTGACCGGGTCCCTGCGGTGGACCGGAACGCGGTGCACCCTGCGCGGGGCCTTGCGGCGGGGTGTGTCCCGGCCCGGAGCCCTGTGGTCCACCCTGACCGGGTGCGGGCGGCCTGCCGGGAGCTTGCCCCTGCGGCCGGCCCTGCGCGGGACCTTGCGGCTGGCCCTGACCGGGGCCAGGCAGCTGGTTCTGGCCATGGCCTGTGGGTTTTCCCTGTTCGGGGCCGTGTGGCCCGGCAGGCGGGGGACCGGACGGTCCGGCCTGCTTCGACCCGGCCTGCCGCGGTCCGGAAGCGGGGCGCGGCGTGCTCGGCGGCTTGCTCAACGGCGGCCGCCCGGTTACCCGATCGGTCTGGTCCGGTCGCTGGACCGGGAGCGCGGTCGTCTTCTGATCGTCTATCGGAACCATCGGCATGGCGATCGTCGCCGCATCGGCCTCGCCGACGTCACCGGGCACGTCGGCACCACCGGCGGGGCCTGGCGACCCGCCATGCGGCCCGGCCTTCCGCTCGCCCGCGATGGTTCCGTCCTGCGGGCCCTTGTCTGCCTGCCCCGCTGTGCCGGGCAGATCCGACCGCGAGATCACCACCGTCCGGCTCGTATCAGCCGGTTGTGGATCCGGCTCGGCCGGGGCGGCCGCACCCGCGGCACCCGCGGCCGCCGCGATGTCTTCCCGGCGGATCACCGCGGTGGGCGCATCCGCACCCGTATCGCCCGTGTTCGACTGCTCGCGACCCGCCTCGCCGGCCGCGGTGTCCGCGCCATCGACCGCCGCTTCCGAGCCCCGTTCCGCCGCAGTGATATCCCCGGACGACTGGTCGGGGACGCCATTCGAAGCCGACTTCGAGCCGGACGGCACTTCGGCCGCCGCCGTGGGGGTTTCGTCCGCGGATTCGTTGTCCGCGGACTTCGGCTCGGCGGCGGCTTTCGTCGAGGGCTGTTGCCCGGAACCGGACGCCGAGCCCCCCGCATCGGCCGCCCCGTCCGGCACTGCCTTCTCGGCCTGCCCGGTTCCGCCGGTCTGCGCGGCGCCCTCGGCCTTCGCGGCGCCCCCGGTGTTCGGTGTCACCGTGACCCCCGGGGTCCTGCCCTCGGAGCCCCTGTCTGCCTCGGCGGCAGCATCTTTCGCGACCTCGGAGGTATCGGCAGGCCCCGTCTCGGTGATCGGCTCCACCGCGTCGGAGCTTCCGGCCGTCACCGTGTCGTCGGCCTTCGCCGATTCGGGCGTCGCGGCTGTCGAGCCCGCGGCCGGACCGGCGCCCGGCGCCCCGGCACCCACCTGTGTCGTGGGGATCCGTTGGGTGACAGCGTCGGCCGGACGCCGCGCGTCCCCGGCAGGCTTGGCCGAATCGCCGGGCGATCCCGCCCCCGGCCGGGTGATCTTCTGCGTCGGCGCCGCCCCGCCCGCATCACCGCCCGGCGTCGAGGTGCCGGAGCCCGACGGCGGGGTCGTGGCCGCGCCGGGAAGCGTGATCCGCTGAGTGGGCGCGTTCCCACCGGGATCGTCGGCGTTCGAAGGATTGCCCGGCGTAGGCGCGCCAGATGCGGCGGGGTTGCCGGAGCCGCCGGCCGGACCGGGGCGATCACCCGCGCCGGTCACCTCGGAATTATCGGTCGTTGCGGCGGCCGGTTTCTGCGTACCGGCCGAAGGCGCGCTGGGCCGGTCACCGCCGACGACGGTCGTGCGGGTGAACGGAACGCCCTTCGGCCGCGCGGATCCGTCGGCGGTGGGGGAGACCGGACGTTCCCACCCGTCCTGCCCGCCCTTCGCCGGATCACCGGCCGCCGTACCGGAGGCGAAGCCGGGGGTAGCCGTCGATGCGGCGGAGCTGCTGCTCGAACCCGGTTGTCCACCAGCGGTTTCGGCGTTCACGGGGGTCGAACCGGACGAGTCGGCGGACGCGGGAACGGTGGGTGCGGCATCCGATTCGGGGGCCGATTCCGGCCGCTCACCGGAACCGGCGGCGTCACGCGCCGGGTTTTTCTCGTCGTTCGGGTCGGACACCACTACCCCTTGCTCGCGCCGATCTGAAGTGAACTCGACGGCCAGCCTATCGACCGCGCGGGGCGGCAGCACTGATTCCCCCGTCGCCACGGCCTGGGCGAACCGGTGCACAATGAACCGCATGACCTCGTTCGGAGACCTGCTCGGACCCCAGCCGGTGTTGCTACCCGAAAACTCCGAGGCGGAGGAGGCCTTGCTGAACAAGGCCGACCCCGTTCAGGTGGTGGCCGAGCACCCGGCCGCCTCGATCGCGTGGGCCTATCTGGCCGAAGCCGCGCTCGAGCGTGGTGAGGCCGCCGACGACGCGGTCAACCACGACATCGTCTCGGCCTACGCCTTCGCCCGCACCGGCTACCACCGCGGCCTCGATCTGCTGCGCCGCAACGGCTGGAAGGGCTTCGGCCCGGTGCCGTGGAGCCATGAGCCGAATCAGGGTTTCCTGCGCAGCGTCGGCGCGCTGGCGCGGGCGGCCAAAGCCATCGGCGAGAACGACGAGTACGCCCGCTGCCTGGATCTGCTCGAAGACTGCGATCCGCGCGCCGCGGCCGAGCTGGGCCTCGACTGAGCCGGGAGTGACCCGCGCGGACTCCCGTTTCGAAGCGGCAAGGGCCGACAGCGCGCGGCGTCTGCGCGCCTCTTGGGCGCGACTGCGGTTGTCCGCGCTCCCGATCGTGCAGTGCGCGCTCGGCGCCGGCCTGGCCTGGTTCATCGCGCACGACCTGATCGGGCACGTGACGCCGTTCTTCGCGCCGACCGCCGCCGTCATCTCGATCGGCGTGTCGTTCGGGGCGAAGATCCGCCGCTCGGCGGAACTGGTGGTCGGGGTGGCGGTCGGCATCGGCATCGGCGACCTGTTCATCTCGGTGGTCGGCAGCGGGGTCTGGCAGATCACGCTGGTGGTGGTCGTGGCGATGGCCCTGGCCGTCTTCGTCGACGGCGGTTCGATCATCAGCATCCAGGCGGCCGGCTCGGCGGTCCTGGTCGCCACGCTCATGACGCCCGACTCGAACGCCAGTTTCGACCGCATGATCGACGCGCTCGTCGGCGGCCTGGTGGGAGTGGTCGTGGTGGCCGCCATCCCGGTGCATCCGGTGCGCCGGGCGCGCGACCACGCCGGAAATGTGTTGCAGGTGGTGCGGGACGCGCTGGCGGCGGGCGCGGACGGGCTGCTGGAGCAGGACGCGCGCAAGGTCGCCGACGCGCTGCAGACGGTCCGCGGAACCCAGTCGACCATCGAGTCGCTGCGCTCGAGTCTGGAGGGCGGCAAGGAGATCAGCCGGATCTCCCCGCTCTACTGGAACTCCCGGCCGCGCCTCGACCGTCTGCGTGAGGCCGCCGATCCGGTGGACAACGCCGTACGCAACACCAGGGTGCTGCTACGGCGATCGCTGACCCTCGTCCGCGACGACGAAATCCTCGACCCGCGCCTGATCGAGGTGGTCGCCGCGCTGTCCGGGGCGGTCGACGTGGTGCGCCGCTCGATCCTGGCCGACCCGGGCGAACAACCGGATCGAGCCGAGGCGGCCCGGGTGCTGCGTTCGGTGGCCAAGCAGGCGCGGCCGGAACTCGTCGAGGGTGCGGGGCTGTCCGCGCACGTGGTGTTCGCGCAGGTCCGCTCGATACTGGTGGATCTGTTGCAGGCTTGCGGACTGCGGCGGGTGTCGGCGATCGCGCTGCTGCCGCCGACCGTCGCCAATCCTTATGTCACGCCGAGGGACTCGATCGACTAGCCCGCTACTCGCGTCATGCCGTGGGCCCGCCCCTGGCGTCGGGAACGGCTGCGGCGAGGAGGGGTGCCGCGGCCACGGATCGGAATCAGAGCCAGAACCGCACGAGACCCGCGCCGCGCCCCACCCACACGTCCGGCACGCCGAACAGCTCGCAGATCGCGTAGATCGCGTCGAAGAACGGGCCGTTGACCGCCGGGGTGAGGATGAGCGCGAACAGCAGCAGCATCCCCAGCGGCTTGATCTGGTCGAGCGAACGCCGGGTCTGGTAGCTCAGCGAGGGCTCGAGCACGCCGTAGCCGTCGAGCCCGGGAATGGGCAGCAGGTTCAGCACGGTCGCGGTGACCTGCAGGAAGCCGAGAAATGCCAGGCCGTACCAGAACGCGGAATGGCTTGTCGCGCTACCGAACAGCGCCACTGCCAGCAGGATCAGTACACCGCAGACGGCGTTGACCGCGGGCCCCGCGCCGCTGATCATCCGCTGCTCCCGCGGGCTCACATTGTGCGAGTGCACGTAGACCGCGCCGCCGGGCAGGCCGAAGCCGCCGAGGGCGATGAACACCACCGGCAGCACGATCGACAGCAGCGGATGCGCGTATTTCAGTGGGTTGAGCGTGAGATAGCCGCGCAATTCCACTTCGCGGTCGCCGGCCCGCCAGGCCAGATAGGCGTGGGCGAACTCGTGCAGGCACAGCGTGACGATCCAGCCCGCCACCACCAGTACGAACACCCCGATGCCCGCGGTCGTGCTGCCGGTCTCGGAGAACCAGGCCAGTGCGCCGCCGCCGATGGTGACCGCGACGACCAGCAGAAAAATGGGGCTCGGTCGCACAGCGCTGCGACCGAGGGGAGAGGACAGGCTCATCGGACCAGCAGCCAGGGTTCGTGATGGCGGTAGAACGTGGAGCGCGGCACGGTGCGCGGGCTGCGGATGCCGTCGCGGGTGACGACCGCGCCGGGCGAGCCGAGTTGTGCGGCCCTGCCCTCGATCCAGCGGCGCTTGCGCAGTCCCCTCGCCACCGCGGCTCGCACGCCGGGCATGTGCAGGGTGGGGGAGATGTGCATGGCATTGACCCGGCCGCTGAACAACAGCGTGTCGTCGACGTAGGCCTCGCCCTCGAGCTTGCCGCCGTCGGGACCGCTGATGCTGGCCCGGCCGACGAGCACCGTGCCGGTGTCGTCGCGGATCAACGGTGTCTCGGTGGCCTTGCCGCCGATGGCGCGCTTGGCCGCCGAATTGCCGGTGCCGACCTCGTAGGCGCGCGCGCCGTAGGTGCGGTCGATGGGGACGTAGCCGATCTCGACGTGCAGACGTTCGGTGCGCATCAGATGGGTGAGGACCGCCGCCAGCGCGGCGTCCTCACCGAGCACGATCAGGCGAGGCAGGCTGTCCGCGGCGAGGACCGGCAGCAGCTCGTCGATCACCGCGGTATCCGGGATGGCCGCTGTCTGAGTGGTCGCCAGTGCCGCTAGCGCGATCGGGACCGGCGCCCGGTCGCAGCGGAGAACGTGGGTACTCAAACCGCCGTACACCCTCCTGGTTCCCGGCCGACCGGGGTCGACCCTCACGCATGAGCGGGCCGACCATCCGGCTCGCCCGCAGCAACCATAGTCGCGTTCGGCCGCTCGTGCCCGGGCCGAGTCGGCATTGTGATCGCAGGCTCGCGCGGCCCGACCCGGACAGAGCACGGGTGCCTGGTTACCGGCCCCCGGAGAGCACTTGGGTAAACTGTGCTTCCGGCCACCGCCTCAGTACGGCAGGTAGCCGCAGCACAGGCGTGCTGCGCGTCGACCCGTAGGAGACCCACAATGCCGGCAATCGTCCTCATCGGCGCCCAATGGGGCGACGAGGGTAAGGGCAAAGCGACCGACCTGCTCGGTGGCCGGTTGCAATGGGTGGTTCGGTATCAAGGTGGCAACAACGCAGGTCACACCGTTGTTCTGCCCAACGGTGACAAGTTCGCGCTGCATCTGATCCCCTCCGGCATCCTGACCCCCGGAGTGCGCAATGTCATCGGCAACGGCGTCGTGGTCGACCCCGGCGTGCTGCTCGAGGAGCTCGAGGGGCTGGAGAAGCGCGACGTCGACACCTCGGGTCTGCTGCTGTCGGCCGACGCGCACCTGATCATGCCGTACCACGTGGCCATCGATAAGGTCACCGAGCGATTCCTCGGCAACAAGAAGATCGGCACCACCGGCCGCGGCATCGGCCCCTGCTATCAGGACAAGGTCGCCCGGGTGGGCGTGCGGGTCGCCGACGTGCTCGACGAGAAGATCCTCACCCAGAAGGTCGAAGCCGCCCTGGAATTCAAGAACCAGGTGCTGGTGAAGATCTACAACCGCCGCGCGCTGGACCCGCAGCAGGTCGTCGACGAGGTGCTCGGCCAGGCCGAGAAGTTCAAGCACCGCATCGCCGACACCCGCCTGCAGCTCAACGAGGCGCTCGAGCGCGGCGAGACCGTGCTGCTGGAAGGCTCGCAGGGCACCCTGCTCGACGTCGACCACGGCACCTATCCCTATGTGACCTCGTCGAACCCGACGGCGGGCGGCGCGGCCGTCGGCTCGGGCATCGGGCCGAACAAGATCAGCACCGTGCTCGGCATCCTCAAGTGCTACACCACCCGCGTCGGCTCGGGCCCGTTCCCGACCGAACTGTTCGACGAGCACGGCGAATTCCTCGCCAAGCAGGGCGGCGAGGTGGGCGTCACCACCGGACGCGCCCGCCGCTGCGGCTGGTTCGACGCGGTCATCGCCCGATACGCGACCCGCGTCAACGGCATCACCGACTACTTCCTGACGAAGCTGGACGTGCTGTCGAGCCTGGAGCGGGTGCCGATCTGCGTGGCCTACGAGGTCGACGGGCAGCGTGTGGAGCAGATGCCGACCACCCAGACCGACTTCCATCACGCCAAGCCGATCTACGAGGAGATGCCGGGCTGGTGGGAGGACATCTCCGAAGCCCGCACCTTCGAGGAGCTGCCCGCCAACGCGCAGGCCTATGTGTTGCGGCTGGAGGAGCTGTCCGGCGCCAGGATCTCCTGCATCGGCGTCGGTCCCGGCCGCGATCAGACGATCGTGCGCCACGACGTGCTCGGCTGAGCGGTAACGGTCTTTCGGTATCGAATTACCGCGCGGGCCAGCGGAGTTTCCGCGCGGGACAGGGCCGACGCTCTACAGTTGGGCCATGGCTCGGAACTGGCCGATGGTCGAGCGCGAAACCGAGTTCGAAGCAATCCGCGCGGCGATCACCGGCCCCCAATACGTGGGGGCCGTTCTCACCGGTGATGCCGGTGTAGGCAAGACGACGCTCGCCCGTCAGGTCGGCGCCGCGATAGGCGGCCGGATCCGCTGGGTGGCGGGTACCGAATCCGCCCGCGGCATACCGCTGGGCGTGTTCGCGCACATGGTCGGCGCCTACACCGCCCACGACCCGGTCACTTTCCTGTCGGCCGCGCGCGAGGCGCTGCTGGCCGACGGCGCCGCCATCATCGGCGTCGACGATGCCCATCTGCTGGACCAGCTGTCGGCGACCCTGCTGCTGCAACTGGCCATCGACAAGGCGGTGCGCGTGGTGGCGACCGTGCGCGGCGGCGTGCCGGTTCCCGACGCGATCACCTCGCTGTGGAAGGACGGGCACCTGCTGCGCGTCGACCTGCGGCCGTTCACCGAGCAGCAGAGCGTGCGACTGGTGGAATCCATGCTGGGCGGCCAGCTCGAGGGTTTCACCGCGAATCTGATGTGGGAGTCCTCCGGCGGAAACGCGCTGTTCCTCAAGCATTTGGTGGAGGGCGCGCTGGAGGCGGGCACGCTGCGGCAGGTCAACGGGGTGTGGCAGTTGCGCGGGCGCGCGGCGGTCACCTCGGAACTGGCCGCTCTGCTCGAGGACCGGGTGGAGCAGTTGCCCGAGCCGGTGTTGCGGGTGCTGGAACTGCTGACCTTCTGCGAGCCCATCGATCTCGATGTGCTGGCCGAACTGGCGGGCGAGGACGCCGTCGAGGCGGCCGAAACACGCGGCGTCGTCAAGGTTGCCGAGCACGGCCGTCAGCTCACCGTCCGCTACAACCACCCGCTCTTCGGCGAGGTGATCCGCCGCAGGCTCGGCATCGCCTCGGCCCGCAGGTTGCGCGGCCGGTTGTTCTCGGCTCTGCAGCAACGCCCGGTCCACTCCGCCTCCGAACGTATCCGGCTGGCCGAATTGGCTTTGGACAGTGACAAATCCGCCGATCTCGCGCTGTTCGAAGCCGCGGCCACCGACGCCATCGCCGTCGCCGACCTGCCGCTGGCGGAGCGTTTCGCCCGCGCCGCGGTGGAGCGGCAGGGCGGGGTGGAGGCCGCCGACCTGCTGGCGCGCGCCCTGCTGTGGCAGGGCCATCGCATCGAGGCCGAACGCACCCTCGCGGCCTTCGACCCCGCCGAACTCACCGAGCCGCAACTGGCTCGGTGGGGCGGCACGCGAGTGTCGAATCTGTTGTGGTCCATGGGCGATGCCGATCGCGCCGACGAAGTGCTCGCCGACGTACGCGCGCGGGTGCGCCATCCGAAGATCACGGCGATGATGGCCGGGCTCGCCTCGGCCTGCGCGGTGAACGAGAACCGGATCGACGACGCGCTCGCCGAGGCCGCACCGGTGATGGCCGATCCGGGAGCCCCGCCCTGGGCGGTGTGGTGGGCCGCGTTCGGCGGCGGGCTCGCCCTCGCCCTCACCGGCCGTGGCGCCGATGCCCGTCGGTACACCGCGCGCAGTCACGAAGTCGACCGCCACATCGACGGGCTCAACCGCTTCATGTCCACCCACGCCGAGGTGCTCGCCCTGCTCTACTCCGGCGACTACGACGCCGCCCACCGCTGCGCCACACCGCGATTCGGCTACTCCGCGCCCGGTCAGTACCGGGCCTGGGGCCTGTCGAAGATCCTGCAGGGCACGGTCGATGTGGCCCGGGGCCGCTTCCCCGACGGCATCGAGCACCTCGAACAGGCTTTGGCCGCCTTGACCACCGAAGGCGCTGCCGCCTGGACCTTCCCGGCCCGCATCCGCCTGGCCGAGGCCTATGCCGCGCTCGGCCGCACCGCCGAGTGCGCCGAGTCGATCGCGGAGGCGCACCGGCGCGGCGGCAGGCACAGCGCCGTCTACGAACCGCAGCTCGCGATCGCCGAAGCCTGCCTCGCCGCCGCCGAAGGCACCGTCAGCACCGCCGTGCGTCTGGCCCTCGACGCCGCCGAGGCCGCGGCCGGGGCGCATCAGTACGCCATCGAGGCCACCGCGCTGCACGTCGCCGCGCGCTTCGGCGAGCAGTCGGTCGCCGACCGGCTGACCGACCTGGCCACGAGGGTGGAAGGCAGGCTGGT
>NZ_BAGA01000140.1 GCF_000308595.1 Nocardia higoensis NBRC 100133 | reverse complement strand
CCTACCTGACCGACACCGTGATGTCCGCCGGTGAAGTGCCCCGCGGAGTCGTCGTCGCCGGTGTCGACATCGGCGGCATGGACGTCGACGCCGCCGACGCGAAATTGCGCAGCGCCCTGGAAGGGCGCGACAGCCAGGAGGTCGTGCTGCACCTCGGCGATGCGCGCGACAGCATGGTCCCCGCCGCCGCGGGCCTCGGCGTCGACTGGGACGGCACCTGGGATCGGATCGGCGGCCAGCCCCTGAACCCGCTGACCCGCTTCGTCTCGCTCTTCGGCACCCGCGAGGTCCGGGTCGCGAGCACCGTCGACGAGGCCGCGCTGGGCAAGCAGCTCGACGCCCTGGCGACCCACGACCGGCCCACCGTCGAAGGCGCCATCCGCTTCGACAACGGCACGCCCGTGGCCGTCCCGCCCGCCACCGGCCGCGTCATGGATCGTCCCGAGGCGCGCACCGTGCTGATCGAGCACTGGATGGACGGCGAATCGCTGATCCTGCCCGTGGTGCCGGCCCCCGTCGCCGTCACCGCCGAAGCCGTGGACCGTGCCCTGCGCGAAATCGCCCAGCCGGCGGTCAGCGGCAACATCGTTTTCAAGGGCAAGGGCCGCGACGCCGTGCTCACCCCCGCACAGATCGCCACCGTGCTCTCCTTCACCTCCGACGGCCGCGGCGGGCTCACCGTCGGCTACGACCAGAACGCCGCGATCGCCGCGCTCGAACCGCAGCTGAAGGAGTCGGAGGTCGAGCCGAAGGACGCGACCTTCGAGATCAGCGGCGGCAAGCCCACCGTCGTGCCCGCCGTCGTCGGCGAGAAGGTCGACTGGGCCAGGACGCTCGAACAACTGCCCGCCCTGCTGGTCGCCACCGACCGCAGCGCCCCCGCCGTCTACGCGAAAGCGGACCCGAAGCTGACCACCGAGGCCGCCGAGAAGCTCGGCATCGTCGAGCCGATGGGCGAATTCACCACCGGCGGTTTCAGCGGGCCGTCCGGCATCAATATCGCGACCGTGGCCGCGAAGGTCGACGGCGCGGTGGTGAAGCCGGGAGATACCTTCTCCCTCAACGAATTCACCGGCCCGCGCGGCGCCGCCGAGGGCTACGTCGAATCAGGCATCATCGACCACGGCAGGCCGAGCACCGCGGTCGGCGGCGGCATCAGCCAGTTCGCCACCACCCTGTACAACGCCGCCTATTTCGCCGGCCTCGAGGACGCGGGCCACACCGAGCACAGCTACTACATCTCGCGCTATCCGGCCGCGCGTGAAGCCACCGTCTTCGACGGCGCCATCGACCTGAAGTTCCGCAACAACACCGAATCCGGTGTCTACATCGAAGCGTTCACCACCAGCTCGCAGGTCACCGTGCGGCTGTGGGGCACCAAGACGGTGAACGTGGAGTCGATCACCGGCGAGCGCACCAAGCCCACCGAGCCGCAGACCATCACCCTGCCCGAGGGCGACGACTGCATCGCCACCGAAGGCGCTCCCGGTTTCACCATCTCCGACACCAGGATCATCACCGATCGCGCCACCGGCGCCGAGGTCTCCCGGACCACCCGCACGGTGAAATACGACCCCATCCCGGTGGTCAAGTGCGAGCCGAAGGACAAGCCCGAGAAGGCCGAGCAGACCTCCGATTCCGCGGGCGCCTCCGACGACAGCGACGAGTAGCTACCTTCCCCGAATCGTGCGAGGCGGGTTCCGGCCGTCCGGCAATCCTCCTCGCCGACCGACTGCACGAGCACACCTCTCCAGCCGCTGGCGAGCGGCTTTCGCGCAGGTCGAGGTAGGTGCCGAAGCTCCACGCGGGACGCATCCGAGTTGCCCGGACGCCTCTGTTTCAAACGTTACGGGCTCAATCCGTGAAATAGATCACATCGATGCTGAAAGTTAGCCGACTGCCACCAGTTCTACGGGCTTGCGTGCCCTTCTCGTCTGGGCGGCCTTCTGCCGGGCGTCAACTGAATGAGTGTCCAGCAATTCTGGGTCGGGCCGCCGAACGCAGCCGAGACGCGACAGTGAACGGCGTTCGTAACCGGCGAGTTCAGGTTTTTTCCCGTAGTTCGAGCGAACGACAAATGCTTTGCGGAACGAATTGAAGCCGACCGATCCGTTCGCTCGAAATGGCTAACGGGCGGTTACTGAGTTGTCCGGCACCCCAGTTGCGGGGCCTATTTCCTGTGAAAAGCCCGTGATACAACTTTGGCCGATGATCATCACCGCGGTGATCGAATGAATTCCAGGGGAGTTTCCACATGATGCTTCGTAAGATCGGTTTCGCGCTGGCCGCCTCCGCCGGTGTGCTGCTCGCCGGCTCCGGTGTCGCCGCCGCCGACGACACCACCACCCCCGATCCCAGCCCCACCGCCCCCAGCACCGGCTCGGCTGAGAGCCTGGCGGCGATCCTCGGCGGCTTGCTCGGTGGCGGCACCACCCCGCCCGCCGATCCCGGCGACGTCGCCGACGAGACCGATCCCACCCCGGCGCCCAGCACCGGCTCCGCCGACAGCCTGGCCGCGCTGCTCAGCGGCTTGCTCGGTGGTGGCACCACCCCGCCCGCCGATCCCGGCGACGTCGCCGACGAGACCGACCCCGCCACGAGCACCGGCTCCGCCGACGTCCTCACCACCCTGCTCCCGCTGCTGATCTCGGGCTCGGCCGACGCCCCGGCCGGTGGCGACGGCGGCACCGAGTAATCGACTCCGCGCAATTTCCTACGAGCGGTCCGGGGTTTTCACCGGGCCGCTCGTCGGCGTTTCGGCGCAATCCATTTCACCTCGGGAGGTTGTGGAGTGGAGCCGAGGGCAGGGCGTACCCCGTACCGCGAAAGGTACGGGTTCACATATCGCCTGCCACCTCGGTCGGCCGCATCGTTCCGCGTCGGTTGGTGTGAACGCGGGCCGGGGATTACTCGGCCCGCCGGGACTGGGGTACTGCACAGAGCCGGGGTCGTCGGCCGCAGCGCCGGGGAACCCGGATGCCGACCGACGTACCGTGCCCAGCAGCCACGCCGGAACCGTCCGAGTCCGCCTTTACCGGTCGGCTCTGTGTCATCGGAATGAGTGCAGTGGCCCCTCTGACGGGCGACGACCACGCGGGCAAGGCGTGTCACCCGTGCCGGGACAGACGGGCGCAGCTGTGCAAGCGGGGGAGAGTGGCGGAAATGCCAGAATCGGTTTAGTAGGCTCTTGCCTACGGTGCGAATCTGCTAACTCAGGTTCTCACCCAGGCCCCGGGAGGTGTTGGTAGCACCGTCCGGGGCTGACTTGTGTGCGCGAGGTTAGCACATCGATTGCCCGCCGGTCGCCTTCGCGCCCGAAGAGGACAACCGGATGTCCGCCCCCTACGCCGGTAGCGCGGATTCCCTGTCCCCGAACCGATTACGCACCGAGGCCGACTCGGCTCCGGCTCGCTCGACATGGATTCGTCGTGGCCCATCCGCCGCTGTCCGCCGGCTGTGACCAGGCTGGTGAGCCTCCAGCGGCCAATTTGCCACACGCGGCGACCATATTGCCACACATCCTGCGACCATATTGCCATGACTTCCGCGACCAAACTGCCGCTCAGCGTGCGGCCAAGTTGCCAGGACACCTGCGACCAAACTGCCGTTCATGGGCTCTCATCTGCTATCTTTCGACCGGAACCCGCCTCGGCGCGCATGAGCTGCCGAGGCGCTACGGCGCGAACAGTGAGGCATCGCCCATGCATACCCGATTAGGACCCGCCTTGCCGCGACATGCGGAGAAGGTCGTGGCAGATGCCCTCGCAGACACCCGCGTAGTTCTGATCAACGGAGCCAGGCAGAGCGGCAAGAGCACCCTGGTCCGTCTCGTCGCGGTCGGCCGCGACACCGACTGGCGTGATCTGGATGCTGCCTTGATGCGCCAGGCCGCGATCAGCGACCCCGACGGCTTCGTGGAGTCGGCGGACCTGATGGTTATCGACGAAATCCAGCGTGCGCCGGAGTTGCTGTTGTCCATCAAGTCGCGGGTGGACGCCGACCCTCGCCCCGGCCGGTACCTGCTCACCGGCTCGGCTCGAGTGCTGGGCCTGCGAGCCCTTCCGGACACATTGATCGGCCGTATGGAGACCATCGAGCTGTGGCCCTTCTCGCAAGGGGAGATCGACAGTGCGCCGGACGGCTTCCTCGACGCGGTGTTCACGCAGGGCCCCGACCTGCGCCACGACAGCGGGATCACGCGGGCCGATTATGCCGAGCGAATCGTGCGCGGCGGCTTCCCCGAGGCGGTGGCGCGCACCACGGACAAGCGTCGCCGCGCGTTTTTCGACTCCTACCTCGGCGATCTGATCGCCCGAGACGTACGGCAGCTCTCCGAGATCGAGCGAACCGCCGAGATGCGCGCCCTGGTGCGCCTCCTCGCAGCCCGATCCGGCCAATTGCTGGTGCCCGCCGCGCTGGGCAAAGAACTCGGTTTGGGCGTGAACACCGTCAAGCGATATCTGTCGCTGCTCGAAGAGGTCTACCTGATCAAGCGAATTCCCGCATGGTCCCGCAACCTGAGCAGCCGCGCCACCTTGACTCCGAAGGTGGCCTTCGTCGACTCCGGCCTCGCCGCGAACATCATCGGCGCGGACGCTCGCAGTCTGCACCGCCCCGGCGGGCACCTCGGACCGCTGTTGGAGGGATTCGTCCTGATGGAATTGGCCCGCCAGACAGGCTGGGCCGAAACCGATGTCACGATGCACCACTACCGCACCAAGGATCAGGTCGAGGTGGATGCCGTGCTCGAGAACCGTCGTGGTGAGGTGGTCGGTATCGAGGTGAAGGCCGCATCGACCGTGCGCGCCGAGGACTTCCGCCACCTGCGGCATCTGGCCGACCGACTGGGAGACGAGTTCGTGGCCGGGATCGTCCTGCATACCGGCCCGCAAACCTTGCCCTTCGGGCCCAAGATGCTGGCGGTTCCGGTCAGCGCACTGTGGGAGGTGCCGCCGCCTGAATGACCTCATCGCGCGGTGGCAGCGAAACAAGCTGTCCGACAGCGGATTCACTACTCGTCGATTCCTTGCACGGCGTGGTGATGCGGTAGCGTCCTGCGGTTCGGATCCCATCCGGGGCGATCCGAGACGGCGCGAGGGAAGAGTCCGAGATGACAGTGAGTGAACGCGAACGCATCGACCAGCTCGCAGTCGGTTCCGACGGTCGCCTGCTCCTGGCGATGACCGAAGACCGCGACTACGGCCAGGGCGCGGATCAGGTCCTGGCCGAGGACTTCCGCCACAAGCTCGACGCCTACCTCGCCGCCGTCCATTCGGGAGACGTCCGCCGCATGGCCGAACAGGCAGGCGCGAGCGCGGACAACGACATCGAGATCGTCCTGTTCAGCGCGACCGAACCGGCCCCCGCCGTGATCGCGATGCTCGACGCCGTCGGCGCGACGCCCGGCCAGGCGGGGATCACGGCCCGCTGGGAGCCGTTGAACGCCACCGAGATCAGCGCCGAACTCTACGAGCGGGCGATCGTCGACGAGACCGTCACCCTTCTCGGCTCCGACTGGCAGTTCGCCATCCTGTGGGTGTTCGCCGTCGGCCACGAAGCCGGCGGCGGCATCCAGGTGAAGCGATCCGACGACACCGTCGACAACCTGCAAGCCTCCGAAACCCTCCGCGAATTGCTCTTCGAATACAAGCAATTCGCCCACGACCCCGTCGCAGGCACCTGGCTGAGCGGCCGGATCCACATCGCCGCCCCCGACCGCCACCAAGCCGAATTCTCCCGCGACAGCCTCCCCGAATGGGTTCCCGCCCCCACCGCCGAAGCCGTCCGCCAGGAACTCGCCGACTACCCCCGCGCCGCCGACGAAATTCCCACCTGGATAAGGGAACTACTCGCCTGACGGGCGCCGCCCGAAGGATCGAAACCAGTTGCGCCCGAACCGTACCGACGCACCGAGAATTCGGGGCCACCGGACCGGTCGTCTGCATGGTAGACAGAGAGCACGGTCGGGGATACACCTCGTCGGCAGCAAGTCCGGGCGCCTCGTCCCCGGCCTGCTCCGTCGAACACCGTCCTGGTGTGGATGAACGCGGGAGAGATTCGAATGATGCGAAAAATCGCTGCCACCGTGGCTATCGCTGCCGGAATGGTGCTGGCGGGATCCGCTGTCGCGACGGCCGCGGACGGGCTGGCCACCGGCTCGGCCGGTCCCCTCGGCGCGTTCATCGTCAACATCGGGACCGGTTTGTCCTCCACCCAGGACTGGCCGCCCAACGGGTACCCGGCGCAGCCGGTCGACGATGCCGGCGTCGGCACCGGCTCGTCCGACATCCTGTTCGGACTGCTCGCTACCTACCTCGGGATCGATCGCCCGGGTTCTGTCGCCTGAGCTGTCCGGCCCCCATCGTGCCGAGCGATGTGAACCAGCGTCTACCCGACGATCCACAAGTATGGGAATTATTCACTCACAACGCAGTTCGCATGAGCGGGACGTCGTTTTCGGCCGGCACGGTGAGCAGATAGTGCAGATCTTCCCGGTCCGATTCGGGAAGATCATGCGCACGTAGTCGGTGGGCTGGTCAAGGGTGTCCACCAGCGCCCGTGGCTCGCTCCACCGCTTGTCGCGAAACCGAAACCCGCGATACATCGTCGGCCCGAGAACAATCAGTCCGACAGTCGATGCCGGTGCGCGTCGATTCCCCAGCACGACACGGTGATGCGTTGCCGCCCTGCGGATCGGGCCCCCGCCGTGACAGCCTCAGCGTGATCTCTACGCACACCTCTTCGGCCAGGGCGCCGCGGAGCTGCCGGGGGGATCGCAGGGCTCGTAGAGTTCTGGGAACGTTTCGGTGCCGCGCTCGACTACGACTTGCTCGAGCGCGGCATCGACGTCCGGGACTGCTTCGGGCCCGCCACCGTTCGTACCCGTGATTGGCGCACGATCTGGGCGTTCAAAGATCGTCTGCCCCACGGATCGCAGTATCGGTCGGCTCTGGCGACCGATCGTGAGCTCGCCGAGCAGATGATCGCGGCCGAGGAGGCCGAGGCCCAACTCGACCTCTACGAAGAACCCGATCGACCCACCGGGCCCACGCCCGAGGGCTACACGATCGACAGCTATCTACTGCTGTCGATCATCGACGCACTGCAGGGAGTGCAGGTCGCCGTCATCGCGGCCGCGGGCGGCGATCCGCCGGCCGTCACACCCATGCCCCGTCCCGTAACCGCCGTCGAACTGGTCCGCGACGAACGGCGGGACCGATCGATGCAGCGCCTCATCGACGACTTCACCGCACCCACCCGGGAGAGCTGATGATCTTCACCGCGACGCTTCCTGCCCAGGCGGCCGGCGCCGCCGATGTCGCCGTCCTGGCCGGCGCCTACGCCCCGGCCTTCTACAGCGGCGACACCGCCACCGACATCGAATTGACTGCACCACACGGATTCTCGTCGATGACAGGAGGGGCGAACGATTATGCCGGCCTCACTGTCCGGCAGCTCCGAGACGGCGTACCTGTCCAGGTCTTCGCCGGACTCATCCTGGATCAGGCTGTCACACTGACACCGGTTGTGCCGGTGTCGATTCCGCTGGTTTCGCAGCCGACGCTACGGAAGGGCGATGTTCTCGATGTGCTGATGCATCAGCACGGTAGCGGCCAGGCGATCCAAGCCGGACTCACAGTCTCGATCTTCGTCAGCTGACGGCTGCCTCCACTGCTATCCGTCCCCGCAGGTGACATGGACGCGCAGAATCGCCGCAGAGCCGTTGTGCACCTGAGTGATCTCGCTCGGAGGCAACCTCGACGCGTCGTACGCGTCGTCGATTCCCTGGTGGATCGAGACGCGGCAACCGTTCGCCGCCTTCCCATACGCTTCCCACGTGGCGCCATCGGGGTCATCTATGGACTCATCGCTGCGCACAACCTCCGGCGCACGCCCGAGTTCGAGCCCCGGCGCGGTGACGATGCCGCGTACATCCGTTACCGGAGGCCCGATGAACAGGGCGTCGGCCCATGCGCCGACCTCGCTGGAATCGCTCACCTGGTCCACCACGGTGTATCCGTCGATGCGGATCTCTTCGAGATAGTGCTTCGCCGGGTTGCCGAACGCGCCCACGATCGCGGTGCACCCGATTGCCGTCGCCAACGATGTGAGTGCGGCAGTAGCCATCAGCGAGCGCCGTGCGGTTACGCGCGGTCGGTGCGCTCGTTTTCTCATTCTCGGCCCAGCCCGTCGGGTATCGAAGATTTCTCTCACAGTAGCCGGTCCACCCGGACGGCAACAATTGTTCATCTCGTCAGAAGGGTGCGTTCAATGAGCGACTATTCGGCCACTTGGAGTAGTCCTCCTCCGAAGTTCGAATGGAAACCCGATGTCCACGGTATGCCAGAAGATATGGACCCCAAGGTCGCCCGATGGGCCGAGGATTCGGTCACATACGGTGAAGCTGCAGGTGTGGATCCGCGGCTCGTCATGGCGATCGTGCTGAACGAAGGCGCGGATGCGAACCTGACGTGGGACGGCCGATACGGGGAACTGAAGGACTGGTTGCGGGAGTACACCACGCCGTTTCGGGAGTTGAAGGACGGCCACTCGAACTCTCTCGGGCTCACGAACATGAAGGAAGAGACCTTCGACAAACTGAAAGCCGAGTATCCGTCGATCTTCTCGGGCCGAGAATGGACGGATCTCACGGATGATCAGAGCTTGGCGATCCAGGCCGCGGCCTACAACCTCGCCTATATCAAGAACAAATGGTCGGACAAAATACCTGCCGACATGAAGTCTCAATACAGCCTGAATCAGGTTCTGGCTGCCGGATATAACGCCGAGGGATTCTTCGGCGACTATATCGCCAATGGGGAGTTGGGGCACAAGGCGACGCTGTATTCCAAGATGTCACGGAACTCGTTCGGCCGCGCCCAGCGGCTCATGGAGCAGATGTACACCTGGAAGGACGCGGTCGACCCGGGCATGCCACCGTGGCCGGTCGAGCCGGGTATCGACGTGGTGGATATTCCACCGCCGGGCGGATATCCGGCACCGGACGGGCCGACGCATATCGCGGATCGATCGCGCATTCCTGTGCAATCAGCAATCCGTCGGATCGTCGATCTCGATTTCCCACAGGGCGGCTTCGAAATGCGCGCCGGTAGCCCGGCACCATGGGCTGCGCCGCTGAAACGGGCGGAGGGCGGTGACGTTCAGGGCCCCGGCTCGTCCATCGGCGACAAGATCCCGGCATGGCTTTCCGATGGCGAATTCGTCATGAACGCTCGTTCCACCGCAGTCAACCGCCCCTTCCTCCAGGCGCTCAACGCCGACCCGTTCTTCCTCCAGAAGATGATGGCGTCGCGCTCGGCGCCGAGCCGGAACGAGGGCGCCGGGGCGGTAGCGCCGCCCTCCGCCGGCGGGCCCGCCACGGTGAACATCGCGATGGCGAACGACGAAGACATCATCGGCAGATTGAAAGTACTTGCGATGCAGTGGGAATTGTCCCACTAAGGGATGTCCCGTAAGTCCGGCGCGGTGATGACGACCTGGACCCCGGCCGGGGTCAGCGGGCGTGGGCGAGGTTGGCCAGCGTGGCGACTCCGGCCATCGCGACAGCAACACCGTTGCCGCGTAAGCGGCAGTCCCGCAGAATCTTCCAGGTCTTCATGCGGGCGAAGGTGTGCTCGACACGGGCACGGACCTGCCGATGGGAGGCGTTTGTGGGCCTGTTTCCACTCCGGCAGGTCCCGGCCCGGAACGCGGCGGTGCGGGATGATCGCGCTCGTGCCCTGGTAGCCGCCATCGGCGATCACCACCGCGTTGCGGCAGGCGTGTTCCGCGCCGGACTCGGCGTAGGCGCGGCAGTCGTTGCGGTTTCCCGGTAGCGGTCGACCGAGGGCGACGACGAGTTCGGTGTCGGCGTCGATGACGACCTGATGATTGGTCGAGTACCGGTAGTTCTTGCTGGGTGCGGCCACTTCGTGGTCGCGGGTCGGGACCAGGGTTCCGTCGACGATCAACACCGCACCGCGCGGAAACCGGACACGGGGCCGCAACCCCAGAGCAGGACCGAGATCTTCGATCACCCGGGCCGCGGCCGACTTCGAGACCCCGAACACCGCTGCCAACTGACGCATCGTGAGGTTCGTGCGCCAATAGGTGGCCACCAGCAGCACCCGGTCCTCGAAACACAATCCCCAGGGCCGGCCCCGCAACGGCCGATCTGCACCCTCACGCCGCAACCGGGCGACCAGACGAGAGAACTTGCGCGGCCGCAGCCCGCTGAACAACTCCACCATCACCGGATCGGCTGCCGAGATCACCGCCACGGGGACACGATACCGGCTGCCGCTCAACAACTTACGGGACAACCCTTAGGGGAAGGTTTTTTACCGACCCGAAAACCGAGTCGGAGACCTATATGAAAGCCCGCCTCGAGCAGGTGGGTCCGGAGGCCAACGTATTCGACTTGGGTGTCGGATCAGAGTTCGCGGAACAGATGGCAGAGCGGAAGCGTTTGGAAAGTGTTGCAAAGGATCGGCGTGATGAACTCAAAGAGCTCGCAGATACTGTTGGAGGCGACTACGGTAAACTGACCGGGAATAGCGCAGAGCGTGCTATCGAACGTCAGCGGATCATAGAAGAGTTGGATGAAGGCTCGGACGCCGACGATGTACTTGCGGATATCCAGGCTGCTGCAGACTCGTATTTTGTCGAGAAGAATAAAGTAAATTTGAACAGCGAAGGCTTGGGGGAGTTGGGTGCGCAAGCAAAGGCTGAGGCCGATGGCTGGCAATTGATCGGAAAAAAATAATGGCTCGGGTAGGCATGATCTCATCTTCTATAAAGATGGGCGTTGGAAGATTGTCGAGGCCAAGGGTGGGGGTCCCGACTACAAAGGGCTTGGCACTTCTCTTGTTGGTTCGGGTAGGGATAGAGTTCGTGTCATGCAGGGAACGGATGAGTACTTATGGGACAAGCTTGCGAACGACAAAACCCTGTTGGCCGGAAACCCCGACCTGGCGCGGGTGGTAGCAGAGCGTGACCGATCGAAGATCGACTACTCGCTGATAAAGACTGATACCAACGGACGGGTTACAGAATACACGTTCAAAACTGAACTCGGTCCTGCTCATCCGGATTATGTTCCGAAGGATCCGCAAGTCGAGGTCTTCGAATCTTCTGAAGCTCAATCGATCTCGATGACGATGCCTTCCGTATTGAGACCTGTTGCAGGTAGGTTGCTTGACGTCGAAGGCTTGCGTGTGCGCGTGTCGCGATTGTTTCCCGAGTCTCATCAGGTATTTCGCAGGAGTGTCGATCAGTCACTGACGGTGCGCATTACCCCGGCCGGCACTGACCTGGCTAAAAGCGGACGGGTAGAAAGAGGTGCATGGCTCACCTTTGCGGCTCATCTCCGGTAGGCTCTTCCGGCATTGAGTCGTGGTCCGGTGAGTAGTATGTCTTTGGCGATAGTAAAGGTGGGTATGAGGTGCTGATAGATGTCGATGCAGTGAGAACTGCGCTGGAGACAGCGGTAGATTCCAACTGGAATTGGAGTAAGGCAGGGCTTGGCCAATTCTGCATCCAGATGGGTTGGCCTGTTGAGAAGGAGGGGGAACGTTCGGTACGTCTGCGGACCGGTATAGAGACCGGCTCGGCGAGCGCGCTGCTGTTTATGGACGCGAACGTGGTGCAACGGATTTCGCTTCGCATATCGAGACGTATCGAAAAGGGTGATTTCGTCGGCTCCAGGGACCTCTCTGAATCATTCCAACTTCTGGTGGGGCAATTGCGGAAGGCGTTGGGGGATCCGATTTCAGTGGATCTCGTTGCCGAACCATTCTTCAGATGGAATAAGCCGTCGGTTGTCATCCTGCTCTTCATGGCCAACGGATTTGTCTCGGCGGAGCTGGTCAATCCTGAGGTGCAGCGTCGAGAAGACGAGTGGGATGCAACGTTCAGTGGTGGCCGCTGAACCCGGATCCACCGAGGTGATTTATGGTGCCAGGTGACGTATCGTCGCCGGGCGGCCGGAGCAGATGATCATCGTCTTGGCGGTGACGTGTTCGCCGGGGTAGTCGGTGCGGGTTCTGGGCCGCCCGAATCCGGAGTAGGTCGGTGGCCGCAGGCTGTCTCAGCGGTGACAGTGGGTTGTCGTCGAGATCGCTATGGCGGTCTCGCCTTGACGGGTTCGGCCTCGGTGCTGTCCCTGTCTGCAAATGAACTACAGGCTTCCTTGCCTTCGGGAGCCTTACTGAAGAGACAGTCCAAAGAATCCATCCTGTCCGACTATATCGACAAAGGGCTGTTCGGCTCGTTCCAGGATCCCGAACGCATGGACTTCGAATACGTCGTCTCCGGTGCCGATAAGATCTCGGGTGCGGTCGAGTGGTTCACGCAAACTGTAGCGACACCTGTTGAAGATTGGTTCGAAGGACGTAATTCGCTCGACAAACTGATAGAGCTGGCGCGCACGCCGACGTCGAGCGGTACGGGCAATATCAATCCGAGACTGTTTCGTGGAACAGTCGCATTGTGCCTCGTGAACAACCGATTCCGTGATGCTGCACTCTTGATGGATTGGTATATCGAGCGCGGAAAGTTCAATTTCCTCGACTCGATGGAAAGGGCTCGATGCTTCGCCGCCGCCCTCGAATCACGCTTCCCCGAATATGCGGAAGCGTGGCGCCGATCATGAGATGAGGGCATGAGTCAGCTTATTGAAATAGAACTATTGATCCAGAACTAAATGTATGAGGCCATGACGTTGGTGACGCCGGGTGTGGAGTCGGCTGGCGGGTGGTCGGTTCCCGGTGGCGGTGTGTGGGCGGTGATAGTTGAAGTGGATGTTCGGAAGTCCAGGTTCGGGCGTAAAGGAATTCTACGGCCAGGATCCGTTGGTAGCCTTCGACTTTGCCGTTGTGTCGGGGTGTGTAGGGGCGGATCCGCTGGTGACGGGCCCCGCGGAGGACTTCGGCGAAGTCGTGGGCCCTGTAGCAGGAGCCGTTATCGGTGACGATGCGGTGGATGTGGCCGACCCCGTGGACCCGCCAGCCACCACCGTCGGGGATCCGGCCGACCTTCTTCACATCGACATGCACCATATGTCCTGGCCATCGAGCCACGATCCGGCGCGGTGTCCGGTTGTTCTCACCCGTGGGATCGAGGAACCGACGCCGGTTCAACCCCAGATGGGCGAGCTGACGGGTCACCGTCCGCACCGCGATCGTGGTGCCTTCACCGTCGAGTTCGAACGCGATCCTTCGCGCCGACCACTTGTTGACCTTGCGCAGCCGCTCGATCCGGGCGACGACCGCGGCGGGAGTCGCTGTCGGTTGCCGATGGGGTGTCGAGGATCGGTCGAGCAGGTCGAGTTCGCCGTGCCGGCGCCACCGGTTGACCCACTTGGAGGCGCATTGGCGAGAGATCCCCATCTCGGTGGCGATGTGAGCGATCGGACGGTGTTGGCAGCGTTGGACGAGGCGGCGACGGCCCTCGACGAACAGTGGGGCGTTGCTCTTGCAGGGCCCGGTTATACGAGCGCAGAGGGCATCTCTGCGTCGGTAAGCGGTGGAGGTGTTTCCTGGATGGATTCTCTTTCGCAATCTCTGCAGTCGACATTCGAGCACCAGGCCTCGCTTGTTGCTCCGGTGGCGGCTCCGGTTATCGTATCGAATAGCGATAGGAGGAATGCGGCGCGAGCCGCTGATCAGTCCCTGACAGTGACGATTTTAGCGGCCATGCATTCAGTCAAAGTTCCTGAAAGTGAGCGAAATCAGTTCCTGACCTATAGCTCTGTCGCAAGATGAAGGAATTATGAGCAACAAATCCGCTGAAGTGGTCGACCGTGGGCCATCGAATTCCCGTAAGGTCGAAAACATAGTCCGTATCGCATCGCGTTTTGAGTGGAGTTGGCATTGGGGAGACCTGGATCCAATCTGCAGGACTTTGGGTTGGAGAATAGCGCAAGAGTGCGATTCGTTAGTGGTCCTCGCTACGGATCTGGAACTGTCCCGGCCCGAGGCGGGCGCTTTTGGCGACGCTGACAATATGAGTTTCATCGACATTTTGGTGACTGATTGGTGCGAGGGTGCAGACGCGGCGACGTCCCGTCGCGTATATGACCAATTCGCAGATATCAGTGAAGCGATCGGCTCGTTCTTGGGTTCGCCCACGCGACGGCGGGCGGGCGGTAATGGGGAGGTTCGGTGGGATTTGCCAAAGGTCGTTATTCGTCTGCGCCTTTTCGACAACAGTATCAACCTTCGCCTGGCCGATCCAGCGCACCAGGAGTGGCTTGACGAGCCGGATGGCGGGGATATCTGATGAAGTCTGGTATCGCAGACTGGCCGTCGTATTCTGCCGCGCTCGCGATAATCTTCGCGCGTATGCCAAGCGATGGATGTCTCATCGTCAAGGCAAGCGGAAATCGATTTGCACAGTTTCTGATGACGACGGACGGGTTGTGGGCTGAGATTGTGGACGGTTCCGCACTGACCGAAGGCTACCAACTCTCCACGGATGGGGAGGCATGGCTGCTAGCTGATGGATGGAGTCCTGCGGTGGAAGGTGGTTCGCTGAACTGGCACCGCCAGCTCGGCTGGCCTGTTCGATATCAAGAGTATGAGAGGCTTGCCGATCTGGTCGTCGGTGCCTTGCGTGGCGCGCTCGGCATCGACAGCCCGAGCGAAATGTCGGTCGAATCTTGGGTGAACTTTTCTGGAGAGGGATTCGACGACAGCGCTCTGCGTTGATGCCGGAAGATTCGAAAGTGACCAGTGGTCCGCATGCTGGGATACTCGCAACGGGTGTTCGCATGAGCAGCACGTTGTACTGGCTGTGCATCGTGAGCAGGAGGTACAGCTTTTCTTCGGTCTGACGTGGGAAGATCATCGGCGCTGCTGTTGCGGGTCATGAGGTTGTTGACGTCAGCACGGGGGTGAGCGTTTGACCGTGGCGTAGGAGGCCGAGGAGATCCCGGCCTCGCTCAGCACGCGCCCCGCATCCGATTTGCTGGTCGGTTCGATGATCCGTGCCAGCACGAGATCACGAAACACTGTGTCGCCGTGGGTAACCGAGTCGAACCCCAACCGCTCGAAGGCGGTACACAACGCCGACCACAAATGGCTCATTCGCGACGAGGTGATCGGCAACGGCGCATCGACCGAACCGGTGCCGTCACCAACTCCGAGATCCAGCACGCCCTGCCCGCCGGCCAACCGAGTCGCCGCGGCGGTCTTCAACGCCGCCAACTCGACCTCGTCGTGGGCCGAACCGATGTGCTCGATCGAGCGTGAACCCCGCCGAGAAGACCACACGATCTGGACCGCTGTGGCCCCAGAAGCCGTCTTCACCGTCCGAACGTAGGCCACGACCGCACCCTACGACACCATCGTTAGTGCGCAAACTCCACCGACACCGACACAGAAACACGAGGTCAGAAACCCGCTGCCGCTCCGCAGACCGAAGAATGAGCCAAGTCAGGTCACAACGGCGTTCGCATGAGCAACACGTTGTATTGACTGTGCACCGTGAGCAGGAAGTACAGGTCGTCTCCGGTCTGATAGGGGAAGATCATCGGCGCGTAGGCGGTGGGCAGATCACGGGTGTCCACCAGTACTCGTGGCTCGCTCCACGGCCCTTCGGGAGCCGAAGCTGTCCGCATGACAACGGAATTCGCGGGGTCGGTGGTCAGCATGACGAACTGACCGAGGTGCTCGTTCCACTGCACCGACAGCTCGCCCACATTGCCGACGATCGGCACCGAGGCCAGCGGCTCGTTGCGCTTCCACTCTTTCCCGTCCCAGTATTCGTAGGCGTCGATGTCGGCGATCGCCGCTTCCGGGACGCGGGAGATGAAGCCTGGGTGGTCGCGCCCGGCGGGGGTGCCGTATCGGTAGACGAAGCCGCCCGTCTTCAGAAAGGCGTTCTGCTGGAAGCGCTCGTGCCCGTCGACATTCGCGCGGCGCGTGGTGGGCAACTGCGCCCAGGTCTGACCGCCGTCGCCGGAGACGGCCAGCGTCGAGAAGTTGGTGTGCCACTTGCCGTGGTCGCCCCACGACCGCACCGACATCATGCTCATGTACTGCACCCCGCCGACCGAGATACCCGCGGTGGGGATGAAGCTGATCTCGATGCCGGGGATCTTCGGGCTCGGCAGCGGGTTGGGCACGACGCTGTCGAAGTAGATGCCCTTCGACGGATCCTTGGTGCTGCTGCGGAACAACACATTGGACGTCCACGCCCAGATGCTGCCCGCCAGCAGATTCGGGAACCCGATGCCGGCGCTGTCACCGAATGCCGTGATCATCCCGCCACGGCCGTCGTCCCACATGATGCCCAGGTCGGTGCCGAGCACGTTGACGTTCTGTGTCTTGTTCGGGCTGTCCATGCCGGTCATCTGGAACACGGCCTGCGTCGGCCCCGGCAACTGGGGCAATCCCCGCCACCCGTTGAGCACCGGAATCGGATTGACGTTGTTCGGATCGGCGACCGCCGGCGCGCCCAGCGCGACACAGCAGGCGGCGGCGAGCACGCCGATTCTGGCGAATGCGGACAGCGATCGTTTCATCCGGCGGAGTCCCTTCTGGTGGCGCGCGGTCTGCCCGAGTCATTCTGCCCGGCTATCGCCGTCATCCGAGGGAATTGCGGGCGGACACGTCGGGGTACAGCGAGGCCGGTCGGTTTCGGGGGTGAACTACGCTGCGAATGCCCTGCCGAACCGGCCGGGCGCCGCGGCGTCACGGTGAAGCCGGTGTGAATCCGGCACTGTCCCGCAACTGTGAGTCCGGCATGGCGCCGGGTGAGTCAGGTCAGCCGGCATCGCGGGAAACGTACCGGTCCTCGGACGAAGGACGGTGCGGCGCCGCGATGCGAGATGGCAGCCGTGCTGTTCTCGTCCTCGGAGTCAGGAGGATGGCTGTGCCTCTCATGTCCCGTCGGCTGATCGCGGCCGGGATCAGCGCACTGGTCCTGCTGATCGCCGCATGTGATGCGACCGAAAGCGCGCCCGCCACCGACGGCGGTGACGCGGCCGCAGAACCGCAGGCCATCGTCTCGCTGAGCCCGACGGCCACCGAGATGCTCTATGCCATCGGCGCGGGGGAGCAGGTGGTCGCGGTCGACGACAGGTCCGACTATCCGGAAGGCGTCCCGGTCACCGAGCTGTCCGGCTACACCCCGAATGTCGAGGCCGTGCTCGGCTACGACCCCGATCTCGTCGTCGCGAACGCCGACACCGGCGACCTCGTGGCGGGGCTGGAACGGGCGGGCGTCGAAACGCTCGTCCTGCCCGCCGCCGCCACCCTCGACGACACCTACACCCAGCTGGAGCAGCTCGGCGCCGCCACCGGGCATGTGGGCGACGCCGCCGAACTCGTCGCGCGGATGCGCACCGAGATCGCCGAGATCGTCGCCACCCTGCCCGACCGTGACGCCCCGCTGCGCTACTACCACGAGCTGGACAACACCTTCTACACCGTCACCGACGACACCTATCTCGGCGAGATCTACGCCATGCTCGGTCTGCGTTCGATCGCCACCGGCGGCAACGGCTACCCGCAGCTCTCGGCCGAATACATCCTGGAACAGAACCCCGACGTGGTCTTCCTGGCCGACGGACAGTGCTGCGGCGTCACCCCGGAAAACCTCGCCCAGCGTCCAGGCTGGGGCGAACTCACCGCCGTCCGCGACGGCCACGTGTACGTCCTCGACGAGGACATCGCCAGCCGATGGGGCCCGCGCGTGGTGGATCTGGTGCGCGAGATCGCCCGGCTGGTCAACCCCGCTCCCGCCGTCCGCCCGACGTCTTGATCACCTCGCCACGCCGCCGCGCGCTGGTGGTGACCGGCGCGGTGCTCGCGCTGCTCGTCGCCGTGTTCGTGAGCATCCTCGTCGGGCCCGCGGGGCTGACCCCGCGCGGCGTCCTGCTCGACATGGCCGACGGACTGCCGTTCGTGGATGTCGAGTCCGGGCTCTCCACGCGGCAGCAGGCCATCCTCTGGGACATCAGGATGCCGCGCACGGTCCTCGGCGTACTGGTCGGCGCGATGCTCGCCATCGCCGGAGCCGCCTACCAGGGCGTCTTCCGCAATCCGCTGGCCGATCCCTACCTGCTCGGCGTCTCCAGCGGCGCCGGCCTGGGCGCGACACTCGCGATCGTCTTCGGCGGGGCGGTCGGTTTCGCCGGTGTGCCCGTCGCGGCCTTCGCGGGCGGGCTGCTCGCCGTCGGCGCGACCTACACCCTGGGCCGCACGGTCGGCGGCGTCCGGTCGGAGGTGGTCATCATCTTGGCCGGAGTGGCGGTGGCCGCGTTCGCCAACGCGATCCAGACCTTCTTCATGCAACTCCACGACGACACCCTTCGGCAGGTCTACTCGTGGATGCTCGGCAGACTCTCCACCGACGGCTGGTCCGAGGTGCTGGTGGTGCTGCCCTATGTGCTGGTCACCGCCACGATCATCGCGCTGCATCGGCGCACCCTCGATGTGATGGCGGTCGGCGATGTGGAGGCCGCGAGCCTGGGCGTCCACCCGGCGCGGGTACGGCTGGTGCTGGTCTGCGTCGCCACGCTCGGCACCGCCGCCGTGGTCTCGGCGGCGGGGCTGATCGGTTTCGTCGGCATCGTCGTGCCGCATGCCGTCCGGCTGCTCGTCGGACCCGGCCATCGTTTGCTGCTGCCGCTGTCGCTGACCATCGGCGCCGCATTCCTGGTGCTCGCCGATGTGATCGCCCGGACCGTCATGTCACCGGCCGAACTGCCGATCGGCGTGGTGACCGCTGCCGTCGGCGCGCCGTTCTTCCTGCTGGTTCTCCGGCGGAGCCGAGGTGTGTCGTGACGTCGATCGTGGAACCCGCGGTGATCTGTGAACGGGTCGGCGCCGAGCGTGGCGGCATCGAGGTACTGCACGACATCGACCTGGTGGTCGCCGCGGGCGCGTGGGTCTCGCTGGTCGGCCCCAACGGCTCGGGCAAGACCACCCTGCTGCACGCGCTCGCCGGACTCGTGCCCGCCTCGGGCGCGATTCGGGTCGCCGGCGTGCTGCCGAGCCGATCGTCCCGCCGCGCCACGGCCCGCGCGGTCGCGCTCATGCCGCAACGTCCGGTGGTGCCCGAAGGCGTCACGGTACGCGAACTCGTCCACCTCGGCCGCACCCCGCACATCGCCCGATTCGGCGGCGAAACCCGGCGCGACCGCGAGATCGTCGACCGGGTCGTGGCGCGTCTGGAGCTCGAGGATCTCGTTGCCCGCCCGGCCACCGAACTCTCCGGGGGAGAACTGCAACGGGTGGTGCTGGCCCGGGCGCTGGCCCAGCAACCCCGGGTGCTGCTGCTCGACGAACCCACCAGCGCCCTCGACATCGGCCACCAGCAACAGGTGCTCGACCTGGTCGATTCCATGCGCCGGGAAGGGGAGCTGACGGTCATCGCCGCCATGCACGACCTGACCTCGGCCGCCCAGTACGGCGAACGTCTCGTCCTGCTGGACCATGGCCGCATCGTCACCGATGGGCCGCCCGCCGACGTGCTGACGGTCGACCGCATCGCCGAGGTCTACGGCGCGCGCGTCGAAGTGCTCGACCGCCCCGACGGCCGCGCGGTGTTGCCCCTGCGCGAAAGACCTGCCGAGGCCGCAACATCTTCTGCCGCAACATCTTCCGGTGTGTCTTCGCCGGAAGCGGTCGGGCCCGACGAGACCGGGCTCGAAGGAACGGAGTCACGCTGATGGAAATCGTCCTGCTCGGCACCGGAGCGGCCGACGGGTGGCCGTCCCCCTTCTGCCGCTGCGCATCGTGCCGCGACGCCGCCGCGCGCGCACAGATCCGCGGCCAGACCGCCGCCCTCGTCGACGACGTCCTCCTGCTCGACTGCGGTCCCGAAGCCCCCCGCGCCGCCGTCCGCCTCGGCCGCACGCTCGCCGATGTCCGCCACATCCTGCTCACCCACGCCCACCCCGACCACCTCGGACCGCAGGCCCTGCTGTTCCGATCCTGGATCGACACCGGCCACGAACTCGACGTGATCGGCCCCGCCGACGCGCTCGACGCCTGCCGCCCCTGGGTGGGCCCGGACGATCCGGTGCGATTCACCCCCGTCTGCCCCGGCGACCGCGTCACGGCCGGAAACTACGAGGTCACCGTCCTGCCCGCCCGGCACCGGGTGTTCCGCGACGGCGACACCGTCCTCTACGACCTCGCCGGCCCGGACGGCGGGCGCGTGCTCTGGGCCTGCGACACCGGTCCGTGGCCCGCCGAGTGGTTCGACGCGGTACGCCACGCCGCCTATGACGCGGTCTTCGTCGAGGAGACCTTCGGCGATCGCTCCGATCTGTCCGACCAGCACCTCGGTCTCCACGAATTCGGTGACTTCGTGGGCGGATTGCGCGAGGCGGCGGCCGTGACCGAGACGACCGACGTGATCGCGGTACACCTGGGCCACCACAACCCGCCCCTCGACGAACTGGAGCGACGATTGCGAACCCACGGAGCCAGGCCGGGCCGC
This sequence comes from Nocardia higoensis NBRC 100133, assembly GCF_000308595.1. GTDB lineage: Bacteria > Actinomycetota > Actinomycetes > Mycobacteriales > Mycobacteriaceae > Nocardia > Nocardia higoensis. Next base: position 12,641 of record NZ_BAGA01000140.1, on the reverse strand, counting down.
GACGGCGAGGTGGTGCACGCGGGGCCCGCCACGCCTCCCGCCGCGCACCGGACCCTCGTGCTCGGCGGCGTGCGCTCCGGCAAGTCCCGCCACGCCGAAGACCTGCTCGCCGCGCACCCCGCCGTGACCTACGTGGCCACCGGCGGCACCCGCGACGGCGATGCCGAATGGGCGCAGCGCGTGGCCCTGCACCGCGAACGCCGCCCCGCCTCCTGGGTCACCCTCGAAACCGATGACGTGGCAACAGCTCTCGCCACCGCCGACCGGCCCGTGCTCGTCGACTGCCTCGGCACCTGGCTCACCGCTCGCCTGGACGCCCACAAGGTCTGGGAGGGAGCCGATCTCGCGCCCGTGCACGCGGACATCGACGATCTCGTAGCGGCGTGGCGCGTGTGCGAGGTGCCCGTGGTGGCGGTGAGCAACGAGGTCGGCAGCGGGGTGGTGCCCGCCTCCGCCTCGGGCAGGCTGTTCCGGGACCTGTTGGGAATGGTGAATACCCGGGTGGCTGCGGCCTCGGAGTCGGTGACGCTCGTCGTCGCCGGGATACCGAGGTCGTTGCGCTGAAGCTCCTGGCAGCGGGGCGCCGATGCTCAGCACGCCGTCGACCCCCGCCGCCAGTGAGTAGCGCTGGTCTTCGGTGTCAGATCTGGTCGAAGACTTCATCCAGGGTTGCGGCTGACAGCACTCGTCGGAGCCAGATGTGCAGTGTGGCGGCGTCGGCGGCGGCGATCCGGGCGTTGACGTCGACCGGAAGCGCACCGAACTTGATGGACAACAGTTCGGTCAGATTGGCCGCCCGTTCCTCGTTCCGGCCTTCGTTCCGGCCTTTTTCCCAGCCCTCTGCGCGGAGTCGTTCGGCAGTGGTCACGATGGCCTCCTTGGCACGTGGGCCGAGTTGATCGATCACCGGGCCCAGGTCGTCTTCGCTGGTCTCGCCCACAAAAAGAATATAGGTCATTACGCAGATCAGGTCGTCGGAGCCGCCGGGGGCGTCGGCGAGTGCTCGGATGTCGGGTACCAGAGGAAGCAGGTCGGTACCGAGGTTCCGGTTTCCCGCGGTGATCTTGTGCAGCGCGAGCATGACGCGGGTGGCCGGGGTGAGAGGACGCGCCCGCAGGGTCGGCAGGTCGACGGTGGTGAGGTCGTCGAGGATCAGCCGCAGGTGGGGGAGATGATCGCTGAGGGTGGCACGGGTGTCGGTGTCGAGGTCGATGAGGTCGAACAGTTCGGTAGGGGTGTTCCAGTGCCTGCTGTGGGGACCGCTGTGGATGACGATCGGGACGATCGCGGGCAGGGTCGTCGTATCCGGGTTCTGGTGCAGGTAGCGGTTCCAGATGGCGACCAGGTATTCGGTCATGCGCAGGGGCATGAACCGGTCGGGACGGCTCTGGTGCTCGACCAGCAGGTAGATGTAGGTGTCGCGGGCGTCGAGGCGGGTGCGGAAGAGCAGGTCGCTGTAGCGGGACTTCAGCTGCGGTGAGACGAAGCTGCCGGACTCCAACATCAGGCCGTCCCAATCCATGCGTGCGGCAACGGTTTCGGGTAGGACGTGACGCAGTTCGCCGGCGGCGTCGGCGGGGCGGGACATGATTCGTCGGAAGAGCGCATCGTGCGGGTTGGACCGTGCGACGGACATGGTCGATCAAGTTACTCGGCGGCAAATCCGCGCGCGGCGTTTCAATGGTAAAACTTCTGCGGGGGAACGGATTACGCCGACAACCACGCGAGAGCGGGTCAAGTGAACCAGGTTTCGCGATATCGGAGGTGGCGGAACGGGTATAGCCGCGCTCGGCGGTGGGCAAAGCCTTGCCGACACCGCCCGACCGGCGGGGCCCGAACCCGTCCGGGGTCGGCCTCGCCAACGGTGTCGGAGCCCTGTTCCGAGATCAGGGCATCTGCCACGATTCCCCGTATGGACTTCCCGCCGTCGCCCTGTCCGCCGCGATATCTCGCGCAGAGCCGGTCGCCGCACCGGCCGTCCCGTTCGCCGTGGCCTCACGCACTGGGGATCGCGGACAGGTCCGGCCGAGGCCCGAGGCCGGGTGCTCGTGTGGGGCGGCGGCGATGACCCCGGGCTCCGGTCCGGCGGGTGTCGATGAAGGCGCGGTCACAGCGTGGTTCGTCGAGCATGTGCCGGAGGTGACCCCGCCGTTGCGGTTCGAGCTCATCACCGGCGGCAGGTCGAATCTGACGTACCGGGTTCGTGACGCGAAGCACGCCCGGTGGGTGCTGCGGCGCCCGCCGACGGGCGCGGTGCTCGCCTCCGCGCACGATGTGGTCCGGGAACACCGGATACTCGAGCTGCTCGCCGAGACAGCGGTTCCGGTGCCGCCGGTCGTCGGCTGCTGCACCGATCGCGCGGTGACGGGGGCGGATTTCTACGTGATGACGTATGTCGACGGCGTCGTGCTGGACGGTCCCGCGTCCGTCGCCGCGCTGCCACGGGATCGTCGGGTGGTCGCTTCGGAGCAGATCGTCGACACGCTCGCCGCGATCCACGCCGTCGACATCACGACCGGGCCCTTGGCCGCCCAACGCCGAACCGGCAGCTATCTGGAGCGTCAACTGCACCGCTGGCAGCGGCAGCTCTCCGCGGGCGGCATCGAGTCCGGGCCGATCCGGGATGTGCACCGACTGCTCTCGCGTGCGGTGCCGCCGGAACGCTGGACCGGCGTCGTGCACGGCGACTTCCGTCCGGGCAATCTGCTGATCGGCGACGACGGGCAACTGCGGGCGGTGCTCGACTGGGAGCTGTGGACGATCGGCGATGTCATGGCCGACCTCGGCTGGCTCGTCGCCTCCTGGGCCTCGGCCGAGGTGTTCGGCTGGTCACCGGACCCGAGTGACGGATTCCTCGATGTCGACGCCGTCGTCGCCCGCTATGTCGAACGCACCGGCCGCGATGTCGCCGACCTCGACTACCACCACGCCTTCGCGGTGTGGAAGCTCGCGGCCATCTCCGAGGGGATCCTCGCCCGCTTCCGGGCGGGCGCCATGGGGGATCAGGATGTCGACCTCGACGAACTCGTGCGGCGACCGGCCGAGCTGGCCGAACTGGCCCGCCGCATCCTCACCACCGGAAAGTCGCGCTGATCGACCGGGTGCGAAGCCTCAGACCGGGACCACCGTCAGCAGCTTCTCGATCCCTCGGAAATCGACCGCGTTTCGGGTGAACAGCGGGAGATCGTTCACCGATGCCACAGCCGCGATCATGAGATCCGCTTTGCGTGGCTTCGGGCTCCGCTCGGAGGCCGCAACGAGCTTTGCCATCGATGTGAAGCGTCGTGCCGCCGCGGGGGTGAACGGCAGCGGATCGAAACTGTGCTCCACTTCCAGCATCCGCTCGGTCCGGAGTGCGAGTTGCTCGGGGGTCGTGGCCAGTGCGATTCCCAGACCCAGTTCAGCCACGGTGATCGCGCTGATCTCAGCGCGCACCGGCAGAACCGCGGCGTCGATCGTGTTGATGTCGATGAGGACGCATGTGTCGAGCATGCCGACGGGGAACCGGCTCGAGGGCCGATCAGTCATCGAGCCGGTCCGCGCCGAACGCGGCGTCGATCTCCGCCCGTTCCTGTGCGCCTTCGCTCATCTCGGAAAAGCGGGCGAGGCGGGACTTGAGTTCGGCGATCGTCGCATCGCGCCGGGGGGTGATCGGCCGTAGTTCGCCGACCGGCCGTCCGTTGCGGGTGATGACGAAATCCTCGCCTGCCTCGAGCTGATCCATGACCCCGGCGCTCCCGTTACGCAGTTCGGCCTGGGTGATCATCCTCGTCATGACATGAGGATAGCAGCAGATGCTATATCTTGCTATATCAGCGCCGGTTCGAGGCGCTGAACACCACATACGGTCACGCGGAACGGGCCGACCCCGGAGGATTGCTCCTCCGGGGCCGACCCGTGCTCGTTCGGTTGTGCCTCAGCGGGCAGCGCTCATCAGAAGGCGGCTTCGTCCAGCTCCATGATGTCGTTGTCCAGGTTCGCCAGGATCGCGCGGGTGGCGGTCAGCTCCGGCAGGACGTTGCGGGCGAAGAACTGCGCGGTGGCGATCTTGCCCTGGTAGAACGCCTCGTCCGAGCCGGCGTCCTGGGCGGCGAGGGCGACCTCGGCCTGACGCAGCAGCTGCCAGCCGATCAGCAGGTCGCCGACCGAGAGCAGGAAGCGGACCGAACCCAGGCCGACCTTGTAGAGCTCGGCGGAGTTCTCCTGGGCGCCCATCAGGTGGCCGGTGAGGGTGGCGGCCATGGCCTGCACGTCCTCGAGGGCGGTCGCGAGCAGCTTGCGCTCGGCCTTCAGGCGGCCGTTGCCGGCCTCGGACTCGATGAACTTCTGCACCTGGCCTGCCACGTGGGCCAGGGCCACGCCGCGGTCGCGGGCGATCTTGCGGAAGAAGAAGTCCTGCGCCTGGATCGCGGTGGTGCCCTCGTAGAGGGAGTCGATCTTCGCGTCGCGGATGTACTGCTCGATCGGGTAGTCCTGCAGGAAGCCGGAACCACCGAAGGTCTGCAGCGACTCGGTCAGGTACTGGTAGGCGCGCTCGGAGCCGACGCCCTTGACGATCGGCAGCAGCAGGTCGTTGACGCGGGCGGCCAGGTCGGCGTCCGCGCCGGAGACCTGGGCGGCCACGTCGGCGTCCTGGTGGGCGGCGGTGTAGAGGTACACCGCGCGCAGGCCCTCGGCGTAGGCCTTCTGCATGGCCAGGCTGCGGCGCACGTCCGGGTGGTGGGTGATGGTGACGCGCGGGGCGTCCTTGGCGTTGGCGGTGAGGTCGGCGCCCTGCACGCGGTTCTTGGCGTAGTCCAGCGCGTTCAGGTAGCCGGTGGACAGGGTGGCGATGGCCTTGGTGCCGACCATCATGCGGGCGTGCTCGATGACCTCGAACATCTGCGCGATGCCGTTGTGCACCTCGCCGACCAGCCAGCCCTTGGCGGGGACGCCGTGGCCGCCGAAGGTCAGCTCACAGGTGGCCGAGACCTTCAGGCCCATCTTGTGCTCGACGTTGGTGACGAAGACGCCGTTGCGCTCACCCAGCTCGCCGGTCTCGTGGTCGAAGTGGAACTTGGGCACGAAGAACAGCGACAGGCCCTTGGTGCCCGGGCCCGCGCCCTCGGGACGCGCCAGCACCAGGTGCATGATGTTCGGGAACAGGTCGTCGGAGTCGGCGGAGGTGATGAACCGCTTGACGCCCTCGATGTGCCAGGAGCCGTCGGCCTGCTTGATCGCCTTGGTGCGGCCCGCACCCACGTCGGAGCCGGCGTCGGGCTCGGTCAGCACCATGGTGGCGCCCCAGCCCTGCTCGACGGCGATCTCGGCCCACTTCTTCTGCTCTTCGGTGGCGTTGTTCCAGAAGATGTTGGCGAAGCCGGGGCCCGCGGCGTACATGAAGGCGGCGGGCTGCGCGCCCAGGATCAGCTCGGCGATGGCCCAGTAGGCCGCGCGCGGGAACTGGATGCCGCCGAGTTCCTCGGCTACGGAGAACTTGTCCCAGCCGCCCTCTTCGAGAGTCTTGTAGCTCTTCTTGAAGGATTCGGGCAGCTTGACGGAGTGGGTCTCGGGATCGAAGACCGGCGGGTTGCGGTCGGCGTCGGCGAAGGACTCGGCCAGCGGGCCCTCGGCCAGGCGACGCACCTCGTTGAGCATCTCCTTGACGGTGTCGGTGTCCAGGTCGCCGTAGGCGCCGCTGTCGAGGAGGCTGCCCAGTCCGAGAACCTCGAAGAGGTTGAACTCCAGGTCGCGAACGTTGCTCTTGTAATGACCCATGTCTCTGGTACTCACTCTCCGTTGAGTTGGTGCGGTCGGTGTGTCATGCCGTTCCCGCCCGTTGTCGTCACCGGACCCGTTGCCGGATAGCGCATGCTACTCGCGGGTAACTTTAACCTATATTACCGCCGAGTAATGGCTTGGCAAAAGACCCCGGTGGCAATGTGATCTGAAAAACACGGCGCTGAGGTGGGATGAACACGCAGGTCGACGCGCTGCGGAGAGCACCACGACCGCCCGGTTACGGTGAGCTGTGCGCATCGAGACCAGTGCCGGGCCCGCGGACATCGAGGTGGATCTGCCGGGCGAACCGCGGATGCTGTTGCTGCTGACCCACGGCTCCGGGGGCGGTGTCGATGCGAAAGATCTGCTGGCCGTTCGTGATTCGGCCCTCGCGCTGGGCGCGGTCGTGTGCCGGGTGGTGCAGCCCTATCGGGTCGCCGGGCGGCGCGCACCCGGCTCGGCGGACAAACAGGATGCGGCCTGGCTGGAGATCGCGGCCGCGCTGCGCGACCGCTATCCGGACGGCCCGCTGGTGCAGGGCGGGCGCAGCAACGGCGCGCGGGTGGCCTGCCGGACCGCCGTCGCCGCCGGGGCCCGCGGGGTCCTCGCGCTGTCGTTCCCGCTGCATCCGCCGGGGAAGCCGGAGAAGACGCGCCGCGACGAACTGCTCGCCACCGGTGAAATCGAGGTGGTCGTGGTGAACGGGGAGAAGGACGCCTTCGGTATCCCCGCTGCCGCCGACGCCGCGCAGGTGGCGGTCATCCCGGGGCAGCCGCACTCGTTCCGCACCGGATTCGACCTGATCGCCGGGTACGTGGAGCCCTGGCTGCGGCGCTGGTCGCATGAGGATCGAGCTCCGCGACCGGCCTGACGACCCGGGCCGGGGGTGGCGCACGCGGAGTACGGCCGATCGCGCCGATCATCCCGACGTGGGCTGATCCGGCGCGGGCTACTCCGCGGGAGCGGAGTCCGGTGGCGCCGGGGCGCGAGTGGCCACGACCAAGGCGTCGATCGCGTCGTTGTGCTCGGTGGGGCGCAGCACCCGATCGGCGATCCTGATGTGCATGTCCGGGCTGGTCGCGGCGAGATCGGCGACGACGTCCTCGGGGGTGAACAGGATCGCCGGATCCTGCGGTCCGCCGTGACCGTCGTCGATATTGGTGCGGTCGTGGCCGAGGACCAGCAGGGTGCCCTCCGGAGCCAGCCGGCTCGCGGCCGTCGCCAGTACGGCGCGACGCTGCTCGGCGGGCAGGTGCAGGAAGACCATCAGCACCAGCTCGAACGGGCCCTCGACCCCGGCCGCGTCGAGGTCGGTGACATCGGCGCACTGCCAGGTGATGCGGCTGCGCACCGAGCGGGACAGCCGGGTCGCCACGGTCTTGCCCTTGTCCACGCCGACCTGCGAGAAATCGACCGCGTGCACCTGCCAGCCGTGGGTGGCCAGCCACAGCGCGTTGCGCCCCTCGCCGCAGGCCAGGTCGAGTGCCCGGGGCAGTCCGTCGACGTCGCGCGCGGCGGCGTGCCGGTGCAGGCTGTAGACGAATTCCACCACCGTGTTGTTGGGCGGTGCGCCCCAGACCAATTCGCTCTGCGCGTAGCGCTCGTCCCAGTCGGCCGCATCCATGTCCGCGAGTCTATTGATCCGCCGGTGGCGTCTCGCCGTCGAACTCGGGCCGCCGCGGCTAGAGCGTCGTGTGCATGAGGACCACGTTGTACTGGCTGTGCACCGTGGTGAGGAAGTACAGGTCACGCCCGGTCTGGTACGGGAAGATCGACGGCGCGTACGCGGTGGGCAGTTCGCGGGTGTCGATCAGCACCTCCGGCGGGCTCCACGGACCCTGCGGCGAGGGCGCGCGCCGCATGACGACCGAGTTGTACGGGTCGGTGGTCAGCGAGATGAACTGGCCGAGATAGTCGTTGTACATCACCGACAGCTCGCCCACGCCGTGCATGATCGGGGCGGCGGCGTTCACGTCGTTCTTGCGCCAGCCGTTGCCGTCCCAGTACTCGTACTCGGCGAGGTTCTCGATGTGCTTTTCGGGCACTCGGGCGACATATGCCGCGTTGTTGCGTCCGGCGCGGGTGCCGTACTCGTAGACGAAACCGCCGCTCTTGGTGAAGGCGTTCATCTGGAAGTTGACATTGCCGCCCTCACTGGGCCTGCGGGTGTGCCCGAGGTCGGCCCAGGTCTCGCCGTTGTCGGAGGATGCGGCCAGGCCGGAGAAGTTGGTGGTCCACTCGCCGACGTTGTCCCAGCTCTTCACCGACATCAGCGACAGGTACTGCACGCCGTTGACCGAGATGCCCGCGGTGGGGATGCGGCTGATCTCGACGAAGGGGATCTTCGGGCTCGGGACGAGATCCCTGGCCTGGCCGAACACGTCGCGCACGACGCTGTCGAAATAGATGCCGCGCGCGGGGTCCTTGGTGTGGCTGCGCACGAGGATGTTGGAGCGCCAGGCCCAGGTGCTGCCCGCCAGCAGATTGGGGAAGCCGACGCCCGCGGTATCGCCGAACGCGGTGAGCATCTCGCCGTTGCCGTTGTCCCACATGATGCCCAGGTCTGTGCCGAACACGTTGTAGTTCTGCGTGTTGTTCGGGCTGGCCATGCCGGTCACCTGGAAGACGGCCTTGGTACGACCGGGCAGGTTCGGTAGGCCGTTGGTGCCGTTGAGTACGGGGATGGGATTGATCGCGTTGGGGTTTGCCCCGGCGGGGGTGGTCGTCGACAGAAGCAAGGCCGTAGTACCCGCCAAGGTGAACAGCAGGATCGAGGCGCTCTTCTTCAAGGTTTTCAGGCCCTCCGGGATCTCGCCGGAATGGCGTACGACACACCAGCCCCCTATCTGTGTCCCGGACCTCATTCCGACTGGCTGGCAAATCGACGGGAATGTTAGCAGTGAACCCCACGAAATTGTGAACTCGAGATGATCTTCGGGGAAATGCCCGATCGACGTTCGGGGGCCCGCTTCGCGCTCATCTCGTTGTCGTTTCGCAACCGCACAGCATCCGCCCGGCAACGAGTGGCCCTCCCCTTGATTGTGCGGCTCTTCCGCCTCTGCTCTAATCGTGGTCTGCGGTTACCGTCAACAGTGACGGTAATTGAGGAAGCGGAGGAAGAATGCTGCCAGCCGGAATGGACCCACGCACGCCCGTCCTCGTCGGCGTCGGTCAGTCGGTGCACCGTAGTGGCGAACCGGGCCTGCCGGGCCCGGTCGATCTCGCGGCCGAAGCGCTGCGCCGGGCGGGCGCCGACAGCGGCGCCGGGGACAAGCTGCTGCGCGCCGCGGACGCGATCGCCGCGGTCGCCCCGGTCAGCAAGCCCTACAACGACCTGGGCGCCGCGGTCGGCGCCGCGCTCGGCGCCTCTCCCAGGTACACGGTGCAGTCCGCGCGCTTCGGCGGCGACGGCCCGCAGCGTCTGGTCAACTGGGCCGCGCAGGCCATCGCCGACGGCCGCGCCGAGGTCGTGCTGGTCACCGGCGCCGAAGCGGTCGCCTCGGGCAATGCCGCCAAGCGCTCGGGTGTCACCCCGGACTGGGCCGAGGAGGCCGCCGACGCCGCGCCGAACGAACTGCTCGGCTCCGACAAGGGCCCGAACTCGGACATGGAGATGGCCGCAGGCCTGTGGGGCCCGATCCACTTCTACGCGCTGATGGAGAACGCCATGCGCGGGCGGCTCGGCCTGAGCGAGGCCGAACACCTGCAGCGCATCGGCGGGCTGTGGTCGCGCTACTCCGAGATCGCCGCCGCCAACCCGTACGCCTGGCAGCCGCAGGCCCACACGATCGACCAGATCATCACGGCCACCCGCGACAACCGCATGGTCACCAGCCCCTACCGCAAGCTGATGGTCGCCAACCTCTCCGTCGACCAGGGGGCGGGCCTGATCCTGTGCAGTGCCGCGGCCGCCGATGCCGCGGGCGTGCCGCGTGACCAGTGGGTGTTCCCGCACGGCGGCGCGACCGCCAACGAGGTCTGGTACGTCACCGATCGCGCCGACATGGCCGCCTCGCCCGCGATCGCCGCGGCGGGCCGGGAAGCGCTGGGCGCCGCGGGTGTCGGTATCGACGATGTCGCGCACATCGACCTGTACTCCTGCTTCCCGATCGCGGTGCAGGTGGGCGCGGAGGCGTTCGGCCTGTCGATCGACGATCCGAGCCGCCCGCTCTCGCTGACCGGCGGCCTGACCTTCGGCGGCGGCCCCGGCAACAACTACGCCACCCACGCCATCGCCGCGGTTGCCGAGAAGCTGCGCGCCGATCCGGGCTCCTATGGTCTGTCCACCTCACTGGGCTGGTACATCACCAAGCACGGCGTCGGCGTCTACTCCACGCGTCCGCCCGCCCAGCTCTTCCGCGCCGTCGAGGTCCCCACCCCCGACGCCGCCCGCGCCACCGCCCCCGGCTACACCGGCCCGGCGACCGTGGAATCCTTCACCGTGCCCTACAACAAGGGTCCCGCTCCCGAGCGCGCCGACGAGCCCGAGGCGGTCATCATCAGCGCGCTGACCCCGGAGGGTGCCCGCACCCTGGTGCGCGCTGCCGACCCGGAAACCATCGCCGCCTTCACCGAATCGGACCCGATCGGCGCGAGCATCGATATCGTCGCGGGTGGCCGCGTCACACTGAACACCGAAAGGACTGCCGAATGAGCTCCAGCGTGCTGGTCGAACGTCGTGACGCGATCACCGTTCTCACCATCGACCGCCCCGAAGCCCGCAATGCCGTCGACCTGGCGACCGCGAAGGCGATCGAAGCCGCCGTCGACGCGTTCGAGGAGGATGCCGAGGCGCGGGTGCTGGTGCTGACCGGTGCGGGCGGAAGCTTCTGCGCCGGTATGGATCTGGTCGCCGCGTCCAAGGGCGAGATGCCCATGACGCAGAAGCGCGGCCCGCTCGGCATCACCGCCAAGCCGCCGGTCAAGCCGATGATCGCGGCCGTCGAGGGGTTCGCGCTGGCGGGCGGCTTCGAACTCGCCCTCGCCGGTGACCTCATCGTCGCCGCGAGCGACGCGCAGTTCGGCATTCCCGAGGTCAAGCGTGGTCTGGTGGCCGCGGGTGGCGGCGTGCTGCGGCTGACCCAGCGGTTGCCGCGCCCGATCGCCGCCGAACTCGCCCTCACCGGCGGCCGCATCTCGGCCGACCGCCTGTACCAGCTCGGCCTGGTCAACCGGGTCACCGAGCCGGGCGGCGCGCTGGCCGTCGCGATGGAGCTGGCGGCCGAGATCGTCGCGGCCGCACCGCTTTCGGTGGCCGCGAGCAAGCGCATCATCGACGAGTCGCCGGACTGGACCCAGGCCGAGGCGTTCGCCAAGCAGGGCGAGATCGCACTGCCTGCGCTGTTCTCCAAGGACGCCGCCGAGGGCGCGCTGGCTTTCGCCGAGAAGCGCGAACCGAAGTGGCAGGGCCGCTGAGTGGCGAGGCACTGATCCGATGACCGTACGCGTCCGGGAGACGCAGGCGCAGCGCCGCGCGCGTACTCGCACGCGGCTCCTGGACGCGGCTGTCGAAAGCCTGGTGGAGGTCGGTTACGCCGGCACCACCACCCTCGAGGTGCAGAACCGCGCGGGCGTTCCGCGCGGCACCCTGCAACATCATTTCCCGACCAAGCCGGACCTGCTGGCCGGCGCGGTCGAACACCTCGCGCAGCGTCGATTGGACCAGCTGACAACCGAATTCGCGGCCATCCCGCCCGGCGGCGACCGGTTGGCGGCGGCGGTCGAGCTGACCATGGACATGTTCTCCGGCCCGTCGTTCCACGCGGCGCTGGAGATCTGGGTGGGCGCGCGCACCGACGCCGAGTTGCGCGCGGCCTTCCTGCCCTACGAACAACGGCTGCTGGAGCAGATGCACATCGCCGTGCGCGACCTGTTCCGCGCCGAATTCCCCGACGATCCGCGAGTTCCGACGATCACCGAGTTCACCATCGAGATCGTCACCGGCCTGGCGATGCGCGCTCTGTTCACCGGCTATGCCGAGCCGAACCGCCTGTCGCGCGAGCGCTGGGTGAACGCGGTGCGCGTGCTGCTCGGCGGCGCACCCGCGAACACCCTGCTCGATTCCCGCTAGCTCGACCCCCGCTAGCTCGATCCGGCAGCGCTGTCCATCGCGTCGAACTGCTCGAACAGCACCCGCAGGCAGGCTTGCGGGTCGTCGTAGAACGGCGTGTGGCCGCTGCCGAAGAGCGTCCGGTGGCGGGCGGTCGGCAGGGCCAGCCTGGCGCGCTTGCTCTGGGTGGCGTAGGTGAGCAGGACGTCGCGGTTGCCCCAGGCGATGGTGACAGGAATATCGGCCAGCGCGCCGAGTTCGCGGAACTGCACGTCGGCGAAGGACGCGCAGGCGTCGGCGAATCCGGGCGCGTTCGCGGCGCCCTGCGCGGTCTCGATCGCGGTCTGCGCGTCCAGCGCCCAGGGCCGCCCGAAGACCAGGTAGAGGAACGCGGTGCGGCCCGCCGCGGTGTGGAGCATGCGGGGCATGGCGGGACCGAGCAGGCCCGCGAGCACCACCGACTTGCCCATCGTCTGCTGACACCAGATGCGGCCGGGCTTGTCCCAGAAGCCGATCGGGGAGAACGCGGTGACCGATCGGGCCAGGCCGCGCGCGCCGAGGCTCAGCGAGATGTAGCCGCCCATCGAATTGCCGACCAGGTGCGGACGTTCGATGCCCTCCTCCGCCAGGAAATCGGCGAGGGCGTCGGTCAGGGTGGCGACCGTGGTCCGGGGCAGCGGATCGGAACCGCCGAAGCCGGGCAGGTCCACCGCGATCACGTCGAACCGTTCCGCCAGAGCCGGGATCATCCGATCCCACACCTGCCACCGGCTGCCGAGTCCGTGGACCAGGACCAGGGGTTCCCCCGATCCGACACGATGATGGTTCAACC
>NZ_BAGA01000141.1 GCF_000308595.1 Nocardia higoensis NBRC 100133 | reverse complement strand
GTTGTCCTTGGCGATCGCAAGCTGCGACTCGACGGTCGCGTCGTCGAAGACCACGTGCGACTGCAGCGCGGTCACATCTTCCTGCTCGGCGCTACGGCCGTAGTAGATGTGCAGCGCCTCGCCACCGCTGATGACGGTGCCGGTCTCCGGCTCGACGAACAGGTCACGGACGTTCTTGTAGTACCGGGTCAGCGTGACCGGGGTGTCGCCACCCTCCAGGCCCCACTTGGCGGCGGGCAGGGTGAGCCGGTTGGTCGGTGCCTTCACCACGTCGTACAGGTTGGTGGCCGGGACGGTGTTGCGGAAGTGGTACACCGTGGTGCCGTTGATCTCGGTCTCCTCCAGGAAGACCGCCGGGAAGGTCGCGCGCGCGTTGAGATCGAAGTACGGGTAGTCCTTCTTCTCGGTGCCGATCGGGAAGCGGTACTGCAGACCCACGTGCTGCACGGGATCGGCGATCGGCTCGCCCTTTTCGTTGGTCGTGACCGCGATCGAGCCGTTGGGCTCGGTGGCGACCGGCTCACCGGTCTTCCGGTCGATGGTGACCCGGTCCACGCTCGCGGTCAGCAGGCCGGTGTCGCCCTGACGGTCGGTACGGCGCAGCGTCTGGCCTGCCTGGACGGTCATCTGGTCCGCGTCCGACGGCTCCTCGACGGTCACGAAGCGCTGCGAGAGCAGCGGCACGTTCTCGTCGATCTTGGCCGAACCCTCCGGCGCGGTCAGCGATTTCGAATCCAGCACGCGGCTGGGCTCGTCTGCCCGGCTGGTCGCGATGGTGGTGATCTCCAGATCGAGGGGAGTCTTGGCCAGCTTTCCGACGGTGTAGGTCGGGATCAGCAGCGCCATGACGATCAGCAGCGCGCCGAGACCTACGAGCAGGCAGGCCACCGTCCTTCTGGTACCGGCACTCAGTGCCATGCAAACACTCCTCGTCATAGAACTCAGGTCATTCCAGCCGGTGCCGCCACCGAAGCGCACGACACTCGTGAGCCCCGACACTAACAGCCCGATCGCGTACCATGCGGTTCCGTGGCCGGAATCCGGTAGGAAATCGCTCGAGTCCAGCGCGGACACACAAACCCCCCGGTCTCCATTTGTGACCGGAACCGCCACACTGGAGTCCGATGACCACCACCACTACCGCACCCCGCCGCTTCGTTCCCGCCTTGGAGGGAATGCGCGGTCTGGCGGCGCTCGGCGTGGTTCTCACCCATGTCGCGTTTCAGACCGGGGCGTCCTCGACGCCGGTGCTCGGCCGGATCTGGGGACGCTTCGATATGGCGGTCGCGGTCTTCTTCGTACTCTCCGGCTATCTGCTGTGGCGTCCGCATGCCGCGGCCGCGCGCGGCAACGGCACCGCGCCCAGCACCGTCCACTACCTGCGGCACCGGGCCGCGCGCATCCTGCCCGCCTACTGGGCGGTGGTCTGTGTGGCGCTGACTCTGCTGCCCGCCGCGGCGCACACCGCGGGCGTGCGGGTGTGGCTGTCGAACCTGGCGTTGTTGCAGGTGTACGTCCCCTTGACGCTGACCGACGGGCTGACCCAGATGTGGAGTCTCGCCGTCGAGGTCGCCTTCTATCTGGTGCTTCCGCTGCTCGCCTTCGCGGTCGTCCGGCTGCGCGGCCGGGCCGCCCGGCTACGGGTGCCCGTGGTGATCGGACTCGCCGCGCTGTCCCTGGGCTGGAACTTCCTTCCGGTGCCCACCCCGGACGCCATCCACGCCGACAACTGGCTGCCCGGCTACCTGCCGTGGTTCGCCGGCGGCATGCTGCTGGCCGAACTGGTGGAGGAGCCCGAGAGTGCCGGATCGCGTGGTCTGCGGGGGCGTCTGTGGCGTATCAGCGGCAATCGCAACCTGATGTGGCCCGCCGCGCTGCTCGCCTTCCTGCTCGCGGCCACCGACCTGGCCGGTCCGGCCGGCCTCACCCGCGCCGAGCCGTGGCAGTACATGATGAAAATGGCCCTCGGCGCGATCATCGGCTACGGCCTGATCGCCCCGCTGGTGCTCGGCTCGGCCCGGCATCGCTGGCTGGAATCGCCGTTGGCGGCCACGATCGGCCGCTGGTCCTATGGCATCTTCCTGTGGCACCTCGTGGTGCTCTCGATCGTGTTCCCGGTGTTCGGGATCCTGCCCTTCTCCGGCGATTTCGTCTGGGTGCTGATCCTCACCGTCGGCCTGACACTGCCCGTGGCGGCCGCCAGCTACGCGCTGATCGAGGAACCGTCCCGGCAGTTCGCCCGGCGTTTCGACCGGTGGTCACGACCCTCCGCACCGTTCGCGGCTACGCCTGGCGCCGATCAGCCCGAGCATCGCGCCGAGACCGAGCATCGCCCTGACACCGGGCATCGCGCCGATGTCGGGCATCCGTCCGGTTCGATCCGGCAGCGACCCGCGGCGGATTCCTCCACCGCCTGACGCACCGGCGGGATCAGCGCGACCCGCGACGCGCTGGCAGCGCCGCGATCCCGACGGCGACGACCGCGATCAGCGCGGGCAACTGCACCCACAACGAACCGCCGAGGTAGCCCTCCGCCGACCGCCACGGTCCGGTCGAGAGCGCGGCGGCCGAAACGGCCGTGAAGATCCCGGCGACCCCGGCGAGCGCCGCCGCACTGCGCGTGGGCAGGAACCGTGCGGCGAGCAGGCCCGCCACGGTGAGCGCGGCGCCCACCGCACCCGCGATGACGGTGGCCGCGGCGAGCACCCCGGCCGCGCCCAGGACCCGATTCGACCACGGCCGCGACGCGGGGCCGGGATCTGTGCCTGCGCGCGCCCGGCGCGGAATCGCGAACGCCAGCAAGGGAACAAGCAGAAGCAGACCACCGAAGATCCCGAGTCGATACCAGCGATCGACGGGGAAGGAGACCGTGACCGGACCCGTCGCGTCGGCGGGAAGCACCCAGGCCTGCTGCCAGCCGTCGACCACCACGGGTTCCAGCGCACGCCCGTCCGCCGTCTGCGCCCGCCACCCGACGTTCGTGCTCACCGGAAGCACGAGAAGCCGGTCGTCCGAGAGGATTTCGCCGCGCGCCGGCTCGGCCGGGCCGCGGTCGAGATCGGTGCGGACCAGCTGGAGCCGGTCGACGCTGAACATCTCGGTCGGCGAGGCGACCACTTCGGGCCGTCCCGGCAGCACCGTGAACTCCGGCGCCGCCGGCTCGTCGGCCGCGTCGGCGCATATCGTCGCGGCAACCGGTGCGCCGGAGAGCAATTCGGCGGCGGTCGCGGTGATGGTGGTCTGCATCGTGCGCCCCGCCAGCGCCACGGTGGGCCCGGCCTCGCACGGAACGGTGATCAGCCGATCCGCCGGCGCGGGAGCCGGGTACTGCGGGCCGAGCACTTCGATCTCGGCGAGCCCGGGCGGCTGGGTCTGGGCGAACCCCAGTGCGGTCCGGTCGAGCACGCCGTTCCAGCTGTGGATGCTGATCTCGATGCGATCGGTGACCGCCGGATGCAGTTCGATCCTGGCGGGCGTGCCGGGTTCGCGCGCGCCGTCCAGCGCCCGCACCTGCGGGCCGGTGCCGAGGTTCACCGTCACCGAAGTCGGTTCGGCGGGCAGGTTGCCGAGCGAGGTGGTCAGGTCGAGGCCGGTGACCAGGGCGGGCTCGGGCAGTTCGACGGTGAGTGTCGGCTTGCCGGCGGCATAGGTGCGCACGGAGTTCTCCGGGGCGATCCAGCTGGTGCGCGGATTGCCGTCGGTGGCGGCGAAGGCCGAACCGCGCAGGTCGCCGACGTCGGCGCGGCCACGGGCGATCGGCCTGGCGGGGTCGGTGAGCAGCGCTTCCAGCGCGGGGCCCTGCCGGGTGCGCACGGTCAGCTCGGGCGCCAGCGTCATGGGTTCGGGCACGGACAGGGTGCGGGCGAATGCGCCGGGCTCTTCGGGTGCCAGGCCCATGCTCTTGCTGCATCGCACCCGATCCGGGCCGTCGAAACAGGCGCTGCGGCCCGGGAACTCCTGCCCGAGATCCCAGCCGAGCACCTGTCCGTCGCCTGGAGTGGGCGGCAGCACGGTGTGGTGGCGGATGTCGACGGTGCGCGGGTTCTCCCGGTCGGCGTAATCCTCGAGGGCGAGTTCGCTGATGCCGAATTGGCCGCCGGCGGATCCGCGTTCGGTGCGCAGCGCGGTGATGACGACCCACTCGGTGCGGCCGGGCGGCAGCGACATCGAGATCGGCTCGCCCGGCCCGGGGATCCGGGCGGAGACGCTGCCGTTCTCCGTGCGCGCCTCCACCCATTTCACCGGGTCGCCGATGGCGGCGCCGCTGGTGGTCAGCCGCAGCAGCCCGTTGGCGACCGGTTCGTCGAGGTCGAGGCGCAGCCATTGCCCCACGGCGATCTCGGTGCCGTTGCTGATCCAGGCCGTCGACGGATCGCCGTCCACGGCGGCGGCGGTGGAACTGCCGGGCGCTGCCCCGCCGAGCTGGGTGGCGTCGGCGGCGGAACTCGAGGCGGTGAGGGTGGCCCCTGACCAGCTGCCCCGCACGAGGTCGGCGCCCTCCACCGGGTAGTCCGGGACGAGATTGTGGGTGCGGCGCTCGTCGCCGGGCGCGCGCAGCGCGGAGTTGTGGTTGTCGACGCGCCCGAAATCGGCTTCCCGGTCCATCGGGGTGTCGGTGACGGTCACCGGGCCGACGGGAAGTCCGGCGCGTTCGGCGTCGGCGGCCAGCAGGCTCGGTCCGGTGACGCCCTCGCCCCGGTTGCGGCGCTCGAGCACCTCGGCTCCGCCTTGCACGACCGGCACCGAGGCGAGCGGCACCGTGTAGGCGGCGGGGAAGGAATCGGGCGCACCGGTGCCGGAGCGCACCGTGGTGTCCTCGATGCCTGGCACGCGCGGCACCTCGACGCGGTAGATCTCGATCGCGGGATAGGTCGGCCGCAGATCGCCGTCGGCCACCAGGCCCTCGGCGAGCACCGAACTCTCGATGGGACCACCGAATTCGGCCACCTTCCTGAGTCCGGGCGAACCCTCGATGGTTTGGTGGGCCAGCATCGGCCGGGTCGAGCGCGAGGTTTCCGGGTCCAGATCGTTGCGCAGCACCAGCACGCCGATGCCCTGGCCGGCCAGCGTCGCGGCGAGCCCGGTCGACGGGCGGCCGTCGGCGATGAGCCGCTGCACCGAGTCCATCGCGCGGATGGTGCCCGGCGGGTTCAACGGCACCGCGTCGCGCACCGCCCACGGTGTGCTCGCCAGCGCCTGCAACGGTTCGTCGCGGGTCAGGCCCCACACCTGACTGCCGAACGGCGCCCCGGGAACGATCAGCGCGCGGGTGTCGGCGGCGTTCTCGGCCAGCCAGTCGGCGGTGTCGTGCCAGTAGTCCGGTACGGCCTCGTAGGCGCCGCGCGGGGCCAGCTTGCCGGTCCAGGCCAGCGAGGTCGACAGCACCAGCGCGGTGAGGATGAGCGCGGTCACCGCCACCATGCGGTCGCGCTCGGGCCGGGCGAACGCCGCGACGGACTGCCGCCACGGCACCGACACCGGCAGCGGCACCCGGCTGATCAGATGCGCCAGCCCGAGGACCAGCGGGATGCGGATCAGCGGCTCGAGTTTGTGCACATTGCGCAGCGGCGCGCCGCCGGAGTCCAGGAACAGCCGCACCGACTCGGCGAACGGCCCGCTCAGCTCGCCGACGAAACCGGCGCAGATGCCCACCAGCCCGGCGAACAGGATCAGGCTCAGCCGTCCGCGATGCGGCATCGAACGCATCGCCAGCCCGGCCGCGCCCGCGGCCGCGATCAGCCCGGTCGCCAGCACCGCTGCGGGCTGGGTGACCAGCACCGCGCCCGCGATGCGCTCGGGGGAGACGAACGGGGTCCAGCTGTCGGTGCCGCGCAGCACCTCCGCCAGCGAGGCCCACTGCGTGGTGACGCCGGAGGATTCGATGTAGTCCAGGAACGGTGGGCTGACCTTGCCGAGCAGCAGCAGCGGCACCGCCCACCACAGCGTGGCCAGCAGCAGCAGCGGCACCCAGGCCAGCGTGAACCGCCACCAGCGCCGATTCGGCTTGTAGGAGGCCCACCACAACAGCGCGGGCAGGAACGCCGCCACCGTGGCCACCGCGTTCACCGCGCCCATCAGCGCGAGCGCGAGCGCACTGCCCGCGGGCGAATCCGCGCCCCCGCGACGACGTCTGCGATAGGCGGTGCCCAGCGCGGCCGGGGCGATCAGCACCCAGGGCGCCAGCACCATCGGCAGGGTCTCCGAGGAGATCGAGCCGAGGGTGGTGAGAACCCGGGGAGAAAGTGTGAACGCGACCGCCGCCACGACCCGTGACCCGCGGCTGCCGATGCCCAAGGTCTCGCACAGCCGGACGATGCCCCAGAACCCGGCGAGCAGCAGCAGCGCCCACCAGATCCGCTGGGTGACCCACGCGGGCAGGCCGAGCAGATCGCCGAGGGAGAAGAAGGACCCGTGCGGGAAGAAGTACCCGTACGCCTGATTCTGGACCTGGCCCATCGGGGCCTGGCTGCTCCACAGATGCGAGGCGCGGTCGAGGAAACCCAGCGGATTCTGCGCCAGGTCGTATTTCGTGTCGGCGACCGTGTGGCCGGGCGCCTGCAGGAAGGAGAGCAGGAACGCCGCGACCACGGTCCCGGCGAACCAGCGTCTACCGAGCGGCGCGGACTCGGGGGAGATCGTCCTCGTAGGGGCCGATGCCTCGTCCGGGTCCGCGCCTGGGGTGCCGACCGAGTCGGCGGTTGAAGCGGAGGTCAGCGGCTCAGCGGCTGCCGTACTCAACGCTGTTCAGCAGCGAGGAGTCGGCCTTGCCGCTGCGGTCGATTTCCGGGCGGGTGTTCTGCGAGACCGCTGCGGTGATTCCGAAGACCGCGATAACGCCGATCACGGCGCCGGCCACAGCACTCGCAATCCCGGGAACAGCAAACTTCATCGCGGTACTCCAATACGTCGTGACAGGCACATTTCGGGTCAACCTACCGCATGAACGGCCCCGCACGCGCGAAAGGTGCGCGCGAAGTCGATCAATGCGCCGGTGTCGGGCAGTCCAGACCGCCGAGGAAAGTGCGCAGCTTCGCGGTGGTCTCGTCGAGTTCTTCCTGCGGTTGCGAGGCCGCGACGATGCCGCCGCCCGCGTAGGCCCGCAGCGAACGGCGGTCGGCGGACAGTTCCGCGCAGCGGATCGCGACCAGCCACGCGCCGTCGCCGCCGGCCTCGCACCAGCCGACCGCGCCGCCGTAGAACCCGCGATCGCCTTCGTCCCTGGTGATGACGTCGAGCGCCTCCCCGGTCGGCGTCCCGCACACCGCCGGAGTGGGATGCAGCAGCACCGCCAGATCGAGTGCGGTGAGCGCGGGATCGCGCAGGGTGCCGGTGATAGGAGTGGCGAGATGCCAGACATCGTGCGTCTCGACCAGTCGCGGCGCATCGGGGATGTCGAGTTCGCTGCACAGCGGATTCAGGATGCCGGCGAGCCAGTCGACGACATACGCGTGCTCTTCCCGGTTCTTGGCGCTGGCCAGCAATTCGGCCGCCTGCGCCGCGTCCGCGTCCCGGTCGGCCAGGCGTGGCATGCTGCCAGCGAGCGGACGCAGCGTGACGGCCCTGCCCCGCTTCGCCACCAGTAGTTCCGGTGTGGCGCCGATGAGCGTGGCGCCGGTCCGCCCCGACGGGCTCAGGTCGACGGTGAAGATGTTCGCCGCCGGATGCCGCGCGGCCAGTCGCGCGGCCACCGAATCGGGCGCCAGTTCGGCGTCGGCTTCGGCCAGCACCGACCGCGCCGCGACGACCTTGCGCAGCCCGGTCTCCGGATCGGCCAGGTGCTCGACCAGCTTCTTCACCCGCGCCAGGTGCTCGTCCGCGCCGGGCAACTCGCTGACCGCCCGCACCGGCGGCAGGTCTGTCACCGGCGGTTGCCACCGGCCCGGCGTGCGGGTCCACCGCTCGGGCGTGACCAGCGCGGCGGGATGCTGTGGGTCGAAAGGCAACGCACCCACCACGATCTGCGCGCCCGCCCCGCGCAGCGCGGTCCGCGCGGCGGTCACGGAGTCGAAGGCCTCGCGCACGCCGGTGGCGCGCAGGACGCCATCGGGCTGGGCGAGCAGGAAGTCGGTCATGATGTCTCGACGATAGCTGCGCAGGACGGCCGGCGGGGGTCGGTCGTGAGCGACCCCACCGCGGGCTCACGACCGGTCGTGGGCGTCACGCCCGCCCATCGCGGCGAAGGAGCGCCCATCTCGGCAGCCAGATCCGATCGGGCGCTTGCGCGCGTGTGCGGGCCAGATACCCGAGCAGCGCGCCCAGCGTCGGATGCGGATCGTCGGTGCGGAACAGCAGGGAATGGGGATAGACAGGGGTCGGGTCGACGAGCGGGATCCGGCGCAGTCCGTGGGTCGCGGGCCAGATGTGGTGGTCGCCCGCGCCGACGAGGGTCGCCAGCGCCGGGTCGGTGGCGACGGCGTCCATGAGTGCGTCGCTGCCGAAATTCGGACCGACGGCATCGATGCGCAGATCGAAGGCCTCGGTGAGGTCGTCGTAGTACGCCGACCACTCGGTGTCGCGGCGGATACCGGGAATCCAGATCCGATGCCCCCGAAGCTGTTGCGGCCGAAGCGATTCAGCGTTCGCGAGGGGATGGTCCGGACCGGTGAGCAGTTGCAGCGGATCGTCGAGCACCCGCACGGCGGTGATGCCGTCGGCGAGATCGCCGGGCGAGACGGCGCGGAAGGTCGCGTCGATCTCTCCGGCCGCCAACGCCTCGATCGCTCGGGTCGCGTTCGCGTCCGGCAGGGTCACCACCTCCAGGCCCGCGCGCGGATGCGCCGTGAAGAACTCGCGGAGTGCGAGCGCGCAGGCGAAACGGCGGTTGAGCACGTCGACCCGCAGCGGACGCCCGCCCGGTCGCACCGCGGCCGCCGCCCGTCAACACGGCGCGGGCGTGCGGCAGGAACGCCCGGCCGTCGGCGGTGAGCCCGGCCCCGCGCGCGGTTCGGACGAACAACGAGACGCCGAGCGAGCGTTCGAGTTTGGCGATCCGCTTGGACACCGCCTGCTGGGTGAGGCGCAGATCCGCCGCCGCCTCCTGGAACTGCCCGCGCTCGGCGACGGCCACGAAGGTGCGCACGGCTTCGAAATCCATCTGCGGATCCTACGAACGCGCAACGCCCGGTTGTGGCTCGCCGACGGCGCCGTTGTTGGATTCGCCGGCCCGTCCTCTGGTGCACTCCTGGCCATAGATCGGCGGCCGAGCCGACCGGCGGCGGCAGAGGAGGGGTACAGATGGCGGGACAGCGGCTCGGACGCTCGTTCGGATGGTTGTGGTCGGCCTACGCGGCGTCCACCGTGGGTACCGCGGTGGGGTTCGGCGCCTTCCCGCTGATCGCCATCGCGGTGCTGGAGGCCGGACCGGCCGGGGTGTCGGCGCTGACCGCGGCGGGCGTGGCGGCGGGCGCACTGCTGGCGTTGCCGCTCGGGCCGTGGGTGGAGACGCGTCGCAAGAGACCGATCATGATCGGCACGGACGTCCTGCGCTGTCTCGCCCTGCTGACCATCCCGCTCGCCTACTTCCTCGGCGTGTTGAGCTACGTCCAGCTGCTGATCGTCAGCGCGGTCTCCGCGGCGGCGAACATCGCCTTCACCTCGGCGAGCGGCGCGTATCTGAAACAGCTCGTCCGCCCAGACGGCCTGCTGGCAGCCAACAGCAGATTCGAGTCGACCACCTGGACCGCCACCGCCGTCGGCCCCAGCGTCGGCGGTGCGGCCATCGGCCTGTTCGGTCCCGTCGCCACCGTGCTCGCCAATGCCGCGGGCTTCCTGGTCTCCGCGCTCGGCATCGCCGCGATCCGGGAGCGGGAGGCGACACCGGCCACGCGGGCAGTGCGATGGCGGGCCGCCGACCTGGTGCACGGCTGGCACTTCATCGACGCCGACCCGCGCCTGCGCGCGCTCTTCCGCAACACCGTCGCGGTCAACGCCCTCATCATGGCCACCGAGCCGCTGCTCGCGGTGCTGCTGCTCGACGAACTCGGCTGGGCCGCATGGCAATACGGCCTGGCCTTCGGCCTGCCGTGTGTCGGCGGGTTGGCCGGCGCGCAGCTCGCCCGTCGTCTGCGTGACCGCTACGGCCACCACCGGCTCCTGCTCGTGGCCGGAGCGCTGCGCGCCGTTCCGCCGATCGCCCTCGCCCTGGTGGTGCCGGGACCGGCGGGCGTGGTCATGGTGATCGCCGTCCAGCTGGTGCTGATCACCTGTATGGGAATGTTCGTTCCGCTGTTCGCCACCGAGCGCCTGCAGCGGGTGCCCGACGACCGGATCGGCCGGGTGCTGGTGTCGTGGAACATCACCGGCAAGGTCGCGATCGCCGCGGTGACCGCCCTGTGGGGCGTGCTCGGCGCGCTCACCGGCCCCCGGATCGCCATCGGCGTCGCGGGCCTGCTGCTGCTCACGACGCCGATGCTGCTGCTCACCGGGCCGAGCCCGCGATCACCCGGGGACGGCGGCCGGCGCGCCGGGATCGATCCGGGCGACCCCGTTGCGGTACCGCACCGGGGCTGATCACCGCGGAAACCGCCTGGTCAGTGCTCCTTCTTGGCGGGAGGGACCAGCAGAACGGGCCGGTGACAGTGGCGCAGCACCGCATCGGCGACGCTGCTGTGCAGCAGGGCCCTGATGCCGGTGGCCCCCCGCGTCCCGGCGACGATGATGTCGACGTCGAGTTCGTCGGCGGTCTCCACGATCGCGTTCCAGACCGTCGTGGTGCATTCCACCGTGCGCGCCTCCGCGGCGAAGCCGGCCAGTTTCGCCAGCCGCACGCCTTCGGTATTGACGGTGCGAGCGTCGACGTAGGCCACGTCCTCGAGTTCCTCGTCGGGCACCCAGTCCGGCTGCACCACTCCCGACAGCCCGGACAGCCGGGCGGCTTGCAGCACCATGGGCTCCCACGCGGTGAGCACGACAGCGCGCTCGGCGGAGAGGAATCGTCCCGCGTATTCGATTGCGCGCTTGGCGTTCTCGGAGCCGTCGTAGGCGATGAGCATCAGATCGCAGGTCACCGGTAGACCTCCTGCCTGGAGTCCTGCTGCCAGGCTACTCCCGGGCATGCCGCGCGGGCCGTCCCGACGCGCGCCCGCCCGCGAGCCCGATCGGCGCGCGCACTACCGTGGATGCCCATGCGGAAGACGCCACTGGTCCTGCTCGCCCTGTGCGCGGCCGTCACGACCGCCTGCTCCGGCGGCACGACCACGACCACCTCCTCGTCGACGACCCAGCCGTCCACGACGACGACCGTGACCGAGGAGTCGACGACGGCGTCGAACAACCCGGTGGCCGGTGACTGCCGCGCGCAGTTCCTGTCCGGGCTGACCCCGCGGCGCAAGCTGGCGCAGCTGCTCACGGTCGGCGTCACCGGTCTGGCCGATGCGACGAACGCGGTGAGCGGCGAAGGCGTCGGCGGCATCTTCGTCGGCAGCTGGACCGAGCCCTCGCTGCTGGCCGACGGACAGCTCGCCCAGGTGCAGGCCGCTTCCGAGGTGCCGGTCATGGTGACCATCGACGAGGAGGGCGGCCGGGTCTCCCGCGCCCGCGACCTCATCGGCGCGGCGCCCTCGGCCAGGGAGACCGCCGCCACCATGACCGCCGAGCAGTTCTACGAGGCCACCCTCGAGCGCGGGCGGGCGCTGAAGGACCTCGGCGTGACCGTGAACTTCGCTCCCGACGTCGACGTCAGCTCCCAGCCCGACGACACCGTCATCGGCGACCGCTCTTTCTCCGACGACCCGAATGTGGTCACCCGGTACGCCGACGCCTACATCCGTGCCATGCGCGAGGTCGGCGTCGGCACCGTCATGAAGCACTTCCCCGGCCACGGCTCGGCCTCCGGCGACTCGCACACCGGCGCGGTGGTGACTCCGCCGCTGGATCAGTTGCAGTCGGTGGATCTGGTGCCCTTCCGCGAACTCGTCGGCTCCGGCGCGGCTGTGATGGTCGGTCACCTCGACGTGCCCGGCCTCACCACCCCCGACGTGCCCGCCAGCATCAGCCCGCAGGTGATGTCGCTGCTGCGGGAGGGCACCGGCTACGGCGCGGCCCCCTACGACGGCCCGATCTTCACCGACGACCTCGGCGGCATGGCGGCGATCACCGCCAGGATGAGCATCGAGCAGGCCGTGGAAGCCGCCCTGGTCGCCGGCGCCGACAATGCCCTGTGGATCACCACGGACGCCCTGACCTCGGTGCTCGACCGGTTGGAGCAGGCGGTGGCGAGCGGCCGGCTGCCCGCCGATCGGGTGGACGCCTCGGTGCTCCGGATGGCTTCCTTCAAAGGCCTCCTGACCTGCTGAGACGACCCGTTGAGGGAAGATCGGCCGGCGCGGAACTTACCTTGGAGTAATATCAGAGGTCCGGTATGCGGTAGGAGAGTGGATGGCGGGCGGAACGAAGCGGCTTCCCCGGGCGGTGCGTGAGCAGCAGATGCTCGACGCCGCCGTGGAGGTCTTCGCGCGCAAAGGTTTCCACGAGACCTCCATGGACGCCATCGCGGCCGAGGCCAAGATCTCCAAGCCGATGCTCTATCTCTACTACGGCTCCAAGGACGAGCTGTTCCGAGCCTGCATCCAGCGCGAGGGCGCCCGGCTGATCGAGTCGGTCGCGCCCGCGGGCAACCCGCTGCTCACCCCGCACGAACAGCTGCGCACCGCGCTGGAGGCCTTCCTCGGCTTCGTCGACCAGAACCGCCGCTCCTGGCAGGTGCTCTACCGGCAGGCCCTCGGCCAGGAAACTTTCGCCTCCGAGATCGACAACGCCCGCGAGCGGGTCATCGAACTGACCGCCAAGCTTTTGGAATCCAGCGCCAAACATCCCGAACCCGGCACCAATTTCGATATCGTCGCCGCCGCTGTCATCGGCGCGGGGGAGGCCATCGCCGACCGGGTCGCGGGCGGGCGCATCGAGGTACGCGAGGCCGTCGACCTGCTCGATGATCTGGCGTGGCGCGGGCTGGCCGGCCGCAAGAAGCCGGAGTAGCCGCCCGCGAGTCGTACCACCCGCTGTCGCCGACCACGACGGTCGCGGACTCGGCACCCGTTGCGCCGCTCGGACCCGGGTGTCAAGATGTGGCGCTATCGGTTGGACGGGCGGCGCTGCGCTCGGGGAGGAACGCGGGGGCCGCGATGTTCGGAATGCTGAGGCCGTGCGCGCAGGGTGCGGCGAAGTACGGGATCGACAGTTCGCAGTGGCAGTCGCACATGTGCGGGCTGTGCCTGGGATTGCGCGACGGACACGGTCAGCTGGCCCGGACGGCGACCAATACCGACGCGATCGTGCTCAGTGTCCTCACCGAGGCGCAGTCCGTGGCGCCCGCCGAGCGGGTCACCGCGGGCCGGTGCGCGCTGCGGGCGATGCGCCGCGCCGAGGTGGCCCCCGCCGCCGCTCCCGGTGTCCGGCTGGCCACCACCGCCTCACTGTTGCTCGGCTCGGCGGCCCTGCGCGATCACCTCGACGACGGTGATGCCGCCCCGCTGACCCGCAAGCCGATGGCGCGGGTGTCGACCTCCTGGGCCGCGAGCGCCCGGACCCGGGCGACGCTGATCGGCCTCGACGTGGAACCCTTGGTCGTCGAGATCGCCGCGCAGACCGAGCGGGAACGCACGAGCACCGATCTCGCCGAGCTGACCGCTTCCACCGAACAGTGCGCCGCCGCGTTCTTCGCACACACCGCGGTACTCGCGGGCAGGCCCGAGAACGCGGCCGAACTGCGCATCGCGGGAGAGAATTTCGGCCGCATCGCCCACTTGGCCGACGCCGTCGAAGACCGCGATGCCGATCGCGCGGCCGGCCGATTCAACCCGCTGGACGCCTCGCGCACCTCGCTCACCGAGGCCTACGACCTCATCCACGAGTCCGATGCCCGGCTGCGACGGTCTCTGGCCGCTGTCGAGCTGGCCGAAGTCCCCACCGTGCGCTGGATGCTTCTCGACCCGCTGCACGCCCTGGTGCACCGGATCGGACACGGGATTCCCGGCGTGATCACGCACGCCTGCAAGGCTTCCCACGCGCGGAACGAACGGCCGATCATCACCCACAAGCACCCGCCGACCCGCCGCCCGGGCCTCGGCGAAGGCATCGCGCTCGCGCTCGGCGTGTACTGCACCGGGTACGCCTGCTTCGCCGATCACACCAATCCGTGCACCGGCAACCGCGAGGAGGCCTGGTGGAAGCGCTGCTGCGGCGACGGCTGTTCGGGTTGTCCCGACTGCGGTGACGGCTGCTGCTGCGATGGCTGCGATTGCTGCGGCTGCGACTGCTGAGGCCGTCAGCGGGCTCCGGTACCGGCGATTTCGGCACCGAGGTCTCGCATATGGACCTCGACGTGGACGGCAGGTGGCCGCGTCCCCGGGCGCGGGGGCATCCTCGGGCGCCCATCGGGAGTAGGCCCGTCGGCGGACACGAAATCGCCCCCGAATCAGGCTGATTCGGGGGCGATCCGCAAAGAGTCCGCATTACCGCGCAGCTCACCGGCCGAGCGCCGGACGGCTCAGCGCAGGGTGGCCGTCAGATGCGGGTACCCCTTCTTCGGGTGCCGCAGTGCCAGATCCCAGCCGCCGTCCACCCGGTCGGCGTACACATTGACCGTGGCGGGCAACAGCACCGGCTTGCCGAACTTCACCGAGTACGACACCTTCGCCGGAATCCGGCCCTCGACCGAACTCAGGATCGTCGCCGCCGACCACATGCCGTGCGCGATCGGCTTCGGGAACCCGAAAGCCTTGGCACCCAACGCCGAAGTGTGGATCGGGTTGTGGTCGCCGGAGGCGTTGGCGTACCGGGTGATCGTCTGCTGATCGACCTTCAGCGTGCGCAGCGGCGGCGGGGGCACCTCCTCCGGCTTCGGCTCGGGCTTCGGCCCGCCCGACAGCGAGGTCTTCTGCTGGTGCAGGAAGGTGGTCACCTGCCGCCACACCAGCTCCCGGCCCACGCTCACCTCGGTGACGGCGTCGACCATCAGCCCGCGCGGATGCTCGCGCAGGTTCTCGATGTGGGTGCGCAGGTCCAGCGGCTCGCTCACCGAGATCTCGCGGGTGCGCTCGATCTCGTTCTGCGCGTGCACCGCGCCGACCGCGACGAACGGGAAGTCCCGCGCCACAACGAGTTTCATCGCCAGCGGGAAGCTGAGGATGAACGGGTAGGTCAACGGCAGCGAGTCGTTGTAGCGCAGCCCGGTCGCCAGGCAGTAGTCCGCCAGGTGGTCGGGGTCGACCCGCAGGCCCTTCAGCTCGACCACCCGGTCGGGGATGGTCTGCTTGCGGGCCGTGCCCAGCGGCACCGCGCCCAGCGCGGCCTGCACGAACAGCTTGGAGTTCTTCGGCGTCTCGCGCAGCGAGATCACCTGTGTCTCCGATCCCATGGGTTACCTCACGCTCCGAGCATGGCCTGGCCGCACACGCGCAGCACATTGCCGTTGACGGCATTGGAACCCGGGCTGGCGAAGTAGGCGATCGCCTCGGCCACGTCGACGGTCTGACCGCCCTGCAGCAGCGAGCTCATCAGCCTGCCCGCCTCGCGGGTGCCCACCGGGATGGCGGCGGTCATGGCGGTCTCGATGAAGCCGGGGGCCACCGCGTTGATGGTGATGCCCTTCTCGGCCAGCTTCGGAGCCTCGGCCTGCACCATGCCGATGACGCCCGCCTTGGAGGCGCCGTAGTTGGTCTGGCCGCGGTTGCCCGCGATGCCCGCGATGGAGGACACGTCGATCACCCGGCCGCCCTCCTTCAGCACGCCCTTGGCGACCAGCGCCTCGGTGATGCGGTGCGGGGCAGCGAGATTCACGCCGATGACCGCGTTCCAGCGGGCGTCGTCCATATTGGCGAGCAGCTTGTCACGGGTGATGCCCGCGTTGTGCACGATGATGTCGAGTCCGCCGAAGCGCTCGGTCACGAAAGTGGCCAGCTTGTCGGCGGCATCGGGGGCGGTCACGTCGAGCGCCAGCGCGGTGCCGTTGACCTTGTTGGCGGTCTCGGAGAGCGCGTCACCGGCGGCCGGGATGTCGGCCACGATCACGGTCGCGCCGTCGCGGGCGAAGACTTCGGCGATGGTGGCGCCGATGCCGCGCGCGGCGCCGGTGACCACGGCGACCTTGCCGGCCAGCGGCTTCGCCCAGTCGGCCGGGGCGGTGGCGTCGTCCTTGCCGACCCGGATGACCTGGCCGGAGACGAAGGCCGATTTGGCCGAGAGCAGGAAGCGCAGCGTCGACTCCAGGCCGGTTGCCCCGGTCGAGGCCTCCGGGTGCAGGTAGACCAGCTGAGCGGTGGCGCCGCGCAGCAGCTCCTTACCGACCGAGCGGGTGAAGCCCTCGAGCGCGCGCTGGGCGATCTGCTCCTCGACGCTCGCGGCCAGCTCCGGCGTGGTGCCGATGACCACGAGCCGGCCGGAGGCCGCGATGCTGCGCATGGCGGGCTGGAAGAACTCGTAGAGCTGGGCGAGATCCTCGATGGAACCGATGCCGGTCGCGTCGAAGACCAGCGCGCCGTACTTGACGCCCTGACCGGGCGTGTCGGCGATCTCGTAGTCGGTCAGCAGCTCGCGCAGCGGCTCGACGACCCGGCCCTTGCCGCCGAGCAGCACCGGACCGGGCAGGGCCGGCTCGCCCGCGACATAGCGGCGCAGCGTTTCCGGCTGGGGCAGGCCCAGCTTGCTCGCCAGGAAATGACCGGGGGCGGAGTGGACGAACGATCCGTAGAGGTTGGGTGCACCCTTGCTCTTGGCTGCCACAGTTCCTACCTTTTCTCTCTCGTTGTAGCCGGTGTAGTGGCGCCCCGCTCGCACGGTGCGTTCCGGTCGCGCCGGGCGGAATCGGCTCTCGCGGAGCGTTTCCTGCGGCGGCGACCACATTCGCGGGGTGCGGTGTCGACAATTAACTTACTCCAGAGTAAGTTTAATGTAAACCGCGGTGACGCGGTGCTCCAGCAGCGTGGACGCGGACCGCGTACCCCATTCGGCCGCGCGGTACCGCACCCGAACCGAACAGATATCTGTTTCCGACGAGCCACCTGGTTCCGACGAGACAGCGAACCGACGAGACTTGGAGAGTCGAGTGACCAAGGCCAGCACACCGAAGACCGCGCGACCGGTCGCCATCGTGGGCGGCAACCGCATCCCGTTCGCTCGTTCCGACAAGGCGTACGCGAAGGCGTCCAACCAGGACATGTTCACCGCCGCCCTGGACGGTCTGGTGAGCCGCTTCAACCTGCAGGGCGAGCGGCTGGGCATGGTCGTCGGCGGCGCCGTGCTCAAGCGCGTCGGCGAGCACAGCCTGATCAGGGAAAGCGTGCTCGGCAGCCGTCTGTCGCCCTACACCCCCGCCCACGACCTGCAGCTGGCCTGCGGCACCGGCATGCAGTCGGTGGTCACCGTGGCCGACGCCATCGCGCTCGGCCGTATCGACGCGGGCATCGGCGGCGGCACCGACACCACCTCCGACGCCCCGATCGGCGTCAGCGAGCCGATGCGCGAGTGGATGCTCAAGATCAACCGCGCCCGCACCGGCAAGGAGCGGGCCAAGCTGGTCGGCCAGCTGCGCCCGAGCATGATCGGCATCGAGATCCCGCGCAACGCCGAGCCGCGCACCGGCCTGTCGATGGGCGAGCACGCCGCCATCACCGCCAAGGAATTCGGCATCAGCCGCGAGGCGCAGGACGAGCTGGCCTACCTCTCGCACAGGAACATGGCCGCCGCCTACGACCGCGGTTTCTTCGACGACCTCGTCACCCCGTTCCTCGGCCTGACCCGCGACGACAACCTGCGCCCCGACTCCTCGATCGAGAAACTGGCCACCCTGAAGCCGGTCTTCGGCGTCAAGGCAGGCGGCGCGACCATGACCGCGGGCAACTCCACCCCGCTCACCGACGGCGCGTCCGCGGTGCTGCTGTCCAGCGACGAGTGGGCGGCGCAGCGCAGCCTGCCGGTACTGGCCCACCTGGTGGATTCCGAGGTCGCCGCCGTCGACTACGTGCACGGCCCCGACGGCCTGCTGATGGCCCCGACCTACGCGGTGCCGCGCCTGCTCGCGCGCAACGGCCTGACCCTGCAGGATTTCGACTACTACGAGATCCACGAGGCCTTCGCCTCCGTCGTGCTCGCCACCCTGCAGGCCTGGGAGTCCGACCAGTACTGCAAGGAGCGCCTCGGCCTCGACGGCGCGCTCGGCTCGATCGACCGCAGCAAGCTCAATGTCAACGGTTCCTCGCTGGCCGCGGGCCATCCCTTCGCCGCGACCGGCGGCCGCATCATCGCCGCCACCGCCAAGCAGCTCGCCGAGAACGGCGGCGGCCGCGCGCTGATCTCGGTCTGCGCCGCGGGCGGTCAGGGCGTCACGGCCATCATCGAGCGCTGATCTCCCGGCACTCGGCGGGGCGGCATCGCGCGGACGACGCGATGCCGCCCCGGGCGGGCGGTCCTGTCGAGCGGAGGGGATTCGGCAGGTCCGGGGGCGGCTCACCGCTGCGGCAGTTCTCCGTGTCCGCCGAAGGCCATCCGCATCGCCGAGAGCACCTTGTCGGCGTACAGCGCCTCCCCGCGCGAGGAGAACCGCCCGAACAGCGCCGCCGCCAGCACCGGCGCGGGCACGCCGACGTCGATCGCGGCGTCCAGCGTCCAGCGGCCCTCACCGGAGTCGGACACCCGGCCGCCGAAGGAGTCCAGGTTCGGATCGGCGTGCAGAGCGCCCGCGGTGAGATCAAGCAGCCAGGACGCGACCACTGATCCGCGCCGCCACACCTCTGTGACTTCCGGCACATCGATGCGGTAGCGGTAGAGCTCGGGATGGGCCACCGGTGTCTCCTCCGCCGAGAATTCCCCCGAATCCGCCAGGCCGTAATCGGCCTTGTGCAAAATGTTCAGCCCTTCGGCGTAGGCGGCCATCGCCCCGTATTCGATGCCGTTGTGCACCATTTTCACGAAATGTCCCGCTCCCGCGGGTCCGCAATGCAGATAGCCCTGTTCGGCGGGCGTGGGTTCGCCGGTGCGGCCCGGCGTGCGCGGCGCCGCCTCGACGCCGGGGGCGATCGACTTCCACAGCGGCTCGAGATAACCCACCGGTCCCGGTTCTCCGCCGATCATCAGACAGAAGCCGCGTTCGAGACCGAACACTCCGCCCGACGTGCCGACATCGACATAGTGAATGCCCTTCGGCGCGAGTTGCCCGGCGCGGGCGATGTCGTCGTGGTATCGGCTGTTGCCCCCGTCGATCACGATGTCACCGGGTTCGAGCAGGCCGGAGAGTTCGTCGATCACCGCGCCGGTCGCGCCCGCGGGGATCATCACCCACACCACCCGTGGGGTTGCCAGCGCCGCGACGAATTCGCCGAGATCGGTGCTGCCCTGAAAGGGCTCGCCCAGCTCGGCCCGCAGATCCTCGATGGTTGAAGCCTTGCGTTCGTAGCCGACGGCGGTGTGCCCGTCGCGGACGATCCGGCGCACGATATTGCCGCCCATCCGCCCCAGACCGATCATTC
Organism: Nocardia higoensis NBRC 100133; assembly: GCF_000308595.1. GTDB lineage: Bacteria > Actinomycetota > Actinomycetes > Mycobacteriales > Mycobacteriaceae > Nocardia > Nocardia higoensis. Next base: position 302 of record NZ_BAGA01000141.1, on the reverse strand, counting down.
CCAGTTGCATTCCAACCCTCTCCTCGGGTGCGGTCAGTGCTGCTCCGGCGGGATCCACTCGATTCTGCGCGCAGTGTGTAACACCCGCTGGGATGCGCCGATAAACAGATCGGCTCCGCGCAGTTGCCAGACCCCCGACCCGGCAACCGCGCGGAGCCTTTTGCGTGCCCGGTCCAGGCTGTTCGCGCGGGGTTTGCCCGGCTATACGTCGCGCTGACGACCCGGCGCGCTGTCGGTATCGTGGCCCGAGGTGTCGCGCGGTGCGACCCGGAGGATGTGAGCTTCACTGGGAGGACGGTTCG
>NZ_BAGA01000142.1 GCF_000308595.1 Nocardia higoensis NBRC 100133 | reverse complement strand
CGGGCAGCCGGTGCGCCGCGCGCGGCTGACGAGCGTGCCGGTACTGCGGAACCCGCCCGCGCAGGTGCTCCCGTAGTACCGACCGGGAGCGCGGGTGCGTTCACTGCCGAACCGGCTGGGAGCGTGGACGCGTCCACGGCCGACTCCGCCGGGAGCGCGGGCGTGTCCGCTGCCGCGACCGGGAGCGCGGATGCGTCCCCCGCAGACCTGGAACCGCTCGTCGCTCGCTGGAACCCACAGGGCATGGCACTGCTTCGCGCACTGCGCACGCCGGGCGGCACGGTGACGGACGAGGTCGCGCTGGTGGCTCCCGTCGATGCCAACACCACCTTGCTACGCACCGAGCTGGCCCGCCTGACCCCGCGGATCGCGCTGACCGACGCGCTCGCCGATCTCACCGCTGTCGAGACCACGCTCGGTGCGACGGCCGCACCACCCGCGGCCGCGCTGGTCCTGCTCGACGCGGGCAGCGTCCTCGGCGCGGACGCGATGCGGCTGATCACCAGGCTGCGAGCGGCCGGAACAACCATCGTGCTCGCCATGAACAACATCCACGCCCACGCCGACTGGCGGCAGGCGCGGGCCCGCGACCTGGCGGTGCTCGCCGCGAACGGATTCCCGGATCTGGATGTCCTGCCGGTCTCGGCCCGGCTGGCCGCCGCCGCGCGCTCGGGCGACACCGCCCTGCTCGACCGCTCCGGGCTCAGCGCACTGCACGCCGCGCTGATCGACGCGACGGCGGGCGGCGCCAGCTCCGACGAGCAGGCCCGTGCGGCCGTCCTCACCCGGGTGCTCACCGACACCCGCGCTCGCATCGTCGAGCAGCGGGAGGCGCTGCGGGCCGATGCGGACACCGCCCGCAGGCGTGCCGAGCGGGCCGCGCTGCTGGCCGCCAGAGACGGTGGCCGCGCCGCCGCCGTGTCCACCCTGCGCGGCCGGCTGCATCTGGCCCGCGTGGACCTGATCACCGAGACCGGCTCCCAGGTCCGCACCCTGCACGCCGCCGCCCGCGCCGAGGTCGACCGGGCGCCGCGCGCCGAACTCGCCGACTACCCGCTGCGCCTGCAACAGGCCGTGACCGACCTGACCGCGGTCGTCGATCGCGCCCTCGACCGCCGGATCGGTGAGATCGGCAGGCGCATCGACGCGGCGCTCGACACGGCCGACGCCATCGCCGCCGACGCCGCCCGGGCCCCGGGGCCCGCGGGCTCTGCCGCACCGGGTTCAGCCGTGCCCGCCGCCACCGGTTCGGCCGGAGTCGCGGGCGCCCGCACCGGGGGATCCGCGCCCGTGGGAACAACGCCGGGTGGACCCGATTCCGCACCGCCTCGCGCCCGCGGCACCGAGGTACTGGTCCCGGGCACCGAGGTGCTCGATTCGCGCGCCCGGCAGCCGTCGGGACGCAGGCTCGAACCCGCGCCGCGCGTCGGCCCCGACCCCGAACCGAGGCACGCGGGGGTGGAAGACCACTTGATGGTCGCGCTCGGCGCGTCGGCGGGCGCGGGTCTGGGCAGGCTGCTGGTGTCGCCGCTGTCGTTGGTGCCCGCGCTGGAGGTGGCGAGCGTCCCGGTAACCCTCGCGCTCGGCGGTCTGGTGGCCTGGTGGGTGGTGCGCGCCCGCAGGCAGGTCGCCGACCGCGCGCATCTGCGGCAGTGGGTGGCCGAGGCGCTGGTGACGGTGAAGGCGCATCTGGAGCAGCGGGTGGCGACAGCGCTGGTGGAGACCGAAACCGCGCTCACCGAACGAGTGATGCGCATCTGCGCCGAACGTGTCGTCGACAACGATCGCCGGGTCGCGGAATTGGAGGCGGCGATTCGGCGCACGGCCGCCGAACGCCCCGGCCAATTGGCGGCATGTGAACGCGACATCGCGGTACTCGAGCAATACCTGGCAACCGTGCGCTGATACCTGTCACGGCGTGCGCGTCGAAGTCTCGAATCGACGTCCGCGGAGCATCGTCGCTGTTGAATAGGTCACTGAATGGGTACATATTCCACAACCCGGCTCCGTTCCAGCCGTCACACCACGTTAACCTCTAATCAGGAACCTGGGCGTCCGCTGCGTCCTCAGTACGCCGTCCAGCCGGGGCCGCGTGGTCATTGGTCGTAGCGGGTGCCGTGAGCCGCCCATCTCAGGAGAGTTTTCATGACCTCAGCGACCATTCCTGGTCTTCGTGGATCCGACGGCCAGGCGCCGACCGAGCACAGCGAACTTCTCGCCTGGGTACAGGAAGTGGCCGAACTCACCCAGCCGGCGCAGGTCGTCTGGGCGGATGGTTCCGATGCCGAATGGGAGCGGCTCACCGAGCAGCTCGTCGCCGCGGGCACCTTCAAGCGCCTCGACGAGAAGAAGAAGCCGAATTCGTTCCTGGCGCTGTCGGATCCTTCGGACGTGGCCCGAGTGGAGTCGCGCACCTTCATCTGCTCGAAGAGCGAGGCCGACGCGGGCCCGACCAACAACTGGGTCGATCCGGCCGAGATGCGCGCGACCATGACCGAGCTGTACCGCGGCAGCATGAAGGGCCGCACCCTCTACGTGGTGCCGTTCTGCATGGGCCCGCTGGATGCCGAGGATCCCAAGCTGGGTGTCGAGCTCACCGACTCCGAGTACGTCGTGGTGTCCATGCGCGTGATGACCCGCATGGGGCAGGCCGCCCTGGACAAGCTGGGCACCGACCGCCCGTTCGTGAAGGCGCTGCATTCGGTCGGCGCCCCGCTGGCCGAGGGCCAGGCCGACGTGCCGTGGCCGTGCAACGACACCAAGTACATCACCCACTTCCCCGAGGACCGGGAGATCTGGAGCTACGGCTCCGGCTACGGCGGCAACGCCCTGCTGGGCAAGAAGTGCTACTCGCTGCGCATCGCCTCGGCGATGGCGCACGACGAGGGCTGGCTGGCCGAGCACATGCTGATCCTCAAGCTGATCTCGCCCGAGGACAAGGCCTACTACGTGGCCGCCGCGTTCCCGAGCGCCTGTGGCAAGACCAACCTCGCGATGATCCAGCCGACGGTTCCGGGCTGGCGCGCGGAGACCCTGGGCGACGACATCGCCTGGATGCGTTTCGGCAAGGACGGCCGCCTCTACGCGGTGAACCCGGAGTTCGGCTTCTTCGGTGTGGCGCCGGGCACCAACCACAGCTCGAACCCGAACGCGATGGCGACGATGGAGGCGGGCAACACCGTCTACACCAACGTCGCGCTCACCGACGACAACGACGTGTGGTGGGAAGGCCTGGAGGGCGAGCCGGACCACCTCGTCGACTGGAAGGGCAACGACTGGTACCTCCGCGACACGGAGACGCTGGCCGCGCACCCGAATTCCCGCTACTGCACCCCGATGTCGCAGTGCCCGATCCTGGCCCCCGAGTGGGACGACCCGCAGGGTGTGCCGATCTCGGCGATCCTGTTCGGTGGCCGCCGCAAGACCACCGTCCCGCTGGTGACCGAGTCCTTCGACTGGCAGCACGGCGTGTTCATGGGCGCCACGCTGTCCTCCGAGCAGACCGCCGCCGCCGAGGGCAAGGTCGGCACCGTGCGCCGCGACCCGATGGCCATGCTGCCGTTCCTCGGCTACCACGTGGGCGACTACCTGGATCACTGGATCCAGCTGGGCAAGAACGCCGACTCGAACAAGCTGCCGAAGATCTTCTACGTCAACTGGTTCCGCCGTGGCGAGGACGGCCGCTTCCTGTGGCCCGGCTTCGGTGAGAACTCCCGTGTGCTGGAGTGGATCGTCGGCCGCATCGAAGGGTCCGCCTCCGCCGAGGAGACCCCGATCGGCAATGTGCCGCGTGCCGCGCACCTCGATCTGGACGGCCTCGACGTCGAGGCCGACGACGTCGACGCCGCGCTGGCGGTGGACCCGGAGGAGTGGCGCAAGGAGATCCCGCTGATCGAGGAGTGGTTCGAATTCGTCGGCGACAAGCTGCCCAGCGGCGTCCGCGATGAATTCGAGGCGCTGAAGCAGCGTCTGGCCTGATCGGCAGCCGCCCGGTGCCGGCCTGGCCGCCGGCCCGATCGCCGAACCGACGAAAGGTCCCGGAGCATTTTTCGCTCCGGGACCTTCGTGTATTCGTGCGCGAATTCTTGCGTCGTTTTCGTGACCGTTCACCGGTTTTAACGGCGGTATACGATGGTATTACCGACGACGGTTGCCGGCGGTTGCGGACGCCGATGGTGTGATGGCGCTCCGACGAAAATGTCGGCGGGAAACATCGACCGCACGACGGTGAAATCCACCGGAATTTGTTGCCGCGTAAAGTTATCGCGATCCGTTACGAAGATCCGTCCCGTTGGTCCGCCGATTGTGCTGTGGTTACGGGGATTTCGTCGGAGCGTGATTCTATCGCATTGTGCGCCTTGCGATCACGTTATATGAAAAATGCTTACTTCACACTCTTGGCAACACCCGGAAGGCAGAGGGCCAGTAGAATCCGAGGCAATGTGAGAGGTGGTCCGAGCATGGTCGAACAGGACATTCCCGGAGCCGCGGCGTCATCCGGAGCGGCGCCCAGTACACCTGCCCATCGGGCGGCGGGACGACTACAGCGGGTACTGCCGCCCGGATACGAGGTGCGGGTCGATGATCTGCCTGTCGACCCCGATGTCGATCCCACGCGGATCCGCCGAAGCGAACCGGTCATCAGGGTGCTGGCTACCGCCGATCGCGCTCGCGACTGAGGCCCGCGGCGCCTCGCGACAGCACGACGCCGCCGTCCCGGGGCGGGAACGGCGACGTCGCGCCGACGGGACCGTGATCGCCTAGCCGGTCCAGCCCATGGGCATGAGCAGCGACTTCTGCTCGCAGAACGCGTCGAGTCCCTCGGGACCGTTCTCCCGGCCCAGCCCGGAGTTCTTGTACCCGCCGAAGGGTGAGGTCGGATCGAAGGCGTACCAGTTGATCGCGTACGTGCCGGTGCGCACCCGCGCGGCGATCCGCGCGCCGCGCTCGATATCGGCCGTCCACACCGAGCCGGCCAGGCCGTAGGCCGAATCGTTGGCGATATCGATCGCCTCGTCCTCGGTGCCGTAGGGGATGACCGAGAGCACCGGGCCGAAGATCTCCTCCTGGGCGATCGTCGACTTGTTGTCCACATCGGCGAAGATGGTCGGCTCGACGAACCAGCCGCGATCCACGCCTTCGGGCCTGCCGCCGCCGAGGACCAGTCGCGCGCCCTCGGCCTTGCCCTTGGCGATATAGCCCTCGACGCGCTCGCGCTGCCGCTCGGAGATCAGCGGGCCGAAGGTGACGGCCGGGTCGGTCGGATCGCCGGTCTTCAGCGTGCGCACGTGCTCGACCAGCGCGTCGGTGATCTCGTCGTAGCGGCTGCGCGGCGCCAGGATGCGAGTCTGGGCCACGCAGCCCTGCCCGCTGTTCATCAGGCCGGAGAAGGCGAGCACCGGGATGTTGGCGAGGTCGAAGTCCTCGAGCAGGACGGCCGCGGACTTGCCGCCGAGTTCGAGCGACACGCTCTTGAGTTGCTCGCCCGCGATGGCGGCGATCCGGCGGCCCACCGGAGTGCTGCCGGTGAAGGTCACCTTGTCCACGCCGGGATGGCCGATCAGGTATTCGGCGACGTCGGCGTCGGCGGGCAGCACCGAGATCACGCCCTCCGGCACGCCCGCCTCGGTGAAGATGTCGGCGACGATATTCGCGCTCAGCGGTGTCAAGGGGGCGGGCTTGAGCACGATCGTGCAACCGGCCAGCAAGGCGGGCGCCAGTTTGTTCACCGCGAGGAACAGCGGCACGTTCCAGGCGGTGACCGCGGCGACCACGCCGAGCGGTTCGCGGCTGACCCGGGTGGTGCCGAACGAGCCGGTGCGGGTCTCGTTCCACGGGAAGGTCTGCGCCAGTGCGGCATACGTGTCGAGGGTGGCGGTGGCGGGGAGCTGATTGAGCGTCACCGCGGCCAGTCCGGTGGCGCCCATCTCGGCGGTCAGGGCCGCGACCAGCTCGCCGGATTTCTGCTCGATGAGGCGTGCGGCCCTGGTCAGGACCTCGGCGCGTTCGGCGGGCGGGGTGGACGGCCACGGGCCGTGGTCGAAGGCGTGGCGGGCGGCGGCGACCGCGGCGTCGACGTCGGCGCGGGTCACGACGGGGACGCTGCCCACCGGTTCGACCGTGGCCGGTGAGATGACCTGGAGGCGTTCGGAGCCGGCCGGTGCGGTCCAGCGGCCACCGATGAACAAGCTGTCGTAGTGCATGAGAACACGTTACAGTTTTGCCCCCGCAATGTCTGTAACCTGTTTCAGTTCTGCCCCGGCATATCCGCCTGACCTGCGCGAATTCCGACCTGTCGGTTCGATTTTCGCGAGAACGCACTATTGCGAAGTGTTGCCCGGACGTGGATGCTGTAGCTACTCATAAGCTGGGGAGGACGGGTTATGGCGGTGCATGTGATCGATCGGTCGCTGATGACCAGTGACCGGACCGACCATCAGGCGAAGAGTGTGGGCACCGGAGGATGGGTCGTCTCCTTCCTGCCGGGTCGCACCCTGACCCTCGAACAGGCCGCGGCCGCCATGCAGGCGGCCGAGGCGGTGGCGACGGTGGACAGGCTGGCCGGCCAGGTCGGCTTGACGACGCTGGAGACCGTGGGCCTGGCGATGCGGGAATCGCCCTGGGCGCCACCGGATGTCGCGCAGCGCGGGCCGGTGCGCAGACTGGGGTCAGTGCGGCTTCGTCGCCACGACGACCAGATTGCTCACCAATAACTCTCTGACCAACGGCACGCGGACCAGCCACCACGCCCAGCGCGGGTGGTAGCGCGGAAATGTCGCGTGCACCTGTGCGGAGGTCTGGGCGGCCCAGCGCAGCCCGTCGGCGGCGCCCACCGCGAACAGCGACGTCCCGAAGCGGTTCTTGGGCTCCCGGCCGTGTTTGCGCCGGTACCGCCGGGCGGCGTACTCGCCGCCGAAGTAGTGCCAGGGCCCCGTCTCGTGCCCGCCGAAGGGCCCCCACCAGAGGGTGTAGGACAGCACGATCAGCCCGCCGGGGCGGGTCACCCGCACCATTTCGTCGGCCATGGCCCATGGATCGGAAACGTGCTCGGCGACATTGGACGAAAAGCAGATGTCGACGGCGTTGTCCCGGAAGGGGAGCGCCATCCCGGACCCGCGGACCGCGGCGGGCACGGTGAGCCCGGCGGCGTGCATTTCCGAGGGATCGGGTTCGACGGGAATGTAACGCGCTCCGGCACGGGCGAATTCGTCGGCGAAATAACCGGGTCCGCCGCCGACGTCGAGCACGGTCGCGCCGGTCAGGGCGGCGCCCGCGAGGTCGGCATAGAAGTCGGCGAGCATGGCGGCGCTGTCGGCGGCGATGCCGCCGTAGAAGTGCGCGGGGTCGCTCTGTTCGTAGCGAAAGCTGCCGAGCAGGCGCAGTGCGCGTCGCAGGGTCGCCCGCTGGGCGAATCGCGCGCGGGACGACCGCGGTGTCACCGCGAGAGGTGGCGATTTCTCGGCTCTCAGCACGGCGCCGAGTTTCGCACAAGCGTCACCGGCCGCACCGTTCGCCCGGTGGCGGACCCGGCAGCCGCGCGCAACCGGGTCCGCCCGGTGGATCAGCCGACGCCGGTGCTGGCGCCCGAACCGGTGGAGGCGGAGGTGCCGAGCAGGCCGAGGAGGATTCCCAGCAGACCGTCGATCTCGATACCCGAACCGGAATCGGCGCCGCCGCCGGTTCTGGTCATCGTTTTCTTCATTGACTTCTCCTCATTCATGCGGACCGGCCCACTTCCCGACCGGCCGCCCCCAGAAATCGGGGGTGTCCGGAGGTTATCCAGCCATGCTGTGAAATGTGAGCGTTTCAGAGAAATTCGACGGACGGATCCGGTATGCGCATCGTGACAGCGTTGCGACCTCGGGCACTCTTCGGGTCTGCGCCATTGCCGGCTCACATCGGGTTAGGGTGTAGCGCGATGTCCGTGTGCCCACTGGGCCCGAATCCTGAGAGAAGCTCCACCGTGCGCGAAGTCCTCCTGCTCTGCTGGCGCGACTCCGGGCATCCGCAGGGCGGCGGCAGCGAACGCTATCTGGAACAGGTGGGCGCTCAGCTCGCCGCCCGGGGTGTCAAGGTCACCTTGCGCACCGCCCGGTATCCGGGCGCGGCCAAGCGCGAGCGGATCGACGGCATCGACATCAGCCGCGGCGGCGGCCGCTACACCGTCTATCCGCGCGCGCTGGCCGCGATCCTGCTCGGCCGGATCGGTCTCGGTCCGCTGCGCGGCCTGCGTCCCGACGCGGTCGTCGACACCCAGAACGGCATCCCGTTCTTCGCCACTCTGGCCGCGGGCGCGCCGTCGGTCGTGCTGGTGCACCACGGGCATCGCGAACAGTGGCCGGTCGCCGGTGCGCTCATCGGCCGGATCGGCTGGTGGATCGAATCGCGGCTGTCGCCGCGGGTGCACCGTGACAACCAGTACCTCACCGTCTCCCTGCCCTCGGCCGAGGAACTGGCGGTGCTCGGCGTCGAGCGTGAACGCATCGCCGTGGTGCGCAACGGGGCCGAACCGGTGCCCACGGGCGCTCCCACCGGCGCGGCGGGCACTCGCTCGCCCGAACCGCGCGTGGTGGTGCTGTCCCGCCTGGTGCCGCACAAGCAGATCGAGGACGCGCTGATCACGGTCGCGCGGCTGCGGGACCGGATGGCCGGCCTGCGCCTGGACGTGATCGGCGGCGGCTGGTGGGAGGAGAACCTGCGGGGCACCGCCCACGAACTCGGCATCGAGGACATCGTCACCTTCCACGGTCATGTGGACGAGACCCGCAAGCACGAACTGCTGGCCGCCGCCTGGGTGCACATGATGCCCTCGCGCAAAGAGGGCTGGGGCCTGGCCGTGATCGAGGCAGGCCAGCACGGTGTGCCGACCGTGGGCTACCGCAGCTCGCGCGGTCTGACCGATTCCATCGTCGACGGTGTCACCGGCATGCTCGTCGACGACGTCGCCCAGCTGACCGAAGCCGTCGGCGAATTGCTCGCCGACGCGCCGACCCGCAGCGTCATGGGCGAGAAGGCGCGGGCCCGCGCGCGGGAGTTCTCCTGGGAGCAGACCGGCAACGGCGCCTACGAAGTCCTGGCCGCCGTCGCCAGGGGCGAGCGCGTCTCGGGGCTCGTCGCCGGACCTGCTCAGGGGGATTGACGTCGGTTTCCGGGCTGCCGCAGCCACCGGAGACCCGCGGCCGCGAACAGTCCGCCCAGCAGCATGCCCGCCCACACGCCGTGCGCGAGCCCGGACGCCCAGCGCTGCGCGCTCGTAGCGGAGTAGTGCTGCGCGGCCACGGTTTCGGCCGGTCGTGAACCGTCCGCCGGATCCGGCACCCGGTAGAGCGCCAGGTCCGCATCGGCATACACCTGCTCGAGCCCGGCCAGCGTGCGAGCGGATTCCCCGAGCGGACCGGGGGTCGTGCGTTCCACCAGTACCCAACCGACGCCGCGCTCGGCCAGCTCGGCGGGCGCGCCCCCGCCGAGCAGGAGTTCTTCGACCTCGCCCGCGCGCGTCCCCTCACCGCTGACAGTCCGCCCGCGCACGCGCAGCTCGCCGGTCTGCAGGACATCGGCGGACAACATCCGCGGCGCCGGGTCCAGCACCGGGGCCGAGCCGCTGTAGGGGAATTTGCGGAACATCCCGCCCGGCAGCACCGCCACGTCGGCCGCACCCCGCGGCTCGCCCGCATCCCGCACTTCGGCGGCGATCCGCTCCCACCCCGCCGGATACCGCACCGGCCGCACCTGGCCGCCCACTCCCCACGCCAGATCCAGCAGCGGAACCACCAGCACGGCGACGAACGCGGTGGCCACGAGCGCGGGCCCCACCTCCGCCCGTCGTTGCCAGGCCGCCGTGAGTACGAGACATCCCGCCGCCGCACACAGGGCGTATCCCGGCACGGCGAGCGCGACGTACTTCTGCGTATCGCGCAGCAGACCGGCCCCGGGCACATCGGCTATCAGCCACGCCATGACCGCCACACCCCACCCGGTCGCCGCCAGGGCGGGCAGCACCACCGCCCCTACCGCCGTCCACAGCAGCGCCCGCCGCACCGCCCGCGCGGGATCCTGCCGGGTCATCCGCGCGGAATCCTCCTGGGCCGCGCGCGTTGGCCCCTCATGGGGCTCAGCCGGGTGCCCGGGCGCCTCGCTGTTCTCGCTGGTGACGGATTCGGCTGTGCCGGGCGCTTTCTCGCGTTGGGTAGGCTCGCTGTTCGCGCTGCCGATGAATCCGGCTGTGCCGGGCGCTTTCTCGCCCCGGGCAGGTTCGTTGTTCTCGCCCGGAATCGATCCGGCCGTGCCGGGTCCAGCCGTCGCGGGGCTCGCGAAGCGCGCGGTGGCGACGGCGCGCACTCCGGTCGCGACGACGGCGAGCAGGGCGAGGGTGCCGACGACGGCGAGCACGGTGGTCCGCGAAGCCGGGACCGCGTCGGCATTCCAGATTCCGCCCAGTCCGGCGAGACTGCCGAGGGTGCCGAGGCCGGGTTCGGCGCGGGCGGCGAACGCGCTCGCCCCCGCCGGGTCAGAGGGATCGGCGCCCGCGCCGGACAGTGCGCTGGCCGCAAGCCACGGCGCCGAGGCGATCACCGTCAGCACCACCGCCGCGGGGATCCGGCGCAGGCCGATCGTCACGACCGCGACGAACCCAGCGAGCAGCGCGCCTGTCGGCGTCAGGCCTGCCGCCGCCAGGCAGACGGCGAGGGCGGCCCACCTGCCGGCGCTCGACGCGCGTGTCGCACTCGTTGTCCGGATGCGGTAAGCAGCCCAGGCGGTCCATGGCAGCGCGGCGTAGCCGGCGAGCAGGCTCCAATGCCCTTGCAGCAGACGCTCGGCGACATAGGGATTCCACAGCGCGACCGTCACCGCGACCAGTTGCGCGGCGAGCGGGACGGCCGCGGCACCGCCGGTGAGCGTCGTCCGCGCGAGCAGCGTGCGGACCAGGACGGCCGAGCCGTACCCGGCCGCCCAGAGGGCTGCCAGCAGGATCGCCTTCACCACGAGACCGCCGTCGGCGACCATCGAGACGGTCGCGAGCAGCGCGTCCTGCGGGACCGCGCGCGGAGCGGCATCGCCGAGGCCGAGGGCGGAGTCGGTGAGATAGGAGCGCGGTGTGCTCACGGCATCGCGCACCAGGAGATAGCCGGGTCCGAGCAGGGGACCGACGATCAACAGCGTGAGTGCCGCGCTGTAACCGGCCGCGACGAGCCGCTGCCCGCCCTCGCGCCGCCCCGTGCCCTGATCCACGCGGCAACCCTACGGACTCGGCATCCGGGCCCGCCCGGTGCCTGGGCCCACGGCATCGCTTCGCGCGGGTCCCGCCTGGGCCGTATCGCCGACCCGCGGTGTCGTTCCGCCTGTTGGCCGGTCCGGCTCCGCGGGGGCAGCGACCTCCGGTCCGGCGTGGGCGAGGCGGTGATGCCTCCGTACCGGGCCGGATGCGACCGCTGATCGAACGCGGCCGGGCGCGGGCGACGACGCCGTCGTGCGGGGCGGTGGAGCGGCCGGGCCAGGGGTTTCGCGAGGCCACCCGCCGGGCCCGGGGCGCCGGGGTGCGACGATTGGCGCATGTCCGCCACGCGCCGCCCCCTGCTCGTGGCGGATATGACTCTGGTGACGGCAGGCGCGATGACCGCCAATGTGGCGGGATACCTGCTGCAATTGCTGGCCGGGCGCTGGCTCGGTGTGAACGGCTACAGCGAGTTCGCCAGCCTGCTCGCGGTGCAGTTGCTGTGCGCGGTGCCCGCCCTGGCGCTGCAGAACGTGGTGGCGCGGGAATTCGTGCGCGGCGCGCCCGTCGCGGCCTTGCGCGCACTGCAGTGGCGGTGTGCGGCGATCGTCGCGGTGATCGCCCTGGCGCTGATCCCGGTGGTGACTCTCGCTCTCGACGTGGGCGTGCTCGCCTGCGCGGGTGCGCTGGCGGCCGCTCCGGCGCAGGTGCTGCTCACCGGCGAGCAGGGCGTCCTGCAGGGGCAGCGCCGCTTCCGGGAGCTGGCCGTGGTGCTCGGCGCGGCCGGGATCGCGCGAGTCGTCCCGGCCCTCGCGCTGCTGGCGTTGTCCGCCGGCGCCGGCCCCGCACTGTGGGGCACGGCGTTCGGCCTGGCCACGGCCGCCGCACTGGCCCGCGCGCTGGCCGGCACGTCCGCCCCGGGAGTCGAACCGACGGCGCCGCGGGCGGGTGCCGCGCGACCGGACGCGTTCGAGGATGCCGCGTCGAGAAGTGCTCGATCATCAACGCTGCCGGAGGGAACCGCGCCCGTCGATGCGGGCGCGCAGACGCACGCACCGGCCGGACCCGCCCGGGTGCCGTCCGAGATGCTCGGGCCGGACACCGCGCCGTCCGATCGGCTCGCCGTGGAGACGAGGGCGAAGGAAGGTCCGGCGGCGGGGCACGTCGAGAAGCGGGAGTCCACGCCGGTGGTGGGTGTGCTGCCGGTGTTGCGGGCCGCGCAGGTGCAGGCCGCGCTGATGGCGATGTCCTCGGCCGATCTCATCGTCGTGCGGATGGTGCTCGACGAGGCCGAGGCGGGACGTTACGCGCTGGGTGCGATCGCCGCGAAGATCGCCTTCTGGCTGCCCGCCGCGGTCGGCGTGGTGCTGTATCCGCGGATGGCGCAGCCCGCGCACTCGGCCCGCGCGATCCGGGACGCGCTCGCGGTGCTGTCGGTGCTCGGCGTCGTCGCCGTGCTCGGCGCCGCGCTGGCCGCGCCGTTGGCCCCCTTGTTCGCCGGGCAGGACTACGCGCCCGTCCAGGGCCTGTTGTGGTTGTTCGCCTTGCACGGTGCCATCCTGGCGGTGCTACAGGGCGCGGTGCTGTCGGCGATCGCCGTCGACCGCACGACTCCCGCGGCGCTCACCTGGCTCGGCCTCGCGGTCGAGGTGACGCTCATGGTGCTGTTCGCCCGCACCGCGCCGGCTCTGATCGGCACCGCCGTCGCCGTCGCCGGAACCACGACACTGCTGGTCGTCGTGATCGCACTGCGCAGTACCGCCGCCCGCCCGACCGAACGGCAGCGGCCCGCACGGTAGTCGTGCAGGGCGGCAGACGATTGGCGGCCGCGCTGTAGCCGCTTGCGTCGCCGGGACCGGGGTGGTCGGTGCGACTCGCCCGGGCCGGTAGGAATCCCCCGGGAACGGCAGCGGCCCCCCGGCCGTGAGACCGGGGGGCCGCTGGGCGATCAGCGAGTGATCAGAGATCCTTCTTGTCGATCCTGATCTGCTCGGTGGGAGCGTCGTCCTCACCACGGCGCACCGCGCCCTGGGTGGGAGCGGACGGGGCCGCCGGGGCGGGGCGGGCCGGGGTG
>NZ_BAGA01000143.1 GCF_000308595.1 Nocardia higoensis NBRC 100133 | reverse complement strand
GACGAGACATCGTCGATGCGCTGCGTCGGCGCCTCGGCCTCGATCTCCGCGACCGTGCGCACCCGGCGAGGAGACTTGCGCTGCTTGTCTTCCGGCAGCGCGGGCATGAGCATCGTCACCGGGTCGGTGATGGGGGTGGTCTTGATCAGATCGACCACTTCACCGCCGCCGGGGCGCTCGTCGTCCAGGATCGGCTCGCCCAGGCCCAGCTTCTCCTGGATGCGCTTCATCCACGCCGGGGCCCACCAGCAGTCGTCGCCGAGCAGCTTCATGGTGGCGGGCACCAGCAGCATGCGCAGGATCGTCGCGTCGATGAACAGCGCCGCGATCAGGCCGTAGGCGATGTACTGCATCATCACCAGATCGGAGAAGGCGAACGCGCCGACGACCACGAGCAGGATGAGCGCCGCGGCGGTGATGATGCGGCCGGTGTGCGCGGTGCCCGCCCGCACCGCCTCGGTGGTCGAGGCGCCCTGATTGCGCGCCTCGACCATGCGCGAGAGCAGGAAGACCTCGTAGTCGGTCGACAGGCCGTAGATCACCGCGATGATCAGCACGAGTACCGGCGACATGATCGGCTGCGGGGTGAAGTTCAGCAGTCCCGCGCCGTGACCGTCGATGAAGATCCAGGTCAGGATGCCCAACGTGGATCCGAGGCCGAGCGCGCTCATCAATGCGGCCTTGATCGGCAGCACCAGCGAACCGAAGGTGAGGAACATCAGCACAGTGGTGACGAACAGGACCAGGGCGATCATGAACGGCATGCGATCGAGCAGCGCGTCGACGCTGTCCTTGGTGATGGTCGGCTGCCCGCCGACGTACACCTCGACGTTGTCGGGCACGTCCATCGACCGCAGGTAGTCGATCGTCGGGTCGGCGTTCTCGGAATCCTCGAGCGTGGCGCTGGTCCGATACACGTCGCCCTGGGTGGTCGAACGGCTGGGGACCCCGAAACCGCCGATGATGCCGGGGGCGTTCCCGGCCTGCTTCCAGACCTTTCCGACGGCCGTGCTGTCGTCGGAGACCATGACCAGCTGCACCGGGTCGGTCTTCTTCAGCGGGAAGACGTCGTAGAAGTTCTCCAGCGCGGTTCGGACCTGGTTGTCCGGTGGCAGGTAGCGCTCGTTGATGCCGCCGAAGGCCAGGTTCTTCACCGGGATGATCAGCAGCAACAGCAGGATGGTGATCGGCACCGCGATCTTCAGCGGATGCTGCATCACCCACTGCGTCGTGCGGCCCCAGAAGTCGTTCTCGATCTCGTCGGCGGTCTTGGTCTGCCGGAAACGCTTCAGGCCGAGCATGTCCACCCGCGGGCCGAGCACTCCGAGCATGGCGGGCAGGATGGTGATAGCGGTGACCGCGGCGAGGCTGACCGTGGCGATGGTGCCGTAGGCCACCGACTTCAGGAACCCCTGGGGGAACAGCAGCATGCCGCCGAGGCTGGCCACGATCATGGTCGCCGAGAACACCACGGTCCGTCCGGCGGTCAGCACTGTGCGCCGGACCGCGGCCCTCGGTTCGTAGCCCTCGGCGAGCTCTTCACGGAACCGGCTGACGATGAACAGGCCGTAGTCGATGGCCAGGCCGAGGCCGATCATCGAGACGACCGCGCCGACGAAGGAGTTCACCTCGGTGAACTTGGTGAGCGCCATGATGATGCCGTTGGCGCCGAGCACGGTCAGGCCGCCGACGATCAGCGGCAGACCGGCGGCGATCAGGCCGCCGAAGACGAAGAACAGCAGGACGCCGACGGCCGGGATGGCCATCAGCTCCATGCGCTTCTGGTCGCTGGCCATGGTGTCGTTGAGCGTGCCCGCGACCGCCTGCAGGCCGGTGACCTGCACGTCGACGCCGTCGATCCAGAAGGCGTCTTTCACCTCGCGATAGTTGCGCACCATGTCGGTGTCGTTGTCGCCGACGATGGCGATGGAGGCGAAGGTGTACTTCTTGTCCTGCGACCCGAACATCAGTGGCGCGCCGGGACCGGTATCGGTCTTCCAGTACGCGCCGTTGACCATGGCGATCTGGTCCGGATGCTCCCTGGTCAGCCGGTTGAGGCTGTCGACGATCTTGTCCCGGAACTCCGGGTCCTCGATCGTCTTCCCCTCCGGAGCCGTGTACAGCACGATGACGTCGCTGCCGTGATCGCGGCCGAATGCCGCGTCGGCGATGCGTGCGGCCTGCGCCGATTCGGAGTGCGGATCGTCCCAGCCGCTGGAGCTCAGATGTTCTTCCAGGCCGAAGCCGTAGCCGCCCAGTCCCAGCAGCGCCGCCGTGACGATGCCGATGACCGCGAAGCGGAAACGGTAGACCAGATCGCCCCAGCGTGTGAACACTAAGCGACTCCTTGACCGGGGCGAGAGGTGAGCAGTGCCGACAGCGGCCGGAACGGCTGCAGCCAGGCACCCTCGTCGGGCAGCGAATCGAGGCTAACCCGTGGGAGCGGTTCACGGAACACGCCCGGGATGTCCTCGAGGTCGATGAACTCGAGCGTATCGGATGTGACCGCCCAGCTCGCATGCTCACGGAAACCGAGCACCTGCACGGGAATTCCGCGCGCGGCGAGCTGTTCGAGCGGCTCGCGGAAGGCCTGGCCGTCGGCCGAGGCGACCATGATGCCCGCCAGGCCCGCGCCGCGGCTGCGCAGCTCGATGTGCGCGAGCATGTCGGCGTCGACGTCGGAATCCTCGTCGATCTTGGGCTTGGCGAACACCGCGTAGCCGACATTGCGCAGCGCCTCCACCCACGGGCGCACCACATCGGCGGTGCCGGGGGCGATATTGGTGAACACCGTCGCCTCGGGTTCGATGCGGCCGCCGGCCCTGGACAGCTCGGCGGTGCGGGCCAGCAGCCAGCGGCCGAGCGCGTCGAAGCGGGGCCGGTAGGCCGCGGTCGGGCGGCCGCCGAGGATGGCGCCCAGGCCCATGTCGAGATTGGGCGCATCCCAGATCAGCAGCACCCGGCGCACATCCGGCGCGGCGCCGCCCGAACCCTCGGCTCCGGTTCCCTGCACCTCCCCCGCAACACCCCCGGCCGAGTCGGCCATCGCACTGACGCTCATCATTCGATCTTGCCCCAGATGAACTCGGTGATGGCGCTTCCCGCCCTGTGCGCCTTGCCCTCGAATTTGGTGACCGGGCGCTCGTAGCCGATCGGCGAGCGCTGCGCGAGCAGCTCGGCGCTGCCACCGGTGGTCTCGTTCAGGCCGGTCAGCAGCGGTTCGCCCGCTCCGACCTCGGCGATGTGCTCGGCGTAGTCCGCGTGGTCGGTGGCGACGTGCAACACGCCGCCCGGCCGCAGCCGGCTCGCGATGAGCGAGAGCGTGGCGGGCTGCAGCAGCCTGCGCTTGTGGTGGCGGGCCTTCGGCCAGGGGTCGGGGAAGAACACGCGTACGCCGGTCAGCGACTCCGCAGCAATCATGTGCTCGAGCACGTCGACGGCGTCGCCGCGCAGCAGCCGGATGTTGCCGATGCCGTCGCGCTCGATCCGCTGGACCAGCTGGGCCAGACCCGGCTGGTACACCTCGATGCCGATCAGGTCGACGTCCGGCTCGGCTCGAGCCATCGCGGCGGTGGCGGTGCCGGTTCCGCAGCCGATCTCGATCACCAGCGGAGCCTTGCGGCCGAACCAGGCCTCGGTGTCGAGTGGCTCGTCACCGACCTCACGGCCGATCTTCGGCCACATCCGGTCCCAGGCGCCCTGCTGATTCGGCGTCAGCGCGCCGCGGCGGGACCGGAAGCTGGTCACGCGCGGGTAGAGCCGGGAGCCGGTGGTGGATCGTCTGCCTGCTTCGAGCGGGGCCGATGCTGTGGACGGCCTGCCCGGAACCGACTCGACAGTGTGGTTGGCGGCGTCGTTCACGACGTCCATTGTCCAGCATCGGCGCGTCAGCTCAGCAACCGAACCCCGACCGCACGGTTTCACCGGCGTCCACGGCTCCGGAACTAGACTGCGCGCATGAGCTCTCCCACGGTGTTCGTCACCGGCGCTGCTGCCGGGATCGGCCGGGCCACAGCCATGCATTTCGCCTCGCGCGGCTACCTGGTGGGTGCTGTCGACATCGACGAGATCGGCCTCGGCAGGCTGGCGGGCGAGATCGAGGCGGCGGGCGGCAAGGTGCACACCGGCGTGCTCGACGTCACCGACGACACGCAGTGGCAGCAGCGGCTGGCGGAATTCCATCAGGCGCACGGCAGGCTCGACATCCTGATCAACAACGCGGGCATCCTGCGCTCGGGTCCGTTCGAGACCATCGGCCTGCGCGAGCAGCACGCCATGGTGGCGGTCAACGTGAACGGCGTGATCTCCGGCGCGTACCACGCCTTCCCGTATCTGCGCGAGACCACCGGCGCGCAACTGGTGAACATGTGCTCGGCCTCGGCGATCTACGGTCAGCCCGAGCTGGCCACCTACGGCGCGACGAAATCGGCGGTCAAGAGTTTGACCGAGGCGCTGGATCTGGAATGGGCGCGTCACGACATCCGGGTGATCGCGATCTGGCCGCTGTTCGTGGCGACCGCGATGGTCGACGGCCTCGACACCGGCAGCACCCGGTCGCTCGGCGTGCGGCTGACCGCCGAGGACGTCGCGAAGGGCATCTGGGGCGCCACCCGCCGCCGGGGCAGGCTGCCGCGGGTGCACTACGAGATCGGCGCGCAGGCCAAGGTGCTCGCCCTGTCGGCCAAGTTCGCACCGGGCTGGGCGGCGCGCGCGGTGAACAAATACGTGACCGGCTCCTGACCGGCTCACCGTCCCCCGACCGCCCTCGTCTGACAGAATTCCCACGGTCGAAGGGGGTTTGATGACGATGCAGGCAGCCACCGCCCGGACCGGGCGCACACAGGAACCGGCCGCGCCACGCGACCACTCCGGACTGGATCGGCTGCTGGCCGACCTGCGCGCCCTGGGCGGCCGCGACCTCGCGATCGGGCAGCACGCCGACCGCGCCGCCGAGCTCTGGCGCACGCCGCCGCGGATCCAGGTGACCGGCCGCGCGCACACCGGACGCACCACCGTGCTGCACGCGCTGGCGCTGATGTCGGCGGTGGAGACCGCGCCGATCGACGAACCCGGCGCGCCCGATCCCGAACTCGACGCCGACCTCGTCGTCTATGTCCTCGCGGGCGCGCCCCAACCGGCCGACCGCCGGGTGCTGGCCGCGCTGCCCCCGCAGCACACCGTGGTGGTGCTCAACAAGGCCGACGCCATCGGCTCGTCCTGGGCCGATGCCGTCGCCGCCGCCGAGCAGTACGGTCGCGAGCTGCGCAGGCCGACCCTGCCGGTCGTCGCCTCGCTCGCGACCAGGACCAGGGCGGGTGCGGTCACCGAGGAGGATCTGAGCCTGCTGCGCGCGCTGGCCGCCGACAGCGATCCCACCCTGACGCTCTCGCCCGAGTTGTTCGTCGGCGCCGCGGCCGGACCGCAGGCCCGCGAACGCGAGAGCCTGCTGCGCCGCTGGGATCTGTACGGCCTCGCCTGCGCACTCGCCGCCCTGCGCCACGACCCCACCCTCACCGGCCCGGCCCTGCTCCAGGTGATGCACGCCGCCAGCGGCATCGACGCGCTGCACCGCCTGCTGCATCGCCGTTACGAACAGGCCGCTGCCCTGCGTGGCGGCGATCTGCTCGACCGCCTGTCCCGGCTGGCCGCGCGTTCGGTTCCCGAAGCGGGCGGCCGCGCCCGCGACCTGATCGAGGACTATCTGGCCGGTGACGAGGCTGTCTGGCTCGGCCTGTGCGCCGGCCTGGCCCACCCCTCGGTCGCCCACCTGGCCGCGGGCTATCCGGCCGTCACCCCGGCCGACGCCGACGACGCCCTGTCCCGGGCGGCCCGCTGGCGCGCCGTCGTCGCGGGTGACCTGCCACCCACCGCCCGGCGCGCCGCCCTGCGCGTGCACAACGGCTACATCCGGCTATGGGGGCGGATGAGCAGTGCCGGACTCTGACCCCGCCGGCTCCGGCGGTCCCGCCGACCGGGCCGAACCGAGCCACGCTCGCACCCCCGCCGCTCCGGCCGAGCCCGCCGTCCGGCCGCCGGGTTTCGGCCGGCCGCTGCGCCACCCCGCCCAGGCCACCGAGTCCCTCGAGCCGACCCGATCGGCCGAGTCCGAAGCTGCCCGGACCCCAGGGACCGCCACTCGGACCGGCTCGGGCGAATCCACCGACGACGCCGGCTCGGGCGAACCGCCCGATTCCGCGTCTGCCGCCGGTCCGGAGAGTGTCGCGGGACCACCCGACGCTGCCGGGGCCGCCGGGGCTGCCGGGGCTGCCGGGGCTGCCGAGGCTGTCGGGGCTGCCGAGGCTGCCGGGCTCGCCGGGCCACCCGGTGCTACCGAGCCG